>NZ_AP018178.1:2624790-3696275 GCF_002368195.1 Calothrix sp. NIES-2100 | reverse complement strand
GGCGATCGCTATGGCGAAGGTAAATCCTTAATGGGTTTGGGTAATGTTTACTTATTCCTGGGAGAGTACCAAAGGGCGATTGAGTTCTACCAGCAGTCTTTGGACATATCTAAAGAAATTGGCGATATTCGAGGAGAAGCAAATACCTGGTTTAATTTAGGTGAAGTATTAGAAAACGTCAATCGAGAATCAGACGCGCTGGGTGCTTATCGCAATGCGCGTGAACTATATCAGACAATGGGACTTGATGCTGATGTGCAAGATTGCAACGATAAAATTGAGCGTCTTTCGCAACCAAAAGCACCTGTAGGTTCTCGGCGTGGGTTTTGGGGGTGGTGGCGGCGGTTGTGGCGTTGGGTTCGTGCTTGGTTTCGGCGGTGAAAAAGATATACGCTATAATCACTTGCAAGATTTCATAGAATTACTATGACAACTCCATTGCTGCCAACGCTTCATAATTTACCTCCTACCTTACTTTTAGAAGGTGCAATCAGCATTGAGTTGCAAGAGGGAATACCTATATTTAGAGCTTCTAATATTATCCAAAATCGCATTGCAGCTTTACTAACCAAACAGCAAAATTCTTCACTCAATTCCGAAGAAGAACAAGAACTAGATGGCTACGAAGAAATTGATGATTACTTGAGTTTTCTCAATCGTGTAGCTAGAAATCTTGTGTAAAATCCCGATAATCAAACAGTGTTAATACCAATTTAATGTGAAGTTGCACATATCTAGATCCCCCTAAATCCCCCTTAAAAAGGGGGACTTTAATAACTTTTACCCCCTGTTTTAAAGCTACGGTGTACACACATCTTTCTGCTAAGTGCAAAATGTGGTTTGATTCTTTTCCCCCCTTTTTTAAGGGGGGTTAGGGGGGATCAAAACGTTGTGGAGCTAGGTTATAAGACTTGTATGGCTACAGTGAACACACATATTTGTGCTAAGTGCAAAATGTGGTTTGATCCCCCTAAATCCCCCTTTTCAAGGGGGACTTTGATTCTTTCCCCCCCTTTTTTAAGGGGGGTTAGGGGGGATCAAAACGTTGTGGGGCTAGGTTATAAAACTTGTCTATACACCGTAGCCTTACAAAGGAAGGACTTTAAGAAAGTTTCTCTTTAAAAATGAGGTTTAGGGGTGATTAAACCCTGTATCTGCACACACACGCTATCAAACTGATTTAAAACTTGACTATTTGTAAACCTAATAATCTTTAAACCATAGCCTTCTAGAATTCTTGTTCTCTCCATATCATATTCCTGACTTTCATCTGTAAAATGGCTATCCCCATCAATTTCAATCACTAGTTGTAAAGTAGGACAATAAAAATCAACTATAAAATGATTAATTGGTCGTTGCCTTAAAACCCGAAATTGAAAATTCCTCAAATACTCATACCACAGCTTTCTTTCTGCGGGTGTCATATTTTTGCGAAGTTCTTTTGCTCTTTCTATCAGCTTTGGATTATAAGGTAAATAAAAATCGCTACTTTTAAGATTGTTTGTCATAGTCTATAGTGTTTATCTCTGTATAGCAATTTTTTATGAGGCTGCATAGAATTCGATCCCCCCAACCCCCCTTAAAAAGGGGGGCTAAAAGAGTCTTGAAGTCCCCCTTTTTAAGGGGAGCCACTGCGCCCTTGCGGTTTCCCGACTTGTAGCAAGTGGCGTGGATTTAGGGGGATCGAGAAATTTAGAAGGCGAAACGAGTAGTTTGAAAACACGCCCTAGTCTTTGCTAGTAGGTGTAACCGTGGTTTGACGCTCAGGACGTTTGCGTAGGCGTAGCCCGTCGTAGACATCGCTTTTGCGAGTACCTCCAGCCATTTGATATTCGTGGCTATTGTTACCGAATTTATAAGCAATACCACCCAAGATTTTCTGAGAATAGTCTGCTAAATCTTTTTCATCTTCGATAATCTGGGTTAATAAATTATCGATAGTGGAGAGTGTGCGATTGTATGTTTTTAGAGATTGTCGCAGTTTTTCAATTTTTTTAGTATAATTTTGGACTGTCAACCCTTCTCCTACATCTAGGCTGGAATTAATAGATTCAATACTAGCTAGACGTTTTTCAGCGTTGCTCAGAATACGTGAACTACGTTTAATTCTTGCCATAATTTGCACCCTATTGCCAAATTTTTGCTAAATCTATATTGGACAATGGTTGCAAAATTTGTCATACGTAAAATTGTTGATTTTTCGGAAAAACACCAAAATTTCAGTAATTTATCCCAATTTATAATTACAAAACTCTAAAAGCCGCTAATTTCTAGGGTTTAAATCTGTTGGCAAATTTTAAACCACCAGTCTGTTAGTGTTAACCTCAAGGCGAAATTTACTACAGACTACGCGAAACACGGAAACGTCAACCCTGAAGTTGATTCCGGGTACGCGAAACACGGAAACGTCAACCCTGAAGTTGATTCCGGGAACCCTGAAGTTGATTCTGGGTACGCGAAACACGGAAACGTCAACCCTGAAGTTGATTCCGGGAACCCTGAAGTTGATTCTGGGTACGCGAAACACGGAAACGTCAACCCTGAAGTTGATTCCGGGAACCCTGAAGTTGATTCCAGTAAAACAACACAGAAAAACTTATCAAAATGTACTAAGCTCTGAAACAAAAGAACATAATTTTGTTTATTCCTGCCGACTTACTTAGTTATCATTTTACATATCGTCATTCCGACCGATTTCTCTCTCCAAAATTTCCTTGATGACTTCTGGAATTTCTTTGTTCAGTTCTACAGCTTGCTGTTTTAATTTTTCGTATATACTAATATCTTCTCCCTGCCAAATTAGATCTACTCTTCTTACTTGTCGCATGGCTATATGTGTATAGTTTTCAGGATAAGCCCAGTAACAAGATAAACAGATAGACTTATCTTTAAGATTATTCCAGTTTTGACAATGCTCACATGACCAAGATTTTGCTCGGTTGGCAGAACCACAAAGCAGCATAAAGTATTCAGGTAAAAGTTCCGGTTCCCCATCCACTTCAAAAGGAACACGGTGATCAATCTGTAATTCACGCTCATCTACTTCTTCTAAATAAATAAAGCATTTACAGCCATATCTTTTAATTAATTCGTCTTTCAATTGTTTTGATAGACCAGTTCTACCAGAGAAACGAGAGAATCTAGCTTTACTAATATCGCCAAATTTATAAGCAGCGATTCTTCTACCATCGCTTCCTGTAACACGGAAAGTTTCTAGAGGAATTCCATGTTCTCTCACATCTCTTGCTGCTCTTGGAGGATGATTATAGCCGTATGTATTCTTGAGTTCTTCTGTAGTTACGAAACCATGTTGCAAAATGTGATCAATAACAGCTTTTGGTCTTTTGGCAGTCACAGATTGACAAAGTTGAATGAAATCATCAGGTAGCTGCTGAGAACTGTCCATGCTTCTCCAACACCATAAGCTGTTTGTATGACTTGGTAATATAGCTTTCTATTTCTGACTTTTGATGACGAATTAAAGCTGGTGATAAATACAAAAACTCTATCGTTATTTCCTCTTTACCTAAGAGTGTTGCTTGGGATGATCGCCCAACTTCAATTTCTATCTTTCTCAGACCTAATTCTTCTGGTAAAGTGTTACCGAAAGTTTTATTTCCTCGTTTGCCATCATAACTAACTGCAAACGCGACTCTTTTGCGATTTAAATCTTCAAGAGCTAAAACGAAATCATCAAAACTTACTCCAGCCAAATATCTTGTATCTCTATTGCCACACACACCTTGATAAGGTGGATCTAAATAGACAAAATCACTTTGTTTAACTGTATATAAAACTTCTCTATAATCTAAACAGGTAAATCTACACTTATTTTTTAGCAGATGAGAAATACCCTCTATATTTTTTCTCATTCTGTCAGGCTGAGTTCCCTTTCGCCTTTTATCAGGGCTTTGATTGAAAAAACCTTCAGAGTTATATCGAACAGACCCTTTAACACATCGAGCCAACAGATAGAGAAAAATTTGAGGGTCATTAGTGGTATTAAACTGATCTCTGGCTTGATAGTAATGTTCTAATGAATTACTATGCTGCTCATTCCAGATATTTGCATAAGCATTTGCTATTTTTTCAGGATTTTCTACGATTAATTCTAATAACTTAATTAAGGGTTGATTTAAATCATTGAGCCAAAAGTTTTGAGTACTTTTTTGAGCAGAGGCAGCAATACTAATTGCGGCAGTTCCGGCAAATGGCTCTACTAATCTATCTACAGTTTTAGGCAGAAATTTGAGAATATCTGATGCAAGGTTTCTTTTACTACCTTGATATTGCACCAGATGTGGGAGGCTTACCATTTTAAGTAAAGAACAAATTATTTTAATAAGCTTATCATAAGCCTTAAGTATATGTAGTCACCCCACCCCCAACCCCCTCCCCGCAAGCGAGGAGGGGGCTATGATGTACCTCATGTGATGAGGAAATCCTATAATAGGTTTTTACCCATTACCTATTACCCATTACCCTTTACCTATTTGCCAAATATTGATACATCAGCCAACGCGCATCTACTTCGGCTTGCGCTTGTTCTAGGAGTTGTTTGGCAACTTCTGGCTTACTTTTGGTGAGCATTTTGAAGCGATTTTCTTGATACATTGATTGCTCTACCGATTGCTTAGGCGATCGCATATCCAATTGCAGTGGATTCTTACCATCTTTTTGCAACTCAGGATTATACCGATACAGCAACCACCTTCCTGATTCTATCAGAGATTTTTGATGATTCATGCCTGTGGTCATGTTAATTCCGTGGGCGATGCAATGGCTGTAAGCAATAATCAATGATGGGCCGTTGAAGGCTTCGGCTTCTAAAAATGCTCTCAGGGTATGTTCATCTCTTGCACCTAAGGCTACACTGGCTACGTAGACATTTCCGTAGGTCATGGCGATTAAACCTAGGTCTTTTTTCGGCGCAGGCTTACCACTGGCGGCAAATTTGGCGACGGCTGCTTTGGGGGTGGCTTTGGATGATTGTCCGCCTGTGTTGGAATATACTTCTGTATCCATGACCAAGATATTCACATTGCGACCACTGGCTAAAACATGATCGATACCGCCAAAGTCAATATCATACGCCCAGCCGTCACCGCCGACAATCCAAACGCTTTTTCTGACTAGGTAATCTGCAAGGGCTTTGAGGGTTTGGATTTGAGATTTGCGACTTGAGTCTGTTTCAGTTGTGAGAATTTTATCTAACTTTTGTTGCAACAACTCTACTCGTTCCCGTTGTTCCCAGATGTCGGCTTCGGTGTGTTGCGTAGCGTTGAGGATGGGGTGAATTAGGTTATCGTCGATTTCTCCGCTGAATTTTTGCAGTAATTCGGCTGCAAATTCGGCTTGTTTATCTAAAGAGAGGCGGAAACCAAAACCAAATTCGGCGTTATCTTCAAATAAACTATTAGACCATGCTGGGCCTCTTCCTTGGGCGTTGGTTGTCCAAGGAGTTGTGGGTAAATTTCCGCCGTAGATGGAAGAACAACCGGTAGCATTGGCAATAACTGAGCGATCGCCAAACAATTGTGTCAATAATTTTAAATAGGGTGTCTCTCCACAACCAGCACAAGCACCGGAAAATTCAAATAATGGTTCTTGCAGTTGTTGTTGGCGAATTTGGTTGAGTTTGAGTTGTCTGCGGTCGGGATTGGGTAAATTTAAGAAAAAATCCCAGTTTTTGCGCTCTTGTTCCCTTAATGGTAGCTGCTGTGCCATGTTAATGGCTTTTTTCAATGGCTCAGTTTTATTTTTGGCTGGGCAGACATTTACACAAATAGCGCAGCCTGTACAATCTTCTGGGGCTACCTGGATGGTAAATTTCTGATTGGCGAAGTCCCTATCTTTGGCATCAACTGACTTAAAGCTGGCTGGTGCATTAACTAAATCACTTGGTTGATAAGCCTTGGCGCGGATGGCGCTGTGCGGACAAACCATCACACATTTACTACATTGAACGCAGACATCTTCATCCCATACAGGAATTTCTTCGGCGACGTTACGCTTTTCCCATTTGGTTGTACCTGTGGGGAATGTACCGTCAGCTGGTAGGCTACTTACAGGTAAATCATCACCTTCCCAGATCATGATTTTACCCAGAACTTCGCGGATAAATTCTGGGGCGTTATCAAGCTGTGTATTTTCGTTTTGGGATTTGGGCTGCTGAATGGTTTGGGGGATGTCTACTTTATGTAGGTTAGCCAGGGTGTTATCTACGGCTTGCAAATTCATGCGCACAACTTCTGCGCCTTTTTTACCGTAGGTTTTTTCAATGGCTTGCTTAATTTTGGCGATCGCTTCTGCTTGTGGTAAAACATTAGCTAAGGCAAAGAAGCACACCTGCATAATTGTGTTAATTCTACCGCCCATACCGCTACTACGGGCAACTTGGTTAGCATTAATCACATATAATTTCAGGTGCTTATCGATAATTTGCTGCTGTACCTTCACCGGTAACTGTTTCCACACCGTATCCGCATCGTATGGACTATTAACTAAAATCGTCGCCCCCGGAATCGCCGCTTTGAGAATGTCAATATTTTCTAAAAATCCCCAATGATGACAACCAATAAAGTTGGCTTTGTCAATTAGGTAAGTTGAGCGAATTGGCTGGAGTCCAAAGCGCAGGTGAGAAACCGTCATTGAGCCAGATTTTTTCGAGTCGTAGACAAAGTAGCCTTGGGCGTAGTTGTCTGTTTCCTCACCAATAATTTTGATAGAGTTTTTGTTAGCGCCGACTGTTCCATCAGAGCCTAAGCCGTAGAACATCGCCCGGACAACGCTATCAGGTTCGGTGGAGAAGTTCGGGTCAAAGTTCAGGGATGTATGGCTAACATCGTCATTAATACCGATAGTAAAGTGATTTTTCGGCGTAGGTAAGGCGAGGTTATCGAAAATCCCCTTCACCATCGCCGGGGTGAATTCTTTTGAGGATAAACCGTAGCGCCCGCCGATGATTTTGGGAGAGGGTGAGGAAGACACGGAGAAAGGGAGACGCGGGGACGCGGAGAAATTAATCTCCGCGTCCTGAAGTCCCCGCGTCCCCCTGTCATTTCCCCATCCCTCATGAATTGCAGCTACCACATCTAAATATAAGGGTTCGCCGGCGCTACCTGGTTCTTTAGTGCGGTCGAGGACAGCGATCGCTTGTACAGTATTAGGTAAGACTGCTACAAATCTTGCGATATCGAAGGGGCGATAAAGTCTGACTTTTACCACACCGACTTTTTCGCCTTGGTTGTTGAGGTAATCTACGGTTTCATGGACGGTTTCACAGCCGGAACCCATGATGACAATGACACGTTCGGCATCCGGTGCGCCATGATATTCATATATTTGATAATACCTGCCCGTGCGATCGCCAAATTGATCCATCAGCCGTTGCACAATGGCGGGGGTGGCGCTGTAATAAGGGTTAGCACCTTCACGAGATTGGAAGTAAATATCGGGGTTTTGGGCTGTACCCCTGAGTACTGGACGGTCTGGAGTCAGGGCGCGGCTGCGGTGAGCTAAAATGAGATCGTCGTTGATGAGCGATCGCAAATCATCATCTGAGAGTAATTTTACTTTCTGCACTTCATGGGAGGTACGAAACCCATCAAAAAAGTGCATAAACGGAACTCGCGCCTCTAACGTCGCAGCATAGGAAATCAGCGCAAAATCGAGATTTTCCTGCACCGAAGCCGAACACAGCATAGCAAAACCTGTCGCCCGTGATGCCATCACATCACTATGATCGCCGAAAATAGACAAAGCGTGGGTAGCTAACGAACGTGCAGCAACGTGAATTGTCGTACTTGTTAATTCCCCAGCGATTTTGTAGAGATTGGGGATCATTAACAATAAACCTTGGGATGCTGTGAAAGTTGTACTCAGGGAACCCGTTTGTAACGCCCCATGTACAGCACCAGCAGCGCCACCTTCACTTTGCATCTGCACCACACTGGGAACCGTACCCCAAAAGTTAGGACGATTTTCCGCCGCCCAAGCATCAGCCCATTCACCCATTGTTGAGGAGGGGGTGATAGGATAAATCGCAATTACTTCATTTAATTTGTAAGCAATCCGGGAAACAGCCTCATTCCCGTCGATAGTAGCAAAGGTTTTGTTCATCATTGACTCCTGCTTTGTCAGCCAGATGCGAAGATATTCTCATTGCTCTGTAGAAGGGCATAAACACACTTTAAGAGTCCATTATTTTGGACTCTTTACTTCCAAGCATTTCCAACTAGGTTTTATTTATAACTGCCTGCTACTCAAAATTAGATAAATGCCTGGATAGAAGAATTAGAGTTAAGGAATACCAGGTAATAAAATTTTTCAATATTCACTTTTAAAGAACTATTTTCTGCCTAAATTTCCATCATACTTTATCAACTAAATAAGTCTGAAGTATCAAAGATAAAGGATGAAAAATCAGTACATGAAGCACTTATACTGAGGAAAAACTTAAAACTTGTCAATATTTCCACCCTATCTCTTTATGGATAGTTAATTTCATACTTCATACTTCATCCTTCATCTCTAATTCTTGTATTATTATCCCACAAGCTATTCTGTGTAAATTTATATATATTAATCCTGTACTCAAGAGGCTCAAAACCCTTGGGCTATGCATTTCCGGCAAATTATTGATGATTTAGGGGGTAGAGGTTCGAGAATTAATCAGATAACTTTCGGAGTGGGCGCTGCTCAGACATCCTCTAAAGACAGCACCATTAACTTATGCTTAAAAGCATTCTATTTTTTTCTCATCTAAGTATCCTTTTGTTGGGCTGTAGACATCAATGAATTGGCCTTAGGGAACTCCAAAAAATAAATTATGCCAAATTGTAGGGGCGGGGTTACCCATCATTGGTGTCAACTTAACATGAAACCCTTGCCAAGATGTGATTTGATACAAAATCACGTACCACCAATATCCGCGCTACCCCACCCCAGTTTTGCTGACGCAAAACGTCCCCTCCCCGCTTGCGGGGAGGGGATTGAGGGGTGGGGTAAAATGCCTGTGGAATAAGCGTTTTGACTTAAGTTGACACCAATGGGTTACCCCGCCCCTACGAGTTGCGGGTTTGGTAAGTTAATGATTGGAATATTTTTTTATTTGGAAGTCCCTTAGCGTTCGCGTAGCGTCTCGTAGAAAAGCGGGGCGGAACACAAGTCACAATTAACCTCGCCTCCAGGCATTTTTCCTCATCTCAGTAGAGCCGCAGTATGGACAATTCACAGGGGAGCATCCCAGTTGTTTGTAATTACTGTCATTGCGAGCGCAGCGTAGACGCGGAGCGGCTTCTCTCCCTTGAACGCTACGCGAACGCTCCATTTGCAATGACATTGTGTAATTAATTCTGTCTGGTTACTTATGCGGCTTAATTGGAGCAATTCAAGCTAAAAATTGGCAAGCATTTGTTCAATTTCTGTATCAATTAACTCATCAACTTCCGCTAAAATTTGCTCTAAAGCATCGCTTTCTAATTCTTCTAGTTTGTGAGCCTCTACCAATTCGCTTAGTTCAGCAATTGTCGAGCATTCAAATAAACTACGCAACGGTAACTCTAGAGAGAAGGCTTCGTTAACCCGATTTAAAAGTTGCATCGCTAAGAGCGAATTACCTCCTAATTCAAAGAAATTATCGTAGATACCGACTTGTTTTAAGTTTAAAACTTCAGCCCAAATAGAAGCTAGTAACTTCTCGATAGGGTTGCGGGGTGGAACGATATTCACTTCAATATTGTTGATTAACACACCCAAGCGATTTAGAGCCAGACGATCAATTTTACCGTTGGGGGTGAGGGGTATGGTTTCTACTTGGAAGAAAGTAGAAGGTATCATGTACTCAGGCAATTTTTGCTTGAGGAAGCGACGCAGTTCGCTATTATCTACATTTTGCTGTTGATGAAAAACGATGTACGCTTGCAATTGCTGAGAATCTAATTGGTCATTGTTGGCAATAACCACACACTCTTTTACTTGTGGATGTTGACTTAGTACTGCTTCTATTTCTCCCAATTCGATGCGGAAACCGCGAATTTTTACTTGATGGTCAATGCGACCAATAAATTCAATCGTACCATCGCTTCTGTAGCGGGCTAAATCCCCTGTTTTGTACAAGCGGGCTGTTGGTTCATCGCTAAAAGGGTGAGAAATAAACTTTTCGGCTGTTAATTCTGGACGGTTGAGATAACCTTGTGCCAAACTATCACCACCAATGTGCAGTTCACCTTGTACACCCACCGGTACTGGTTGTAAATTTTGGTCGAGAATATAAATCTGGGTGTTAGCAACGGGACGACCAATAAATAGTGAAGCAGCTGTTTGTTGATCTAAACTCAATTGAGAACCGTAGATTGTAGCTGTAATCGTCGCTTCAGTAGGGCCGTAAGCATTTCGCCAACTAACGTTACTACCTACTTGCTCTTTCCAAGTTAGAAATCGCTCTAATGAAACTCTTTCGCTACCAACAATTAACAAGCGGACATTTTGTGCCCAACTAATTTGAGGCATTTGGGAAACCCACTCTTGCCAATATGTCACTGGCAGGTTTAAGACAGTCAAGTCTTGTTTTTTGACAAATTGCACAAAGTCTGAAATGCTAAATATTTCTTCTGGTCGCAGTACCAAAGTTGCGCCACTCAACCAAGTAGGGAATATTTCCTCAGCCGCTACATCAAAGCTAAAGCTAGCAAATTGGAGAATGCGATCGCTCGCTTTGAGTTCATAATTTTTAGCTATGGCGTAGTTATGGTTGACTAAAGCTTGGTGGGGAATAAGTACTCCTTTTGATTTGCCTGTAGAACCTGACGTATAAATCACATAAGCTAAATTCCCAGGCTTAACACTACTAAAGGGATTCGCAATTGGTTGCCGTGAAATCACTTGCCAATCGGTATCTAATTTGACTAATTTGGCGGCAGATGGCGGTAGTTGACTCACTAAGTTAGCACTTGTCAGTAACACCGAGGCTTGAGAATCAGTTAGCATATGAGCCAAGCGTTCTTGAGGATAAGCCGGGTCTAGGGGTAGGTAAGCACCACCAGCTTTGAGAACACCCAGCATCGCCACCAACATTTCCAGGGAACGTTCCACGCAAATACCCACAAGGACTTCTGGTTTGACACCTAAACTTTGGAGGAAATGCGCTAATTGGTTGGCACGGTGATTTAACTCTCGGTAAGTGAGTTTTTGTTCACCCAATTCCACTGCTACAGCATTAGGAGTTAATTGTGCTTGTTGCTCAAATATTTGATGAACACATTGATTTCGGTCATAGTCGGTTTGGGTTTGATTCCACTCAACCAAGATTTGCTGGCGTTCCGTTGCTGTTAGTAAGGATAATTGCGAGAGTGATGTTTGGGGACTGGCAATAATCCCTAACAATAAGGTTTGGTAATGCCCCAGTATGCGCTCAATAGTCGCCGCATCAAACAAATCTGCATTATAGTCGCATTCCAACAGTAGCTCACGATCAATCTCAGTCACATTTAAGCCAAGATCATAATCAGCATAGCTGATAGACTGAGGTAACAAGCTGCTTTCTAAAGCATACATTTGCGGAATGGCTACGGGGCGTTCCAGATTAAAGGTAGCATTGATGCTGTTAACTCCCAGCTTGTCAATCAATTTAGCGAAAGGATAATCTTGATGTTCGTAGGCATCTAACAAAATACTTTTGCAGGCTTTGAGATGTTCAACAAAGGTGACATCGCCGATAATTTGAGTGCGTATTGGTAGCATATGGCTGCAATAACCCACCAGTCTCTCGCTACCTTCCAGAGAACGCCCAGCGGCCGCAATACCGATGGTGAGGTCGTCTTGGTTGGTTAAGCGATACAGTAAGGCTGCGTATGCAGATAACAGCGTCATAAATAAGGTGCAACCGTTTTGCTTACCGAGTTGTTTGATGGCAGCACTGACATTAGCGTCAAGTAATAACTGTTGTCTGCCACCTTGATAAGTTTTGACTAGCGGACGCTGACGGTCTGTAGGTAAATCTAAAACTGGAACTGGGTTAGCAAACTTCTGTAACCAATATGATTCATGGGCTTTCATCTCTTCTGTTGCACAGAATTGGCGATGCCAGTCGAGATAGGAACTAAATTGCATTGCTGGTTCCAATTGGCAAACATGACCCTGACACTTGGCTGAATACAATGCCATCATTTCTTGCAAGATGACACTGATTGACCAGCCATCGGTAATGATGTGATGGGCACTAACTACTAGTAGATGTAAATGTTCTGCTAATTTCAGAATTCGCACCCGGAACAAAGGCCCATTGCTCAGGTCAAAAGATTCGCGGCTGTGGTTTTGTAACCACTGGTTCACTTGTAACTGACTATCTTTGACATTTGAGAAATCAATTACGGGAACGTCTATTTTCAGTGATGGTAATATCTCTTGAAAATCGCCTTGACTGCTGATAGTAGTGCGTAGAGCTTCATGCCGTTGCACAACTTGCTGCACGGCTTGACGCATAGCAGCTAAATCAAAAGTACCCTGTAATTGAATATTGAGGGAGATGTTATAAGCAAGAGAGCCATTGTCACCCATTTGCGCTAAAAACCACAGCTGCTTTTGGGCATCACTCAAGGGAATTTTGAATGCTTCTTTGACTTCTGGCTCGATAGTATCTTGTACTTTCAAAGATACAGCACTGTTTACACGCTCTGATGTTTTAGGTGTTTGCGGCTGGTCTGTTGATAACTTGGGACTTTTGGAAAAAAAACCCGCAGCTTGCAATTCCCGTACACTATCTTTAACTGCTTGAATTACATAATTCACATCTTCATCTGTATGTGCAGTAGATAGAAAACAGGTACGTCCTTCCCAAATATAAACGCCTTTTTCAATTAAGGAATAGTACAGCAAATCCATTTCTAAAGGCTGATAAAGATAACTGGAATTGCCGGATAAAGTGAAGCGAAACAGTGAACTAAAATGTACTATCCGCAAAGGCACATTTGCTTGTTCAAAGTAATTATTGAGTGTGGCAGCTAAATTAGATGTGCGTTGATTTAATCGCTCCTGTAGAGCCGCTCCTTCAGCTTTGAGGTGTAAAAGTGTAGCTCGTGTTGCTGCCATCGTCAATGGATGCTTGGAGAAAGTACCAGCAAAGAATGTTGTTTCTACTTCAGGATAAGAATCATCTCCATAGCTCCAGAAACCACCGTCGATTTTATCCATGTAGTCTGCTTTGCCAGCGATGACCCCGATGGGCATCCCTCCACCAATTAATTTACCATAGGTAACAATATCTGCATCAACACCAGACCATGCTTGCGCGCCACGGGGATGAACGCGGAAACCTGTGATTACTTCATCGAAAATCAAGGCAATATCTAGTTGTTCTGTGACTACTCGCAGCTGTTGCAGAAATTCTTTGGGTTGTAAATCGGGTTTACGGCTTTGTACAGGTTCAACCAAAACAGCTGCTAATTCATGGGCATGAGTTTTAATAATCTCAAGTGATTCAGGAGTACCATAAGTTAGCAGTAAAACATCATCAACCATATTTTGCAGCACTCCCGGAACCATTGGTTGTGCTGGTAATTTTCCGTCTTCAGAGGTTTGGGGTATGGCTAAAGTACCGTCAAAGTGTCCGTGATAAGCACCTTTGAAGATAGCAATTTTAGCACGACCTGTGGCTGCACGAGCGATACGCATCGCTGTCATCGCCGCTTCTGTACCGGAATTACAGAAAGTGACTCGTTCCATTCCCGTCATTTCGCAGATTAAAGTGGCTACCTCACCTGCAAGTTTTGATTGGGGGCCGATTTGTGTCCCTTGCTGAATTTGATTTTCTAGGGCTGCGGTAATAAAAGGAACATTATGACCAAAAAGATGTACGCCAAAACCCATAGAAATATCTATGTACTCATTGCCATCAACATCCCAAATTCTCGAACCTTGAGAGCGATCGCCAACTATAGGGTACAGGATTTCTTTAGTTTCCGGGCGGAATCCTATTGTAGCTCTTCTATCGGCGAGGACTGCGCGATAAGATTGCGATCGCTGTTTGGATTTTGCTGTACGTTTGGTATAGCGTGCGATTAGAGAATTTAAATATTGTTGTTGTTGTGGCGTCAAGGTTTTGGCTTGGGATTGTTCAACTCGCCAGAAAGAAGAAGGTGAATCAGCTTTTTTGACTGTAGATGGGTTTAATTCTTCTAATTTCAAGTCAGGTATTATTTGTACTACTGAGTTAAAGACAGAATTTGCTGCTTGATTTTGGCTAGGAGAAACAGTTGAATTAGTTGATAAATTTGAACCACGCAAGATTTCCAATTGTTGAGACATCAACTCAAACTGCTGCCGCAGCACTGTTTCTACTAATGTTTCCGATTTCTTTTCTGAATCTTGAAAGTTTTGGAGAGGCTGTAGATTGATTGGCATTGCTGATGTTTCTTGCTCTGGCAACTTCAGTGGTTCTAGTTGGACATTTTCCTCAATATAATTAGCCAATGCACTCAGGTTAGTTAATTCTTCAAATAACTGTCGAATTGTAATTTTAATATTGAAAGTATTTTCAATCTGACGAATTGCATCAACTAAAACAATTGAATCAGCACCCATTTCTAGAAATGGTACTTGCACATCCACTTCTTCAGGTTCACATTTGAGTAGTTCGGCAATAATTAAACGTAATTTTGCTAAAGTATTTTGGTTTTCAGGCGATTCGTTAGTAACTAGAGAGTAAGAATTATCAGTGCTAAGAGTATATGTGTTCATATTTTTTGATTATTTGTTGTTTCATGAGCAACTAAGTAAGTCGGTGGAAAAAAACCAAACTATGTTACGAAACGTAAATTGGCTTGAAACCCTTACCAATGACAAATGACAAATGACAAATGACAGTCCTCGCCAGTTATGTTTAATTGCACCGCCCTACTTATAGTCATCCGTTTTGATTATTGGCGTAGACCGGGAGTAGGAAATCAACCCTTGCGATCCCTAGGGAGTTTGTTCAAAAATCAAATAGGAGTCCTATATCTTATGTCTCTGTTTTGATAGGGCTAAAGAATTTAAGTTATGCAGCTATCGGAGTCCGATTTGATTTCGGCAAAAATCTAAGTATCTGTAGTGACGTGACCAGGCTAAAATGATGCAATAGAAAATGTTCGTAGTTGCGCTTTAGCGGCAAAAAAAAGCATGAAAAATTTACTGCGATCGCCTACTTTTGGGAACAAGCAAAGTATAAAAATGTTTGCAAGCCTTACGCTTTAACAATTGGTTTAAAGTTGTCTCTAATGCACCAAGGCAAATTATCACGCACCATTGCATTTAAAATGATTAACAGCGATCGCACTGTCAAAGCAATATCATCATGGTGCCGTATTTTAAGTTAATGCACCCAAAAAGAGCGATGCCTATGGCGGGCTGCGCCAACGCACTTTTAAAAAAACCAATCACCCATCTACGCAAATCCACGTAGGGTGCGTTAGCAGCGAGAGCGATCGCACTGTGTAAGGGAAGTAAAAAATCAGATTGATCGCTTTACCATCGGGGCGATCGCACTCATTCATCGAAAAGGCGATCGCATTCACAACCAACGTGATCGGGTTCTCTATCAACGAGTACTCATCCATAGACAAGGCGATCGCATTCATCACCAACGCGATCGGGTTCTCTATCAACGAGTACTCATCCATAGACAAGGCGATCGCATTCACAACCAACGCGATCGGGTTCTCTATCAATGAGTACTCATCCATAGACAACGCGATCGCATTCACAACCAACGCGATCGGGTTCTCTATCAACGAGTACTCATCCATAGACAAGGCGATCGCATTCACAACCAACGTGATCGGGTTCTCTATCAATGAGTACTCATTCACACACAACTAGATCTCATTCACAACCAACGAGGTGATTATTGACTGTAATTAATTTTGTGTGGTTACTTACCTAAATTTTATCATCGTATTGTAGGCTGTAATGGCAACTACCTTCGGTTTTTATGCAGTGATCTGGGGTTTGATAGCGCGTCGAGGTTTGGTCATAGGAGGATATGACTTGGGTTGGGGTTTGAGTACTCTTGGCTCAATGCGATCGCTAGAATATCTCTTATATTGTAGATGGCAATCGGATGAAGTTAATCGATCGCATTGTGTCGGATGAGGTTTTAGATCCGGCGTTGCAAAGGATGTGTGAGAAACGCGCCCACCATCATTTTATAGCTATTGCCAGGAGTGTTAGGACATTTTCAAAGCGTGAATGCAAGTCTAAGCAATAGTTTAACGTGAATTCGGCGGAACCTCACCCACCCGCCTCCCTCTCCTCCCAGGAGAGGGAGGAGTAACAAAAAATTAGGCTTTTCGTTCCCCTCTCCTTTTAGGAGAGGGGTTAGGGGTGAGGTCAAAATCTTGTGCATCGAACTCACGTTAGTTTACCTCCTGCCTCCTGCCTCCTGCTATAATTCGGATGTTTGGCAGGTGCGGCGGTGGTGGCAGGAGAAAAAATTACTTATACAGCAGCTATTACGGGCAGGAACCTATCAGTTTTGGGAATTACGATTGTTTTGGGGTGAAGATGAGCGGGTGGAGTATTGGTCATCCTTGCGCCGACGCGGTGGAAGTTGCGGCGGGCAATTAAGGCGGTGAATCAGGTGATGAATGCGCTACAGGTGGAGAAACACCCCGATAAAACGTTTATGGGACGGATTGCACGGGGGTTTAATTTCCTGGGGTATTTCTTCTCTCAATTGGGGTTAGGGATGGCGATGAAAACCGTTGCACGGATGCAGGACTTGGTTTCTCGGCTTTATGAGCAGGGTGCGGATGTGTTCCGCATTGAGATGTATGTCCGGCGCTGGTGGCTATGGGTTAAGGGTGGGGTTCCGGGAAAGGTTGATTTTTAAAGGATGCGATCAGTCATATTGTATGCGATCGCACGTCAACGCACCAAACAAGAACCGCGCTCGCTTTACAGAAGGGGCGATCGCTCATCGTCAACGCGCCCTACATGAACCGCGCTCGCTTTAAAGGACGGGCGATCACTCATCATCAACGCACCCTACTCGCAAGTCAGGACGTAAATGTGCGTTGTATTGGAGATCTCTTTTCCGCCCATTTGCGCAGATGTACGTCCGTCATCATGATCCAAATTAACATCGTCAGGGGCTAGTCTCCCTCTGGCTGGATTTTCGCGCGCTAACATGTAGGTGCTTCTTCAGTACGCCCACTCCGCTCGCTGAGCTTCTCCCTCCCAGAGGAATTTAACTTTGCTGTTGGGGCGGTGATGTCTGGTTTCCCCTTCTACCGTTGTTACTTTCTGCCCAAGGGCTGGCATAGCTTGATCTGATTTGACACCTGGGGGGGGCAATACGACCGTAACTTGCATTACCCGCGCTTGCACCACTGTCTGGATCTGCCAATTCTCCTTTAACCGACGATGGAATAGTGCAGCAAAGCTTTCTATGCTCGCCGCAAGCTCTGGCTGTACCAAGGC
Source organism: Calothrix sp. NIES-2100 (assembly GCF_002368195.1). Taxonomy (GTDB): domain Bacteria; phylum Cyanobacteriota; class Cyanobacteriia; order Cyanobacteriales; family Nostocaceae; genus Aulosira. The sequence continues at coordinate 3,678,818 of NZ_AP018178.1, read as the reverse complement.
AGATCCACTGCGCCCCAAACTATCCGCAACTATGCTGATCACCTTCACCGCCATCATCTTCACCTCTCCCAGCACTGCAGCCACCTGCTCTGGTGTGCAACCTGACAGTGTCCTGTGCTGCCAATTGCCCGTTCCCACGAGATACACACGCGTACTCGCCGTGATCGGCCGCGATACCCGCAATCGTCCTGCCACCGCCAGCCGTAGTTCCTCTACTCCCGCTGCCGCAAACGTGCAGGCTGGCTGTGCGCAGGGGCGGATTGTTACGATCTCTGAATCGAGCGTCTCGCCCCGCGTCTTTTGATTCAAGGCCTTTGCCTGCGCCAATGTGGGCGCGTCCTGTGCGCCGTCAGTCAAAAGGACGATGATGAGTTGGCGGTCGTAATTAGCCATATTGGTACCATTTCGTGACATCTTTCTTATACCACAGCCGTTTTCAGTGCATTTCCATAGCCAACCCAATAGGCTTCATACTTGTATTCGGGATACTGCCTGCCTTCCTTTTCTGCCGAAGCTTTCTTCGCGCCGTCTTTGTAGGCCAGATTAAATATCTCTCGGATCGCTTGATCTTTGGTCATCTTCTTCCCTTGTACCGACTTCAGTCCTGCTTCATATCCTTGCATGTATAATTCGCCCGTTGCCCAGCCCTTAGTAGCGTGGGCATTCGAGCCATCGGGTTTGGCCTTTATTAGCGATTTAAAATGAACTATCTGGGGATCGCATTCCAAAATTTGGGCAGGCAAGGCGGCAATGGCCACGTCAGCCTGTTTGATCAAATCCATCTGCTGTGTCATGGCTCTGGACCAATACTCGACAACGTATTGCCAGTAGTTATAATCAGTCATCCTAACCTTTAAGTCTTCGCGCCAAGACTTCTTCAAATACCGGGGATTGCATAGCGAGAGATTGATATTGGCGACACGCAAGTTATCGTTGGCTGTTTGCATTGCCCTTTGCGCCGCGCTTTTTTTCTGATGAGCCTGTGCCAAATCCTGCTGCAGCATCGCTTTCCTGTCTTCCACAGCCTTGGCGCTCTTGGCTGCTTGCGAACTGTCGATCGCTGCTTTCTTTTGAGCATTGAAAATGGCCGAATCGCGATCAATGTCTACACCGGTCGCGTGAGGTGTGATGCTTACCACGGCTTCCGGCTTCAGGTTGCGAATATAAATCTCACGATTCTTGATGACGCTACGCTCGTATTCGTATTTCCTGGCGAGTAGGCGATTAGAATCCTTGCCATCTCCTTCCAGCTTTGAGCGGGTTTGGCTATCAATACTATAATGATTGATCAATATGTTGTCAGCAGGGTTTATCTTGGCTAAATCAACCTTAAATTTTGCCCCGTCAGCTGTCTTGAACGGTTCGCCAGCATTGCCAAAAACGGCATTTTCCTTATCAGTGGAAGCCAAACTCAAGCCTCTCTGACCCGGTCCGCTCCCTTTCCACTGATGCATATACGCTAAAGCAATTTTGCGATTTTCTGGAGTATCACCGAAGGAAAACTCGATCTGGAGATAAAGCGCGCGCTCTTCTTGCGTGAGTTTTTGGTTGCGAAAATTCGTCGGATCAATGGTATCGCTCGCAACGTCCGTTGTGGCACCAATTAAATTCTGGGTTTTGCCTGTCAAAAATCCTTTTTCTTTGAAGCTCATCCATTGGTAGTATCCCTTCTCCATATAGGCGTACCGACGCGTCGGTTTTCTAAAATCATCCATGACATATTCGTTATGATCGACCAATTCTAGATGTTCCCCGTCTGACTTTCCTAGCTTTCTATAGACATCTCGAAAGACTCCCTTTGACTCGTCTTTTGGTATTTTGATCACATACAGAGCGTCGACACCTGTAAGAATTTTGGCAGTTGGCTGAGGTCCACCATCTTCAACCTTCCAAGTCTGATCAAGAATTTCTTCCGAATCCAACTTGACCGAAACCTTTGTCTTTAGCTCTGTAATCTTTTGTCTAATTAACTCAGCCTCTCTTAAAGCAATGATCTTAATAGCTACTGCATCATCCAAAATTCTCTGAATTTCATTAGGCTCCGTTAACATAGTGTTCAGCCACTTAGGATCAAGGTTAATGGCGATGAGGGAGCTGGCATAAGCACCCTTGACCTGTGATCCTTTTTGACCTTGACCAAGGCGATCCAGTTGGTCCTTATTTTTTAGCGTGGCAATTTTTTTCCTGATTTTATTCACCTTCCTCGCGAGATCGAATAATTCCTTCACGGCTGTTTTAAAGGATTCCTTTACAATGGTATCGGGGTCGTACCCAGACTTCACTCCTCCCACCCGTTGAACAATCGAGCGAGCAAAGTTACTCCGTTGCAAAGGGGGTGAATTGAAGGGCATAGTTTGAATAGGGGCCTTACCGAACGCCGCCGCAGGAGAAGCAAGAGCCAAGCTACCCATCTGCTCGGCTTCGCGTTCTAAACCCTCATCGTCATTGATGTCCACCCCACGCAATTGATGAGTTGGCTGCACCCTACCCCGCGCCTGCTGGACGACGTGCCAGGCTTCATGTGGTAGATGTTTTTCCTGCCCAGGCGCGAGGTGAATGTCAGTCCCCTGGGCGTAGGCGAGGGCGCTCAGTTGCGCGGGCTGGGATGAGTTGTAATGGACTTTGACGTTGTTAAGGGAGATGCCAGAAAGCGATTCGATGCCGGATTTGAGGTTGTCGGGCAGACCTGTTTGGTTGGGGCGTTGCTCATATACGTCTTGGCTTTGTCCTACCATCTGGGAAGCTACCCGATCTGGTTTCTTCTCGTACTTGTCCCCTGGCTCACCGATAGCCAATTTTGCCTGTATTGGTGATGAGTTAACAAACTTTCTCTGTACTGCCCCATTATCCTTAACTTCGCTTTCAAAAGCCGACATTCGTTGCACTGCTGACTGATTTAGTTCCTCGTTTTCATCGGTTGTAGATTTAGCTTGAATGGTTGACGACTTTTGGAAAAAAGGTGTAGATGGTGTCCTTTCTGCTGTAAAGAATGCTTGCTCTGGCGCAGCTCCAAAAAAAGGCTTTTGCGTCACTGGCTGATGACTCGTGCTTTTTTGGTTCTCGTTGGTTTTCATAAATTTCCCCTAAATATAAAAGTAATCTTGAGTTCCTAGTGCCATTCCACAATCAAAATCTCCTCCATCCACGGCAACTTCACCATACTCAGTCCCCAAGGTAAGCGACTCAGCAAAATATCGATCGCCTGTTGCTCAACCTGAAGCTTCCAGTTACCATCACCGTGGGTAAGCTTCCCTGCACGCTGCAAAAATCCCTCTCGCAGTCCATCCCTGCTGGTGCTTTTGAGAACTTCCCAGTAATTAATCACAGTTTGTAACAGGTTTTCCCCTTCAGTGAGGGCGGTTGTCGGTAAATCTAAGCCACGGGAAACAGGCTCATTTAATGGCCAGCCACAAAGCAGTTTGGGTAAGACTAGTTCGTATTCTGGGGCATCGGTTTGCTTGGTTGCTAAATAATACAACAGGTAAATTGCTGTTTGCTGTGCCAATTCATCCCGGAATGATTCCCCATCTAATAGCCCCACAGCATCCAGATAGAAAGTTAAAAACGGATGCAACAGCACAATTCCGGCTATGTTGACATACAGCCCCGCCGTTTCTTCTTCTGTCGATAAAGTTGAACCTCTAGCCCTTCTGGGGGGTATGCTCAAGGGATTGGTAAATTCTGGAGTACCGCCTTCTACCAGTTTTGCCGATGGCTGCTGTTGTGGGGTTGGTTCTTCTGTGGGTGTAGTCGTCTTTGTGTCTGGGGAAATAGATAGCAAAGTGGAGGTTTTGCCCTCATCTGGTGATGTCGCAGTTACTACAAGCTCTAGAGCATTGAGCCAAAGAGTTGTTTCGGTAATTGGTAACGTGGTGATAAGCTGACGCAGGTGTTGGCGCGGGTTCCGTTTCGCTATTTCCTCCTCCCCAGCTCCCGGTTGCCGAGCGGAGTCGAGGCGCTGCTCCCCTGCTCCCGGACACCGAGCGGAGTCGAGGTGCTGCTCCCCTGCTCCCGGACGCCGAGCGGAGTCGAGGCGCTGCTCCCCTGCTCCCGGTTGCCGAGCGGAGTCGAGGCGCTGCTCCCCTGCTCCCGGTTGCCGAGCGGAGTCGAGGCGCTGCTCCCCTGCTCCCGGACGCCGAGCGGAGTCGAGGCGCTGCTCCCTATCGCTGGCTTCGACTTCGCTCAGCCAGCTTTCGTCCCAACGCCAGTTTTGCACCAGTTGGGTGAGCCAGTTACTTGTCCAAGTTGCAGCTGGTAAGGGAGTTAGCGATGTGTTATCTGAGCTAATTTGCGTGAGGAGTAATTCCCAAGCCTGGTTTTCTAATTCCTGGCAGCTGCTATTACTCAGGCTCAAAGACTGCATTATTTGTTTAGCTTGCCCTAGTAAGGTATACCAATTTGTCCAAGCAGGTTGTAATTGCAATACTAATTGATGGCGCAAGGCTTCGGGGAATTGAGTAATAAATCTTTGCCTTGCTGCTACATTGTTTTTCAGTAATTGCCGCAGTGGTAATTGCCAAGCGGTTTCAGTTGTGATAAGGGTTTCCCAGCGTTGTAACCAAGTTTGCCAAGTTGTTGATGCTTGCTCGTCGGGTAATCTGCCCGATTCTAAAAAGTACAGCAACACTTGCCAATCTGTTTCTGGGGGGGTGAGGGGAAGTTGAGGCATACCCACTTGTTGCCCTTTAGTGGTCACATTTAGCACTTGGTTGTAAGCATTTAACCACAAAGCTCTTTGGCTGCGAGATACAGCATCAATACTAGTGCGTAATCGTTCCCAAGCAATTTGATTGAGATTGACATCAGCAGCCAACTCATCACTTTCCCCCCCAGCCCCCGCACGCCGAGCGAAGTCGAGGCGCTCCTCCCCAGCCCCCGGTCGCCGAGCGGAGTCGAGGCGCTGCTCCCTATCGCTGGCTTCTCTGCGAGAGGCTACGCCAACGACTTCGCTCAGCCAGCTTTCACCCCAGCGCCAGTTTTGCACAACCTGGGCTAGCCAGTTACGAGTCCAAGTTGCCCCAGGTAAAGGAGTGAGTGTTGTACCATCAGCACTGATTTCTGTAAGCATCAGTTCCCAAGCCAGATTTTCCAATTCCAAGAAGCAATCATTACTCAGGCTCAAGGACTGCATTAACATTCTCGCCTGTGCCAGCAAGTTGTACCAATTTGTCCAAGCAGGCTGTAACTGCAATAGCAGCTGATGCCGCCAGCTTGACGGAAACTGCGCCACCAGTCGCCGCCGCGCTGTTGGGTTGGTTGCTAGTAATTGCCGCATAGGAAGTTGCCAAGCGGTTTCATTTTGTATCACTGTTGACCACCGTGGAAGCCATTCTTCAGAGATTTCCTCCACAGGTAGGCGACCAGATTGTAAAAAATACAGTAATACTTCCCAATCTGCTCCAAAGCTTTCTGTGGCTGCTTCAGGCAACCTCTGCTGACTGACAATTTCCGCTCCCTGCTGCGGTGACTGCTCTTGTTCTGCTCCAGGGGTGTCAGTTGCACGAAGATTTACTGATGTAGTAGTTAGCACCTGGTCAAGCACCTCTAGCCAAAGCTTTTGTTCTTCCCTAGCAACTACTGCAAGAATCGCATCTAATAGGGACTGGGCTTCGACTGCGCTCAGCCCACCGGGATTGGGGACTGGGGACTGGGAATTATCTTGAGTGGATGGAATTTCGTCTGCATTCGCGGGCTGATTTTGCACAATTCCAGGTGCAGCAGTCCTTTCCCAAATATCCACAAGTTGGGTTAACCAATTACCCATCCATCTAGCCACAGGTAAAGGTTTGTTGGGAGCGTTATCTGCACCAATTTCCGCGAATAGCAGTAGCCAAGCTTGCCGTTCTAGGTAGCGCATCCCATCGCCAGCCAATCCTAAACCCTGCATGAGTTGCCTAGCTTGCCCTAGCAGAGCGTGCCAATTTAACCAAGTCGGCTGTAACTGCAATATCAACTCATGGCGGAAATTCTCTGGCAATTGCTCAATTAGGCGTTGCCCCACTACTGAATTATTTTTCAGTAATTGCCGCAATGAAGCTTGCCATGTAGTATTATTTTGCATAGCAGCCGACCACCGAGGCAACCATTCCTGCCAGTGTTCATAGGGACACCACCAAGGTAAACGACCATAGCACAGAAAGTAAAGCAACACCTCCCAATCAGCAGCTTTGCGGCTTTTGGTAATGGTTTGGGCTGGCGCTTCACCTAGCAATCGGTCTGTCAGGCGATCGCCTAAAGTCTCCCGTAAAGCAGCTAGCAAACTGTGTATAAATTCATCAGCTAAAAATTGGCTATCAATCGCCCCGATATCCACCACCACCCGATCCAGCCGCACTACTTCCTCATCCCCCACCAATTCGTCAAACAGCCGCGCCATTTCCCGCACACCCTGCTGCTGAAGCAAGCAGCTCATGTCTGACTGTAAACTCCAAACATCAGCTAATCGCCCGGTGTCGAGTTCTAATACAGTCCTTCCAATGATGTGGCGTTGTGTGTTCATGGTAGAGGTTTGAAACTGTAAGTTAAATTCTGGACAAACCTGCTCATTACTACCCAAAAATGGGTAGTGTTTGCCAGCTATGATATGATGAAATCAGGTAAAGCCGCCGTTAAATCGGATGGTAAGCAGTACTTTACCTATTTTTTTGGACAAGACAACGCCTAACAACGTTGATTCAACAGTCTGTAACAATTCGTGCATGTAATCCCAAACTTTATGGATGGGATAGAGGGATTGCCGTTTATCCCTGTAATTTTAGGACTTTGGACTAGAATTACAAATGTAAATGTCTAGCTTTGCCTACCTTTGGGTAGTTTTGTTCAGATTTTTACAAGCGGTAAAGAGTCAAGATGATGAAAGGGAGACAAGGGGGACAAGGGGGACAAGGGAGACAAGGAGGACAACAGAGAGATGGAGAAGCAGGATTATTATTCAACGACTCTATTGCCCCCTCTGCTTCCTCTGCTTCCTCTGCCCCCTCTGCCCTCTTATCCCCATTCATCGGAAAATAATACATGCAGACGGTTGAGGAGTTTAGCCGACTTGGGTGTGGATGGCTTGATGGTGGGGGCTTTGGGTTCGCTGTCAGTAATCCAAATATTTACAGTTGCAGCTAACCCTGGCATATCACCGTTATTTTGCCTAAAAGCTTGTGCCTGGATTGTATGCTTACCTACACTCAGGTACCAGCCATCGGGTAGGCGGTAAGGTGCATTAACTAGTCGGCTAACCTTCGGGTTATCATTAGGTGCAGTATAAGTAAATACTACACTATCTACCGTTGCTGGGACAGTCAGAGCGGCGATCGCATATTGATAGTCAGCATTAAAGTCGGAGATTTTGAAAGTGCGATCGCCTGACAATACAATCTCTTGATTATTGTTCATATTTAACAAACTCAACCTCACCGCACCAAAGGGAATGGCAATATGTTTGGTGACTGGCTGACTACTACAACCACCGAGGGTAGGCGGTGTGTTCACCTGCAAAGTAATAGATTTCTCATCACTAGCTACCCACTTGTTGAAATCATAGCTGTAGCTGATGATGAATTCACTATTACCGGGATTGCTGGGATTGCTGATACCATCAGGGTATTCCCAGACAAAATTAAAAGATGTCTCTGTTGGTTGAATATTAAAGACACGAACAGAGAAACCTTGCGCATTGATGTTGGCAATCTCTATCTGAAAGTCAGCCACAGGTAGAGGATTGATTGTCACCGTGCGGGTAAGGGTATTTTCGCACTGAGTTTGGCGATCACGAATCAGTGCTGTAATGATTAAGGTTTGCGGTTCACCCGCAGTTGCATAAAGGCTGGGATTGAGAGTATTTGTGATTGTGTCGTTGATTGTTACCTCAATTAACTCAAGCGTCTTTGGTGTCTCATCAGCCAGTGTTATTTCTACGGGGTTTGCATTGCAACAGAAGTTTTGTCCATCGCTAATTGATAAATTGGCTGAGGGTAAGGGGTTAATGATGACGGTACGGGTGAGGGTATTTTGGCATTGAGTTTGGCGATCGCGAATCTGTGCTGTAATGATTACAGTTTGCGGTTCACCCGCAGTTGCATAAAGACTGGGATTGAGAGTATTTGTGATTGTGTCGTTGATTGTTACCTCAATTAACTCCAGCGTCTTTGGTGTCTCATTAGCCAGTGTTATTTCTACGGGGTTTGCATTGCAACAGAAGTTTTGTCCATCGCTAATTGATAGATTGGCTGAGGGTAAGGGGTTAATTGTTACCGCCGATGTCAGGGTATTTTGGCACTGAGTTTGGCGATCGCGAATCTGTGCTGTAATGATTACAGTTTGCGGTTCACCCGCAGTTGCATAAAGACTGGGATTGAGAGTATTTGTGATTGTGTCGTTGATTGTTACCTCAATTAACTCCAGCGTCTTTGGTGTCCCATCAGCCAGTATTATTTCTACGGAGTTTGCATTGCAACAGAAGTTTTGTCCGTCGCTAATTGATAGATTGGCTGAGGGTAAGGGGTTAATGATGACGGTACGGGTAAGGGTATTTTGGCACTGAGTTTGGCGATCGCGAATCTGTGCTGTAATGATTACAGTTTGCGGTTCACCCGCAGTTGCATAAAGACTGGGATTGAGAGTATTTGTGATTGTGTCGTTGATTGTTACCTCAATTAACTCCACCGTCTTTGGTGTCCCATCAGCCAGTGTTATTTCTACGGAGTTTGCATTGCAACAGAAGTTTTTTCCATCGCTAATTGATAGATTGGCTGAGGGTAAGGGGTTAATGATGACGGTACGGGTGAGGGTATTTTGGCATTTGGTTGTGCGATCGCAAATCTGTGCTGTAATGATTAAGGTTTGCGGTTCACCCGCAGTTGCATAAAGGCTGGGATTAAGAGTATTTGTGATTGTGTCGTTGATTGTTACCTCAATTAACTCCAACGTCTTTGGTGTTCCCGCAGCTAGGGTAATTTCTTGTGGTGTTGCATTGTGACAGAAAGTTTCACCTTCAGTGATTGATAACTCAGCCACAGGACGAGGATTAATTATTACAGTGCGGGTAAGAGTATTTTCGCATTGAGTTTGCTTACTGCGAATCAGTGCTTCAATTTTCACCTGCTGCTTGTCCACAGCTGCATAAAGACTTGGAGTTAAAGTCTTCGTCTGTGTACCATTGACCGACACCTGGATTAATTCGACATTCTCAGGTGTTCCCTCAGCTAGGGTAATCTCTACAGCATCTGCATTGTAACAGAAGTTTTGATTTTCAGTAATTGATAAATTAGGTCTCGGCAGAGGATAAATGGTTACAGTCATTGTATCGTAGGTGTCATCTACCGCATAAGCAAAAGTAATTGCTACTTCTAACCCCTTCGCTAAATCATCTCGACTAGCTTGGTCAATGCTACTGGGTTGAAAATGTTGTTTGGTTTTATCAAACACAACTCCCTCACCCTTGACTGTCCCACCCTCCGGTTCTAAGGTGAATTGGTACATCTTGCGATCGCCTTCACAGAAAACTGTTTTTTCCAGTAGAATGAGCGGGCGCGATCGGGCTACTACATAACTGACTGCGGGTGCGTCGCTACCGCAGCGATAGGGGAGACAAAAATCTGCAACAACAATATCTTTTCGCTTCTGCAATTCTGGAAGCAGCTTCTCCAAAGAGGAGATTAATTCTGGTGCTGGTAATTCATTAGGCGAAGAAGGTGGCAAGAAAGCATCTGTTTTGATAGTTTCAGTGCGTTTGGTTGCTTCTTTATAGCCATCAGGGTCTTGATCAATCTTCTGAAGGTTATCAGCATCTTCACCATCTACATAAACCAAGATAAAAGTGCCACCTTTAGGAACCCCACCTAAATGTTCGATACCGGGATGCTGTTGGGCAAATTTATCGAACAAATGCAGTTTCATCAGTCGCTCTAATCGCTGCTGATAAGCGTTTATCAGTCCTTTGATGTCAAAATAGTTGAGTTCTTCAGCGGCATTCGAGTTACCCATGTGGTAACTGTCGGTATTAAATGTGTCAGGCACATCTCGCAGCAAACTGTAAAGAGTCTCGAAGTCCTGAAACTCCGATTGTTTGATGATTGGTGGATTGTCTCGCTCAACGCTAACAGCAAAATGATTTAAAGAAAGTAAAACAATGGAATACTTCCTTGAAGGACTGCCAGTCTTAGGAGCAGGGGGTGGTAAGTTTACCTCATACTCTGTTGAGAGCTTGAGGTGATAATGAACCGGGCTGCTGGACGAATCTTTTACTAAACCATAAGTGATTTTTCCTAGGGATAGGCAGGTTGCCATCTCTTTGGCGATGCGTTGCTTTTCCTTGTTAATGGCATCATCATTAGAAAGTCCAGAAAAGTTGATAATGAGGTCTTCAAAGTTGTCGAGGCTTTCATCAGTGCTGGAAGTTTGCGTAACGTAGCGGGCAATTTCGGCTGTTTCGCTACGCACAAACAGCCGAAATTGCTTGTCTGTATCGCCTTTTACAAATTCATAAGCTTCTGGTTTCCGGGCAATCTCCAGAATGGGATTAAATAATTGGCTGCTAGTGATGGCGGTTAAACCAGGTTGGTCAAAGAAAACCTGTTTTAGTGTTTGCAGAAAAACATTTTTTGGCGTTGCGTACTTACTCCAAATTTTCTGGAAAGTATCATTTATCCGGCTAAAGTCCGCTTCGAGATCATCAAACTGGCCAGAGATGTTGAGATCCTGGAGACTAGCTTGGCTACCAAGCTTGAGGGTAATGACATCAAACGCTAGGTTATATCGCTGTCGATATTCCTGGATGTATTTGAGTGCATCACCGTTAGCCTTGCCGATATGCCCCTCAATTCGGTAAAAATTATAGGCATCCAGCCGATAGGTCAAATCATTGAAGACATGAGAATTTTCTTTTGGATCATTTTTAGGGTAAAAATAAGCAGGATGGCGATCGCTCCTCCCTTTGCGGTAGGCATCGTAATTCCAGTATTGATATAGGTTTGGATAATGCAAGTAGTAAGGGATTGCTTGCTCGCTGAGGGGTGCTGATTGGTCTTTACTGGGGGTTATTTTGATTGGGGTATTGTAAAACGGTAGTAGATAAAAACTGTCTTTTGCACACAATTTTAAAAGCCGTTCATAAAGATAGCGAACTTGCTTAACACGAACCTGATTACTGTTGTAGATCGGGGGTTGGGTAAAATGACTACGATAGGCATAAGGTGCTGCATATACCTCGGTTGCTTGGCCAGGAGATGGAACCAGCCCCAGCATCAAAAATCTCGGAAATCGCTGAGTATCAGGTGTGCAGTCATCCATTAAATCAAAAGTAGCCTCAGCTAATTCATAGTAAGCTGCAACCAATAGACTGAGGTAATCGTAAAAATATTGTAGAGTATAGGTCGATTGAAGTTGTTCAGACTTTAATGTTTGTATTTCTTTATTAATCTCCTTTACCTTGATATGGTCTAATAGATTTTCTAGCTTGATACCTTTGAATAAATATTCGAGGTTTTCCTTCAGCTGACTGAAGTCATTACCAGACTTAGGTTGAAAAGCAGTAAAGAAAGGTGAGAATAGCCAAAACAATTTGGGAAAAGCCTTATCGATCGCCGCGATCGCATTTTCACAAATCAGGTAATAATTTTCCCGAAAAGTCTTGTAGTCATTAATTTTCGTCAAATCTACGCTCTCATAAGTATTATATTTGACATAACCAAACCGCTGAACTTGGGGAGCAAACTCTTGGAAAAAGTGGTTGCGGAGTTCCAAAACTTCTTGAATAGCGAACTTTTGCCAAGATTGTGGCAATTTTTCCCTCTCATAACCTTGACGTAGCAAGCGTTCAGCACTGAGATTATTTTTTGGAGTCGTGAGATTTTCGGATTTAGGCAGCAACAGAAAGCGCAACTCAAAATTCCGCTCCTTTCCGCCATCGTCATAGTTTATTTGGTTATATTGTTGACGTGCCTCGTCTTTCCAGTCATAGAGAATGATGAGTACCTGCTGCTGCCATTCATAGTCACTGAGTGCCGTCAAGGGGATAATCTTTTTTGGCTGACTATTAGCTTTCTCGGCTGGGATCAATTCTCTGACATTATAATAATCTTGGGAGGATTCGCTAGGAATAAAGAGATTTTTAGCTAGCTTAACTTCATCTTGGTAATGGGTAAAAATCTTGTTTGTTTCGGCGTTTTCTTGATTGCTAATCGCTGGGTATTGGATACAAAAACCGTCCGAGGTAATACCATAACCAGAACTAATCGAGATTCCGGCTTTGTTGTCTAAAGTCTGCACCTCTAAACCGCAGACAATTCCCATGCCAATCAGGTGGGTGCGAGTTAGCCGATTCAGCCCATCGAGGTAACTAACCAGATTATTGAGGTCATCTTTTGTCAACACCTGATTAGGCGTAAAGATGGGGTAGCCGGTTGGGTTGATAGTGTCCATAGCTTTAATCATTTGCAGTTCCTAGGGCAGTCTGGTTGAGAATAATCGGCTGATTTGGAGGGTTACTTGCCTGGGAGTTGTCGTACAGGATACCCTTGGGGTAAATACTACGCAGTTGGGGAATGATTGCCAGTAGATCATTGAGCGCCCCAGTCAAATCACACGCACTGCCATAGCAAGCATCTAGGGCTAGTTGCTCCAGCCACTTATGATAGGCTTCTTCAAACTGGCTCATTTGGTGCATATCCAGCCAAGCAATTTTTAGGGCGATATGAGCTGGGGCTTCCAGTCGCAGGGTACGTTCGACAAATCGACGAAAATCTAGATTACGAAAGCGCTTTGGCCAGTAAGGCAGAATGATGCTGATCCAAAAAGAGTAGGGATCTTGCCAAGTTAAATTCGGCTGTTCTTCCCCTGGTTTTGGAGCATCATCCGCAGTGACAAATATGGGCAAAAAGTTTTCTGTGGGGGTTGTCAGTTCCCCAGAAATAGACACAGATAAATTCTTTTGAGGACGAAGGAGAATATGCTCTAACACATGGAATCCTTCATCATTGATGCAGGCTTGTATTGCAGTAATAGCTTCATCTCGGTCAGATTTACTGGCATAATACTGAGTAGCAAGGATTGGCTCTTGACCCTTGGTGGTCAGTTTCCAGCCATAGCGCCCATTGTCACCATCAATCAACCGGAAATTATCCTGATTTTGAGCCATTTCTAGCAGTATATTGCCGTGCTGCCAAGCCTTTTCCAGACTATCTTCACTTTGCAGACTCTGTAGTAGGCTCTGCTGGTTGTTGTCATAAATCTGGCCGACAAAGGTAGAATTGCCAGTATCTATAACTCGATAATGACAGAGGTTGCGTCGCCGCACGTCTTCAAAACCCAGTAAGCGAGAAGCCCGCTTTTGGAAACCCGACACATTTTCGGTGTCCCATACTTGTTTGCAGTAATTGAAAGCGCGGAAGCGATCGCGGCTCAGGGTGGGATAATCTTGTAAAAATTGGGCTTTGTCGTGAATCACCTTAACTTCATCCTTCACTGTACCCTGACGTTCCTGGATTATCCGGTAGTTAATTAGCACATAATCAGCAAAAGACTCAGCAAAACGTCCCAGCAAATGATCGAGAAAACGGTTACGGCGATCGCTGTAAGTCTGTGGTTCTTCGGTGATAGAGTTGAGAAATTTCCGATATTCCCTGAGAGCGGGGACTATTTCCTCTGATTTTGGGTCATTAACATCCAATTTGGGATTTTTGAGAATTTCCTCCAATCCTGGAAAATCCATAATCTGCGCGAATCCAGGAAAATCAAGCAACTGAGTAAAATAAGTGTGCCCTTTTTCTTTGGGACGATTCATGTGGTCATTTTCCCGTTCCTGGGTTTCGTCTACTTCCCAGGAAAACAAATCGCGCACATGGGCAAGTTGGACTAAATAGTTAGCAAGCAACTGATCGAAAAATACTAGGTATCCTTTTAACTGACGGGCTTGAGCTTTACGTAAAACTGTAGCCGTTTGCGGTAGCCCATCTTCACCAATGCCATAGGTAAGGGGAAAATCATGCTGAATTGAATAATGGTCAGATAAGTTATAATAACTACCGTTAGGTACTGATAAATCGAGTTCGTTATCCTGACGAAACACCTTAATATGTGCAGCCTGTTGTTCATAATAGCGGCGTTTGACCTCATTCCCATCTGCTGGAATCGGCAGCATACCCTTAAAGAGGGTTATTTTTGACTGTTCAATCCCCAAAACCGGACTATAACCTTTCGTTAGTTGTAAATGCCAGGAACTTTGGGACTGGGGTAAACCATTGATGTAGTTAGCAATACTCAATCTCCTCACCGCCGCCACACCTGGTATTTTCAGAATTTCCTGGTATAAATCCGAGGTGTAAATCATCGGAGATAAAGTCAGTGCTTTTAGCTCGGCGGTATCAATAAAGCCATGACTATTGTAATCTTCATCGGCGTTCACAGCATCGATCAAGCTATACAGGGCTTGATTCCGCTCCATCGCTGTAGCATAAACCTGGGGATGGCTTGCCAGTAACTTAATTTCTTTGTATAAAGCGAAACTGTAATGATTATTACCCTCAGCATTATCAATCAGCTGATAATTAGAGAGGTTTCGGCTGAGAGTCAGCAGTTCATCAAAGGCTGCACTTGCCTTTGTTTCATCTTCGTAGTCGATTGCAGCTTCCAATAAAGGTAATTTATGCTGACTAATCAGTTTGTATTTATAATAGATTTTGGATTCATTGTTGACCTTAGACTCGCGCTTAATTAATTGACGCTGGATTTTTTGGCTGTGGAGGAAAGAAGGTCTACCAGCAAAGATTTCGGCTATACTTTTACCCTTATCCAACAATTCTTGCAAGGTATAAAACCGCAACCGAGGTGATAGAAAAGCCTGTATCCGGACATAAATTTCTACCAATACATCTTCAGCATCAGCATCAGTTTCTAGCTCAATATCGCTACATAAAGCAATTTCTTCTTCACCTAAAACCACAATATCATACACATCTTCGCAGAGATTACGGTAGTGACACAGCACTGCTTTGACTTGATCAAGGGTGTCTGAGCAGGAAAGGTAAATCTGCCCACAGGCATTTCTGCGATATTTCCAGTCTATGTCAATATAAACGGTATAAAGCCCACGGGGATGCAGACGCGGCGCGTTCTCCTCTGTTTCATCATTGGGAGGATTGTGTAGCAGCTTGCTATTTACATAATCTATGTAGATAGGTGGATGATAAGTTGATACTTTTTTTGTTGCTGCTTCCGTTGTTTCTTTTACGACTTCTTCTGTAAACTTTTCCACCCAAGCATTACGGACACCAGGAATATCAATCAGACGCTTGCGTAAATCCAAATCGGTGACAGGATTACAGGTGAGAATTTCATCGGGGGTAAAAAAGTTATTCTCTTGTTGCTGAGAATCGGCGGGATTGAGTGCTAATAAATCTTCAATATCTAAGTTATTGCGATAGCCCAAATCCGTGACAGCGTAGCACAGCACCTCTAGGATAGTCACACCAGGATCGTGCAGATTATAGTCCGTCCAAATTTTTCCAGATAGAGCTTGTAGATGGTTAATCCCGATATCTCGCAAGGTTTGAAAATTCAGGTAATCGGGAAATTCCGGGTGACGTTTCGAGATGCTTGGGTATTCCAGCATAGGTTTAAGAAGGGAGAAAGGGAAAAGGGGAAAGGACTTACGCAGTTGTCACGATAAAATAAGACTTTGAGATTGCTTGCAGACATCGCAATGACGTAAATCTGTAGTTCTTGTGTAAGTCCTGGGGAAGGGGAAAAATAGTGATTTTCATCCTGGGCTAGCAAAAATGTGATAAATCGAACCACCAACCAACCACACAAGTGCGATCGCTATTCCCAAAGTCAGTAATGTGATGTAATTAAGCAATTGTTGCCAACGCAATTCCATCTGCTGTTTATACTCAGTAAATTCTTTGCCCAAATTTGTTAAATCCCGTTCGAGCTTGTCTACTTTCTGCTCGAGTTCCTTGAGTAGCGATCGCCATTTATCACTTTTATCTGGCTCCTCTCCACCTTTGGCACAGATTTCGTTGTCAGCGATCATTTCCCAGAGTGCGCGTTCATAATAGACAACATCACCTTTTTGATAAGTCTGGTGAGGTTTCCACACCCCATGAAATTTATCCTCTTTTTTATTTAGTAAAGAAGTAATTAACTCATGAAAATGTGTCACCGACAGATAAGTATTACTTGTGAATAAAATATTAAGTTCATTGCGATTTTTTAAAGTCATTTTATTAACAGTTGTGCTTAACATATAGGACTCCTATTTGATTTTGATGAAGCTAGATACACTTTTATTCCTTCTTTCCTGTTAAGAGTTAAGAGTTCACTCTCTACATCATATATTCAGGAATCAAATCGTACTACTATAGTTAAAAATTGGGTTGATTGTTGTTTATAATGTTTGGTTTATAGCTCTGAATTGTCAAAATTAAAGGTTTAAAACCTTACCCGTTATCACCTGTTGCCTGTTGCGTTTCCGACTGTTCTGGTTGTAAAATAATCTTCCCTAATGGCTCATATCCAAGAGTTCCAGAGAAGAATTTTTGATTATCAGCAAGTGTAATTGCTTCATTAATAATGTGAGTTGAACTAGTGCTGGCAATTGGTACTGAGGTGAGTATCGATCGCGCAGTTGAGGCGATCGCCTCCCGGACATCCCGTTGGTTTTCATGGTGCATCTGAAAATCCACAACATAGTCAACGTAATATTGCTGTTCAACAAAATTGAGAATAGAAGAACGGTAAATAACACCTCCAAAATTAATTTCTGCTTGAGGATCGATTGTCCAGGGTGTGAGAAAGTTGATAATTCCTCGATCCAATTCCTGGCGATAATAGCCAAAGTTGACGTTATATGCAGATTTAAACTTGACCGCAAACTCCACCTGGATATGCTCGTATATCGGATTCACAACCTGAATATCTGCCCAAGGGGAACCAAGAGCGAGCAAATATTCTTGAATTTTCTCGAGCAGATTAATGTTGACTTTGGGTTCCAGTTCCTGGGAGATGCGATCGGGCGATAATTTGGGAATCACCACCAAAGTTACAGTTCCAGGTACCAGTTCCTGAAACTGCTGATCCTCATCTACCTTTCCGTGGTTGATGCAACGTACCTTATAAATTTCCGGGAATTTTTCTAACACCAAGCGCTCATAATCAAAGATGGTGACAGCCCGACCTTTATGACGCAGGTGTTCGCTGATGCGGGTATAAAAATGACTCGGCTGTTCCTTAACCTTACCACCAAAGGAATTATAGGGTTGCTCAATTTTTTTGATTGCTGCTGTGGGGACAGCTAATTTGGCGATCGCACCCGATGGTAAAGGGGTGGCTAAATGGTTGGGATCGTTACCGACATCAAAAAAAGTTACCCGTGCAGCTTGGGTATGGACACCAATAATTTGACAAATAGCTCGACTACCTGATTTCACACTGGCTTTAATCCAGTGTAAATTTGGGTCAAGGATAGTATTGTTTTTGCTAATATCCCCGGGAATCCCCAAGTTGATGATACCAGAACTAATTAACCCATTAGTAAAATCGCTGACGATGCGATCGCTCAGGGATATCCAGTGATTATCTTTAAGGTAGTACCAATCTACATTTACCCTTGCCAAATTTGTGTCTGCACTTTCTTCCAGCACCTGAAACAGCAACGGTAACGCCGTAGGTGGATCGAGGTTTTCCAATCCGATCAGTAATTCGCCCTCATTAATAAATTGCGGTAAAAAATCTGGTTGTTGCTCATCCCAAGGAGCAAACCCCGCAAATGGGTAAAGATGGAATAGCGTGCAATCCTTTTGCTCTGCTATTGCTGTGTATTTGAGAGAAATTTCCTGAATTACAGGTGTATAAGGTTCGTTGATTGTAATAGGTGCGACATTTTTATTTTTTGGTAAATCATCATCACCAGTCCGCCATCGTTTGAAGGTGGAGGTTTTCTTTTGTTTGTCGTCAACTGTCACCACTTCATAAACAGCTTGATTCACATATTCCCCAGCCTGAAAATTTTTCGCTGAGGCTAATGTTTGGATGGTATATTTAGGAGCAAACTCATCGTGTAGAAAACTCTGCTTGAGTACGAAACGCAAGAAACCAGCATCGGTTTGTAGATTAAAGCTAGTTAAGTTGTCAATTTGATCGCCAGGTATAGGTGTTTGGGAAGCTGTCCTGTCTGCAAGAATGCGATAATCCTCATCTGATGGCTCAAAAAGGTTGTAGTCATTAGGTAAACTTTCTGATGACCAAGTGCGGTGAGTGAGTCGCTCCACCTTTGCCGCAAAATTCTTAAAGTTAGGCGAATTTGCTTCTCCCTCTAGATAATACCCACGATAATGAGTAGATAAATCAGTAGGTAATCCTTGCCATAAAATTTTAATTTTGAGTACAGAAAGATTTTTCTGAAAAACCTCCTTACTTCCTACATAAAAAGTTGCCCCTACTTTTGGGCTGACACCAAAGGGTTGAAAAGGTTTTGTGGGATTGATAATGGATAAATCATTTTGCAACACCAAATCACGGACTTCTATTTCCTTTGTACTGATAGTTAACCCGGTGAGTTTGAGATTGCGAAAATAACTATAAGCAGATAAACCATTTACTAGCACCTCATCTTGTAATTGCAATCTCGCCACGGCTTGATTGATCGAGAGTTTCGCTCCATCTAGTTCGGGATGGTAAATCTCGATTGGTTCCTTGTCAGCGCCAAGATTCACTGCCAATTTGAGGATTTGACCTTCTAGACTGGTTTCGCTAGTTTGGGATGGGAGAATTTCCCCTTTTATCCAGCCTTTTTTACCACTAAAATCAACAGTAAAAATATTCGCTAAATCGCTGGTTTTCAGCGTTACAGGTGCTTTGTCAAAAGTCAGGGTAAAAACTAGGGTACGGCTTCCTTCCCGCAGATAAAAAATATTTGAGGCGATCGCTAATCCTAACTTCCCGCGATCGCGTTTTTGATCGCCAAAAGGCAACCATGCTTTAACTGCTTGTTCTTTGGGAAAATCCCCACCTTTACCATCAAATGAGTTAACCTGGGGAGAGATGTGCAAACCCAACAGATTTTTTGGTTCCTGACCACTAGCAATTTCTTGTGAGTTTAAAAATAACCCTTTCAGACTAGCTATTTGGGCTTTGTGGATGACAGTTTCGCTATCCAGTTTGTAAGATAGCTCAACACCACTAGCATCAATACCTGCGATTAGGCGAGTTTCTCCATCTAGCTTATATTCTGTTTGTGATTTAGCCAGTTCAAAGATTAAGTGAGCATGGTCTGGTTCAGCTGGGCGATCGCTTAGGTGCAGCACTTGACGATAGAAAAAGTCAAGGTGTCTCTGGGTCATGCGATTCAGGTCATCTCTGGCTGGTTGCATCACCTCCCAAAAAGCAAAATATAAAGATAGGTGGGGCGGATGATCCTGTCGGTTTTTCAGGCTATCGCGGAGATATTTAGGAGCCAGTTGGATGATCTGGCGGTAATTTTGAAATAGCGTCTGAAATACAACGTCTAATTCTGCTCGGGCTTCTGGGATTGTCCCAAGCAAAAGTATTTGGGCAGTCTCTACTTGTGAACTAATTTGCAGATCAAATTCCTGAGCAAAATCTTGATAAAACTTTATTGACGATTCCTGAGCTATTTGTTCAAAAGACTGTATTCTCTTGAGAGCTTCCCTCAGATTTGTTTGCACCAATCCTTTAATCGTAGACTTTAGGGAAGTATAGGCTTCCAAATGCCGATGCCAATCCCAGATTTGCTGCAAAAGGTTATGCCAGGTAGCTATTATCGGCTTCAGAGTCTCAGGCAACCGATTTTTTAGAAAATTATCTAAATTTGCTGTATAGTCGTCTTTAACTTTTTCAGGACGGGTTTTACTAATCAAGGCGATCTGCACGGGAGTGCTACCAGCAAAAAATTCTTGCCAAGAATACGGCACAAATTTTTTGTTCTTATCTTCATAGTAATTTTTATTCTCGGTGTCGTAGTAACTAACTCGCTGACTAAGTTTGTGAGCAAAGACCAGAAAATCAGCCAAATCGCCCTCGTCAACCTTGACATAATCGGGTGATAGGGCTGGAATCTCTCGCTGATCCTGGCTCACACCATCGCGGATTAATGGATTTTTCGGTGGCTCGCGGCGGATGTTCATGGGTTTGGGGACTGAAAATCAAACATTGGAGATGCTCTCTACTTGCAGCCTAACAGGGACTTCACCTGTGCTAGCACCTGGAAGCAGGCTACCAGTACTTTCTTCCAGGTAGAAGGGATAGACCAAATTAAAGCGAGAATTAGTATTAATAATTGTGTAATCTATGGTGAGATTCACGCGCCCCTGTAATTGTTCATCAAGGCTAAGGTCTAGCCCGTTGAGCAGAATACGCGGTTCGTGATAAAGAATAGAAGTACGCAGTTGTTCTTTGATACTGCTGGTTATGGTGGGGCTGAGAGGTTCAAAGAGAAAATTTTGCAGATTACAACCGTAGCTTGGCTGCATCACTCGTTCTCCCAGGCTGGTGGATAACAGAATTTGCAAGCTCTCACAGATATCGTCTTCCGCACTCACTAGTTGCACACTTCCTGATGCTGTATAAAAGGTGGGAGGAAATCCCCAACCAGTTCCCAAGAAGGCTTTGTCGTTGTTTTCCATGTCAGGCTCCGGGTACTCCAATTGGCGGTGATGGGGGATAGGAGGGCAATTATTGGGGTGACGCTCGTTCCTCGCTACCGCTTCG
The DNA here is from genome assembly GCF_002368195.1 of Calothrix sp. NIES-2100. Lineage (GTDB taxonomy): Bacteria > Cyanobacteriota > Cyanobacteriia > Cyanobacteriales > Nostocaceae > Aulosira. The sequence goes on along the minus strand of NZ_AP018178.1, from coordinate 3,658,103 downwards.
CTAACGATACCCCGATAATTGCCAATTCATTGGTTTTTGATTTTCTTTCTAAGACTACGGATAAATTCACGAATTACCTCTGTTTGAGTTCTATCTTGTTGTTGGCAGTAGGTTTTTAATATTTCCAACTCTTGCTCTGGGAGTCTAATATCTATGCGAGTAGTCATACAAAAGTACGGATTAATGCTGTACAATAGTTATATGCTACTAACTTACCAGTTCAAACTCAACCCCACTCCCGAACAAGTTATCATTCTTGAGACTTGGGGAGAGTTGCTGCGTCGTCATTGGAACTACGCGCTAGGGGAAAGACTTGACTGGCTAATGCGTACAAGGTCACGGATAGACCGATGCAGCTTAGTTTCTGAACCAATTGGGGAGATACCAGAGAAAGCAGATTACTACACACAAGCAAGTGACCTCAAACGGACTAAAGAACTATTCCCCGACTACAAAAACATCTATGCCGACTGCCAACAACAAAACCTGATGAGATTGGACAAGGCGTGGAAACGATGGCTAACACCTGATAAGAAGGGTAAAAAGGGAGGAAAACCACGTTTTAAAAAGCGTGGTGATATAAGTTCATTTACTTTCCCGCGTGTTAATTCACCCAAAGCTGGCGCACATCTGGTAAGTAATATTCTTAAATTATCCAAGATTGGTGAAGTCGAGGTTATCTTGCATCGTCCGATTCCAGATGGTTTCGAGATTAAACAAGCAACAATTTTAAGTAAAGCTGATGGTTGGTATGTCAGTTTTTCTTTAGAAGATAAAACTGTTCCTGATTCTTTATCTGTTGATGAAATTAAGTCTGCCACAGGTATAGATGTCGGGTTAGAGAAATTTTTGACTACTGCTGATGGAGAAAGTATTGAAGTGCCGCAGTATTATCGCAAGGCACAATCAAAATTAGCACGTATTCAACGCCAACTTGCTCGTAAGGTCAAAGGGTCTAAAAATTACCAGAAGCAATCTAACAAGGTAGCTAGGCTTCACTTGCACGTTGCAAGGCAAAGAAAAGAATTTCATTATCATGTCGCTCATTGGTTGGTTAACTCTTATGACTTAATTGTTTTTGAAAACTTGAACATTAGAGGATTAGCTAGAACACGACTAGCTAAATCAATACTAGATGTTGCCTGGAGCGCGTTCCTCCAAATTATGCAAGCAGTAGCGGTAAAACGCGGCAAGCTGACACTTGGGGTTGACCCTAGAGGTACGAGTATTAATTGTTCGAGTTGTGGTGAGAGGGTCGAAAAAACTCTCTTCATTCGTGTTCATAGTTGTTCGTGTGGATTGGTCATTGACCGCGATTGGAACAGCGCATTGAATCTTTTAAAGCGTGGATCGGTTGGACTACCGATTTCTGGCTGTGGAGGCTTAGACAATAGTCAGCCCGTGAAGCAGCAAGTCTCATTTGTGAATTTGAGATGCTCCCGCTACATTGCTTGCAATTAGCGGTGAAAGTTGTCACGTCAGCCTCCGATCAGTACGGTGAATGCTCCTAACACAATCGAGCCTCCGTGAGATGTGGTATCTCCAATCCGAGCGGCGGGTTTTCCCCCGATCGTCACGGTTGTCGATCCCAGGATGATGGCATCTGGTGGCCCAGTACAGGTGCATGTATCACCCACTACAGCGGCTGGTATCCCAGCAATTAAGACATTTGGTACTCCTGGACTTACGATCGGGCCGCCAACATGGGGGACAACCCCAGTTACCATTGGACAGACATGCATATCAGTGAGGCGAGCAGCAGGTTTTCCCATAGGTTTTTCCTTTTTGAGTAGAATTAATGGTTCGGTTTATCCATTAATTAATCTGTACTAACGAGCCTTTCAACACCGCGATCGCACCTGTCGAAACTTCAGCCCCAGCATTACCTTCAGCTTTAAATTGAGCATTGGCTTTAGCATTCACATTCAAACCCTCAATACTGGTATCCTGTGTTGCTTTCAGCGTCAGCTTCCCTGTAGCCTCTAGGGTGATGTCTTTGGGACTTTTCATGGTGATACCGCGATCGTTCATAGTCATGGTATTGCCGTTTTGGTCTTTCAAGGTAATACCCTTATCCTCGTCGGAGATGATAATTTTGTTACCTCCTGGTGTTTCTAAGGTGATGATTTTCTTTTCGTCATCAAAGCTGACTTTCATTTGAGAACGGGTAAAAAAGCCCTTGTGATGATTCTCGTCAGCAGCTTTTAGGGGTGCTGGCTTAGCACTGCTGTTGAGCATCCCCAGTACGATAGGGTCGCGGGGATCGTCGTTGAGAAAGCCCAGGATAACTTCGTCGCCAATTTCGGGACGAAAAAAGGAACCGCGATTTTTCCCCGCATCTAAGGTGGCAATCCGAGACCATATTCCCTCGCTTTGAGAGTCAATAATCGGCGCTTTGACTAAGATTCGGTCTTCGCCGTTGGGGTCACCCTGCAACTGCACCACCACCCCAATTTGTAAGCCGTTGACACCAGGAAGTAGCCCTGATGCTTGTTTATCTACGATGTCTGTTTCCTGGTAAAACCACTGAGGTGCAAAACCAAGCTGCATATGGGTATACCAGGCTCCGCCAATCATCTCGTGCCGAACACCGGAGACGTAGGCTAACCCATTGAAGCGTTTACCTAACCCTTTGAGTTCAATTAAGGCATCAGGTTTGGCATCGGGGTAACCGACGGTCTTTACCCGTCCTTGAATCTTGGCTAACCGACTTTTCAGCAGTTGAGCATCAGCCCAGGCTTTGAGTTCTGGCTGTTGTATTCGACCACTGTGACGTAGTTCCCAGGTGCTGAGAGCGATCGCATTAGCCAATGTCTTACCTGACAAATTGCCCTGTTTATCGATGTTTGGCTCGCTCCCTTCTTCCTCAACCAATGTCTGATCGGTATAGCTCCAAGCCGTTGCTTTTACAGCTTGATACTGGTTTCTAGCATCCATTTCCGCTTCAAACTCCAGTAAGTTCCCACCATAAGTCAGGGTAACTAAAGGACTACCACTGGTGTTTGGGGCTTTCACCTGCAATTTGCCTTTATCCGCAAGCACAATCTGCCCATTTATCTGTGCCCGTGACAGAATAAAGTCCCAATCAGTAGCGTAGTATTGGACAATTTCTGGATGCTTGACCTTGGTAGCTTCCACTTTTGAGGATATACCACTGTAACTGCTGATAATTTGTGCAATGGCATCGCTGTCTTTAACTTCAGTAAAGTATCTACTGTGGCGACCGATGGTTAACTTTGTGGCAACATCTTTGCAATCGAGGATGAGTAGAGAATCACCATTTGCACCAACTTTAATTGCATGTTTAACAATCAGCCCTTTAAACATCCTCTTATCCTTGCCATCGTAACCGATGGCAATTTCCACTTCCTTACCTGGAATCAGGTCAGGAGCCTCGCTAGCTGCAAAGGTTTCTTCTGCTGTTGCACCATCCCGCAGCACAACTTTTGCTGTTGGCACTCGGTTAACTGCTCGGTTAACCGTCAGAGAAAGCACGGTATACTCATTCGTGATGTCTTTACCCTCAGAGAGTAACGTGAAGGTGGCAACATTGTAGAGCGAATTTTCCGGAATGATTAGATCGCTCATGGTTCCGTTTTTTCTAGTGGTGGGAATCTTAAATCGGAGTTGGTCACTAAACGGCGGAAATTCACCAAACCGTTAACTTTGGCAATCTGGAGATAATAAGATGGGTCGTCATAGATGCGATAAGTCATCAAGGGCAAGGTGTCACCTGCTGTTACCTTGCGCTGGTGGGTGAGATCTGGAGATTTTTTGTTTTCTTCTCGCAGTCTCCGCTTCATCTCGACATAGCTGCTAAAAGTGGCTTTCAGCTCGGCTCGCAGGGGCTTACCATCCGGAGCAAAGAGGGTGTATTTAATCTCGATATTGGTCAGGAGACAATTAAAGCCATACTCGCCGTAGCCAAAAGAAAAGTCCCCCCACAACAGACGCAGAAAATTAGGCTTGTGGGTCTCAGGATTCATTTTGTAGGTCAACCGGAAAAATTCCTGTAGTTGCCCGACAACATCTCGGTGAAATTTCCCAGAATTTTGCTTGTCAGGGACTACACCAGTGCCATCCAAGGTAAAGTCAAGCTTAAGTTCTTGCGGTCGAGTGAATTTATATTTCAGATCGTTGTGCTGAGAACCCTGGTCTTGGCTGCGGTTGTATTCGATGTGACACTGTTGGGAAAACTGCTCCGGATTGATGGGTAGATCGAACGCCCCGATCTTGCTTTGATAGCGATCGTCCTTATATGCCTCAAGCCTAACTTTGGTAAGTTCACCTGTTTTGGCGGGTTGGCTGAACATGAGTTATCGCTCCGATTTTTCTTTGAGAATTGCCAGTACCTGTTCTACGCAGGCAGCAATGATATCAGCTTGGTTATTTACATTAGTGCTGCTTTGTGCTGACCCTTGATTTGTGTTTTGTCCCTGCTCCCCATCATTGACGGAGGCTTTGATCACTAGTTCTCGGATTTCTAGAGGCATTGGAGAACCCTCCTAATTTTTTGAATGATTGCTACTTCATCGGCTCGAAATAGCTGTAGTTAAGTTCCATCGATTCAATCGCGATCGCATTTTGTTCAGCATTGAATTCTGAAACAGACCACTTTTTGGGCCAAGCATTGATCACTTTCCAAGTCATTAAGGGTTCGCTCTTTTCAGGGGGTTTTTGGGTATCGGAGCGCTTGAGATATAAGAGATGCACCACTATATTCATGGGCTGGATGTCAAAGTTAACAATGGCATCCATGCACCATTTCGACAGCTTTGAGTCCTTCACTAAGCCTCGCTTGAGAACCAGTGGAGTATATTTACTACGCACCGGAAGCGTATGCTCAAAGCGATTTTCGCCTCCTTCCTTCAAGGTCTCAGTCTGCATATCTACACTCAGTCCCGTCACGCTCTGAAATCCGGTTTTTACCTCACCTAATTTTCCGCCTTGAAAAATGACCTCAAAAAAGAAACTAACTGGAGGATAGGTAGGTGTTTTCATCAGAGATTATTTATTCTCAATAGTGAGTCCTTCGTAGACAATCTCAATGGTTTCGATCGCAACTTCGTTACCATCACTTTTAAGATCGGTGGAAGTTGCCTTCGTCGGCCAAGCCCGATTAACCTTCCAAACCACAACTGGCTCATGCTTCTCATTCAAGAGACTAATCGTCAGATCGCGACGCGTAATTGTGTTCAGAGCCACGGTATTCCACCAAGTGTAAAACTCGTTGTCCCCCTTGACAGTCCCCCGTTTCATTGTGATGGGGCCAAACTTCTGCATTCCAGGCATCTGTAGCTTGCTATATTGTTTCATATTTCCTTCACGGTATTCAATGGGCTGAGTTTCCAAATTGAGTCCAGAAACTTCGGTGAATCCTAAGCGTTTGCCGCCCCACTCTACTTGGAAATGAAACTTGGGTAATGGATAGTTAATGTCAGTCATAATTAGTTAATCAGTAAATGAGTAATTTCGATTGATTATTTATTTGTGATTATGAGCTAATTCGCTGATTAGCCCATGAGATGATTTGCTGGTCAGCTTTCCTGCATCTTGTGGGAGAACTTGAGGATGATGAATTCAGCTGGACGCACCACAGCCATGCCGATTTCGATGATCATGCGACCTTCAAGGATGTCTAGGGCAGTCATGGTTTCACTCAGCCCCACTTTCACATAAAAGGCTTGCTCCGGCTTGGCTCCAGCTAATGCACCAGCCCGCCATTGCAGGATGAGGAAGTTTTCGATCATGGCCCGTACTTTCACCCAGGTGTTGGCATCGTTAGGCTCAAAAACAAAGCCCTCAGTGGCTTTTTTGATCGATTCTTCTGCCATGTTGAAGAATCGCCGTACTGGGACATATCGCCATTCGTTATCGTTACCAGCCAGAGTACGGGAACCCCAAATTAAGGTACCTTTGCCAGTAAACGCCCGGATAGCGTTGATGGACTTGCCTGTGGTGTGAACGTTCAGCTGATCCTGCTGGTCATTTGTGATTTTGAGGGTAGGTTTGACTACTGAAGCCAGGGCAACATTGGCTGGGGCTTTCCACACACCACGAGCATTGTCGGTACTCGCATATTGACCCACCACTAATGGCGAAGGGGGGAGAACTAGAGGCATTTGATCAATTGCTGCTGTAATCAAGGCATATTGAGTGCCATCAGCGCCGGAGGTCGTAGCAGGGTTGAAGGTATTCATCTTACCTTCTTCCGTTTCAGCGCCCCCATTTACACTGCGGAAGATACTAACTTGATCCTCGTCGTAGAAATAGTTGAAGATTGTTTCAATGTTAGGGGTGTAAATTGCGCTGTATTTCAAGTTGTCCAAAGGTAGGCTTAAGTCCCGAAAAGCATTTGCTGCATCCAGGATGGTTTGGGGCGAGGCGAGGAGTTTGAGATCCATGACCGTAAACCGATCCTGTAACTTACCACACTGCTCTAAAGCGGCAGTCATTAAGCTAGCATAGTCAGCATCACTCAGACTTTGGCTTTCAGGAAAAACCAGCAGGGTAACTTCATCTTCCTTAGCAACTTCAGCCAGACCATTTCGCAGGGCGTTGACATCGATGGTGCCGCTCATCGGGCCTACTGAGACAATGTAGCAGGGACCGCCACCATTATCGAAAAAAGCCTGCATGGCGTAATACAGGTTGTTGGGATTGGGGGTGCCAATCCGGGCATTCACTTTGCGATCAATCAGTTTGCCATCTTTATTAGTGTCCTTGATCACAACTTGAATTGTCTTTTCACTGTTGGCTTTACCGAAAAATAATTCGTATTCCAGCAACGAAGTGATCCGTATTGGTCGCAGAATGGGATTAGCAGGATCGGCGTGAAAGTTTTCGACACCGTACTTAGCCATTTGAGTGTAGCCAATAAAGGCAGGAATGGCGGTTTCAACCTGGGCAACAGAGGGAGGGAATTTTGGAATTTCCTCGATATAAACGCCTGGAGTTTTGTAGGTACTTGCCATAGTTTTGTGCTTGGTAATTATGTGATTCGTTACAGATGTATATCAGAAAAAATGGCGATCGCTTCTTTCTCTGTTTCAGGATCAATCTGTGTTTCTGGCTTAATCAGCATCACTCCTGGTGCTGGTAGCAGATGGTCTTTACCGTCAATGAGTAAATACTTGGGTTGTCGCAGTAATCCCTGCGGTCGTTTAGTAAAGTAAGTTTTCTCATCTTTTAATTCAAAGTTAGGTAACTCGTCTTTGGTGAAGCCATGAGGCTTTTCGTAGCGATATCGCCAATGGGTGGCGCGGTTTTTAAAGCGGATGATATAGGTTTGGGGTTGAATTAGGGTCTGTTTGTTCTGAGGTTGCAACAGGGAAAAAGCTGATGGTACTAGCTGGGGATTCAGCAAGATTTCTACTAGCCCAAAGGCATTGGAAGCAGCCATCGGGTCTAATAGTACAAACTCATCTACCTGAGTACCATCTAGATATAGGCGATAGCGGCCTGGTATTTGCCCGGAAAAATTGAGGCTGGTGGCGATCGGCTCACCAGGAGTATGAGTATCTGGAACAGTAACTTCAAAGCTAAAAGATTTCTGTTTATTGACATCTAACAAGGTCAAACCAAATGTCTGATGAGGCGAGGCTCTAGGGATGGTATATGTTCGAGAAAGTCCTGATCGTGGTAGTTGGTCTAGTTCTGTCACATACTGACTCAAAGGCAAGGTATTCCAGTTTTTGACATCAGGCTTCGTACTATCAGAAGTATGATCGCGCAATGCTTCCAGAGTCTTACCATTGTGAGTTACCAATTGTCCCAGGTGGTATGTGGTATTGGCAGTGTAAACCGACAGAGGTTGAGTGAGGAATAAGGCATGACCTTGATTACCCGAGAGGTTGGAGAAATAATAAATTAGATGGCGAGGTATGCTCAGGGGTAGATTTGTGAAATTAGCAAAATAGCGATCGCGCACCACTAACCAAAATGTCAGCCGTTCAGGACGATTAACTGGTATTACAGTCCCAAAATCACTGGATGATACTTGTTCTACATGGGCAAAGATACTTGCACCCCTAGGCTGTGGGCGAAATATCCAATGTAGATTTCGCAATATCCGCAGACATTCTGGTGTAGGTACTACTGTCAATATCTCAGAAATATCATAATCAGGTGGTGGTGACTTAGGAGGATCGGGCTGGCCTAGGTAATAATCATGCCAGATATCCAAATCGAGGATTTTTTTGTATAGAACCTGCATAACTGGTTACCCCTCACTCATTAATAGAGATTCCAGAAATAACTTCGCTTTCGGCCTGCCGTTTTTGTGCTTCTACTGCTACAAGACGGGCACGATAGAGTACAAAGGGTACTTGTTTACCACCTAGAGATCCCCATAGTTGGTTAAGTTGTTCAAAGCTGAGGGAATATAGATCTGGTATGACTCGCACATTGCGCGAGATACTACCATTTCCAGGCGTAGAGGTAAATGAGATTTCCTGTTGCGACTGAAAAAACTCCACTACCCGCGTCAGCAGTCTCAGGGCTGTTTCATACTGATTATGTAATGAGCAAAAGAGAATAAATAGGTTGAGATTTACTGGAGGATTTTGGTAAATAGTGCGCCCGTTTCCTAATCGATAGTGACTGGCGTTTTTGAGGGTGGACTCTTCTTGGAGATTTACTAAACTCATCACCACACGCCCATTTAGCTGATTATTGGGTCCACCCAGTTCTTCGGCCATGCCAATGTTATCTATGACGACAACCTGACCTGGCCCAAGTTCTGGCTCAGTCTCAAGGATGTAACGTTGCAAAGCAACCTGTATTAACCTCATTGCATCAAATATCATAATCACTCGGTGAATGAATCAGCCGGATGCCTGGATGTTGGATTTATTACAGTAGTAGCCAAGAAAACATTAAGCAATTGATGAATAGATCCATCTGTTACTTAAGTTTTTCCAATTAGTAAGGTATTTCTGTTTTTATCAACTATTAAACTTCTTGCAAAAGTTCCACATTAATGAATAACTAAAAGTCTATATAGATGCCCTTTAGATGGCTGAATGCAGAGTACGATGATGAAATTAACTTATGCAAGAATTTTAATGAATTAAGTTCTTTTCTCTACAATTAAAGCATAATTTTTGGGATTTTTACTCAGGATTTTTTAAATTTGTAAAACTTAATGTCTCGTTTATTTTTGTTGAGAATAGAGTTTACTCATATCGCATACTATTACCAATCTTCAAATTATTCATCAAAAAAATGATGAATGACTGGTGATTTTACTGCACAAATAATAACATACATAAATTATGTATCGAGTTTTTATATTTTACTAGTACACCGGGCGCGTAGTTTTTCACTTTCCCCCCTAAAACAAGAGTTTGCAGTGTAAGTAAAAGTAGGGGTAACTATTGTGTAGTAATGTAAAAAATAATTGTGCAACAAAGCCCAAGCGCAAATGAATTGGGACTACTTCCAATCTCTGGACAAAGAGAAATTGGTAGAAGTTGCATAAAAGTTACTCAACAAATTTTTATTTTTCAGCTATGAGTTTTTCCAACTCATCTAAAATCTTGGTAATTCGCTCTTTGTTCTGAAGATTAATTAAAGATTTCTTCCTACGTAAAAGGTTGCTGATTTCACTAAACCTCTCAATTACGATATTCTTAGGCTGGCTTTCTGATTGAGATTTAAGTTCCTTAACTTTATTCCTGATTTCGCTCAAAGATAAGTTTTTTGCAATTGCTAGCTCGATCAATTCAGTACGCAGTTGTTGTGACTTTATCTGTGCAATCGCTTGGGCTTTTGTGTACTCAATCTCCCCTCGTTGGAGTACCGACAGGATATCGTGGGGAAGATTCAGTAAAGGAAGCCGAGTAGAGCGGAAAGTCCCAGCATTGAATTTTCCGATTTGCGATAATAAAGATTCAATCTTATTAAGTTGAATCTGAACGTTCGGATTCAATTCTTGACCTCTTTGCTTAGCGTTGAAACTCTGGTGCAAAATAGATACCACTTCCTTAGTATCTTTTTCCAGGGACAGTGCTAGCAGATCTAACACAGCTTTAGTTTCTTCCACCGGATTTAAATCTTCCCTCTGTAAGTTCTCCATCAGCGCAACTTGTAGGGCTTGTGTATCATCTAGTTCATGTAAGACAATTGGTATTTCAACTAATCCAGCTTCGCGTGCTGCTCTGATGCGTCGTTCACCAGCTACCAGTTCATATTTCCCATCATCCAATAAGCGAACTATAATAGGCTCCAAGATACCATGAAGCTTAACTGACTCTATAAGTAGGTCAAGCTTGTTAGTGTCAAAGTAGCGACGTGGTTGCTTGCGAGGTAATTGGATTTGGTCAATTGGAACTGTAGTAGGGCATTGTTTAAGAAGACTACTGTGGTTAATATCAATCCTATTCAAGGATGCTACTTGGCTTAAATTTTTCGATAGCATAATACTCTCCCTAACTTTTAAGTAATAAATATAGCTATTTACACAGCTAGTATTGAGATACATCAAGTGCTAGAAACTTTTATAAGTTTCAAATTTTCCTAGCCGAGCTGTTTATATACATGAAATTACGGAATAAATATGAGGAACTTGTGAAGATAGGCAGTAATATTACTTAATTATTATTTTGTTCAGGCACTTGATGAATTAGAGCGATCGCCTGGAAATATCCAAGAGAGAGGTTGGGTGCGATAGATTCATCGAACTCCCGTTAACTTAAATCTTGCCTCCTAGATCATCTTTCCCGCTTTGCTAAATTCCCGCTTGATCGCTTCTAGCAGATCCTGCTGATGAATGACTGTATCACCTCGCTGTAATACCTGTAGACAGCAGTATTGCACCACATTCATAATGTCAGACCCAGTCAGTTCATAGGCAGAAGAAAGCTGAGTTAGATCTACTTGATCAGCTAGTTTCACCTGGGACGGAAAAGCCATTTGCCACAGTTGTAGCCTTTCTTTGGTGTTGGGCAGAGGAAATTGGATGAGCGATTGAAATCTGCGAAGAAAGGCCTCATCGATGTTGCTTTTGAAATTGGAGGAAAGGATGACCAGCCCGTCGTAGTTTTCTACTCGCTGCAATAGATAACTGACTTCTTGATTGGCGTACTTATCATGGGCATCACGTACATTGGTACGCTTACCAAACAGAGCATCAGCCTCATCGAAAAACAGAATCCAATCCTTACTTTCAGCTCGCGCGAAGAGATTGGCTAGGTTTTTTTCAGTCTCACCAATAAATTTGGAAACCACCATAGAGATGTCTATCTTATAAACATCTTTACCAGTGTATTTACCTAATAAACTGGCTGTAAGAGTTTTACCTGTACCAGGAGGTCCGTAAAATAGGGCCCGATAGCCCAACTTCAGCTTTTTTTTCATACCCCATTGATAGAGAATAGTGGGGCCATGAATAATCCAAGCTTCCAGGTCGCGAATCTGTTGTAAGGTTTGGCTATTGAGAACCAGATCCTCCCACTCCATTTCAGTGGTGATGCGCTGGGCGGGAAAACCGATGCTGAAATGGGGACGGGAAAAGTGCCCCAGGGTAAACAGGTCAATGTAATCATGATTCATGACCAGTTTACCACTCATCAGTGGTTCACCCTCTGCTGGTGGATCGAGGTAAAGCACGCGATCGCGGGCAAAGGGATGTTCCTCACTAAAAAGTTGCTGGAGATGCAAGCGTTCCCGAAGTGACTCCTTCGGAGTATCGGCAAACTGACTACTCCCGAGGATGAACAGCACTGTTTCACCAGTTGGCAGAAAACCCCTATGAGATTTGCCTCGCCAGCCACCTATCTGGGGATAGTCCCCAGCCTGGGGCAACTGCGCCATGATCAGCTGATCAAAAAAATCAGGTTGCAGATGCGGAGCTAAGGCCATCAGTAGGGTGAGTTGAGCGGCAGTATCCAATTGATGCTTGCGAATAAACCAAGTCAGGGGAGTCTCTGCGCTCAACCATTCATCCGGTAGACTAGGTATTGCAACCTTTGCCTGTCCGTTATCGCTGAAGTAAGAGTTTAAGCGCCACTGAATGACTTGAGCTAGGTAATTTAGTGCTGTTTGTAGGCTTTGGATATCAGGCGATCGCATTATGCTACGTGCAGTTTAGAGGATCTGACCAATTTTAGATTTTATAATTTTGGAAAATGGAATTGAAAGATTCAAGATTAAAAATTTAAACCGGGTTTTAGCGCGATCGTAGTTTCAACTATCGCAAAATCAACCCTGACCAAGATATTTATTTTTTAACTAATGTATCAATTTTAGTTCTGATCATCTCATTCCATAATAAATTAGATTGGTGATGGAATAAAGAGCTTAGTTTAGTCACAAACGCTAGTGAAGATGTTTCTTCAAGTAAAGCAGATCAATCTGAAGCGGTGACAATACTAGAAACAATTAGTTTTTCTGCTAACGGAAATTTAGATAAAGTTTCACAACTTTATTGAATTGTCAAAATGTAGTTGTATCAAACTAAGAAACAGACTAAAATTTATGCCGGAAACAATAGTCCAACAAAGTCAGAAATCTCTAAAGAACCTTCCAGTCCTCCACCAACCGATTAACCTCAAGATAATACAGCCAAATCCCATTCAAGAATCTATACAGCTATGGGCAAATATTTGTGACAAGAAGACTATAGAAGTTTATCAACAAGCGGCTGGTAAAACATGGGATCTTTTCAAGCAAGCGATCTCCGTTATCTTATTTTTATGCAAATTACTGATTGCTTTGATTATCTGGGTGTCCGGTATCGCTTTTCAAATGGGCCAGATTTTTCGGAATAAACTTGAGGTTGAACAACCAAATCTTGAGCAGATCATATCTACTTTGCTCGAATTCTTCCTATGGCCTGTTGCGCGTGTATACGATTGGGCTGCTTCTTTCATTAAACAATATTTGGGATGGGATAATCCTCTAACAGAGAAAGCGTCTGCAATCCAGTCGGAAAAGACAGATAGTGCTAGTGGAGCATCAATAGAAAGTTCATCTGCAAATTAAAATATTCCCATCCCGTTGGCAGAATACCTAATTTTTCAGGTAGACCTGTAGTAGGAGCAAGTTGATAGATCATTCTATCTTTCTTTAAAGAATCACTTTGCATAAAGCTTATATTCTAAATATATGATGTAGGGTGTGTTGTCGCGAAGCGCAACGCACCTTGAATTTTTAATTTCTTCAACATCGTATTTATCGGCGTCAATATCGTTTTGATCGGCGTCAATACCGTATTTGGGACATCCAATTTTTTAAATACCCAATAAATTTGTAGTGCGAACGCGAGAGCGTGTCCGTAAAGCCTGCGGCATAGCTACGCTTAGGGCGCAGCCTCCCGCAGGGAAGGACAAACGTCTCGCTCGCTGGTGTTAAAAAGCGAGCTTTCCGGCTCGCACTACGGAATATGGGTAATTTATTTTTTGTAAGTGCGATCGCTTTTGAGTCAGACACAATCACCAAAAACACAGTATAAATTTTACACAGCTAAAGGTGGATTGTCTTCACCAAAATTAGCAACTTCTACAAAACGTGCAACCGCCAAACTTTTTCTATTACTTTTAATCTTTTCAATTTCATGCAAGGTTGCTGCTGTGAGGTAACTCTCGCCACATTCAGGACAACTGATAACAGGAATATTTTCAATTACTAGTAAATCTTTACCTTTACCATAAGTTCTGGATACCTTACGAATATTTACTCCTTCGGTGCCACAAAAGTCACATTTCATATAATATTTTCTCGTCTTATAGTTGATATACTGTATGCGTGGAATTTCTGCTTTTGGGTATTATAAAACCCCGGCTTCAGTTAACGCCTGACTGAACACATCAACAAGTCCTAAGTTTCCCGCCCATTCGGTAAGATAACTATAGTCTAATCTCTCAGCTTGTAGTTTGATTATCCCTAACACATCGCGCCACTGTTTTTCTGACTGACTGCTTCTACCCCACAATAACTTTTGCAGTACCATATCTTCAGGCGACGCAACCCAGAAAGGGGAAATTCCTTCAACATCAACTAACTGTCTGCGTGTCATCTGCGAGGTAGCAAATGGCGAATTATCCATTACAATCAGGTCAGCATTAGAAATTGTTACTGTATGGGTAATGCTGAGGGTGCGTTCTCGCCCCAGTTTTATATCCTCGACTGCACCAAGAGGACAGTAAAAACCCGCAGTTTCTAATGTCTGCACCAGTGAATCAATTTGTTCTCCCTGAACCTGTATTACTAAATCTAAATTGCGTGTGGAACGGGCTTCACCGTGAATCGAACTAGCAACTCCCCCACTCACGTAGTAGGGTATATTCATCGGCTCAAACAGCAAGTGCAATTCGCCAGCCAGTGCAATGGAATCTTGAATCCAAATAGTTTCATCACCCCCTATTGGTTGAAAGTCAAGATTGAATTTCTCTCCTAGTATTGCACGAGTGTAGTGTCGGCGGATTTCTGTAAGCGGTGCATTGCGATCGCGCATTTTTACGCCAGCAAGGGATAGTTTCTTGACTCCCCTGTCATGGGCGGCGAACATTTCTATCCTTTGTTTGAGGCATAATTGGCGTAATCGGGTAAACAGGTAGATATCTGCGTCGATGCTGATGTCGGATGCTTGCGCTCTATAACCTGGTTTAATGGTAATTGTGGTTATGTTGCTGGAAGGTATTTTTTCCATTCTATTGTTTGAGAAACAAGGCAGAAAAAGGAAAGCTAATGTACTATTTACTATCATCCAGGCAAAATTTGTGGGGATTTTTGAGAATAAATACACCGTTTTCCTTAATTAAGTCACCTGTGCAGTAAATTGGCAAGCGTTCTTGATAAGCTTTAAGTGCCAGGATGTAGTCACGGTCAACTAATTCTGTATGAATGGGGCGCAGTTTATTAACAACAATACCCAGCAGGGTGATTTCGCCACTGAGTTTATCGGCGTTGGGTGTGGCGATGTGCCCTTACGTGTCAACTTAACGCGAAACCCAGTTACCGCAAGGAACTGAAGTTCCTTGCTAATAGTAAAAGTCATCGTCAGATTCCTAAATATCCTCAAAATCTTGAGTCTACTTCAGTAGGGGCGGGTTTACAGATCATTGGTGTCAACTTAAGTCAAAACGCTTATTCCACAGGCATTTTACCCCACCCCTCAATCCCCTCCCCGTTTACGGGGAGGGGACGTTTTGCGTCAGCAAAACTGGGGTGGGGTAGCGCGGATCTTGGTGGTACGTGATTTTGTATCAAATCATATCCAGGCAAGGGTTTCACGTTAAGTTGACACCAATGGTTTACAGATATGCTCCAATAATTCACGACTATCTCGCTTAACCCGCCCCTACTTGGACTTTGTCCCTTGGAATTCATTCCCAGGCGGGTGACTCATCCATAGAGAAGGCGATCGCATTTGTGACCAACTAGATCGGGTTGTT
Organism: Calothrix sp. NIES-2100; assembly: GCF_002368195.1. Lineage (GTDB taxonomy): Bacteria > Cyanobacteriota > Cyanobacteriia > Cyanobacteriales > Nostocaceae > Aulosira. The sequence continues at coordinate 3,642,708 of NZ_AP018178.1, read as the reverse complement.
TATCAACGAGTACTCATCCATAGAGAAGGCGATCGCATTTGTAACCAACCAGATCGGGTTGTCTATCAATGAGATCTCATCCATAGAGAACCTCAACTCCTTCATAACCAACTAGATCGGGTTGTCTATCAATGAGATCTCATTCATTGAGAACCCGATCTCATTTGTCACCAAGGAGTTGAGGTTAAGGGGAAAAAGGGGAAAGGGGACAGAAAAACCTTTAACCTTTAACCATGACGAATTCTTGCAATGCTGCTACTAGTCGATCAATATGCGTTGCTTGATGCGTCGCCATTGCAGATATCCTAATTCGGCTGGTGGGTACTGTGGGCGGGCGTATGGCTGGGGCGAAAATTCCGGCATCTTTTAAATATTTACCTGCTTTTAAGGCATCTGCGGCGGTTGGCAATTGAAAACATATTATAGGTGATTCGGAAGGTAGTAGTTTTAATTCCGATACCTGTTGTTGCATTAATTTTTTTAGGTAATCTACATTCTCCCACAATTGAGTACGGCGTTGTGGTTCTTGTTGTACTATCTCAATGGCGGCTAAGGCTGCGGCTGTGTCTGCGGGTGAAAGAGCTGTGGTGTAAATCCAAGTGGGGGCGCGATTGCGTAAGAAGTCAATTAAGGTGGCGCTTCCGGCGACGTATCCGCCTAAACTACCCAAGGCTTTACTTAATGTGCCGATTTGAATTAATTGCTTTCCGGTACAGTTAAAGTGTTCAACACAACCTGCGCCAGTTTTACCCATGACTCCTGTTGCATGGGCTTCATCTACTAGGAGCATACAGCTAAATTCTGCTGCTATATCTATTAATGTAGGTAAAGGACATAAATCGCCATCCATGCTGAAAACGCTATCGGTGAGGATTAAGCAGCGACGGTAATTTTGTCTTTGCTCAATTAACTGGTTTCGTAAAGCTGTAACATCACAGTGGGGATATTCGAGAATTGCTGCACCACTGAGAATTGCGCCATTTTTCAGGCTGGAATGATTGTACTGGTCAGAGAGGATTAAATCGCGCTTACCTACCAATGCGGCGATCGCACCTAAATTCGCTAAATACCCTGAACTAAATACTAATGCATCTTCGGTTTGTTTCAAAGATGCGATCGCTTTTTCTAATTTTCTGTGTAATTCCCGATTTCCACTAAGTAATCTAGAACCTGTGCTTCCTGTGCCAAATTCTTGAGTAGCTGCAACCCCGGCTGTAATTAAACGTTGATCCCCTGCTAATCCTAAGTAGTCATTGCTGGCAAAATTTATTACTTCCCGCCCTTCTAACAACACAGTAGCACCGCATCGCCCATCAATCGTTTGGACTGAGCGATACCAATCCGCCCGATGTATAGTTTCCAAAGACTGCTCTAGCCAAGCATAAGGATCTATGGGCATTATGAATTAGAGGCACAAGGAGGACAAGGGGGACAAGGAGGACAAGGAGGACAAATTACCAATGACAAATGACAAATGACCATTGACTATTAACCAATTTGTTCGCTACTACTAAGATGAGCGATCGCTTGTTTAATCCAGTCTTCTACATAAGCATCTTTAGGGAGTCCAATATCTTCGCTAACTACGTGTAAGGCGTGGCTGACTTCGTTGGCGGTATAGCCTAAAGCAAACAGTGTCATTTGCACTTCTTCGAGAATACCTGGTGCTGGCCCGCCTGTGGCGACGAAGAAGCCTGCTGATTTGCGCCACTCGATTAATTTGCTTTTGAGTTCTAAACAAATACGTTCGGCGGTTTTCTTACCCACACCTGGGGCTTGAATGAGAATTTGAATATTCGCCGCGATAATTGCTTGGACTAAATCTGGTAGTTCTAAGGTGTCTAACAGGGTAATCGCTAAAGCCGCACCAATACCGCTAACACTTTGCAAGTGGCGAAATAAGTCCCGTTCGGCTGGGGAAGAAAAGCCATACAATAAGGGCACTTCTTCCCGAACTTGGTAGTGGGTAAAGATTTGCACTACTCCCCCCGACTCTGGTAAAGACTTTGTTAGCCGTTGGGGAATTTGCAAATCATACCCGATGTTATTAACCTCAAGAGTCAGTATGACGCGATTACTGCTTATTGTTTGAACACCAGCAACGATACCTTTGAGATAACTAATCATTCTAAGAATCCAAAATATTTTAAGCCTTCGAGAATGCCACCAGCACAAAAATTTTGCGCTAGGTAACGGTAGTCAGCCGGATGCTCATTATGCCACTGAAGTAATTCAGGGCGAGCATTACCAACAATGATTCCCCGTTCGTCGCCTACAGCAAATAAAGCAATATCATTACCCGAATCGCCACAGACAACAGTTTGTTCGGCTGCAAATTTCCACTTTTGACGTAAAAATTGCATTGCCTGACCTTTATCGCTGGAAAGGGGAACAATGTCAAGATCAATTCCGCTACTATAGATTAACTTTTTCTGTAAATTATGTTTTTGTAACTCTAACTCAAGTTGCGATAAAACTCCAGGTGCTTCAGATTGTTGTAAGAAAAAGCTAACTTTAAAGGGGCGCTGTTCTGAATCTGGTTGCAAAATTAACTCAGGGTATTTTGCAGTTATTGATAGTATCAATTCGCGATTCCATCCGGGGGAAAGGATTTGAGACCAACCTGCATCTGGTGTATCACTCCCATCAAGGTAAATTTCCGTACCTACAGATAATACCAGTGCATCTGGTTGTAAAAGATTTTTTGCGATTTGTAATTCTCGGTAAAGTTTAGGCGATCGCCCGGTAGAATAGACTATTTTAGTACCATATGCTTGGCGATGTTGCTGTAGGCGATCGCTTAACTCTCTAAGAGCATCATCATTACCAGCGTCATGATCTACAAAAGTATGATCTAAATCAGATACAAATAAAAAATTAGTCATAGCAACTCCTTGTTTGAACCGAGGTCTGTTACGAAACGTAAATATACCTGAAAGCTTCACCAATGACAAATAACTTCAGAAAGGTAAAGCGCTCAAACTAGGAAAAATAAATTTTCCCTCTCGCTCGGTTTAGCGCAACTATCTTAAGGATGAAATATCAAAAAAACATGGATTTATATTAAGTAGGCGCAAGAAATAGGAAAATTATATGAAACTGAGCAAAAGCGAAAAAATGGGCAACGTAACTACCTCAATCACTATTACCAATCGAATTGATCAAATACTTGCAGAAAGAGGATTTATTCCCCCAGAGCAAATACGCACAATTACCTTACATGATGTTTTAGTTAACATATGTGCAACAAGACTGTGCTTACCTAAAAATATTATTTTCGATTTAGGATTACCTTTTCAAGGGGAAGTAGATGTAAAAATAGCTACAGGAGTACAAAAAGCTCTGATTTTTAAAATGTTAAATCTTTCTGTTGAGGGAAGAGAAGGGACATTTAATTGTATTGAATTACCAGAAGGTTCTGATCCCTTATTAGGATTAATACCTTTAGAAGATTTAGGATTAGAACCCGATTTACAAAATCAGAAATTGCGAGTTTTGCCAGTAGAAGGAAAAGATACTTATTTGATGGTTTTGTAAATAGTCAATGGTCAATAGTCAATAGTCAATGGTCAATGGTCAGTTGTCTTCCCCATCCTCCTTTTCCTCCTTGTCTCCCTTGTCCCTCTCATCCTCACTTCAGCAAGCAAATGTGTGATTGTCCATCCTTCAGACATTCATAGGCTATTTGTTTACCATCCTTTGACCAAACTGGATGTGAATCTTTACCTTGATTTGTTGTTAGTCGAGTTTGTTCAGAACCATCAGCATTCATGATATAAATATCTAAGTTGCCATCACGATTAGATTCAAAGGCAATTTGTTTACCATCCGGCGACCAAGCAGGATTTTGCGAGATTCCTTGGTCTGTAAGTTGAGTATTACCAGAACCATCAGCATTAATTACATAAATGTAACCATTATTCTTGGAAGGTTCAGGAGTTGAATGGTAAGCAATCTTTTGACTATCGGGTGACCAGACTGCACCAGCATTACTATTTGGGTCATTAGTTAAGCGAATTTGACCAGAACCATCAGCATTCATCACATAGATTTCTTCATTACCATCACGATCAGAAATGAAAGTAATTTTTTTCCCATCTGGTGACCAAGAAAGCACTGAATCATATCCCGGATTATTAGTGATTCTCGTAATATTAGAACCATCAGCATTCATCGTGTAGATTTCATAATCATTATTTTCCCGACGCGAACCAAAAGCAATTTTTTTGCCATCAGGTGACCATACATAAGGGTAATCACCTGCTGGATTTTTCGTTAAATTAGTTTGATTGGAACCGTCAGGATTCATCACGTAAACTTCCGGGTTGCGATCGCGTCCAGAGAGAAAGGCAATTTTATTACCATCAGGTGACCAGATAGGAGAGCGATCCTTGACTTTATTATTAGTAAGATTCTTCAGTTTTGAACCATCAGCATTCATCACATAAATTTCTTCATTACCAGGATTGTCCAAACTCATAAAAGCTATCTGCTTACCATCGGGTGACCACTGCGGTTCTTCGGCTAGTTGAATTTTGGGAGTTAAATCGGTTACGGTTTTTTGGGTAATAGGAGATTTTTTGGCAGAGATTTCAGCTTTCACATCTGTAAAATTCTGACCAGCACAACTGCTAAGGCTAAGTATCATTCCTAAGAATAAAGACCAGCGGATAGGGTGGTTATTTAGATTACACATTATTCTTCACTAATTTAAAATTACAATATTTGTTCTGTTGATGATGTGTTGGTTACACTTAATTATCTTGACTGTTTAAAGTTCAATTTTGTTCTCGATTTTCTCTGTGCTGATAGCTAAATTTTTTCAATAGCAAACTCAACAGTAATAGCTGAGAAAGCATCTAGCTAAACCTTAAGCATTACAACTACACACTGCAATCTGGTGATTCCGCATTTTTTCTCAATAAATTCGTAGTCAGGGCTTTATACCATTTCACTTTAATAATGATACAAATATTTGGGTAGGGGCACAGCAATGCTGTGCCCTCCGGGGAATCTATATGTATCACGATTTTCGTGAATTGGTATTAGTCCTAAATTTTAGGGATATAGTCGCTCAATACGAAACGTTATCAGAACTTACGCAAAAATTGCCAAAAAGCTTGATTTATCGAACTGCCAAGTACCTGTAGGGTGGGCATTGCCCACCATATCCGGGCTTTGGTGTGCATAAATTTATTGAGCTTACCCTATAGAAATTTTGAACGACTAGGTACTTACATGGTGTAACTTTACCAAAATTACCTGTTTAAAAACAAGCAATAAATTTATGAGTGACTTACTAAAGCGTTTGGAACATCTCTCGCCGCAAAAACGCGAACTTGTTCTGCAAAAGTTGTTAGTGCAAAAATCGGATACGATTAAAAATAAACATAAATTTCCCCGAATCGAATCCGTTAGCACTGATAAATTAATACCTTTGTCTTTTCCCCAACAAAGACTTTGGTTTCTCGACCAAATGGAAGGTAATAGTGCTGTATATAATATGGCGGCTGCGGTAGAAATCACTGGCAATTTGCAAGTATCTATCCTTGAACAAATAATTTCAGAAATCATTCAACGTCATGCCATTCTTCGGACTAACTTTAAAACCGTTGATGGTAATGCTGTCCAAATAATTACGCCTCAATTCACAATAAATATTCCAGTCATTGACTTACAAACATTGCCAGCAGCAGCACAATTTGCTGAGGTAGAACGTTTGGCGATCGCGGAACAATTAAAACCTTTTGACCTAGCAAATGATTGTTTGTTGCGAGTGACATTGTTGCATTTAGCACCAGAATCTTATGTATTGCTGGTGACAATGCATCATATTGTTTCTGATGGCTGGTCGATGGGAATATTTATTCAAGAATTCTCCACTTTATACACCGCTTTTTCGCAAAATCAACCTTCCCCACTCCCAGAATTAGCCATCCAATATGCTGATTTTGCTTATTGGCAAAGACAATGCTTGCAAGGTGAGGTATTAGAAAATCAACTCAACTACTGGCGACAGCAGTTAGCTGGTATTCCCCCCATTTTAGAATTACCTACAGACCGTCCGCGTCCGCCAGTGCAAACTTTTCAAGGTCAAAATTTATATTTTGAACTCAACCAAAATCTCACCAAACAACTAAATATCCTGTGTCAAAAGTCAGGGACAACTATGTTTATGACCCTGATGGCAGCTTTTGCAACTTTACTGTACCGCTACAGTCGCCAGTCAGATATTGTTATCGGTTCTCCTATTGCTAACCGCGATCGCCAAGAAACACATTCACTAATTGGTTTATTTGTCAATAGCCTAGTGCTGCGGACTAATTTAGAGGGAAATCCGAGTTTTGCAGAATTACTGCAAAGAGTCAAACAAGTGGCTTTAGATGCCTATGCTCATCAAGATGTACCTTTAGAGCGATTAGTCGAAGCTTTGCAACCAGAGCGATCGCTCTCGCATATGCCTTTGTTCCAAGTAGCATTTGCAATGCAAAATACACCGATGGGTAAATTAGAATTACCCAACTTGAGCTTAAATCTCTTAAAAATCGAAAATCGCACAGCGAAATTTGATCTGACACTATCAATGCAAGAAACCGAGTCAGGAATTTTAGGAGAATGGGAATTCAACACCGATTTATTTGATGCTACAACTATTAGCCGCATGGCAGGAAATTTCCAGACTTTGCTGGAAAATATTGTGGTTAATCCGCAACAAAGAATTGCGGAAGTATCATTATTAAATGCTAGCGAGCAGTACCAATTACTTGTAGATTGGAACAACACCGCCACTGATTATCCCCAAGGTAAATGTATTCATAATTTGTTTGAAGAGTGGGTAGAAAAAACACCAGATGCGGTGGCGGTAGTCTTTGAAAATCAGCAACTTACCTACCGAGAGTTAAACGATCGCGCCAACCAATTAGCACACCAATTGCAAACCTTGGGTGTCAAACCAGACGTATTAGTGGGGATCTGCGTTGAGCGTTCCCTAGAGATGATAGTTGGCTTATTGGGAATTCTCAAAGCTGGTGGTGCCTATGTACCTTTAGATCCTAATTATCCGAGCGATCGCTTGGCTTTTATGCTCAGTGATGCTCAATTACCAGTGTTATTGACACAACAGCGATTAGTGGAGAAATTACCAGAGCATCAAGCGATCGCAATTTGTTTGGATGCAGACTGGAACGAAATTGCCAAAAATAATAATTCTAATCCCACCAGTAAAGCTACCACTGCCAATTTAGCCTATGTAATTTATACCTCTGGATCGACAGGCAAACCAAAAGGCGTGATGGTGGAGCATACTGGGTTATGCAACTTAGTAACAGCGCAGATTCAGACTTATAACGTCCAAACTGATAGTCGTATTCTCCAGTTTGCTTCCTTTAGTTTTGACGCTTCTATTTTTGAAGTTGTGATGGCTCTGGGAACGGGTGCTAGACTTTACCTGGGAACAAAAGAATCTTTATTGCCCGGTTCATCGTTAATTGAGCTATTACAAAACTATGGCATTACCCACATCACTTTACCACCCTCAGCTTTAGCGGTCTTACCTGCCGAAGAACTCCCAGCTTTGCAAAATCTTACTGTAGCAGGAGAAGCTTGTCCTCCCGATTTGGTCGAGCGTTGGTCTTGTGGTCGCCGTTTCTTTAATGGTTACGGCCCAACAGAAGCCACTGTTTGGTCAACAATCGCAGAATGCAGCAGCCATAGCACTAACAAACCCCCCATTGGTCGTCCTATTGCGAATACGCAAATATATTTGCTCGATCAATATTTACAACCTGTACCCGTTGGTGTTCCAGGCGAACTGCATATTGGTGGTATTGGATTAGCCAGAGGTTATCTCAACCGTCCTCAGTTGACACAACAAAAATTCATTCCTCACCCTTTTAGCAATGAACCAGGAGCGCGACTTTACAAAACCGGCGATCTCGCCCGCTATTTAAGCGATGGCAACATTGAATACTTAGGACGTATCGATAATCAAGTGAAATTACGCGGCTTTCGCATTGAATTAGGAGAAATTGAAGCCTTACTCAGTCAGCATTCAGGTGTAATCCAAAATACAATTATCAACCGTGAAGATATCCCTGGTATTCAACGGTTAGTGGCTTACACAGTGCCCAATCCCGACCAAATACCAACAATTAGCGAGCTGCGACAATTCCTCAAGGAACGGCTACCTGAGTACATGGTTCCGTCAGCCTTTGTGATGTTAGATACTCTGCCTTTAACACCAAACGGCAAAATAGACCGTCGTGCATTACCTGCACCAGAATCCCGTCCTGAGTTAGCAGTCAACTTTGTCGCTCCACGTACCCCACAAGAAGAAAAGTTAGCGGCGATTTGGGCGGATGTGTTGAGATTGCAGCAAGTTGGGATTCACGATAACTTCTTTGAAATTGGTGGCGATTCTATCCTCAGCTTGCAAATTATTGCCAGAGCCAACCAAGCCGGAATTCAACTCAATATCAAGCAGTTATTTCAACATCAAACAATCGCTGAGTTGGCGGCTGTGGCAAACACGACACAGAGTATCACAGCAGAACAAGGTTTAGTTACAGGTTCGTTACCCTTAACACCGATCCAACATTGGTTTTTTGACCAGAATCTACCGCAACCAGCCCATTTTAATCAGTCGGTGTTGTTGGAAGTACCAAATGACCTGAAACCAGAAATCTTGGAATCAGCCTTGCAGCAATTATTATTGCACCACGATGCTTTACGGTTGAGATTTGTCCCAGAAGGGGAAAGTTGGTCACAAACTCACGCAGATGCTGATGCTACAGTAGCTTTAACTTATGTAGATTTGTCAGGGAAAGCTCCTCAAGCACAACAAACAGCCCTGGAAACTACCGCCGATCGGCTACACGCTAGCTTAAATCTGTCCCAACAGTTAATGCAAGCTGCTCTGTTCCACTTCGGTGCTACACAATCTGCTCGGTTGCTGATCATTGTGCATCACTTAGCTGTGGATGGTGTCTCTTGGCGAATTTTGGTAGAAGATTTATTTCATGCTTATCAGCAACTCAATCGTGGCGAAACAGTTCAGCTACCAGCCAAAACGACTTCCTTCAAAGAATGGTCGCAGCGATTGGCTGAATATAGTAACTCAAACGCACTCACAACCGAACTCGACTTTTGGTTGGCGCAGTCATCAGGCTCTACACCTTTGCCTGTAGACTATCCCCAAGCAGTTAATACTGTGGCTGACTCTGCACAAGTTTCGGTATCTCTCGATACAGAAAAAACTCGTGCCTTGCTGCAAGAAGTTCCGGCGATTTACAACACCCAAATTAACGATGTGTTGTTAACTGCTTTGGTACAAAGCTTGGCTCAATGGACTGGTGAATCTTCCTTACTCGTTGATTTGGAAGGCCACGGACGAGAAGAACTGTTTGCAGACATCGATTTATCGCGCACTGTCGGCTGGTTTACTTGCCTGTTCCCAGTAAAATTTGAATTGGCAACAGCCGATGCAGGTAAAACTTTAAAATCAATTAAAGAACAACTACGCCCTTCCCAAAAAAGGGGTATTAACTACGGTATTCTCCGTTATCTTAGCCCTAACCCCGCAATCCGTCATCAACTCACAACTGCACCCCAAGCACAAGTTAGTTTCAACTACTTGGGACAATTTGACCAAGAGTTATCGGAGTCTGGCGCTTGGAAATTGGCTCAAGAGTCTGCTGGTGCAGAACAAAGTACATTAGGCGATCGCTCTCACTTATTGGAAGTTAACGCCTTAGTAGCATCAGGTAAGTTGCAACTTAATTGGACTTATAGCCAGAACATTCACCAAAAATCTACTATTGAGGCTTTAGCTGCTAGTTTCATTAATGCACTTACATATATTATCCATCACTGTCAGTCTACTGATGTTGGCGGTTATACACCTTCAGATTTTCCCGAAGCTGAGTTAACTCAGGAATATCTGGATAACTTAGTCGCAGAAATGACAAACCGTGACACAGCCAGCCACAAGAAAAATATCGAGTCGATTTATCCCCTTTCCCCAATGCAACAGGGTATTCTCTTCCATAGCCTGTATGACCCAGAGTCCGGGGTGTATTGCGAACAGTTAAGCTGTACGCTCTACGGATCTATTAATACCACAGCGTTTGCACAAGCTTGGCAACGTGTAGTTGAGCGCCATTCGGCTTTGCGTACCTTCTTTGTTTGGGATAATCTGGATAAGCCGCATCAAGTTGTTTGCAAAACTGTCAATCTACCTTTTGTGGTTGATGACTGGCGTTCTCTATCGCCTACCCAGCAACAAGAACAACTGACAGCTTTTACCGCAGCAGATAGAAACAAGGGTTTTGAACTTAACCAAGCTCCCTTGATGCGTTGTAGTCTCATTCAAACAGCAGATGATACTTACGAATTCGTCTGGACATTCCATCATTTGCTGATAGACGGATGGTCTTTACCTATCGTGGTTCAAGAAGCTTTTGCTTTCTATGAAGCTGCGAATCAGGGGCATGATTTATATTTAAAAACACCTCGCCCCTTCCGCGATTATATAACTTGGTTGCAACAACAAGACCTTTCCCAAGCCAAAGAATTTTGGCTGCGATCGCTGCAAGGTTTTACAGCCCCAACGCCGCTCATGGTAGATAAATCTATTGTTCACAATTCCCAACAACAACAGACCTATCACGAGCAGCATCTTCAATTACCACAAGGATTAACAACTAAGCTGGAATCTCTAGCTAGACAAAATCAACTGACTCTTAACACCTTGGTACAAGGAATTTGGGCACTGTTACTCAGCCATTACAGTCATCAACAAGATGTAGTATTTGGCACAACTGTATCCGGTCGTCCCCCATCACTTGTGGGTGTAGAAACTATGGTAGGGATGTTTATCAATGCCTTACCAGTACGGGTACAAGTATTAGAAGATGATCAAATATTACCTTGGATGAAAGATTTACACACAAGGCAAGTAGAACGGGAGCAATACTCTCATACTCCCTTAGTGGAAATTCAAAGGGTGAGTGAAATAGCTAGCGGGACACCAATGTTTGAGACTAACGTCGCCTTTTATAACTACCCGGTAGATCCTGCTTTGCAAAATTCTAGTAGTGGCTTAAAAATTGCCAACATCAGTAATTATGAACGCACAAAATATCCTTTGATGTTGGTAATTATGCCTGGTGAAAATATATCTGTGGGACTAAGCTATGAAGGCAACCGCTTTACACACGATACTATTGCTAACATACTAGAAAACTTTGCCACTGTCGCCAACACAATTACCGCACAGCCTGATGCCAAGTTACAAACAATAGCAGAAATACTTGTCCAAGCAGACAAACAAAAACAACTCATTAAAGACCAACAATTAGCAGCAACAGCAATCAATAAATTGAACAAATTCAAGCGTAAATCAGCTTAATTTGCTGTAATTGCTGACCAACACTGACTTTTTCAAAAGCAGACATGCAAAGCATAATTTCTGTTCTTTAACTGTAATCATTTGCATCTCTGTCACTCTTTTCCTCTGATACCAAGTTGCTATCAAAGATAGTATCTGTCATTGTGACCGGAACGCAGTGGAGGGAAGCAATCTCATTAATCTCAAGCTACTACAACAGACCGCAACTTAGTATAAGCATCGGCACCTCTGAGTGAAACAAACAAATCTATTAACCAAAACAAATCAAAATGAACAACTTAGAATTCCCAACAAACAGCATCAAAAAACTACAAATTGGCAAACGCAAAGTAGTTGAAAAATTAGTCAACATAGAACCACTCAACTCAGATAATCCTTTACCGTTAGTTATTTCCCCTACTGTAGATGGGATTAATTTAATCAATTGGGCACAGCAAAATCGTGATTTAATTGAAACTAACTTACTGAAAAATGGTGGCATACTATTCCGAAATTTCCATGTCAATACAGTCGAAGATTTCCAAAACTTTGTGAAAGTAGCATCCACCGGAGAACTCTTAGATTACACCTATCGCTCAACGCCACGCACAGAAGTCAGCGATAAAATCTATACTTCAACTGAATATCCCGCCGATGAAATCATTCCACTACATAACGAAAATGCTTACTCTCCCGTTTATCCCATGAAGATATGGTTTTTCTGCGTAAAAGCATCAGAAATTGGCGGAGAAACACCAATTGCTGATAGCCGTAAAGTGTTTGAACGCATCAACCCGTCCATCAAAGAACGGTTTATCGAAAAGCAAGTCATGTATGTGCGAAATTATGGCGATGTCGATTTGCCTTGGCAAGAAGTTTTTCAAACCACAAATAAATCTGAGGTAGAAAGTCATTGTCGCCAGTTGGGTATTTCTTTTGAATGGACAGGAAACAATACCCTCAGAACTAGCCAAGTGTGTCCAGCTGTTGCCAAACACCCAAAAACTGGTGAAATGGTATGGTTTAACCAAGCTCATCTTTTCCATATTTCCAGCTTGAAAGCAGAAGTACGCGAATCATTATCTGCATTACTCAAAGAAGACGAGTTTCCCCGCAATGCCTATTATGGTGATGGTTCTCCTATTGAAGTTTCTGTTTTAGATGAAATCCGTGAAATATATCGCCAAGAAGCCGTTATTTATCCTTGGCAGAAAGGAGATGTCTTAATGCTGGATAATATGTTGGCTGCACATGGAAGGATGACATTCGTTGGTAAACGAAAGATTGTAGTGGCGATGGCAGAACCTTGTTGATCATTTGACCTGCCTTGAAAATAGTTTTGCAAGAGGGGGAAAGGGAAAAGGTTAAAGGGAAAGGGTTTTTTCACCAGCCGCTTTCCCCTTACCCTTTTCCCGACTTTTGCAAGAAGTCTATTCTAGGTGCGTTAGCGGCAGAACACACTCTACTGATTATGCTACCAAATGCTTATTCAGTAAGCATTTGGGAGTTTTTGTGTAAAATTTGGCGAATGGAGCATAAATTGATTTTGCTACTCCTATTAAAACATTGATGCAGGTGTCTGGCTTAAATTTACATAACTTGTATCACTAATATTTATTCATTTAATTGACGTTTTACTCTCTCAAAGGATTTCAATTTTATGCACACTGAAATGACTAATCTGATTCGCATTTCTCCTCAGCAAAAGCATTTATGGTTACAACAAAAAGATAATTATCAAGCGTACTGTTCCCAAATTGCAATTAATATCGCAGGTCATCTGCACTCCGATATTCTGAAATTAGCTTTAGTAAATATTAGCGATCGCTACGAAATATTTCGCACCGCTTTTCATTCCTTACCAGGTATGAATATCCCATTCCAATCAATTAGCGATGCTCATAAAGAAGCCTGCAATAATATTTTGCTGGCAGAATATGACTGGAGCAGTTTGAATTCTCAGGCACAACAAGCCAAAATTGATGCACTTTTTGAAGATGCCAACCTGCGAATTTTTGATTTTGAACAAGCTACAAATTTACATTTGGTTTTAAGCAAGCTAGCTACAGACAAGCATATATTGTTTATCAGCTTGCCTGCTTTATATGCAGATAATACAACACTCAATTATCTAATCTGCGAAATCGGTCGTGCTTATACAGCTTGTTTACAGGGCGAAAAACTATCAGATGATGTCATGCAATATGCAGATGTATCTGAATGGCTGAATGAATTATTAGAATCAGAGGATACAGAAACAGCTAGAAATTATTGGCAGCAACAAGATATTTCTGCTGTGTTAAATTTACGAATTCCTTTTGAAAACAAAAATGCCACTCAGTCATCTGAAAAAATTAGCTTTATACCTCAATCGCTCCGTTTGGAGATGAATCGCGATACGGTAGAAAAACTAGAAATTTTGCAGGAAAATTATAATAGTTCAACTGAAGCAATTTTATTAGCTTGTTGGCAATTGCTACTGTGGCGTTTAAGCGGTCAGTCGGAAATTGTAATTGGGGCGGCTGGTGATGGACGTGAATATGAGGAATTAAAAGAAGTTATTGGACTTTTAACTAAATACTTGCCGATTCATTCCCGCTTAGAGGATGTTTTAAAATTCTCAGAACTGATGGAAAGAGTTTCTGAGTCTTTGCGGTTTGTTAAAAAGTGGCAAGAGTATTTTGACTGGGAGAATCTCATCTCTACCAATGATAAATTTGCTGCTCGTCCTTTTTTCCCTTTCTGTTTTGATTTCACACCACAGTCACAGAGCTATGTAAATGGGGATATTGCTTTTTCGGAATATAAAAAATCTGCCAACATCGACAAATTCCAAATTAAGCTTTCTAGCGGTTATAGACAGGATAATTTGGTTGTAAATTTTGATTACGATTCCAGCTTATTTTCAGAGAATAGTATCAAAATTATTGCCGAACAATATCTGACATTAATAGCAAGTGTCACTTATAATCCAGAAGCAGCGATCGCGGATTTAAATATGATCGGTGAAAGCGATCGCCAAAAATTATTGATTGATTTTAACAATACAAAAACAGAATTCCCCCAAGATAAATGTATTCATGAATTATTTGCTGCACAAGTAGAACGCACTCCCAACAACATCGCCGTTGAATTCAATCACGAATCTCTTACTTATGCACAACTAAACGCCAAATCCAACCAGCTAGCGCATCACCTCCAAAAGTTAGGAGTAAAACCAGAAGTATTGGTAGGAATTTGTGTAGAACGTTCCTTAGATATGCTGATTGGTATCCTGGGTATTCTCAAAGCTGGTGGTGCATATATACCATTCGATCCCACCTATCCCCAAGAACGATTGGGATTTATGTTAGAAGATGCTCAAATTCCCATTTTGTTAACGCAACAAAAACTGGTAGATAAATTTGTTGAACATAATACCCAGATAATTTGTCTCGATCGAGACTTACCAGAAAATGCCACACTCAGCATTGACAACCCTGTCAGTAATGTCACACCGGAAAATTTGGCTTATATCATCTACACCTCTGGTTCTACAGGAAAACCCAAGGGAACGATGATTACCCACAAAGGCTTAGTTAATTATCTGAGTTGGTGTACAAATGCTTATGAGATCGCCCAAGGTTACGGTGCGCCAGTACAATCTTCCATCGGTTTTGACGCTACAATTACCAGCTTATTCTCACCGTTATTAGTCGGAAAAAGGGTTGTATTATTGCCTGAGAAGGAAGAAATTGAAGCTTTGTCTGCACTTTTACAATCTGATCAAAACTATAGCTTGGTGAAAATTACACCAGCACACCTAGAAATGCTCAATCAGATGTTACCTAACCACGAAGGTGTTACGGAAACGAGAGCATTAATTATCGGTGGCGAAGCATTATTGGGTAAAAGCTTGAAGTTTTGGCGCGATAATGCCCCAAATACCAGAATCATTAACGAATATGGCCCCACTGAAACAGTTGTTGGTTGTTGTGTTTATGAAGTGGATGAGCAAACTTCTTTATCAGGTGCAATTTTAATCGGTCGTCCCATTGCGAATACTCAACTTTATTTGCTAGATGACAATCAAAAACTTCTACCAATTGGTGTTCCTGGCGAACTATATATTGGTGGTGCAGGAGTAGCTAGGGGTTATCTCAATCGTCCAGAATTAACACAACAGCGATTTATCCCTAATCCTTTTAGCGATGAACCTAATTCTCGCCTATACAAAACAGGTGATTTAGCAAGATATTTACCTGATGGTAATATTGAGTACCTCGGACGCATTGACCATCAAGTGAAAATTCGTGGTTTCCGCATTGAATTAGAAGAAATTGAGTCTTTGCTGGCGCAACATCCCCTAGTAAATGCTGTGACTGCGATCGCGAGAGAAGACCAACCTGGAGACAAGCGTTTGGTAGGTTATATTGTGCCAAAACAGCCAGCGCCCACGAGTAGTGAACTGCGCCAATTTTTACAGTCCAAGTTACCGGAATACATGATCCCCTCTGCCTTTGTGATGCTAGAGGTCATCCCTCTCACCACTCATGGTAAGGTAGACCGTCAAGCCTTACCGCAACCAGATACATCTCGTTTGGATGAACTAAAAGTAGAATTTATCGCACCACGCGATCGCTTAGAACTAAAATTAGCCAATATCTGGGAAAATCTGCTCAATGTCCATCCTGTAGGCATCAATGATAGCTTTTTTGAACTCGGTGGTCACTCTCTGCTAGCTGTGCGCTTAATGGCTCATATTAACCAAGAGTTTGGTAAAAACTTAGCCTTAGCCACACTTTTCCAAAATCCCACAATCGAAAAATTGGCTAATCTGCTTCGCCAAGCATCAGAAATTTCATCTTGGTCTCCCTTAGTAGAAATTCAAACAGGTAATTCCCAATATCCTTTCTTCTGCTTACCTGGAGGCGGTGGTAATGTCCTTTATTTACATGATTTGGCGCGTGATTTAGGTGAAAATCAAACATTTTACGGCTTGCAAGCACCGGGTTTAAATGGAGAATCTGCACCATTAACTACTGTTGAAGAAATGGCGGCTTATTACATCCCGGCGATACAAACAGTGCAGCCTGAAGGGCCATATTTTCTCGGCGGTCACTCCTTTGGGGGTATTGTGGCCTATGAAATAGCTCAACAGTTAGTCAAATCAGGACATGAGGTGGCTTTAGTGGCGATTTTAGACGCTCCCGCCCCAGTTGCTAGTGACAAACCTATATATATTGATGTTGATGATGCAAGCAGACTGACCGAAACTGCTCGCCTAATTGAACGTTGGGCAGGTAAGAGCTTAAATATCAGCTATGAAATACTCCAGCCGCTAGAACTCGACGCACAATTGGAATATTTCAAGGAACAATTAATCGCCGTTGGTTTACTCCCTGCGGGTACTGATACAAAGCAAGTGCGTGGTTTGGTGCAAGTGTTCGAGGCAAATCTACAAGCTAGTATCAAATATTCACCCCAGGAAATTTATCCACATCGCCTGACACTGCTGCGGGCTAAGGAAGTGAATGCAGAAGATGTGGGACTTTTAACTGAGTTGCGCCAAGACTCCGCTTGGGGATGGAGTGAGTTTTCGGCTCAAAACGTCAATATTCACGTTGTTCCAGGCGACCATCTGACGATGATGACTCAACCCCACATCTCATCTGTAGCAGATCAACTCAGAATCTGTATTGAGCAAGCACATGTAGGTTCATGAGGAGTCTTGCAATGACCCAACATCCAAAAAATACAGGAATGCATATTTTTACCATCATCTGGTTTGGACAGATGATTTCCCTCATCGGCTCGCAGCTAAGTAATTTTGCCTTGGGTGTATGGGTATACCAGCGAACTGGTTCGGTAACACAGTTCGCCTTGATTTCCCTGTTTACCAGCTTGCCCATGATTCTGATTTCTCCCGTAGCTGGCACGCTGGTAGACCAATTCCCCCGCCGTTGGATGATGTTATTTAGTGACCTTGGAGCAGGTATTTCTACGGGGGTAATTGCAATTTTGTTAGCCGCTGACGATTTGACTATTTGGCACATATACGTAGGTGCTACTATTAGTTCTTGCTTTGCTGCCTTTCAATGGCCAGCTTATACAGCAGCTACTACCTTGCTTGTGCCACCAGCAAAATTGGCACGAGCCAACGGTATGCTGCAAGTGGGGGAAGCCGCAGGTCGCTTAGTTGCACCAATGTTAGGAGGTATACTGCTGCTGTTTCTGGAAATTGACGGCATTCTCTTTATTGACTTTGCTAGTTTTCTGTTTGCTTTGAGTACTTTGTTACTAGCTCCGTTTCCCAAACAGTACATTGATAGACATCGCGCCGAAAAAACTCCTTGGTTGAAGGAAGCATCTTACGGTTTGGTATATCTGGTTCAACGAAGAGGACTGTTTGCACTATTACTGTTTTTTGCTGTAAACAATTTCCTAGTCGGAATTGTGCAAATGCTAATTACGCCGCTAGTCTTGTCCTTTGGTTCGGCTACAGACTTGGGGACAATTATGACTACTGGCGGTATAGGAATGCTAGTGAGTAGCATCCTTGTGAGTACAGTGAAAACGCCACAGTATTTAACTCTCAGTATCTTTATTTTTATGCTGCTAGGTGGGATCTGCATTACCTGTGCAGGGTTTTACCAATCGATTTTAGTCTTAGCACTGATAGCTTTTTTGTTTTTCTTTGGTCTCCCAATTATTAACAGTTCAGCCCAAGTTATTTTTCAAAAGAAAGTACCCTCTAATTTGCAAGGTCGAGTTTTTGCGACAATAGGAGCGATCGCTAACGCATCACAGCCTTTGGCTTACACTGTCGCCGGTCCACTAGCAGATAAAATCTTCGAGCCATTAATGACTCCTGATGGGCTGTTGGCAGAAACTATGGGAAAAATTATTGGTGTTGGTCAAGGACGTGGTATCGGTCTGATGTTTATCGTCATGGGAATACTCACCGTATTGGCGACGATCATCGCCTATCAATATAAACCATTGAGACTAGTAGAAAAGCAACTGCCTGATGCTATTAACCCAAGTTCCTAGTAGAGCATCAATTCAAAATGAATAATTTTCATCTGGAAGTCCCCCCAGATGCTGTGCAACCAAGGCTAATTCTCTGTTTTCTGTTCCCTTTCTCAGGGGTTTAATCAAGCAACTGCATAAAAAATTTGCTTATCCCCTATCAAAATACAGGAGCAATTAAGTTAATTAACGCTCCATAAAATTAGCCGAATAACCAGAATAATCACAAATTACCCATACCTATAATCGCACTCATATTAATTGAGGTTAACCACCAATGGACATTTTTCGCAAAACAGTAAACTTTGATCCAAAATCCAAAAAATTGACACTAGCTTTCATAGTTCCTGTAGGATTAGCGGCTATTGGTGTGCCAGCTTATATTTTTGCTACTACCTCAAGCTTTAATGGGCAATCTAAAAAGCAGAGTAATGTTACCCCAACAGTAGCTCCAAAACCTGTAATTCCCACAGTGGCAGCGTTAGGACGCATTCAAACCAAGGATAAAATCATTAACTTATCTGGGCCATCAGCTTTGCAGACTGCTAGGTTAGATCAAGTTTTGGTCAAAGAAGGTGATAATGTTCGTCGCGGACAACTAATTGCTGTTTTGGATAACGTCAATCAACTGCAAACAACTTTAGAAAAAGCCAAAACGGGTGTTCGAGTTGCTCAATCACAACTGATTCAAGCCCAAGCAGGAACTACAAAACAAGGAGAACTGGCTGCTCAACTTGCACGCATTGCCAATTTACAAGCCCAGTATCAAGGGGAGATTAACATTCAAAAGTCTAAGATTGCTGGCTTAGAAGCACAATTGAGAAATGCCGAAACCGAATATGGACGCTTTCGGTCATTATATGAGCAAGGTGCTATATCTGCGTCAACAAAAGATACAAAATTACTAGCAGTAGAAACTTTGCAAGCGCAACTCAAGGAAGCTAAAAGTTCTCTCAACCAGAGTTTATCATCGTTTCCCAAACAGATTCAAGAAGCAAAAGCTAGTTTGGCACAGTTAAAAGAAGTTCGTCCTGTAGATGTGCAAGTGGCTCAAAGCCAATTGGAAACAGCCAAAGCTACTGTTTCGGAAGCACAAGCTAATTTAGCTCTTGCTTATGTGCGATCGCCGATGAATGGAACAATTTTGAAGGTTAATACTTTTGCCGGAGAAACTATTAGCGAAAAGGGGATAGTTGAGTTAGCTCAAACTCAACAAATGTATGTAGTTGCAGAAATCTATGAAACTGATGTCAGCAAAATTAAAGTAGGTCAAAAAGCAGAAATATCGAGTAAAGCACTACCTACAGGATTGACTGGAACTGTTGAACACATCGGAGTCGAAATAGGTAAGCGAAATGTGGTCAATAATGACCCTTCAATCAATATCGATTCAAGAGTTGCAGAAGTCAAAATTCGTTTAGATCCAAATCAGGCTAAAGAAGCTGCTAATTTTATTAATTTACAAGTTGATGTCAAAATTAAAACTTCTAATAACATTTAAATTCATTCAAAAATTTTAAATTATGGCTGCTATTACTCCTGTCGCTTGGTTGCAATTAATCCATCGTAAACCTCGTTTACTAGTTACCATTACTGGCGTTACTTTTGCAGTAATGTTGATGTTCATTCAATTGGGTTTTAGAGACGGACTTTTTGAAGATGCTGTGGTATTTCATAAAAAAATCCAAGCTGATTTAGTATTACTGCATCGTGATACAGAGCGTTTTTTTGATATGAAGGTGTTTCCGCGCCGCTATCTGTATAACATCTCATCTGTGGATGGCATAGAATCGGTTAATCCTTTCTATTTTTCGGTTACTAACTTCAAAAATCCTGAAACTTTTGTCAGCAGGCCAATTGCGATCGCTGGTTTTACACCCGATCAACCTGTGTTTAATTTGCCAGAAGTCAATCAACAAACAGAAGTCCTCAAAGCCGCTAATACCATATTATTTGATCGCCTGTCTCGACCTGAATTTGGCCCCATTGTTGAGCGTTTAGAGAAGAACGGCGAAGTGATAACAGATGTATCCAATCACCAAATTACAGTGAGAGGATTATTTTCTCTCGGAGGTGGGGTAATGACAGCTGATGGTGTAATTATCACCAGTGATTTAACCTTTTCTGCAATTTTAGACCAACCGTTAGAAAAAGTTCAGATGGGAGTGATTAAAGTTAAATCTGGTGTTGACCCCCAAAGCATTATCAAAAAAGTCTTACCAGACTTACCTCAAGAACTCAAAATTATGACTCTAGCAGATTATATCCAATTAGAAAAAGATGTTTTAGCACAATCAACACCCATTGGATTCATTTTTAATATGGGTACAGTTATCGGTTGTGTATTTGGTGGCATTATTGTTTATCAAATTCTCTACACACAAATTTCTGATAGTATCTTTATCTACGCCACATTTAAAGCTATTGGATATGCGAATTCATACTTAGTTAAGGTAGTTTTACAACAAGCATTTTTAATGTCCTTGATTGGATATATCCCTGGGTTCGCTATTTGTATGTATCTCTATAACTTTGTTCAAGAAGCTACTCGTTTACCGATGATCATGACTATCACTAGGGGTGTGATGGTGATGTTACTCACAATTATTATGTGTTCAATTGCTGGGATGCTAGCGATGAATAAACTTCGTTCTGCCGATCCTGCCGAACTTTTTGGCTAAATTCAAAATCTCTTAACCCTCAATGTGAGATTTGGAATTTTAAATTTTAGATTGTATTGTTCAATCCCAAATCCGTTTTTAAAATTTTCCTCCGGAGAGAAACCCAGCTAAAGAACTCTTGTATCCAAAACGCTACGCAAAATCTAAAATCTAAAGTTCTTCTGTCTCCTGCTTTATCCCAACTACAAATCCAACTACAAATATTTATGCAGTTCAACTGAATTTATAGGTAATCATCATGTCCCAGTATTCTATCATTTCTGTTCAGCACCTCAACCACCACTTTGGTAAAGGCTCATTACGAAAACAGGTTTTATTTGATATTAGTCTATCAATTAATTCTGGTGAAATTGTAATTTTGACAGGCCCTTCTGGTTCGGGAAAAACAACTTTATTAAGCCTGATGGCGGGTTTACGAAGTGTACAAGAGGGTAGCGTCAAAGTTTTGGACAAGGAAATATATCGAGCTGGTAATAATAAGTTATTGCAACTACGTCGTCAAATTGGATATGTGTTTCAAAAACATAATTTAGTCCCTTTTCTCACTGCTAGCCAAAATGTACAAATGACTATGGAATTGTCTCGCAATATGTCTCGTAAAGAAATGTGCCGTCGAGCAGAAGCGATACTGGAATTAGTAGGTTTAAATCACCGTATTAATTATTATCCAGATCAACTTTCTGAAGGACAAAAACAACGTGTAGCATTCGCACGCGCACTGGTTACTCAACCCCAATTAATTCTAGCTGATGAACCAACAGCATCTCTAGATAAAAATAGCACTCAGATAGTCGTCGAGACATTAAAAGAACGTGCCAGATATCAAGGTTGTTCTATTCTTTTAATTACTCATGATAATCGCATTCTGGATATGGCTGACCGCATCATTCACATGGAAGATGGTTATTTAAAGAATGATGTCCGCGCTGCTTAATTGATTTACTTAGACCAAAAACACCTAATTTCTCTCTATCTAAACTAACGAGGAGATATCTCTCATGATCGCTACCGAAAAAAGTTCTATTACAAGAATTTCTCATCCTAGCAAGCAAGAATTCTTAAATTTGTGGAAGCAAGGGCAAGCATTTATTATTAATGATGTAGCTAACCAATGGGATGCTTATAAAAATTGGTCAAATAGCTATCTAACAGATGTTTGTGGAGATAATCTAGTTCCTGTTGAAGCTTATAACCAAACCTTCTTCCAAAATTACAATTTTGCTGCTGCTGATTATTATCACGCTCGTAAGCAAATGAAATTTAAAGACTATATTAATATAGTTCAGGGTAATCAACAGGATGATAATTTATCTTACTACATGGCTCAGGTAGATTTTCTGAAGCACTTTCCTGAACTTGTTAAAGATATAGTTTATCCAAAATTTTTTGAGAAAAAGCCAAAAGTAATGTATTTCTTTTTTGGTTTTGCTAATAAAAAATCTACCTCAAAAACTTACTTACACTTTGACGATGTACATAACATTTTTGTCCAGATTCGGGGGCGCAAAAAATTTATTTTATTTCCGCCATCTAATTATCTATCATTTTATCCACCTATTAGAGAGAATGGTTTTTCACCTGCTTGGAGTAAAGTAAATCCTGTTGTTCCAGACTTAAAATCATACCCTGAATTTCCTTGGCAAGACAAAATTGAGGTAGTTCTAGAAGCAGGAGAAATACTTTATATTCCTCCTTTATGGTGGCATCATGTTACAGCTGTAGAGGAAAATATTTCATTAACTTTTTGGTATCCTCCAAGTATTAAAGATCTGTTTGCGCAGAAGGGATTTTTACCGACTTTGTTGCAAATAGCGCCTTATGTAATTCCTTACCAAATCAGACAGAACTTGAGAAAATCATAAGTACAGATAATCGTAAGGGCACGGCAATGCCCATTGGTGTCAACTTAAGTCAAAACGCTTATTCCACAGGCATTTTACCCCACCCCTCAATCCCCTCCCCTTGGCAAGGGGAGGGGAGGTTTTGCGTCAGCAAAGCCGGGGTGGGGTAACGCGGATCTTGATGGTAGGCGATTTAATTCAAAATCAAGTCCTGATAAGGCTTTCGCGTTAAGTTGACACGTATGGGCAATACCGTGCCCCTACCCGTGTACTTCATTTACATACAATACGCTGTATATTCTGGTCAAGAGTCAATGGTCAAGGCTTTTTGGACATTTGACTCTTGACCGGAGGCGGAGCGTCTCCGGCTCCGCTCTGGACGTTTTTGGCTGAAAAAATATGACACTTGCGTAAGTCCTATTGAGTTGTGAAAATTTTTTTTGAAACGAACCGCCAAGGGGAAGAGAAACAATTTAGAGTTTGTAAATTTCACAAATGATTTAGGGCTGCTATATTAACTCTAGCTAAGGGTTTTATCTGTTGGCTGGTATGGCTTATACCACAATGTCAACTTTTATATATTCGCCAACTGTATATTTTCTGCATAATTCTTGAGGATACAACACTATTATAAGTAGGGCGGTGCAATTAAACATAACTGGCGAGGACTGTCATTTGTCATTTGTCATTGGTAAGGGTTTCAAGCCAATTTACGTTTCGTAACATAGTTTGGTTTTTTTCCACCGACTTACTTATAAAAAATCATGTTGACACCAAATGAACAACGTATTAAAGATGAATACAGAAATTGAGGCAGGAACTTTAATACACGGTCGTTACCAGATTCAGAAGTTGCTTGGTATGGGAGGATGTGGACGAACTTATCTAGCATTAGATCATCAGCGATTTGATGAACCTTGCGTTTTGAAAGAGTTTGTCCCCACAGCATTACAAGCAAAAAATGTTTGTAAATCTAAAGAGTTATTTGAGCGCGAAGCCAAAGTTTTATATCAACTTCAGCATCCTCAAGTTCCTAAATTTTTAGCTTTGTTTACCGATAACGATCGCACTTTTATTGTTCAGGAATATATTGATGGTAGAACTTATTCTGAAATTCTATTTGAGCGGGTCGCAGAAAATGGTCAACCTTTTTCTGAAATAGAGGTGAGAACATGGTTGATAGATGTTTTACCAGTTTTAGATTATCTCCACGAGAGTAATATCGTTCACAGAGATATTTCACTAGAGAATATTATGTTACCTCATCATCAATCTAAACCAGTGCTGATTGATTTTGGGGTCGTCAAAGATAATGTGACTCAACTTCTGTCTCCTGATTCCATAAATTTTTCTAACTCAAATTACACTTCAATCGTGGGTAAGTATGGTTATTCCCCTCCTGAACAGTTGCGGTTAGGACTTTCCTATCCTTCTAGTGATATCTATGCCCTTGGTGTTTGTGCAATTGTTCTATTAACAGGGAAAATGCCACATTCACTTTTAGATGAATCACTTAATTGGCAATGGCGATCGCAAGTCAACATTGGTCATGATTTAGCAGCAATTATCGACAGAATGTTGATAGAATCACCCACTGAACGCTGCCAATCAGCTAAAGAAATTATTCTGAATTTGAATAAGAACCATAGTAATTCCTCTACTGTACCTCGTTTTGAATTCAAAATTGTATCTCCCTTAGAAGCAATTAAAACTCGTCAACAAGAAAAAGAGACCAACAAGGCATTAGAAGAGCTATTAATTCTACAAAATTTAGAACGCACCCTTAGACAATATCATGATAAATTGCCGAAACCTATTTATCTCAATTTAGATTTACCAGAGTATATGGAGAACCACGCAACTCCTGCTAGTGAATCTTCTGTTGTTAATTTAAAAATAACTTCTAAAATAGCTGCAAAAGTTATTAAATTTTTTACTAAAAAAAGTAACAAACCTATAATAAAAAAGGTGGTATTGACCAATAATAATATTCAAACTAATAACAATAAGTTTTTTGAAAACAAATCCATGAATGGCAATTCGCTACTTTTAGAAGTTATTAAAGAAGAATTTACTAACTTTATTGGACCAATCGCTGAATTAATTATGAATAGAGTATTGGTAAGCTTTCCAGATTGTTCTCCTAATGAATTTTTAGAAATTTTAGCAGCATCCATTCCTGACAAAATAACAGCAGAACGGTTCCAAAATGATACACATAACCTCATTAAATCGAAATTTAATCAAAATCATATATCGTGAATACTAATGAATAGCAGCTTTTCTACCGATTGAATAGTTGATAACTCAATTAGGTTAATAGGCAGTCAATCAACCATAAATAAACACAGCTTTATATAAATTTATCTATTTTTACAATCGTTGATTTTGAGTTTTTTATATAGGACTCATATTTGATTTCTGAAATACACGTAGGATGCTGTACCCTCAGGCGTAAGACACCAGTTAACGATTTAGGTGCGCGATTGCTACGCCATAACACACCCTACAGATACTGCCTGCTGTCTTCTTGAAATATGTAAGTCTATTTTCAAGCTTTTGAATTATTTTTTGATAAATGTCTTTTTTGAGTGCATAATTTCACAGTACTGATCCCTAATATCTGATATCGCTTATCTAAATGCCTACATGAATTTACTGGAGTTAATTTCACAATGAAGTAGGAAAACAATGAATAATTTAGTATTAATTGAGAAGCAGCCAGAAGAATTACACAAACTGATTAATGAAAGTAACCTCAAACAAGAATCTATCAAAGACATAATTACTATTAGAGGTTGCAACCATTGCACGCAAGCTATTGAACAATCTGTGAAACAAAGCCATCCATCCTTAAGACCAAATGCTGGAGTGGCATTTTCTGTAGAAATTAACGATCGAGAACGGTTAGTAGTTGTTCAAGAAGTGAAGAAAACTTATTTACGAATTCTCAATGTCGATGAGGTAATTAAAGCTATTCGTACTGCTATTTTAGAAGAACATGGATTGCAAATTTATGCTGTGGTACTTCTGAAAACAGGTAGTTTACCAAAGAAATCAGATAGAAAGATTGACCGCCATGCTTGTCAAAATACTTTTCTGAATGCTAATTGGAATGCGATACATACTTGGACAGTAAACCCTCAACAAGATTTGCAGCAACTACAAGCAGATGTAAATGCTTTATTAGAAACAGTACAAATGTGTGTTCAGCAAGCACAGTTAAAAGTTTCTTAACTTTACTATTAATGATCAACTCTGCGGATTATTTTATTTATTTTGAGGAAAAACTCAATGATTACTAACAATAATGTTGAATTTTCAACTTGGGTAGACTTTTTAAGATACAGAGCGCAAAATCAACCTACACAAACAGCTTATACTTTTCTGGTTGATGGAGAAACTGAAAGTATCAATTTAACTTATCAAGAATTAGATCAAAAAGCACGGGCGATCGCAACTCAACTTCTGCAACGGGGAGTACCAGGTTCACGGGCTTTGTTACTTTATCCACCGGGAATGGAATTTATCCCCGCCTTTTTTGGTTGTTTATATGCTGGCTTTATTGCTGTTCCTGCTTATCCACCCCGACGCAACCAAAAAATGTCTAGGCTAGAGGCGATCGCATCAGATGCTGAAGCTGTGGTAGCACTGACGACATCGGTGGAATTAACCTCCATAGCCTTACAGTTGGCTGAAAATAATACCTTGGCAGCGATACCCTGGATCGCAACTGATAATCTGAACACAGATATAGCTGAAGATTGGCAACGGCATCATATCAACAGCGATACTTTAGCATTTCTGCAATACACTTCGGGTTCAACAGGTACACCCAAAGGGGTAATGATTACCCACGGCAATTTATTGCACAATTCCCAACTCATCTATAACTTTTACCAACACACACCCAATAGCCAAGGTGTAATTTGGCTGCCTCCATACCACGATATGGGATTAATTGGTGGGGTTCTGCAACCGCTGTATGGTGGTTTTCCAGTGACTTTAATGGCTCCGGCCGCTTTTTTGCAAAAGCCTTTCCGTTGGTTGCAGGCGATTTCTCATTACAAAGCAACTACCAGTGGCGGCCCGGATTTTGCTTATGACTTAGCCTGTCGTCAAATTACTCCCGAACAACTAGCAACCTTGGATTTGAGTAGTTGGGAAGTGGCGTTTACCGGTGCTGAACCAATCCGCGCACAAACTCTAGATAGTTTTGCAGAAACTTTTGCTCCTTGTGGTTTCCGAAGAGAAGCTTTTTATCCTTGCTATGGGATGGCGGAAACAACCTTAATTGTCTCTGGGGGTTTGAAATCTGAAGCTCCCATTGTGCGACATATTGACACCACAGCTTTGTTACAAAATCAAGTCAGAGAAACTACTGCGGCGGCTGGTGGTAAAGCCATTGTGGGTTGCGGTAAAAGTAGCCCAGACCAAACAGTATTGATTGTCAATCCCGAATCATTGACACCTTGTGCAGATGGACAAGTGGGAGAAGTTTGGGTATCGGGGTCTAGTGTTGCTCAAGGTTACTGGAATCGCCCCGAACAAACACAAAATACTTTCCATGCCTACTTAGCAGATAATAAAACTGGCCCTTTTCTACGGACTGGAGATTTGGGATTTTTGCAGGATGGTGAGTTGTTTATTACTGGTCGTCTCAAAGATTTAATTATCATCATGGGACGGAATCATTATCCTCAAGATATTGAATTCACAATGGAAAATTGTCACCCTGCACTACGGAAAGCAGGTGGTGCGGCTTTTGCTGTCGAAGTTAACAACGTAGAAAAGTTGGTGATTGTCCAAGAAGTGGAACGTAGTTATCTCCGCAAGCTGAATGCTGATGAAGTCATCGGTGCTATTCGCAAGGCTGTAGCCGAACATCATGATTTACAAACTCATGCGATCGCTTTAATTAAAACTAACAGTTTGCCGAAAACTTCTTCTGGTAAAGTCAGACGTAGTACCTGTAAAGCTGAGTTAGCGGCTGGAACTCTGGAAATAGTCGCACAGTGGAGTGCTGATAATATATATCATAATTTGTCAGAAAAGTCAATTGCACCCCATGTAGAAAAAACAGTCAATACAGAAGCAGTTGCAGCTTGGTTATTAACAAAAGTGAGCGAACAATTACAAGTTCCTCCGCAAACAATCAACATTAACGAACCTCTAGCACAATATGGTTTGGGTTCTTTGGCAGCAGTGAGAATTTCGGGAGAATTGCAGGAATGGTTAGGACGGGAACTACCCACAACTCTGTTGTATGACTATCCTTCCATCGCTGCTTTAGCTCAATATTTAGGTGATGGAGTCCCACAACCAAAGATAGTCTCGCAGCAGCAAACAGATAATCATGCGATCGCCTCTGGCGGGGCTGCGCCCATCGCGATCGTGGGTATTGGTTGCCGTTATCCTGGTGCAAATAACCCGGAAGCCTTTTGGCAATTACTCCGCAATGGTGTGGATGCTATTAGTGAAGTTCCTCAACAACGCTGGGATGTGAATTCTTTCTACGATCCGAACCGCGCTACACCAGGCAAAATGAATACTCGCTGGGGTGGCTTCATCTCGGAAGTAGATCAATTTGATGCCCCATTCTTTGGCATTTCCCCACGGGAAGCAGAGTCTCTCGATCCGCAACAACGGTTACTTTTAGAAATTTGCTGGGAAGCACTAGAAAATGCAGGTAAAGCACCGAGTAAGTTAGCTGGAAGCAACACAGGGGTATTTGTGGGTATTAGTAATTTTGATTACTCCCAGTTGCTAGCTAAACAAGTGTCTGGATTAGATGCTTATAGTGGGACTGGTAATGCTTTTAGTATTGCCGCTAACCGCATATCCTATTTATTAGATTTACACGGGCCAAGTTGGGCAGTAGACACAGCTTGTTCTTCATCCTTAGTTGCAGTTCACCAAGCCTGTCAAAGTCTACGTCAGGGAGAATGCGAACTAGCTTTAGCTGCTGGTGTGAATTTAATTCTCACCCCACAGTTGACGGTGACATTTTCCCAAGCCGGGATGATGGCTGGCGACGGTCGTTGTAAGACTTTTGATGCTGATGCTGATGGTTATGTGCGGGGCGAAGGTTGTGGTGTAGTGGTGCTTAAGCGTCTGAGTGATGCTGATCGTGATGGCGATCGCATTTTGGCAGTAATTAAAGGTTCAGCCGTCAATCAAGACGGACGCAGCAACGGACTCACCGCCCCCAACGGACTAGCCCAACAAGCTGTAATTCGGCAAGCCATGCAAAATGCTGGTGTTGCACCTCATGAAATTGGCTATATCGAAGCGCATGGTACAGGCACGTTTTTAGGCGACCCCATCGAGATCAACTCCTTGAAAACAGTCCTCGCACCAGGACGTGAACCTGGAAATACCTGCGCGATCGGTTCAGTCAAAACCAACATTGGACATTTGGAAGCAGCCGCCGGCATCGCTGGTTTAATTAAAACTGTATTATCGCTACAGCATGAGGAAATTCCGCCCCATCTGCATTTCAAACAAATTAACCCCCACATTTCTTTAGCTGGGACTAACTTATCTATCGCCACTACACTGTTACCTTGGAATAGGGGCAATAAACGGCGGTTGGCTGGTGTATCTTCCTTTGGTTTTGGTGGTACTAATGCCCATATCATCTTAGAAGAAGCTCCTCTAGTTAGCCCCAAAGATACAGTCAGTGATGAACGTCCATTGCATTTATTTACACTCTCAGCTAAAAGTGAAAATGCTTTGCGTGATTTAGCAAAAGACTATGAGAATTATCTAGGTAATCACCCTGATGCTTCATTAACAGATATTTGTTTCACAGCCAACACTGGGCGATCGCATTTCGATCATCGCTTAGTGGCGATCGCTCAATCTAACATCCAATTACAAACCGTACTGGGTGCTTACGCAGCTGGAAAGAAAACCTCGCAATTGGTCAGTGGTAAAATCGCCAGCAAACAGCAACCGAAAATCGCCTTTTTATTCACAGGTCAAGGTTCTCAATATATCAACATGGGTCGCCAACTGTACGCAACTCAGCCGACCTTCCGCGCTTGCATTGACCAATGCGATCGAATTTTGCGGTCATATTTAGATAAACCACTGCTGTCAATTTTGTATCCTGACTCCGAAAGTACCTGCATCGATGAAACCGCCTATACTCAACCTGCAATCTTTGCTGTAGAGTATGCCCTAGCGCAATTGTGGAAGTCTTGGGGTGTAGAACCAACAGCAGTCATTGGTCACAGTTTCGGTGAATATGTCGCCGCTTGCATCGCTGGAGTATTCAGTTTAGAAGCAGGACTGAAACTAGTTACCAAGCGATCGCGCTTAATGCAAGAACTCAAATCAAAGGGTGCAATGGCTGCGGTATTTGCCAATGAGGAACAAGTGCAGACGGCGATCGCTGAATACAGCCCAGAGGTAACAATCTCTGCTGTTAACGCTCCTGATAATATTACCATCTCTGGTACAGTCGCTAAAATTGAGGCTGCGATCGCCAAATTCACAGCCCAAGGAATTGAGACTCGACGCTTGAATGTATCCCATGCTTTCCATTCGCCTTTAATGGATGAAATGCTTGATGGTTTTGAACAAGCAACCCGCCAAGTTGAATTCCAAGTACCAAATATTCCTTTAGTTTCCAACGTCACCGGGAATTTCTTACCAGCCGGACAAGTACCCGATGGTCAATACTGGCGATCGCATACACGCCAAGCCGTCAGATTTATGGACGGATTGAATACTTTATTGGCTGAAGGTTACGAACTATTCATAGAAATTGGTGCTAAACCAGTTCTTTGTAGTCTGGGTAAACGTTGTCAGGGAAGTGAAAATTCTGTTTGGTTGCCTTCTTTGAATGCCAAGCGAGATAATTGGCAAACATTGCTAGAAAGTTTATCAGCATTGTATCTACAGGGAGTAGATATTGACTGGATAAGATTTGAAAGTGATTATTCAGGTCAGGTAGTTCCACTTCCTACGTATGCTTTTCAAAGAAAACGTTACTGGATTGAATCTTCAAATACGGTTGACAATGCCCAAATAAATCACATGAGCAATAATTCTCAACCTGTCACTTCAGCTAATGGTGATAGTAGAGAACTACCATCTCAAACCTTGGTAGAAAAAATGCTCAAACAACAACTACAGATTATGTCTCAGCAATTGGAAGTTTTGCGTACTCATAATTTGACCACAAGTCAATTCTTGCCATTGCAAAATAGACACTTGCCAAAACCATCAAAGCTTAACCATAAGCCTAGTATTTAAAAAGGAAACAAGTGTAGGTTAGGTTGAGGCTTTGCAAAACCCAACATCTCGACGAATGTTGGGTCTCATTCTTTCTCCCTCTCTACAAAATTTATTGCTAACGCACCAGTTAACGATTGCTGGGGAACATGGAGAGAAGTCTGAGCGCCGGCTTCCGGCGTTAGCGAAGCGTTAGCGACGAAGGAGCGTCTGGCTTCTCCCAAGGGGAGACGCGCAAGGGACGCCAACGTCTACTCTTCGAGTTCTCCTTTGGAGTACGACGAACAGAACTTCGGGAGGACAAGGAAGAAAGAATCCTAGTTAAGTACACAAATTGGATAATTTATTTTTTAGAGTTCCCTTAAATCACAACTAAATTTTTCACCCCTTGCTCTGTTCGTTTAAGGAAGATAACTTAATCCGCCGACTTTCACGCGATAGTGGGACTAAAACTGGGGCTTGACTTTGAGCATTGCTTTCTTTAAAATTTTCCACCACTTTAGATATTTGTGCAATTGTTGCTCCTTCAAATACGCTACGCAAAGGTAACTCCACATGCAAGATGTCGCGCACTCTAGAGACAAGCTGAGTTGCTAGTAATGAATGACCACCTAATTCAAAGAAATTGTCATAAATCCCTACGCGCTTAAGTCCCAAAACCTCAACAAAAATTTTCACCAGTACGTGTTCAACAGGAGTTCGAGGTGCAATGTAATTTTCAGCTAATTGAGACTTGATTCCATCATGGAATGCTCTTAAGGCGCGGCGATTGACTTTACCATTAGCTGTTAGAGGTAAAGACTCCAATACTACAAAACCTGATGGCATCATGTATTCAGGCAGTTTTTCTGCTATGTAAGTCTGCAACTGCGGCACTAACTTATGCGCTGCTTTGGCTTGTAGGGGATTATTGGCGTAAGATTGCCAGGGACGAGAGAGAGCCGTGCTATGGGGAAAAATAGTCCTTTTACCTACTGCATCTTGTCTTACAAAAACCACATCATAATGTCCTTCAGTACTTGAATGAGACCAGGTAATATCAACCCTATAAGGTACGTTCAGCGCATAGAAATCTTCAGGTTCTACTCCGAAATTTTCTAGTTCTTGCAAAGCTTTACGTATTTGACCTACAGTTTTAAAACCTTCTACGTCTGATAAGCATTCTGCTGTTTTAATTGCTGACATCAGCCGCGCATTAGGTACATTGATAATGCTTAATATTTCTGGTTGATTCTCAATTAATAACTGACGCACTGCTGAGACTGTTAAATTATCTTCAGACCAGTTCACCACTGAATAATTTTTAGTATTATTAACAGTTTCAGTACTAACATGAAGAATCACATTGTAACGAAACTCAGTTAACTCATTGTGATGTTTACCCCGCATCAGTTGAATTTGTACATGATTAATTTGCGGAAAGCGTTGCTTGATTGCCGTAAAAAAATCTGGGTCAATAACTAACTCTGTTTCTTGAAATATTTGCCTTTGTACCCGTTGTTGCAACTCCAAGCAGGTAAGGGAAGGTTCAGCTTGATACAGTTGGACTGACGCATGGAAAGCTTGCAAGAGTGGCAAACTACGCACATCTCCTATGAAGATAAAGCCACCTGGAGCAGTTGCCTGTACAGCACCTTCTAATACACTAATCAGATAATCAATAGTAGGAAAATATTGTACAACAGAGTTCAGAATTACTGCATCAAAAGCTGCTGTTTCTACTTTCTCGAAGTCAGTAGCCATTTGCTGATACAGTGTTACCTGCGGCATTTGTTGTTTTTGTAGCTGTTGCTGAATGCAGTTAAGTGAAACTGAGGAAAAATCTGTTCCCCAATATTTAGTGCAGTGAGGTGCAATTCTAAATAGAATTAAGCCTGTTCCACAACCAATTTCTAACACTCGTTTGGGTTGCAAAGCCAAAATCTGCTCGACTTGGTTATCCACCCACTCACGCATCTGCTCTGCTGGAATAGGCTGATTTGTATAACTACTATTCCAGCCGACAAAATTGAATGTAGGATCTGAATTAGTAGATTGATTATAAGTTTCGTTATACAACATCTGCCATTGCAAAACCTGCTCATTCTGCAATTGCATTAATTGCAAATTCTCCTGTTCGTTACTGTATTCAGTTTTTGGTACTACATAAGCTACTATGCGCTTTTCCTGTTCATCCTCACGAGTTATTACTACAGTTTGCTGCACTGCTGGATGCTGACTCAATATCGCTTCAATTTCTCCCAACTCAATACGATAGCCACGAATTTTTACCTGCTCGTCGAGGCGGCCTAAAAATTCAATGTTGCCATCTACTCGATAGCGAACTAAATCACCTGTTTTATAAAGTCGTGCTTTTAACTGATTAGTAAAAGAATGATAAATGAAAGATTCAGCAGTTAATTCAGGATGATTTAAATAACCTCGTGCTAACCCATCACCACTTATGTATAACTCTCCCGGAACGCCAATAGGTACTGGTTGTAAATGTTTATCTAATATGTAAACTTTTGTATTAGCGATGGCTACGCCCGCCGCAGGCATCGCACGACCAATTACAGGTGCTAAATTACCTTGATTCTTAACAGAAACATATCCTGAAGTTGTAACAACTGTGTTTTCAGTTGGACCATAATTATTAAATACTTGAAAAGAATATGAAGGTAAAGGATATTGATTTAGTTTGTCTCCACCTGTGAGTAATATTCGTAAAGCTGCGTTCTGAGGAAAATCTAATAATAAAACTTTCTCTGCTAAAGGTGTGGGGATGAAAGAAATTGTTATTGCTTTTGATACTAGCCAATCTCGGAGATCGTCAGGCGATCGCCTGCTTTCATCATCTACAATATAAATGCTTGCCCCAGTACTCAGATAAGGCCAAATTTCCCAACCGCAAGCGTCAAAACCAACTCCAGAAATCTGCGTTGCTCGATCAAGGGGGGAAACTGCAAACGCTTTTTGATGCCAAAATACTAAATTTAACAATCCTCTATGTTCAATTTTCACCCCTTTAGGTTTTCCAGTTGAGCCAGAGGTATAAATAACATAAGCGAGGTTATCTACTGAAACTTTACTAGTAAGATTATCTTCAATCTCTTGAGAAATAATCTCCCAATCTTTATCTAAACAGATTATTTGTGAATTATAGTTTTTCAGGCGTTCAAGCCATCGCTCATGAGTTAATAGAACTGAGACTTGAGCATCTTCAAGCATAAAGTTTAAACGTTCAGATGGATAGCTTGGATCTAAAGGTACATAAGCTCCACCTGCTTTCAGGATGCCCAACATCCCGATTACCATATCAAAAGAGCGTTCTACACAAAGTCCTACTAAAACTTCGCTTTCAACTCCTAATTTTTTGAGATAATGTGCAAGTTGATTACTGCGTATATTTAAATCTTTATAGCTAAGTCGCTCATTGCCAAATACTAGTGCAGTTGCCTCACTATTCTGCTCTGATACGCTCTCAATTAACTGATGAATACACTTATCTTGAGGATAATTTGCCTGGGTATTGTTCCATTCAACTAACAATTGATGTAGCTCAGATTCGCTTAAAAGTGGTAAATGTGCAATTCGTTTTTCTGGATTTGCAACTATACCCTCTAGTAATATTTGGAAGTGTCCTATCATCCGGGTGATAGTAACATCATCGAATAAATCAGTGCTATAAATTACAAAACCACTAATTCCTTCTGAGCTATCTGCCCATAACCCATTTTGAGTATTTGACTCCCACAAGTGGAACTCTAAATCAAAGCGCGTTGTTTCCGTTTCAAATGGTAGCGGACTTAAAGTTAAACTAGGTAACTCTAAGGCTGTTATCGGTGCATTTTGAAGCGCAAAAACAACTTGAAAGAGAGGATTTTGATTCAAATTACGCTCTGGATGTAGTTCTTCTACAAGTTTTTCAAAAGGTAAGTCTTGATGAGCATAAGCTCCTAAAGCTACCTCTTTAACCCGACTCAATAAATCCCGAAAAGTTGGGTTTCCTGATAGGTCAGTACGCAGTACTAAGCTATTGACAAAAAAACCAATTAATCCCTCAATTTCACTACGGTTGCGATTGGCAATAGGTGAACCGATAGCAATATCTTCTTGTTGTGTGTAGCGGTAAAGTAAAACTTTAAATGCTGCTAGTAGGGTTATGAATAAAGTTACCCCTTCTTGTTGTCCGAAAGCTAAAAGTGCTTTGCTCAAACTTTTTGATAATTGCAGAGGTTGCCTTGCACCCTGATAAGTTTGAACAGCTAGTCTTGGTCTGTCGGTTGGCAAATTTAGCATAGAAATGCTGTCTAATTGCTTTTGCCAGTAACTCAGTTGCTTTTCTAATACTTCCCCTTGCAACCATTGGCGTTGCCAGTATGCAAAATCTGCATATTGGATTGTCAGTTTCGGTAGAGGAGAAGGCTGATTGCTGGCAAAGGCTGTGTAGAGTGCTGCTATCTCTTGAATCAGCACCCCTATAGACCAACCATCAGAGACAATGTGGTGCATAGTTAGCAGCAGGATGTATTGTGTCTCATCCAACCACAGCAGTTTTACTTGCAGCAACGAATCAGTTGATAAATTGAAAGGATGTTGAGCTTCTTGTGTAATGAGTCGTCGTGCTTGTATTTCTCGTTTGGCTTGTGGCAGTTGCCGTAAATCTATTATTGGTAAAGGTATTGTTAGGGTAGGATTAATTACCTGAACTGGTTGCCCTTTCTGTACGACAATAGTGGTGCGTAAAGCTTCATGTCGTTGCAAGATTTCGTTAAAAGTTTGCTCTAGCGCGGCTAATTTCAGCGAACCTGTTAAATGTAGTGCTAGTGGAATGTTATAGAAAGGATTATTAGGGATTAATTGGTCAAGAAACCACAGCCGTTGTTGAGCAAATGACAGAGGAATATTTCCTGACCGCGAAATAGGTGAGAGAGGTTTAAAACTCTGATTATTAGTACGACTAGATGCTTCTAAAAATTCAATAATTTCTGCTTTACGCTCTTGAATTTCTGCACGCAGTTCTGGTGTAAGAATTCCATCAGGGGCGTTAGCGCGAAACTTTTCACCATCAATAAAAACTTGAATATCTAAGCTGCGAAGATAAGTTAAAAACTCAACTGTATTCAAAATTAAACCCCTTCGCAAGTATTGTTATTTATTAGAAGTTAGTAGGCAGCTATGCTGTATAAATATTACTTGTGTCGTCAGTTTTTTAACATTTTTTAACTGGATAGTTCTTTTTGCCAAGGTGCACTGCTTATTACCTAACCCAACATTTTTATCACACTTCTAAGACTGGATAAATCATTCCTGGGAATGAAACTTGGATGATTATAACTATGGTATGAAGCTAAAAGACAACGCAGTTAATGACGTATCGCAAGGTTTAGGCTCATGCTGTTCATGCCTCATAATTTACTGCTCGTATGGTTGAGTCAACTGCTGTCGATTGGGGTACTTGGCGGGGGAATTTACATTTTCTATGAGTGGTACGAACGAGAACTTGTAGGAACATTTTACTTAGTAGCTGGGCTAATAATGGTTCTGTGGACTTTTGGCGGTCGTTTTATCAGTTTGCCACTGCTGCGCCGTCCTGGAGCCGATGAACCTAAGTTTATGCGTAGCAAAACTGTGCAACGTTTGCCACGACCGGATGGTAGTGTACTGCAAGTAGAGTTTTTTGGACCTGAAGATGGTCAACCGATTATCTTGTCACACGGTTGGGGGCCAAACAGTACTGTATGGTATTATGCCAAACGACAACTAAGCGATCGCTTCCGAGTAATTGTTTGGGATCTACCAGGGTTAGGAAAATCCTCCAAACCGAAAAACAACGATCATTCTATAGAAAAATATGCCCGTGATTTGGAAGCTGTTGTTGCCATAGCAGGAGATAAACCTGTTATTTTGGTAGGACACAGCATGGGTGGAATGATTAACCTCACATTCTGTCGCCTATTTCCAGAGCAATTAGGCACTCGGGTGGCTGGCTTAATTCTTGTAGATACTACTTACACCAATCCGGTTAAAACCTGTATATTTAGTAATTTGGTACGTAAATTACAAAAGCCAATACTTGAACCTGTGCTGTACCTGACTACTGTGCTGTGGCCGATTTTTTGGTTGATGACTTGGCTTTCGTATTTTAATGGTTCGCTGTACATCACCGTAGAACTATCTGGATTTACGGGTACTGAAACACGCGGTCAACTAAATTTTGCTGGTCTATTATCAGCATTGGGTTCGCCTGGTGTTCTGGCTCGTGGCACATTGGGAATGTTAAGGTTCGACGAAACAGACACACTTGCAACTATTAACGTACCTGTGTTGGTTGTTTGCGGCGCTTCAGATATAGCAACTAAACCTGTGGCGAGCGATCGCATGAAAGCAGAATTGCCTTATTCTCAACGAGTCACCCTAAAACCAGGTGGACACATGGCATTGATGGAACAAAACCAGCAGTTTGCCGAAGCAGTCAGCAGGTTTTGTACTGGCTGCTCATAGCTGCTTTCCTCACAGGCTAGATGTACTTAACACCTTTTGATTAGTTCCAAAGTAAAGTTCGCCCAATTCTTCCAAAGAAACATCGGTCTGCGATTGTGGATTAAGGAAGTAGGGATGGATGGGAAGGAGTTCAGCGCGAGGTCGGGTTTCTGATGAAGACAGAATCTGCTCAAGCAAAGTTAGGTAGTTTTCAGCAGTAGATTCCCAAGTGTACTTCTTCAGTACTCGTTGCTGACCAGCTTGGGCAAAATACTCCCACTCCTGAGCATCACATAGCAACCGTTCCAAGCCCCGCGCAATATCAGCAGGATCTTCTGGGTCAACGAGTACGCCATATTCCTTATTTCCCTGTTGGAAACTCTCGCTGGGGCCACCGTTCTTGGTTGCTACCACTGGCAAACCTGCAACTGCCGCTTCTAAGGGAGCAAGCCCAAAAGGTTCGTAGAGTGCGGTCAGCGCGAACACCGAGCGGTGTTTCACCATAAACCGATAGGCTGCTGCCAGTGACTCTTGAGACTGATCTGACAAGCCAAAGGCACTCACCTTGCCCCACAAGTCATTTTCTTTGATAACTTCCCGAATGGGAGCTAATACCTCTTCAGCTATGCTGTCACTAGCCTCCTCTCGTAAAGGATCGTCCAGCCCCCCTGTAATTAGCATCAAGTTAGCTCGTTCCTGAAGTGTTGGACTCATTGCAAAGGCTTGCACTAGCCCTAATATGTTTTTTTTAGGCTCTAATCGACTAGATGCTAGGATGACGGGCAAATCTCGACGGGCTTCTGCAATATCCCGTGCCAATCGTTCCTGAATGAACTCTTCGGTAGCTTCCTCATTTTCGGAACGTGCCTTTGCACCGAAAATCGAGAAATCGGCTCCCGGTGGAATTACTGCAAAGCAGTTGTCATTCTCTACATCCACTGCACCACCATAGACTCGATGAGAATACTGTTCAAAGCGTTCTTGTCTTGTACTGGTGATATTAATAGCCGAGCGATTCATGCTCAGGCGTTCGGCTAAAATGCGATATCTGAAATTAAATTGCTCGTCTATTTCTGGCAGATTTTCTGGGGTGATTTCCAGTTTGTCCATCTTTTGAGCGCCGAGAGAATGACCAGTAAAGGTAAAAGGTATGCCTGTCTCTTCTTCAATGAGAACGCCACACAATCCTCCATCACCGTAGTGGGCAGTCATTGCATCGGGTAAGCCACCTTGCTCTTGATAAAATTTAAAGATGTTGGGTACCCAATCACTAACCAGATGAGGCCACAATAACTCTTTAGAGAGAAATTCTTTTGGCCCTGCTGGTAAGCGGATAATGCGGACATTATCGATCCCTGGATAAGTGTCAATCGCTTCGGCAAACTCTGGCCATTCCGGGTCAATAATTTGACGGGTGAGAATATCAACTTTATGACCCATCTGAGCTATGGCTATAGCGACTTGCTTAACGTAGATCAGCTGACCCCCAAAATCTGGGTGTTTCGTAATATGACTATTGCCTGAATCAAAATTGCCTTGAGGGTTGAGAAATCCAATGTGCATAGCCCACTTCCTAATACAGGTTGATTTCTACTAGAGGTTTTTGCCTGAAGACGGCAGCAGAACACCTTAGTGAGCTTGTTAAAAACTCCCAAGACTGAAAAACACAGGCAGTGAGGCTGTAGATAAACGCCATAAAAAAGCAAGCTTTTCCACATGACGGGAAAAGTCAGTTTAGATTAAACCCAGCCAATTCGCGCATTTTCCTAATGCTTAAGTTAATCGCTACTGTGGCTCGTGCACATATATCGGATGGCATAAATGGCATAGCGATCGCTAACTTAGGGGTTTCTCAAAATTCTACTTCTTCTCGTTGAATTCCCGTAGTTTCAGCGTTATTTATACCTTTTGCTGTCCAATAGATTGTGTCTATATATCTAGATAGTTGTTCTACAGTCGGTGCTTCAAACAAGTTGCGTACAGACAAATCTATTTGGAAGGTATCACGGATACGGGAAGTTAGCTGAGTCGCGAGGAGAGAATGACCGCCCAATTCAAAGAAGTTGTCGTGGATACCTACTTGCTCTTTTCCCAAGATTTTAGCCCAAATTTGAGCAAGTAGCTTTTCAACTTGCGATCGCGGTGCCACATAATCTTGATGATTGAAAGTAATTGTATCAGGCGTAGGTAAAGCGCGGCGATCCACTTTGCCATTAAGTGTTAGCGGTAGAGATTCCAGTACCATATATGCTCTTGGCACCATGTATTCTGGCAACTTTTCTTTGAGAAATTGACGAAGTAAGGACGCAAAGCTTTGCATCTCTAACATCGGTATCTGTTCCTGATTGGGAACAACATAAGCCACCAAGTACTTATCATCAGGTACGTCCTCACCAGCAATAACAACAGTTTCTCTCACTGCTGGATGTTGGCTCAACACCGCTTCAATCTCTGACAACTCAATGCGAAAGCCACGGATTTTTACTTGATTATCAATGCGACCTAAAAATTCAATATTGCCATCTGGTAAATAGCGGGCTAAGTCACCTGTTTTATAAAGACGTGTTGTTGGTTTATTACTAAAAATATGAGGAATAAATTTTTCAGCAGTTAACTCAGTTTGATTTAGATATTCTCGCGCTAGTCCCTCTCCACCAATATATAATTCGCCAGTAACGCCAATAGGCACAGGTTGTAAATGGGGATCTAATATATAAATCTGCGTGTTTTGAATGGGGCGACCAATAGGAATAGATGTGACTGATTCTGGTAATTCTTCTACGTAATAGTAAGATGAAAAAGTTGTATTTTCTGTAGGCCCATAAACATGAATTAAATCTTTTGGCTTCCCATGTTTTATTATCTTTTTAACCCATCTTTTGTCAACCGTCTCCCCACCAAAGAGTAAACATCGCAAGGATGCAAAAGTTTCGGGAACATCTCTAGCAATCTGTTGAAATAAAGCCGTAGTCAAAAAGAGAATGCTAATCTTTTTTTGTTGTAGTTCTAATGCAAAATCCTTCGGTGAAAGCATGACATCTCTACTAATTCCTATAAGTTGAGCACCGTTAAGTAGCGCTCCCCAAATCTCGAAGGTTGCTGCATCGAAGGAAGTGTTTGAGACTTGGGAAATTTTATCGGATGGTGACAATTTTATATAGTTAGTATTGCACACTAACCGATTTACAGCTTTATGAGGTACAGCCACTCCCTTAGGCTTTCCTGTAGAGCCAGAAGTGTAAATAACATAAGCTAAATTATCACTATTTAAATCGCTTTTGCAATTGTCTTCCTTCTCTTGGGTAATAAATTCCCAGTCTTTATCTATAGAAATAATTTGATTTGAGAAACCTTGAAAATGCTTAATTAGATTTTCTTGTGTTAACAATATTGAAACCTGGGCATCTTCCAGCATGAACTTTAGGCGTTCTTGAGGATAGCTAGGGTCTAAAGGAAGATATGCTCCTCCTGCTTTCAGAATGCCTAACAATCCGATGATCATTTCTATAGACTGTGAAATGGAAATGCCGACTAAAGTTTCTGAACTTACCCCTAATTTTTGTAAATATTGTGCTAATTTATTACTACGGCTATTCAACTCTTGATATGTGAGTTGCTCGTTACCAAAGATTACTGCTATATCATCAGGATGCTGCTGTACCTGTTCTTCAAACAAATGATGGATACACTTATCTGAAGGATAATCAGCCTGGGTATTATTCCATTCCACTAATAACTTATATAACTCAGATTTACTTAATAGTGGTAAATTTGCTAGACGTTGCTCTGGATTTATCACAATACCTGATAATAGAGTTTTAAAATGTTCCAACATCCAGCTAATGGTAGCTTTATCAAACAAATCTGTCTTGTAAACCATCACACCTCGGATACCTTCAGAATACTCCCAGTTTGCACCCCATAAGCTCCTAAAATCCTCAGAACACTTCCACAAGTGTAGTTCCAAATCAAATCGTGTTTTTTTTAAATCAATATTCTTAAAGCTAGGCACTAATCCAGGCAGTTCTAGTGCCGACATTGGCGAATTCTGGAAACTAAAAACTACTTGAAATAACGGATGATGGCTCAAGTTTCGCTCTGGGTGTAGTTCTTCAACTAGCTTTTCAAATGGTAAATCTTGCTGACTATAAGCTCCTAGTGTTACCTCTCGTACTCTGCCTAGTAGTTCTCGAAAAGTGGGGTTTTCAGATAAGT
The DNA here is from genome assembly GCF_002368195.1 of Calothrix sp. NIES-2100. Classification (GTDB taxonomy): domain Bacteria; phylum Cyanobacteriota; class Cyanobacteriia; order Cyanobacteriales; family Nostocaceae; genus Aulosira. The sequence goes on along the minus strand of NZ_AP018178.1, from coordinate 3,600,865 downwards.
TGGCACGTAGTACTAAACTATTGACAAAAAAACCAATTAACCCCTCAATTTCACTACGGTTACGATTAGCAATTGGTGAACCTACTGCGATATCTTCTTGATGAGTGTAGCGGTAGAGTAAAGTTTGAAATGCTGCCAGCAGCGTCATAAACAAGGTAACACCTTCTTGCTGTGAAAGCTTTTCTAGTGCATCAGTTAACTTTTTTGGTAACTCTAGAAATTGTGTTGCGCCTTGATAGCTTTGTATAGCTGCTCTTGGTTTGTCGGTGGGTAGATGCAGCCCAGAAATACCGTTTAATTGCTGCTGCCAGTAAGCTAACTGCGTTTGGAGTACTTCTTTTTGTAGCCACTCGCGTTGCCAGTGAGCAAAGTCGGCGTACTGAAGAGGTAGTTCTAATAGAGGGGAAGGTTGATTTTGTGCAAAAGCTGCGTACAGCGCTCCCATCTCCCGAATCAGCACCCCAATAGACCAATCATCGCAAATAATGTGGTGCATATTCAGTAATAGAATATGTTCTGTCTGGGAAAGCACAAGCAACTTCACTCGCAGCAATGGCCCTGAGGATAAATCAAAGGGATGTTCTATCTCTGCGGTAACAATGCTTTTGGCTTCAACTTCCCTTTCATCAGCTGGTAATTGCTGGATGTTTAATACAGAAATAGGTATTGTTAAGCTGGGTGCAATTGCCTGTAGGGGTTGCCCATCCCAGACTATAAATGTAGTGCGTAAAGTTTCATGGCGACGGACAATTTCGTTAAAAGTCTGCTTTAGTGCCGTTAAGTTAAGCAAACCTGTTAAGCGAATTACTGTCGGCACATTATAAAGAGTATTATGAGGGATCAACTGGTCAAAAAACCATAACCGCTGTTGAGCAAAAGATACGGGAAAAACGTAGACCTCTTCAGAAGACATATTGATTCTTATTTTAAAATTTGTGTTTTCTCAATACAGGCTTTTAACTGTGCGGCGAGAACCTGGATATGAGGTTTTCTCAGCATAGTTAAGTGATTGCCAGGAATATGATGAATTTCCGTTCCTTCTGCGGCTAGCTGATTCCAACCCAGACTCGGCTCTTTCTCGGCAATGGTTGACTGAACTTTTGTTCTGAAAAAATGAATTTGCTTAGGGTAGACTTGCGGAACGTAGTTGAGAACTGCTTGGCTATTAGCATAGAAAACACGAAGTATAGAGGGAATTGCTAACTCGCTTAACAGTCTTAACTGGGATTCTTCCGATATAAAGTTGACTGTTGCATCCTTTTTGAGAATGAAGTGGGAAAACAGATTTCTTTGGAGTATTTGCACAAACTTATTAAAATTAGGAAACCGAGAAATTAAACTGTTGATTCTGTTCTTCCCAGGAGCAGTAATTAAACAAAAATAATCGAGGAAAAAAGGCCATATATATCGCATTACTGTAGTCAAAAGAAACTTAAAACTCTTACTTAAAGAAGGTATATTGTCCTTAATTGGTGCTACAGTATCAAGCACAGCAAGTAGCGCTACTTCTTCACCAGCTTTTTGTAGTTGTTGAGCCATCTCAAAAGCAACCCAACCTCCGAAAGACCAACCTCCCAAAAAATAAGGGCCTTTCGGCTGTACTGAGCGCAATGCTTTAATGTAGTGGGTAGCCATATCCTCAATGCGAGTTAGTGGAGTTTCGCCATCAATGCCAATGGATTGTAACCCATAAAATGGTTGATTCTTTCCTAGATGATGAGCTAATTCGTAATAAGGAAAGACAACGCCAAAAATTGGATGAACACAGAAAAAAGGTGGATTTGAACCAGTCGTTTGAATCGAAACCAAGGGAGACCAAGGGATAAAATCTGTTTTTGAAGATAGAGAAGTTGCTAAACTTTCAATTGTTGGATTTAAAAATAAAGTAGATAGTGGCAATTCGCGCTCAAACTGTTTATTTATCTGTTGTAAACAACGTACAGTTAGTAGTGAATTTCCTCCTAAATCGAAGAAGTTGTCATGTATACCTACATCCTCAATATTAAGGATTTCAGCCCATATTTTTGCCAAGATTGACTCAGTTGGAGTCCGAGGAGCGATAAAGGCTTCATCTCTTGAGTAGCTCGGAGTCTCTAGTGCTGTTAGTGCATAAATATCCACTTTGCCATTAGCAGTTAGTGGTAGAGAATCCAGCACTACAAAAGCTTTTGGCACCATGTATTCTGGTAATTTTTCTTTTAAAAAATTGCGTAGTAGAGACGCGTTAGCGCAGCGGGACGAAGTACAATTTTTTGTCTCTACATTAGGGACAATATAACCTATTAAGTACTTATCGCCAGATACATTCTCTTGAGCAATTACTACTGCTTTTTGGACATTTCGATGCTGACTTAGTACTGTTTCAATTTCTGATAATTCAATGCGAAAGCCGCGAATTTTTACCTGATTATCGATGCGCCCTAAAAATTCAATATTACCGTCTGGTCGATACCGAGCTAAATCACCTGTCTTATAAAGTCGCGCTCCCTTTTGCTGATTAAAAGGATTGGCAAGAAATTTTTGGGCTGTTAATTCAGGATGGTTAAGATAGCCTCGTGCTAGTCCATCACCATCAATATATAATTCACCTGTAATTCCAATTGGTACAGTTTGTAAATGCTTATCTAATATATAAATTTTAGTGTTAGTAATAGGGCGACCAATGAAAGATTTTTCATTGACAGATTTAATTTCTGCAACGGTTGACCAAACAGTTGCTTCAGTAGGGCCGTAAGCGTTAAAAAACCTCCGGCTAGAACTCCACCAACGTTTTATTATATCGTCTGTACAAGATTCACCGACACAAATAATAGTTTGCAATATAGAGAGTGATTCTGTAGGTAAGACTGCTAATACCGCAGGTGGAAGAACGACATGAGTAATAGCTTTTTCGCGCAATAGTTGGAGCAAAGGTTGTCCGGGTAGAAGGGATTCTTTATTTGCTAAATAAAGAGTTGATCCTATTCGCAGTGCTATAGCAATCTCAAAAATTGAAGCATCGAAACTCAATGATGCAAATTGCAAAATACGATTACTCGATTGCAAGTTGAAAGTCTCAATCTGAGCTTCTACTAAATTAGATAATCCCCGATGTTCAATTAAAACACCTTTAGGCTTCCCCGTAGTGCCAGAAGTGTAGATGACATAAGCTAAGTTTTCAAATGTTACACAGTTGGTTGGATTTTCTTGGCTGTTTTGTGTAATAGCTGCCCAATCTTTATCTATACAAATAATGGGCTTTGAGAATTCCTCAAAATGCTTGAGTAACTTTTCTTGTGTGAGTACTACAGAAACTTGTGCGTCTTCTAGCATGAATTTAAGACGCTCTTGAGGTAGGCTTGGATCTAAAGGTAGGTATGCTCCACCAGCTTTGAGGATGCCTAATAGCCCGATTATCATCTCTAGCGAACGCTCTACGCAAATACCTACTAAAATGTCAGGGACTACCCCCAATTTTTTCAGATAATGTGCAAGTTGGTTGCTGCGTATATTTAACTGTTTGTAGCTGAGTTGTTCATCGTCAAATACTAGCGCGTTCGCGGAGCGTGCGCTAAGCGCAATCGCATCGGGAGTTTGCTCTACCTGTGCTTCAAATAACTGATGAAAACACTTATTATGCGGGTAACTTTTATAAGTGTTGTTCCAATCAATTAATAACTGTTGTCGTTCTCCTTCAGTAAGCAAAGGCAAATCTGAAAGGCGCTGTTTTGAATTGACGACAATACTTTCTAACAGTGTTTGGAAATGTCCCACCATTCGCGTAATGGTGGTGTCATCAAATAAATCGGTGCTATACACCACTTGTCCTTTGAGAGTTTCCAAATCTTGCCACAAATGGAACTCTAAATCAAACTTTGCAGTTTTGCTGTCGAACTCGAATAGCGAAAGCTTTAACCCAGGTAACTCTAGCGCTTCAATCGGAGTATTTTGCAGGCTAAATACAACCTGAAATAAGGGATGGTGGCTTAAATCTCGCTCTGGGTGAATTTCCTCCACTAGCTTTTCAAAGGGCAAATCCTGATGGGCATATGCTCCCAAAGTTACCTCTCGTACTCGATTTAATAATTCTTGAAACGTCGGGTTCCCTGATAAATCGGTACGTAGCACCAAACTGTTGACAAAAAAACCAATCAACCCCTCTAGTTCGCTACGGTTACGATTAGCAATAGGTGAACCTACTGCAATATCCTCTTGCTGCGTGTAGCGATAGAGCAAAGTCTGAAACGCTGCCAGCAGAGTCATGAACAAGGTCACACCTTCTTGGTAGCTAAGTGCCTCTAGCGCTTGAGTTAAGGACTTTGGTAGCTCTAGAAATTGTTTTGCACCCCTGTAGCTAGGAACTGCTGGTCTTAGTCGGTCAGTGGGGAGATTCAGCACTGAAAGCCCATCTAATTGCTTTTGCCAATAAGCTAACTGGGTTTGTAGAGGGGAGGTGCCGTTTGCCCCCACTCCTTGCAGCCACTCCCGTTGCCATTGGGCGAAATCTGCATATTGAATGGGTAGTTCTGGCAGGGGCGTAGACAGGGAGTTGTTAGAAGCGTCACCTGTTCGCCCAGCAAAAGGGCTTGCGATCAGACATCCCTCATCATCTGCAAAGGCTTTGTATAATACCCCCAGTTCTCTAATTAGTACTCCCATTGACCAGCCATCAGCAACAATGTGATGTAGATTTAGCAGCAGTACATATTCTGCTTCATCTAGTTGTAGCAGCTTCACTCGCAGCAATGGCCCGGTGGTGAGATTAAAAGGATATTGAGACTCTTGGGTTGCGATTTGCCGCATTTGTGTCTCACGTTCTTGGCTTTTGAAATTGCGTAGATCTATTAGGGGAAGAGATATGGTTAAACTGGGTGCGTTAGCGTAGCTTTCCGCAGGAATCGCCTGCACTGGTTGCTGGTCTACCATAACAAACCTAGTGCGTAAGGTTTCGTGGCGACGTACAATTTCGTTGAATGTCTGCCTTAAGGCGGTGAAGTTGAGGGAACCTGTCAGGCGAAGCGCTGTTGACACGTTGTAAAATGGATTGCCCGGTGCTAACTGGTCGAGAAACCACAATCGCTGCTGGGCGAAAGAAGTGGGAAAAACGAAAACCTCTGCTTCTTGAGAAAAATTGAGTTCTTCATCATCTGTGAGACTACTGAGAATATACTGGCTCATAAGTGAATGGCAAACAGTTGTGGTGGAATTTGCGGAAACTTTTTCTCAGTTCATCTTGTTGTCAAACCAGGAAATCGGTTATCAGTGATGCCTGTTTAACAAGCAGTGGCTTTGAAGATTTTGGCAATGGAAACTTCTTAAATGCCCGCTCAAAATAGAGATAGTTGTCCTGGCGATACATTTCCCCTCCGTCGCGGATGAAAACTGAGCAGTAACCCCTATTTTATAGATGGCATCCGTAGTCAATCTATGTCCAGAGTAGTGGAAAAATTTTTATGATGGTAAGAGGAGGTTGAGCCGAGATCCAAACTCAAACGGAAATAGTTCCTCAAAACCCTTGCTAAGTCTAGTTTTAGCGATTATATGTGATTTTTTATAAGAACACCCGCACATTAGACAGAACCTGTGACCTTTTTCTGGTTCTATTGGTATGCTCCCCAAAATATTGGCAATCATTCAGACATCTGCCGAGAGATGCAGCAAATTTACCCAAGAGCAGTTAACGCCAGCGCTACTATGCAAAATTGACTGAATATCTCTAAGATAAAGATAGTGCCATTCAACTGTTGTCAGTTGGCTCGCTTCATCCTTACACTTAGACTCCCGCGATCGCTTATGAATTTTTCGTCAGCGCGACAATATTTTTATCAGGAGATTCAGCAGCCTGACGAGCATATCGACCTGGTAAAGGCAGCTTTATATATTGCACAGGAAGAATATCCTCACCTTGATCTACAAGAATACCTCAATGCCTTTGAAACAATGGCAGCGGAACTACAAGAACGCTTACCAGAATCACGCTATCCGCTGCGGGTGATTCAAAGTATTAATCAGTATTTGTACGATGACTTGGGATTTGCGGGTAATAAAACAAACTACTACGATCCGCGCAACAGCTTTTTAAATGATGTAATTGACCGGCGGTTAGGAATTCCCATTACCTTAGCACTAGTTTATCAGGAAGTGTCCCGCAGAATTGATTTGCCAATGGTGGGCATAGGAATGCCGGGACATTTCCTCATCCGCCCAGATATTACAGATATGGAAATTTTTGTAGATGCATTCAATCAGGGTGAAGTGTTATTTCCCCAAGATTGCGAAGACAGACTATCGCAAATGTTTCAGCAAAGAGTGCAGCTACAGCCAGAATATTTAGCCCCAGTCAGCAATCGGCAATTTTTGGCGAGGATGCTGACGAATTTAAAATTTATCTATCTCAAAAAGCATGATTTAGAAAAAAGCCTAGCAGCGGTGGAACGAATTTTACTGTTGTTTCCTGGCGTGAGCATAGAATTACGCGATCGCGGACTGATTTACTATCAACTCGGTTACTACCCCCAAGCGGCTGAAGATCTGCAAACTTATCTCTCCAAAGTTCCTGATGCAGAGGATTCAGTCGCCATTCGACGGTTGTTGACTGAGTTGGGGAGATGAGGGGAGTGTTGACGGTTGACGGTTGACGGTTGACGGTTGACTATTGACTATTGACTATTGACTAAATCTGTTAGAATCTTTCCGCTATTGCTTTGAGGCGAAGCAGTTGGGCTTGCATATCTGCTTTTGTCCAGGATGCAGCGAAGGTATTGAAGCCCCAACTGACTAGGGGGTTGGGAATATCGAACTCAAAACGGTTGATGAGGTTTGTTCCTTGGGATATGGGTTGACATTCCCAGCGATCGCGTCCTTGGAAAAATCCTTTGAATCCCCAAACAACTAAACCTGGTTGGCGTTCGACAACCACGGTGTTTAAGGTGGGTTGAATGAAAGGAATTTGGATGATAAAGCGACTTTGACTCCCAATATCCGTACTCCAGACTTTGCCCACGGGTTCGCAACGTAAAACAGGGTTAAGCCATCGGTGCATGAGAGTTAAATCGGTAATACAATGCTCTACCACCGTGGCTGGGGCATTAATTTGAATCGATTGTTCCAAAACTTGGGACATTATACCTAGTTCATGGGGCTGCTGCAATTAGAGTAACTCAAAATCGCTTGTTGATCATAGGGGAGCAATGACCCCTGGGGGGATTTAGTTAAAAATTACTCATAATCCGAATGTCATATATGTTTTTACTGGTAAATTGTTAGGCAAAATCCTCGTAATCTTACGAGATTCCGGATTGTGCATCACAATCCACGCCAAAAACACCTTAAATGTTCTGGCTTCACAATTAACTTTTAATTCCGAAAAACCATGAATGCAACTTGGCTAGGAATAACCCAGGTAATAGATATTGGTTTGTCGATGAGGGTGCAGCGATTTTTGGCACAATCACCAAGCCTAACACCAGACTCACCAGCCGTGCAGCGGGGATTTGCTGATTTGCAAGGAATGGGCCAACAGATAGTTCTGTTTATGCCTCGATTGCTTGGTGCGGCGGCAATTTTGCTAATTGGTTGGCTACTTGCGGCGCTGATTGCAAAAGCGACGCGAACAATCCTCAATCGCACGAACATAGATAACCGCATTGCTTCCGGAATAACCGGTCGAGAAGATGTTCCCCAAGTGGAGCAATTCATCTCCGGCTTAGTTTTTTGGAGTATCATCCTGTTGACGGTGGTAGCTGTATTACAAGCTCTAGGCTTGGAAGTAGCTTCGCGACCGCTGAATAATTTTCTCGATCAACTTGTGGGCTTTTTGCCAAAGTTGGTTGGGACAATAATTCTTTTGGGTGTCGCCTGGGTAGTAGCTACCCTTGTCAAGGTTGTGACAATACGGGGACTCCAGGTATTAAGGTTGGATGAGCGGTTGAATGAAGAAGCACCGGATGCTACATCTGGCTTGTCTCAATTGTCTCCCAGTGAAACCATTGGCAATGCCCTTTATTGGTTCATCTTTTTACTATTTCTCGTCCCCGTTCTCGATACTTTGGGGCTAAGGGAGGCGCTACAACCAGTAAAAGCTCTGACTACAGAGATTCTGTCAATTCTGCCGAATATTTTAGCAGCCACACTCATTGCCGCTGTCGGCTGGTTTATCGCTAATATCGTCCGCCGAATTGTCACTAACTTGTTGATTGCAACCGGAATCGACCATTTAGGTAGTCGGTTTGGACTTTCTCCCAGTGCGGGGGCGCAACCGCTGTCGAATATTATCGGCACAATTATCTATGTTTTGATTTTGATTCCCGTAGCGATCGCTGCACTCAATGCTTTGAAAATTGAGGCGATTTCCCTGCCGGCGATCGCTATGCTACAACAGGTTCTCAATGCCTTACCTGCCATCTTTACAGCCTTAGCAATTCTGATTCTGGGCTATTTTCTCGGGCGGTTTGTTGGGGATTTGGTTACTAGTATTCTCACTAGTTTGGGCTTCAACAACATATTTTCTGTACTCGGTCTGCCATCACCGAGACGAGCAGCGGTATACACAGAATCTGGCGCACCAGTATCTACACCTACCCGTACCCCATCAGAAATTGTGGGGATTATCGTCTTAGTCGGTATTATGCTGTTTGCGACGGTAGCAGCCGTGAATATCCTGAATATTCCCGCGCTAACCGCATTAGTATCCGGCATTTTGATTATATTCGGGCGTATTCTCTCAGGATTAGTGGTATTTGGCATTGGTTTATTCTTAGCAAACCTAGCTTTTAACATCATTGCCAGTTCCGAGAGTTCTCAAGCCAGGATTTTAGGTCAAGTAGCACGCATTTCCATCATTACCTTAGTATCAGCAATGGCACTAAGACAGATTGGCGTAGCTAGCGATATTGTGAATTTAGCATTTGGACTCTTACTCGGCGCGATCGCTGTCGCTATTGCCCTAGCCTTTGGTCTTGGTGGTCGCGATATTGCCCGCGAACAAGTCAGAGAGTGGCTAGACTCTTTTAAAAGCAAAGGGTAATTGAATTAGGGCATGGGGGATGGGGCATGGGGGATGGGGCATTGGGCATTGGGCAATAGTTATTCCTTCTCTGCCCCCTTGTCCTCCTTGTCCCCCTTGTCCCCCTCTGCCCCTCTGCCCCCTCTGCTCCCCTGCCCCCTTGCCCCCTTGCCCCCCTGCTCATCTGCATTATCTGCTTCCCAAGGATCATCTAATGCCGGAGAGTGCGACACGATTACCAACTCAGCCTCTTGTTGCGGACTAGGACCCCATTGATCCAAAACATCTTTAATTAAAACTTCTTGCAACCAAATCTTGGCAACCACAGTTAGAGGTAGCGCCAAAAATAATCCTAAAAAACCAAAGAAAGTCACGAAAAATAATTGCGAAATTAAGGTCACAGCTGGTAGTAAGGAAACTTGATGAGCCATGACAATCGGTGTAATAAAATTACTTTCAAGCTGCTGAATAATAAAGTAGAGAATTAAGACCAGAACAGCTTTCCAAGGCGCATCCAAAAGTGCGATCGCCATTGCTGGAACTACACTCAATGTCGGGCCGAGGTTGGGAATCAAGTTTAAAAATCCGGCTAACACACCTAAAGCCAATGCGGCTTTGACACCTAAAGCCGATAAACCGATGACACTCAGCAGTCCGACTACGCCCATCGCAATCAGTGCGCCTATTACCCATCCCTCCAATGAAGTTTCGCACTGATCCAAAATCCCATTTACTCGCCGCCGATAAAATGAGGGGAAAAGACGCACAAATACTCGGCGATAAGCCCCGGGATTGGCTAATAACATTCCTGTTAAAACCAGCACCAGTAAAATTTTCAGCAAAGCTTCTAATGAGCCAGAAACAAAGGCAAAAGAGTTTCCTAATAGTCGATTGATGAATGGCTGTGCTTGTTGGATCAGACTGTCTATATCGGGAATATAAGGTACTAGCTGATTGGGAACCTGTGTTTTTAGTTGGTTAAACCAACTATTAAAGCGTTCCAAACCTTGGGGAACTCGGTAAGTAAGTTCGTGAAACTGCGCTGCAAACGGCGGTACAATTACCCGGAAAAAACCGACAATCAAGGCAAAAAATATTACCACCGCCAGCACAACGGCAAAACCACGCCTGACTCCCCAGCGTTGGAACCATCGCGCTAGGCGATTTAAGGTTGAAGCTAAGACAACTGCGGCAAACATCAGCAACAATACTTCTTTAATTTGCCACAAGATGTATAAAGACAGAACTATAGCGATTAAGCCGATCCATTGACCTAGATTCACAGGCGGACTCCAACCAGTTGGCAAGCTGCATTATCATGCATGATGCAGCTAAGTTAGCTGATTTTAGCAACTTCCGCCTATACAAAGATCAGCTATTTTGCCTTTGGGCCTGAAATCGCCATAATAATGCGATCGCCATAATCACAGGCGGTGACAAAACCATAATTAGGGCTACTGCATCTGTCCCCGGAATTAAAAGACTCGGTGCTGCATATTTAATCAAGAACGACAGCACTATCGAGAGTAGAAATACTTTAAACACCAAAAAGAGCTTATTTTCCATACAAGTTCGGCAATACGCATTGTTCTGTGGGGTATACACCAATTTGGTCTACGCCATCTAGTTTCTAGAATAGACCTAACAGATACAAAACTTTGCAATTCACGTTACTTTGTCATGGGGCATGGGGGGATGAAGGGGACTATTGACAACTGACCACTGACTATTGACCAATGACAAAATTAATTTGAGGGTACATCAAAATGCCTGTTGAAAAAAATAATAAAAATCAATTGAAACCTTCGAGATGGCGGCAGTTTGGTGGCAGCTTCTTGATATTTCTAACTGTATTGTTGCTGCTAAACTTTATTGTTCCTAGCTTCTTGGGGCCGAAATTGCCACAAGTTCCTTATAGCGATTTTGTTGTTCAGGTAGAAGCTGGTAAAGTCGAAAAAGCGATAGTCGGCGGCGATCGCATTGAGTATGTCCTGAAAACCCAAACTGCCGATGGCAAACCGGCACAACAGGTATTATCTACTACACCCGTAGCTCTGGATCTCGATTTACCAAAGATTCTCCGCGAGCATAATGTTGAGTTTGCTGCACCACTACCAGATCAAAATGGTTGGCTGGGTACTTTAGTTAGCTGGGTAGCGCCACCGTTAATTTTCTTTGGTATCTGGGGCTTTTTAATGAATCGTCAAGGAGGCGGCCCCGCAGCGCTGACGGTAGGTAAAAGCAAGGCGCGGATTTCTTCTGATGGCAGCACAGGTGTAAAATTTACGGATGTGGCTGGTGTCGATGAAGCCAAAGTTGAATTGGAAGAAATTGTTGATTTCTTGAAGAACGCGGATAAATACACCCGCTTGGGAGCGAAAATTCCTAAAGGTGCGTTGTTGGTAGGGCCTCCCGGAACAGGTAAGACATTATTAGCCAAAGCGATCGCTGGGGAAGCTGGGGTTCCTTTCTTCAGTATTTCCGGTTCCGAATTCATCGAATTGTTCGTCGGTGTCGGTGCGGCGCGTGTCCGCGATTTATTTGAGCAAGCGAAAAAACAAGCTCCCTGTATTGTCTTTATCGATGAATTAGACGCACTGGGTAAATCTCGCGGTGGTGCTGGTGGTTTTGTGGGTGGTAATGATGAACGCGAGCAAACCCTCAACCAGTTACTCACCGAAATGGATGGTTTTGATGCTAATACAGGTGTAATTATTATCGCCGCTACCAACCGTCCCGAAGTCCTTGACCCTGCATTGCGCCGTCCTGGACGTTTTGACCGCCAAGTTGTAGTCGATCGCCCTGATAAAATTGGTCGAGAAGCTATTCTTAACGTTCATGCCAGAAACGTTAAATTAGCTGATGATGTTAATTTAGCTACTATCGCTATCCGCACACCAGGATTTGCTGGAGCAGATTTAGCCAACTTAGTGAATGAAGCCGCATTGCTAGCAGCTCGTCAAAATCGGCAAGCGGTAGTTATGGCAGATTTTAACGAAGCCATCGAGCGCTTAGTGGCTGGTTTAGAAAAACGTTCTCGTGTGTTGAATGAAACCGAGAAAAAGACCGTAGCTTATCACGAAGTTGGTCACGCCATCATTGGTGCTTTAATGCCTGGTGCTGGTAAAGTGGAAAAAATCTCCGTTGTTCCCCGTGGTGTAGGTGCTTTGGGTTATACAATCCAAATGCCAGAAGAAGACCGCTTTTTGATGATTGAAGACGAAATTCGCGGACGAATTGCAACTTTATTAGGTGGACGTTCGGCGGAAGAAGTGGTTTTTGGGAAGGTGTCTACTGGTGCGTCTGATGATATCCAAAAAGCTACGGATTTGGCAGAACGGGCAATTACCATCTATGGCATGAGTGATAAACTAGGGCCTGTGGCATTTGAGAAGATTCAACAGCAATTTATCGAAGGCTATGGAAATCCCCGCCGTTCAATTAGTCCGCAAGTTGCAGAAGAAATTGACCGGGAAGTCAAGCAAACAGTAGATAATGCTCACCACATCGCTTTGAGCATTCTGCAACATAACCGTACATTGTTGGAAGAAACTGCTCAACAACTGTTGCAGGATGAAATTTTAGAAGGTACAGCATTGCGGGAACGCCTCCAGCAAGCTGTCGCACCAGAAGAATTAAATGAATGGTTGCGAACAGGGAAGTTATCGGAAGATAGACCTTTGTTGCAGACACTTTTAGTGTAAGGATTTGAGATTGAGTTAAAAAAGCGATCGCTGTTTGAAAAGGCGATCGCTTTTCAATACGGTTCGGTTAAAGGGAAAAGGGAAGTTGTTAAGTACATAAGCAAAAATATTTACAGTCATTGCGAGCGAAGCGAAGCAATCCCAGAGTCTTTGCGATTGCTTCGCTTCGCTCGCAATGACGTTAACCGAACCGTATTGGATCGCTTTTTTTCGCCTAACCACAAGCAAAAGGTAAAAGACGCTTGGACGAAAGCTGCCAAAATCTAATTAAGGGAAATACCTGTAAATATCTTTTCTTTGTAACGCTCTGACAAAAACAATTGCATTATCAGAGATTGTTAACCCAATTCTGTAATCTCCAACTCTAATCCGATAATAATCACCATCAGCTTTAAGTTTTTTAACATTATTCACTTCTGCAAGATTTTCAGCATTTTCGACTTCTTCAATTACTGTTTGTATTCTTTGCAGTAATGTTTCATCTTTAATTTTGCTCAAATCCTTTTCAAAGCTTTTGCGGAACTCAACAATTATCCCTTATTTCCTAAAATCTTAAAAATTGCCTCTCGGCTGACTGGTTCTGTATCTTCACCTTCTTTGATAGCTTTTTCTATAGCTATATCTTCGATAATTTCTGCTAACAAATCAGAAAATACTTCTTTCTGTTCTTGAATTACTTCGATAAGTGCGCTTTTAAATAGTTGCTTAATTTTCTCTTCGTCAAGGTTAAGTTTTGTCATATTATTCCTTCAATTTGGTTTGGATTAATATTAACATGCCTATTGGGGATAGGTTGAAGATATGTATGCGATCGCACTTTTCCAACATCCATCAGCGCAATGATTTATTAAATAAACATAAAACCACATTTCAGTTATCCACGAGTCATATATATTTTTTTTGACCAATCAAGAATAAATAATGCATCACTGTTTAAATGGCTAAAACACCTATTTCCTTATACCTTCAAGGCAATGCAACTTCTCCTAGAATGGATAATGTTAGACCAAATAAAGATATTGCCACATTTGAGGAGAACAGTGTCATTTTTGTTATGACCACTTTACCAGACGGCACATCACCCGGAGGTATTTCCACATTCGCTACTATAGGAAGAGGGAAAAATTGGTGGAAATTAGACCCGGCTACAGACATTGCTGCTGAACTAAAATTAGTTAACGATCGCGATAATCATTGGTTATGGCAACCTCAAGAGATTATGCCGCTTGCAAATTATAAAACTGCACTCAGGCAGATTGGAGAAAAGTTTTATAAAATTAATTAAAAGTCAAATATATACTTTGGTCAGGAAAAATGAAACTATCCTTTAAAGATATCCAGTTTATTATTGAAGCAATTGAAAATTTAATCAAAGTATATGAATCTCGTCTCAATAATGAAAATTTAGATGAAGATGAGTTATCAAATATTGGTAATGATTGTATGTTTTTAGAGACACTTCATGTGGATTTGTCAAATCATTTAAAGCAAGTGTTGGCACAGAAATCAAATACTGTGCAATCAGATTTAATAAATTTATCTGCACAGGATTTAAAGCAATCTGTTGTGCAATTACCGATTAGTCAGCGTTTGGTTTTAGTAGATGCGATTACTGAATCAATTAGACAAGAATTATCATTGAGTCAAAAGTAAGGCGATCGCAACTGGATAAAATAACAATAATGCAAAACAGTTGGCATATGACAACAGCAGCACCCTTGACTCTCAATGAATTTCTCACACTCCCAGAAACTCAGCCAGCTAGCGAATTTATTAATGGTCGCATTTACCAAAAACCTATGCCTCAAGGTAAACACTCGCGTCTGCAATTCAAATTTTGTGATGCTGTGAATCAAGTTGCAGAAACGCCACAAATCGCCTTAGCCTTTCCAGAATTACGCTGTACATTTGGCGGACGTTCGATTGTTCCCGATGCTAGCGTATTTCGCTGGGAGAGAATTCCGTTTGAGGTAGATGGTGAAGTACCCAACACCTTTGAAATTTTCCCTGATTGGACGGTAGAAATTCTTTCACCTGAGCAAAAAGCTACTAAAGTTATTAGCAATATTTTGCACTGTCTCAAATATGGTACTCAACTAGGATGGTTAATTGACCCAGATGACCGATTAATTTTGGCATTTATTCCCGGACAAGAACCTTTAGAATTAACTGGTAGTGAATCTCTACCAATCCCAAACTTCTTAACACTTGATTTGACAGTTGAGCAGGTTTTTAGTTGGCTGAAAGTCAATCGTTAAAAATTCCTCAGAAAATAATATAGCTTTTCCTAATCAAATGAGCTAAACAATAGGGGAGCATCCCAAATGTGTAAATTTATTTATTTGTAGTGCGGGCTTCTAGCCCGCTTCCTTTGTATTAGGGAGCAAGATGCTCCCACTACAAATTTTATTTTTGCAAAATTGGGATGCTCCCAACAATAGCCCCCTCCCCGCTTGCGGGGAGGGGGTTGGGGGTGGGGTGTATCTCACAAGGGACAAGAAATGCTATAGAATACCAATCTTATATCTTTCTTCGCTTACTCGGCGGTTAGTTAAAATTTTTATGCCCTTTAGGTTTGACATACCCTACCATTAATTTATCTACTGCTTTCATAACAGAAATTTGCTGACATTATGAATACTCTGCAATCTGCTCATCCGCCAAGGCTTGATAATTGCAATAACCAAACAATCCTCAATTATTTTGAGAATGCGTGGCAACTCGAAGACACCTTGATGAAAAGTCTGGTGGGGGAAGATACATTTTATCTCAATCCTGACCCATTGCGAAATCTTTTAATCTTTTATTTAGGACATTCGGCGGTTTTTTACATTAATAAATTAATCCGCGTCGAATTATTGTCCAGACGCTTGAATCCAGACTATGAAATTCTGTTTGAAATTGGGGTAGATCCGGAAATACCAGAAGAACTCAAAGATGCGATCGCTCATTTCAAATCGGCGCAAGTCCCACAGATTTGGGAGTACCGAAACAAAGCCTATGAAGTCATTTCGGAAGTGATTCAAAAAACGAAAATTACACTCCCAATTCATCCAAATCATCCCCTATGGGCGTTAATAATGGCGATTGAACACCAGCGAATTCACATTGAAACTTCTTCAATGTTAATTCGCCAACTTCCAATTGAGAAAGTCAAACGTCCCGAAAATTGGAAATATGCGCCTTTTAATGGTTACACTCCCGTTAATGAAATGATAGAAGTTGGGGGTGGGGTAGCAAAACTCGGTAAAGCCTTTGACGATCCAACTTATGGATGGGATATTGATTATGGTTCAAGTACTGTGGAAGTTGCACCTTTTTTAGCCAGTAAATATCTCATTACTAACGCCGATTTTCTCTATTTTGTCAAAGCTGGTGGCTACGAAAATCAAGAATATTGGGATGAAGCATCTTGGCGTTGGAAAACTCAATACAATATTCAATGTCCCAGATTTTGGTTACATGAAAATGGCAGTTATAAATATCGAGCCATGTTTGATGAAATGGATTTACCCTTAGATTGGCCAGTGGAAGTCAATCATTATGAAGCAATGGCTTACTGTCGCGCCCAAGGTAAAGATATCCGTTTAATGAGTGAAGCCGAATATAATTTAGCGACTTACGGTAATAATTCGGTAGCAGATGTAGACAATTACAATCTCAATTTCAAATTTGGCTCCCCCAGTCCCGTGGGTATGTTAGAAACCGCCAAAAGTCCCTCTGGATTGTACGATTTACGGGGTAATGTTTGGGAATGGTTAAGCGATAACTTAAACCCCCTTCCAGGATATCAACCTCATTTTCTTTATGAAGATAATTCAGCACTCTTTTTTGATACCAAACATCAGATGATGTTAGGGGGATGTTGGATAACTAATGGGACAGAAGCTTTAAAATATTATCGCAATTGGTTTCGACCAAATTTTTATCAGCATAGTGGGTTTAGAATTGTGAAAACCCAGTAAATCAGCGCCACTAATGTACATCATAGCCCCCTCCTCGCTTGCGGGGAACTCGGGGCCGCCTTTGGGGATTAGGGGCAGGGGTTGGGGGTGGGGTAAAATGCCTGTGGGATAAGCGTTAGAAGCTCAAAGCCACAAAAGATAGTACTTTTGACTTTTGCGCAGATATACTACTCGGTTACTACATTATCATTTGCTGTTTTCTCTGCGCTATTTTTATTTTTCAAGCGGGTTAATCTGCTTTTGCGGACACGTTCGCTTTGTTTAACGCCACCCGCAAGTTCATATTCATTGCTGTCTTTGCCATACTTTAAACCAACCCCAACCAGCATTTTATCGGAAATAATGTTTAAGGTTTTTTCCATGTCGTCAAGCTTGGTTCTAGAAGAGTCAATTACAGCAATAGCAGCATTATATTCATCAAGCATACTGTGAAACTGCTGTATTATTTGAGTCAGATTTTGTAAGTTGTAATTATCATCAAATGATATGTTTGGATCAATAGCTTTCAGTCCGGCAACTCTAAACTTAGCTTTTTCTAGAATCCGGGATGTACGTTTCTTTAAAGTCATAAATTTACTCCTTTTAGAGTTTTATATAGCTAGTTTGCCTCAATTAAGTTAGATTCTAGTTCAGCAAAAATATCCATTTTTTCACATAAATTTGGATTTATGTCCGTGATTTCTCGGAATTTATAGCGGTTCTCAGTTGGATGCAATACAAAATTATATCGTCGCGTGTAGGGGCATCGGCACTGCCGTGCCCTTACGAGTGTGGATAACACATATAATTTGTATTTTGCTATCCCCTTGACGAAATTATAGCGGTTCTCGTTTGGGTGCTATACACCATAGGGCACAGCATTGCTGTGCCCCTACGATTGATCTGTATTCTAAGCAATTGAGAACCGCTATAATCACCTAGTGCCGCTGCGCGGAAGTCAAAAGTCATCGCTTAAATTTTAATTCTTAATGGTCAAGGTTGAAGGTGATTTCCGAGAAAGAAATTACCTGTGTTGGCGAGTTTCGACACTTCGGCTAGCTCAGTGCATCGCTTCTCTGCGAGACGCTACGCGAACGCTCAACTCTCGACTCTGGAGTTGGTTGAGCGAAGTCGAAACCAACGGCGGCGGTATATTTATTCCTGTAAATCGCCTAAGTCTTAATGGTCAAGGTTTTGTTCTTAATGGTCGAGGTTTTGTTCTTAATGGTCGAGGTTTTGTTCTTAATGGTCAAGGTTTTGTTCTTAATGGTCAAGGTTTTATTCTTAATGGTCGAGGTTTTGTTCTTAATAGTCAAGGTTTTGTTCTTAATGGTTGAGGTTTTGTTCTTAATGGTCAAGGTTTAAGTCTTAATGTTGTAAAGTTGATGACTAAATTTTCTTGGCGATGCTAAAGACAGGCTACGCCTAGGCTGTAAACTCTTTGCCTGTTGGGTGAAAATTCATGCAACATATATGTCATTGCGAGCGGAGCGAAGCAATCGCCTGGGATTACTTCGCTCCGCTCGCAATGACTAGAGGGAGACTTTGCACGGAGAAAGAAACATAACTCCGCAGTGCCAGGTATCGGAAATCTGAAATGTTGATTCTACCGTGAATGAGGGGCTTGTAAAAAATCTTTATAAATTTCTGAAAGCCTTAAATGTTACAATTTTTAAGCCTGGATGCGAGAGAAGAGATACCCGGATCGCAATAGGTAGAGGTAAGTACCCCTCCGCCTCCCGGGAGGTGACCTCTAGGGGCAGAGGTATCATAAGTGTTGGTGTAACTTATCCACTTGCTTTTCACTCTCCATCCTACGCGATCGCTAAATTTTTCCCAGGCTTCTTCGTAATACTTACCGTCTGGCTTACCACCAACGCTCAAGTAAATTTCCTTTTGAACGCTGAAGCCAAAGCGTCCATTGCTATATTTTACCCATAAGCGGTCAATCGTGCGGAGGTCGGTACAAGGGAAGTTTAATAATTCTTCAGACGAAAAGTAATCACCTTCCTTCTTACCTAAAGCCTGAATCATCACTCGATATGTTTCATTATCAGCATCTTTCCACTTCCCTGCTGCTAGCAAGTCACGCAGTTTGCTATAGTCTACGCCTTTTTCAGAACTGAGGTCATCGTCTTCTTTAGCTGTTGGTTCTTTGGTGTCAATTGTTGAGATTGGCTTAATTGACTGCTGAGGAATTAAGCGATTATGTATAGCTGCAATATCCTCATCTCGAAGTTTGAGAATTTGCTGTAATCGCTTTAAATCATCAACAGTTCCATCACTGAGAGTTGGTTCTTCTTCTAATGCTTCAGTCAGGGTTTGTTCGTATTCCTGCAAGCTTTCCTGCAATTCACGGAATGGTTTGAGAACTTCTGCTTCTATCGCTGCTGCTATTTCCTGCTGTAACTTCAACTCCCTTTGTCTACGAATCAAAACCTTGCGTCCCACAACCGAGACGCGACCATTTCTAACACGTTGCTCAACTTCTTTGCGATACTCTAATTGCGGATCGCCTACTGGTGCTTTGGCTAGACGAATTGTATAACCTTCTTTAACTGCAAATATTTCTGGCTTCATTGCTGGTTTTGCTTCCTGCACCTTGCGCTTGGCATATTCATGCAGTTCAGCTACTGTAATGAAACCATCATTGTCACTATCAGCGGCTCCTTTTTCAATTCCCTCAACCAAATAGCGGGTGTAAACTCCGCCGCCTGAATCTTCAAAAGATTGTTGTGTAGCTGTTGATGAAGTTAACACGGCTCTACCTTCACCACCTAATTGCTCACGAATTTCATTTTTAATACTAAGATTAGCAACATCTTTGGCACTCATCCCCTCTGCAAAAGCACCACTAAAACAGCAGTCAAGAATTAAAACTTGTCGCTTAGACTTGCTGCGACTCATGTAATTTTGATGGATAAATTTAGCATCTACTGCTGTACCAATTCTGGGGAAACCTTGGGGATTGACTTGAGTGTTGCGGCTGATAAAAAATAGATTTCCGTCTTCATGTCTATAACCATGTCCAGAAAAATAAAGCAGCACTACGTCATCTTTCTGGCATTTTTCCATAAATAGCTGCTCAATTTCCGATCGCATGGTATCGGAATCAGGACTAGACAAAAATTTGACTTCATCAAATCCGCCTATCCCTGAATTCTCTAATACACGCTGCATTGCTTCAATATCTTTGACTACACCAGATAAGTTATTTATTTTTTGAGACTCATACTCACTCATCCCAATCAGCAATGCATATTTCGCCATTTTGCTTGCTTAGTTCCGTTAAAATACGCAAATTTTCTCTAATTCTATATTTTATACAGTATAAATCTCAAGGATTCCGTAAAATTGGGATGTTGCAGGTAATATAGCGGTTCTCGTTTGGATGCAATATACCATAGGGCACGGCAATGCTCATAGGTGTCAACTTAACGTGAAACCCATAGCCCGTCTCAGAATGAATTCTGAGTCTCATAGCAAAAGTCATCTAAAGATGACTGAAGATCCTGCAAAATCCTTAGCCTACTTTAGTAGGGGCGGGTTCACAGATATGCTCCCATAATTCACGACTATCTCGCTTAACCCGCCCCTACTTGAACTTTGATCCTTGGAATTCATTCCCAGGCGGGTGACAAAGCTAAGTTGTTCCACATTTAACTTACATAATTTGGGCGGGCAAGATGCCCACCCCACAAGATTTATTGACATTGTGTATATGTAAATTAGATGTGGTTTAGCTTATGAGAGAGTGCTTAAATATTTAGATGACAGCACTGAAGTGCTGACTACATTATTTCAACTTAAATTCATCAAACTTAACTACCTCAGAATCAGGTTTGCGCGTATCAAAACGGTAGCTGCTAATCGTACCTGTTCCCGTATCAAAAATACTAAAAACTGTGATGTCATTACTAGCAATATAAGGCATTGGTTTACCATCTTCCCCTAATAATGGGGCAATTGTTGGTACTATTGGTTCTAAATTATTAGGATCGCCCAAGACAACATATTCTTCTTGATATCCTATCGGAACTTCTCGCTTGTTATCACCCCAAGCTGCACCATAAGAGTTACCAACATTGGATGTTTCTAAAAAGTGCATTCCCGATGAGCTACAAAAGCGATTCCATAAATGAGAATGACCATATAAAACTAATTGCACATCAGCCGCTTCTAGTAACGGGATAACATCGCGGATAATATAATCAGCATCTTTGGGATATTCGTAACGCACTGCTTTGATGTTACCCAAATCATCGCGTTCAATTATCTGTACTGGATCTGTGTAAGCTGGAACAATATTATCACCCAAAGTATGGGGCGGATGATGAAACATCACAACTTTGTATTTCGCTTCTTTAAATTCATCACTATTCAGTTCTTGTTCTAGCCAATTGTACTGCTGACTACCTTTATTAATTGGTTCATAAATTAACTGTCCATAACCCCAATTTTCGGGATTATCTAAATCTTTTACTGCTTCTTTGTATCTACCTCGATACGGTGAATCAAATTTCGGCGTTCGCCACATATTTGTAATGTTAAGTACTACCAAACGCACATCACCAAAGGTAACAGCATAATATCGCTTTCCACCTGCTTTACTTGTTGGGAGGGTGAAAATCTCTTCGTAGGTATCAGTATTAAAGGAATTATCTTTTAAAGATTTACCGCTATATAATTTTTGCGCAACTGCACGGGGAATCGTATCATTAAATTCATCCCCTAAGCTGGGATTTCTTTGGAATCTTCCCATGACTTCATGATTGCCAATACAGGAAAACAATGGTGCATGTTGAATAATTTGTCCCCCGGTGTAGGTTGTATTTACACCGTCGTGGTTCATTGTATAGTTAGCGCGACCTTGCAAAGCGGGAAAAAACGCACCACCGCGATTATCATCAAACCATTCAGAAGCGCGATCGCTAATATTAACTAAATCACCAGCAAACCACACAGCATCAACTCGTCCGACTGTCTCCACCACCTTTTGCAGATTTGCTGCGGTCATCGGCTTGAGTTGATGGTCTGAGGTCAGTAAAATTTTTAATGGTGTCCCTGGTTTGGGATTAGGTGCAAGGGTAAAAACATCGCTGCTGACAGTTTCTCCATCTTCCCGCACACTCGTTACCCGATAATTCACCCGCACACCAGGCGTTAACCCAGTTACTTCAGCTTCATGTCGCCAAATGTCCCGCCAAAGCGTTTGTTGATACACTTGACCATTTTCGGTTTGGTTTGCAAAATGCGTAGGCGTAGCCCGCCGTAGGCATCGCTCATCTTCCCTGGTGCGACTCAGTTTAATTGTACTTGCCCTAGAAGTCAAAGCCAGATTATCGCCATAATTGACTAGATGTTGACTACCTGCAAATTCTGTAAACCAAACTACTCGCACTGAAGTTTCAGTTGGTAGCTGCAAAAATGGATCGGTCAGCAACTGCGGTGCTGATGTCATAATTGTTTCTCCAAATGAATGCACGCTTACCAGCGTAAAGCATATAGCCAGTATAATTAGTAAAAGACTGCATCTTTGGATTCTGTAACAACTCAATGGATAAGTCCCCCATCTGTTGGCTGAAGAAATTTATAACGGTTAATTCTCAATTAAAATTAGACTAAAATTGAATAGCTGAATAGCAATTAATTTCTTGTAATGAATCCCTACACTATCCTTAATCAGACCGAACTTCAGCTTGTTAGTGATGGCATGACCCGACCCCTACTAGAAAATTGCGACACTGCCTCACATATTCTGATTTTAGTCTGGCCACAACTTGGGGATTTTGATAGTCTTGAATATGCATGGTGGTTACAGCGCAAAGCTACACAATTACCACCGGAAAAACTCGCTATTCGTGCAGTGGGAATTGGCGATCGCGCTTCTGGAATAAAATTCTGTGAATATACAGGATTTCCACCCCAAAATCTATTTGTTGCACCTAATGCAGAACTACATCACCAACTCAAACTTTATTCAGGTCTGAATCTTTCTGTTCCTGGACTTTCTGTATCAGTGAAAGCTTGGCTAAATCTAATGTTAATGTGTGCAGGGTTTGGAAGTCCGGGAACGCTAAGAGAAGTTTTTCGGGGATACACGGGAGATCGTCAAGCTGCTCAACTGGTTGAAGATGATGAAATTATTCAAGGCACTCCTCTACCTGCTTTTAAAGGCTCGTTTTTCCAATTAGCTGGCGGAAATGGTTTTCAACGTCCCTTTGAATTAGCTACTCTACGGCTACGAAATATGATGGAAGTTCTGAGCAATTGGCAGACTTATGTACCAAATTCTGCCTACTTAACTCAACGCGGTGGGACTTTTCTATTTGATAGCAAAGGTCAGTTACTTTACTCTCATCGAGATCCAGGAATTTTGGGCTTTGCTGCTAATATGAGTCAGCCCCTCTCCTTTTTATCCTTAATTGAAATAGATAGCTTTACCTCAACTCACTGATTACTAATTACTGCGCCATACAGATTATATAGCGGTTTTCGGTTGAGTCCAATACACTCTTGAGGGCACGGCAGTGCCCATACGTGTCAACTTAACGTTTAACCCTTGCCAAGATGTAATGAGCGAATTCTCTCACTTAACATCATGATCCGCGTCACCCCACCCCGGCTTTGCTGACGCAAAACCTCCCCTCCCCGCAAGCGGGGAGGGGATTGAGGGGTGGGGTAAAATGCCTGTGGAATAAGCGTTTTGACTTAAGTTGACACCAATGGGCACTGCCGTGCCCCTACCCGCTAAACCACATCTATTTTGAGAACCATAGTTTTAAAAGTAGTGGGAGCATCTTGCTCCCTGCTCTTCGTAGCGGGCAAGATGCCCGCACTACTCCAGGTTTCAAAATGGACGAGGTTTAGTAGGGAATATTATGTTCCTGGACGAGAGCGAATATGATCGGGTAGATGATGGCGATCGCCTAAGATTTCTAGCAAAGGACCATTAACGTCAAATTTAACCATACTTACCGACGCGACCAAAATATTCACCCGATAGCGATAGCGTCCCAAATCAATTCCCAGTAAACTGCAAAGCATAATCCGAATCGTGGCTTTATGGGAAACTACTAAAACATTACCTTGGGGATGTTTTTCTTGAATTTCCGCAATTACAGGCATAGAACGGTTAGCAATCTCTACCGCAGTTTCTCCGCCTAGTGGTGCATTCCAAGCAGGTTCTGTCATCCATTTGAGATAATTTTGGGCGTAATTCTCTTGAGCAAACGATTTACTCTTACTTTCCCATTCGCCGTAACTACCTTCTCTAAGTCCGTCACGCAACTGCATATCCATACCGATAGCATCACAAAAAGGCTTGGCAGTTGCAATTGTCCGCTTCATCGGGCTAACATAAACGGCTTCCCACTTCAACTTTTGATAAACATTGGCAAAACTCTCTGCCATCTGCATCCCTTCAGAGGTCAACTCCGCATCAGTTTTACCGCAGAAATTACCACTTTGACTAAAAGTAGTTTCTCCATGTCGCAATAGATATAAATTGAGTGTCATGGCTTGTATCGCGATTAAGATAAAGGAGTTTTTGCAACAATAAACTACCATCAATCTAGCAATCTTTTCTGTACCGCCAGGACAAAGTAATCAACCAACAAAGTCAATCAACCACAAACTTTTGGCGCTTCGCGATTTTTATTGCCAATTGCCCACCAAAACATAAGGCGCCCAATAATAAGGATGGGGAGGAAGATTTTTCAATTCTGGGAAAGGTGGATTCGATTTCAAAGATTCTAATAGCGATAGTTGGGCGGTTCTGAGGGCTTCTATTTGTTTGTTTCCGGGCTTTTTGAGGTTTTGGTAGAATTGACCCATGAATAATGCTGTAGAAGTATCTCCCACAGGCCAAAGACTCGCAAGTGTACTATGGGCGCCGGAGCGAACAGCCATACCAGCTAAGCCTAAAACAGCGCGTTCATCGCCTGTGGCGGTTTCGCAGGCGCTCAACACTAGTAGTTCTATGTTTGTACCCGATTCTTTTAACAACTTACTCAACTCACCGATACTGATGCTTTTTCCATCTCCTGTTATAATAAAATTCCGCTGGGGATTGGAACTAAACAACCCATGAGTTGCTAAGTGAACAACTGGGAAGTTTGATTTTAGCTGTTTTTCAATAGTTTTGCTGGTAAACTCTTGATTTAGCAGCTTTTGGGAAGCGGGAAAAGTTTGTTTAATTTGCTCTAATTCTTTGGGTACATTAACTAGTGCAGCAAAAAATTCTCCTTGCACGTTAATTTGTTCGCTAACTCCAGCCGCTAATACTTTCAACTGTTTTCTGGGAAATTTTTGCGGAGAGATTAGTTGCAAGCTAGGAACCAGGGCGACGCTATATTTTTCGATGAGATATTTTTGTCCATCATAAAGTGCAGCTATTGGTACTCGCTGCAATCTCCCATTTAAGACAAAGACTAAGTTATTAATTTTGTTGGTATTTAACTGGCTCTCGAAAGGTTTAATTAACCAGTTATAAACTTCTGTGAGAATTGGTAACAATGTCTCAATATTTTCTTTTAATTCTCTGGGGTTGGGGTTAGAAGTAGAGAAAATATTGCGGGCTGAATTATTGATAGTAACGTTGTCTAAATAATCATAAAGTCGGTCTAAAGTTTCATTAACTTCTGATTCACTGAGAGGAATTTTTACTTCTTGTAAGGGATTCCCTGCTACAGACAGAATCACTTCTAAGCGGTCTGGTAACACAATGGGATAGATAACAGCAGCAGATGGATCAATATTATCAATTTGCACCGCAACATTTGCGGTTTCGGAACATGGGTCTTGAAAGAAGTTATCTAGTTCTGCTAATTGTAGAGACTCTATGACTCGGCGAGCTAATTCTAAACTTTCTTGGGAATTTTTGTTTTCAGCTTTTTCTTGCTTACGGCTGGGATTGGGTACGATGAGGTAATTTAATTCTTCTTTGCTGAGATTTGATTTTAAAAGCAAATCGACTAATTCTACATATACAGGTTTAACTTCTTGGAGAAAGTCAAATTGGACATCTTGATTGTTAGCATTTAAATCGCTGCGCAGAGATTGGAGAGTATTGAAGGCGGCGGTATAAGCGGCGATCGCTCCTTTGGAATCTTTCTGTTTTCGTAGTAAACGCCCTAACTGGGATTGCCAAAGATAAGTAATTTCCCTCGCATCACCATTGATATTTTGTTCCTGAGCTAATATCAGTGCTTGCTGCGTCAGTTTAGTTGCTTGAGTTAAGTCCCCTTGTTGATGATAAAATTTTCCTAGGTAGCCTAGGGCGTAAGTTTGGGATCGTCTATCTTGTAGAGTCCGCGCCTGTTGCAGTGCATTTTTTAATAAAGCTTCAACCTCTGATGTTTGGGCGCTTTGCATTAAAGATTCAGCAAAGTTAATTTGGGCATAGATGACAGCGCGACTAGGAGTCAGAGTCAGCAAATTCGGTGCAATTTGATTTTGCAATGTTTGTGCATCTTGACTCAGCTGTAACTGTAAATCAGAGATGAAATCTTTTGAGCGTTGGATTAATTTAGATTCAGCAAATCTCGTCCACGAAGCAATCCGGCGGTTAGTTTGTTCACCCCACCACCTTTGCATTTCTAGTAATAGCTGGAAATGATTAAGTTGCGCTTGAATTTTGGGAATGGGTGGCGCTGATGGGATATTTGCTGCTTGCTGATAGTAGTTAAAAGCTTGTTGGTAAGGCGCTAGTGCATCAGAGACAGATTTACGATCAATAATTTCCGTCACCACATCATAATCCCAGCGATCGCGGATTTGGTTACCTAAAGCGCGTTCGGTGTTACCTAAACTCAATAGCACAGCGCTTTTTGCTGGTGATTCGGGAATCGATGCTAAACTTAAGAGCAAAATTTCTTGCGACTTTTGCAACAACCCCTGTCTGCGCAGCACATCACCCAGACTCTGCAAACCAATTGCTTGAGTGAGAGTCAGAGAATCTCGTTTTGGCGTCAGAGTTTTCTGGAGTTGCTCAATTTGGCTTTGACTACAGTTGGGGTTATTGATGGCAAAAGCATCAAGTAAAGTATTACAAGCCTTGGGATAAAGCCCTAAATCTTGCAAAGCCTGAGACTTATTGATCAGACTTTTACTCATCCCCTCGCGATCGCCAATTTTTCGATAAGCCTCAGCCGCTTTTTGCCATAACTGTGCTGCTGCTGCTAAGTCTCCCCCATTGTAGCGGCGTTCACCTTCTGTGGCTAACTCTAAAGCATTGGCAGGCTGGGTAAATTGTACACTATCAGAATTCGACCAAGCGGGGATACTGAAACTCGATAACAGTCCCAATAAGCCTGAAAAAATGAAAATTAATAGACGACGGTATTTTTTTGTCATTTGTCATTTGTCATTTGTCATTTGTCATTTGTCATTTGTCCCCCTCATCCCTCTAGCCCCTAACCCCTAGTCCCTAGCCCCTAACCCCTAACCCCTCTCAAAACGCTTTATACTCCAATTGAAAATACACGCCGTTGTCTTGCCATGTCCGCTTGTCAGTATCAATATTGACCAATGGTATACCCCAATCAAGGCGGGCTGTGAATCGGTCGCCCATTTGCCAAAGTAAGCCTAATCCCGTACCTACTAGGGTGTTGGGGTGGGGATTTTCTCTATCTGTATTCCAAACAGTACCAACATCGATAAATGGTGCGACTTGTAAAGTTCCTTGCACTTCTGGGAAGCGGGCGATCGGTAATCGCAGTTCTGCGGAGGCAAAAATGCCATTGTCGCTGAGTAAAGTATCTTGGCGATAACCGCGCACTGTTCCTTGACCGCCTAAACTAAACTGTTCAATGGAAAGCAGAGAGCTAGTTGCCAATTGCACATTAGAACGCAACAATAATGTCGGGGCGATCGCTGTTTGGGTATTTGGCTGACCGAGGAGGCGTAAATAAATCATTTGTCCCCGCCAGAGGAAATAACGGCTATCTGGTTCAGTGTTATTAATTGTGGCTCTAAAGGCTCCAATCCCCAAATTAAATTCCGAACGCGCCGCGAAGACTTCTTGACGACTCCGCTGTAGCCATTCTTGGGCAAAACTCAATTCTGATACCCGTGTTTCTCCTTGGTTGTCAGCCCCAGGAAATACGGGAAACTTCACGCCTTGAATGGAAGAATCACTTTCCCTTCTCGCGGCGCTGAAACTCAAGGTGAGTTCTTGGCTGACTTCTGGGGTAGCTGTTTGCAGGATCGGTTGACGAAAAGTTAGTTCAAACTCACGAGAATCTACCTCGATATTCAAATCATTAAACGGGGGTTCAATAATTTTGTTGTTGCTAATCCGGTAGTTAAAAGCAACGCTGCCATTACGTGGATTTACAGGCAAAGTATAGCTGCCTTCAAAGCTATTGCTGCCATCGGTATTTTTGTAAGTAAAATTTAAGCGATCGCCTATTCCCAAGAGGCTAGCTTCTGATAATGCTATACCGCGCTCCAAACTCCCAACACTAGGGTTACGGTTATTATTAACATTGACTATGGCGTTGAAAGTTCTCGCTGCCTTGACTGTGACTGTAAGCGAATTTACACCGGGCTTAGTCCCCGCAGTAAGTTCAGCATCTAAGCTTTCAATCAGGGGATTGACTTGCAATAGTTGCAACGCTTCTTGGAGACGGTTGATATTCAGGGGTTTTTGAGTAGCGATCGCAATTCGACTCCGGACATAATCAGAGTTCAGCCGTCCTTTGGTAACATTGACTTGAATATCTTCTAAACTGCCTTCTACTACCTGAACTTTAATGATACCTGAGCGAAATTCTTGCGCTGGGATATAAGCACCAGAGGTAATATACCCTTTTTGCACATACAGGGCAGTGATTTGATTAGCAGCTTTGAGGAGTTCAGCAAAGGTAATCGGTTTGTTGGTAAAATTAGCGATCGCCGAATTTAACTCTTCTTGACTAAAGGCAGTATTCCCCACAAACTCGAACTTCTGCACCGTGATACTCCCAGGAATATCCAGAACTTCATCCGGAGTTGGCGGTGGGGTAGGCTGTATTTGAATCGGTGTATTTGTTGGTGGGAGGGGTAATGGTTGCGGTTGTTCCGGTGGCTGTGGGGTAACAGGATTAATCGATTGGGCGTAAACAGAGTTTGTCTGATACAAAAGATGCAACAGCAGCATCAAGCTCAAACAAGGAGACAAAGAAAATCTCTGTCGCCAAACACTCACCCCCACAGCAATTTTTATCCTCTGCAACTTTGCGACTGGGCGTGAGATAAAAGTAACCTCATCCCACCTCTGTTTAATTCTCATGACAATTAGATGAAGTTAACCCAGAATTATAAGGACTCGGATTAGGTGATTGACTGGCGAGAACTACCACACCTTGAGAATTCATATACCAACCTCTTGCAGGTAGTGGTAGTTGGGAAGTATTCTGCACCTCTTTTGCAGCACTAGCAGTCGGCTGAAAACTAATTAAAGCCCCACTACTTAGCTGTTCGCTTGGACGAGGTGGTAAACCTCCCCGTCCGGTGATGGTAAACTCGCTGCGATTTTGACTGGTTGTCGCGCGACAAGCTTGGGCTACAACTTGTTCAGGTTTCGCTACTTCTTGCGGTATATCGACAACTTCAAAGTTATTGGCGGCTTCTGGTGTATTGATGCTGATTTGTCCAGCGATTCCGAGTTGGGAACTAGCACTAATTTGGCAAGTTAAACAGACAAAGATTCCTCTAGTGTTGATGCTGATATTTCCTCCCCTTCCCTCCACAGCATCAGCAGTAATCTTACTTCCTTCCAGCAACGCCACAAAGTTGGCGGGACTAAAGCCAGTAATGTTGATATTACCCCCGTTACCACTGCCGCCGGCGGTAGCAGATATCTGACTGTTATGGCGCATCAGTACAGAACGTGTTTGCAGGGAAATGTTACCACCTTCACCAGATGTGGTCGCAGCAGATATGGTTCCTTGATTATCCAACAGGATAGAGTTAGCTACTACTTGCAAATTACCTGCATTTCCCGTCCCTAAACTTTGCACATCAATTTTTGCCCCATCCCGGACAATTAACTTGTCTGTAAACAGCTTGATGTCGCCCGAAGCACCAGTGGCTTGGAGTTCTGGTAAGTTAGCCCGACCAGCCGCCGCCGATATACTTCCTAATGTCAAGTCTCCGACGGTCTTACCACTTAGTTCAATGGACTCGGAAGCGTTGACAGTTAGAGTTCCCCCTGTACCAGCGCCCAAAGTAGCAGTTGATGCATCTGCCCCTTCGCGGAGAATCAACTTCTTGGTAGAAATCGTTAAATCTCCTGAACGAGAAGCACTAAACCCTGTAGTTCCCAAACCACTGGGAAATCTCGGATCGGGTAAGACTCCCGCAATTTCTACAGAGTCGCGAGCATTAACCGTGACATTGCCGCCCGGCCCCCCAAATGGAATCACACCCGCAGGGGTGGAACTTCCTGTATTACTGCCAATCACCCCGTCTTCGACAAACAGTTTGCCGGTATCAATTTGCAGGTCGCCACCCTTTCCTGTACCGAAGGTAGTATTGGTGTAGATACCAGTTAACAGCGCGGCTCCTGGTGGGGTTCTCTGTATTTGTATCGTGTCAGCAGCGTTAATTTCAATATTTCCACCTTGACCATTCCCTAAGGTGGCGCTGACGAAGGTGGCGCCATCTTGCAATGACAATTGCTTGGTATCAATTTTGATGTTACCTGCTGTGCCAGTACTGCCGATGACATTTCCAGTTTGGATGGCAGAACCATTCAAGTCTACGAAGTCGGAGGCACGAATATTCAGATCCCCGCCTATTCCCCCAGTAAATGTCAGATTAAATATGATGGCTCCGTTACGCATAATTAAGGAGGGAGTCTCAAGATTGAGGTCACCGGAAGTACCCGCACCGGCAGTGCTAATAAAAATGCCAGTTCCCCGGTCAGTGGGCTTGAGTGTGCCCAAAAGCGCTCCGACTTGAAAAGTACCTTGCATCTGTGCAAATCCATCGCCCAATATTTCTACTGAGTCGGTAGCGCGGATATTAATATCTCCTCCCGTACCATCACCAAAAGTTGATGCAGATAAGAAGGCGCGATCGCCAATTGTCAACTTACCTGTATCTATTATCAAGTTACCACCAGAGCCTGTACCTAGATTGTCCGCCGTGATCTTTCCTTGACTATTCAGTAAAATCGAGCCAGCATTCACCCGCAGCGTTCCTGCATCCCCCGTGCCATCATTCCTCACTGTCACTTGCGCACCATCTGTGACCAGCAATTGCCCAGTGTTAATTGTCACATCTCCAGAGTCTCCACTCGGTACAGGGGGCACTTGCAATAACTGTTGCAAAGCCGGATCAACAATGTTGCCGCTGGAGATGATCAGACTGGGATTAACAGAGCCAGGAACTGTCCCACTCACCTCTACAGCATCCTGAGCGTTAATCGTCACACTCCCAGCAGTGCCACTAGCTAAGGTGGAAGCATCCACTCTCCCGCCATCTTTGACGACCAAACGCTGAGTATTGATTGTCACGCTGCCCGCTTTTCCTGGGCCGCCAGTACCCGCCGTGACTGTGCTGGGGGTGAAAACGCCTGGTGTCACGCCAATCAGTTCTACCAACTTGGCGGCATTTAAAGTCAGATTACCACCATCGCCTGTACCAGCGGTGACGGAGGAAATACTTCCTCCTGAAAGTGCCGTCAACTGCTGTGTTGATATAGTCAGCGTTCCCGCATCACCCGCTCCAAAAGTTGAGGCAGTAATATTACTGAATCGACTTGGATTAAATGGTGAAAATCCTAACACTTTCACAGAATCTGCTGCTCTGATATCGACATTACCACCAGGAGCAGGAGTGTAAGTAGCCGCAGAGATCACTGCCCCATCTTGAACCAGTAAGCTGGGGGTAGAAACAATAATATCGCCACTCCTACCACCGCCAATAGTTTCTGTAAATAAGTTGCTGGAAATCTGTCCGTTTGTTGTAGTGCCAATCAAGGACAAGGATTCAGAGGCATTGACATTAATACCGCCTGCTGCTTCAGTACCCAGAGTTTGAATTAATACAACTGAGCCATCGCTAACGGCAATGTTTCTTCCTTGCAGCTGAATTGAGCCACTACCTATGCCACTGGTATCTGCTAATGCTTTTTGCGATAGGGAAATATCCTGAAAGTTGCTCACTCCCTGATAGCCTAAATTCCAGCCTTGAGGGCTGGGATCAAGACTTACCAAGCCACCACCTACGCTACCTAAATCAATGCGTCCGCCCTCGGCTGTAACAGTTCCACCCTCAAAGAAAATTCCCCCACCTACCAAGGCTAAGGTATTTCCTGGTTGCACCTCCAACCCGGTGCTGTCCCCCCTAGTGAATGGTGAGAATATCGGACTTTGCAAAGTTATGTTATGCCCATTCCCTTGGACACGAATCGGTTGCGGATTTTGCCCAAATTGCAAGCCAATGGGTACGCTAATTGTGAGTCCAGGGGAAGCTGAATCAGTGGCGCTAAATTCTGCACCATCAGCAAATTTGATACTATTGGCCGTACTTGCCAAAAACGAGCCACCAATATTCAGTTGGGCATTGGCACCAAAGTTAATGCCACTGGGATTGATCAGGATAAAATTAGCACCGAAGTTTTCTCTGATTAAGCCATCAATCTGGGAAATTGACCCACCGGTGACTCGACTGATGATGTTGGTAATGTTATTAATATTTGTGCTGTTTTTGAAAAAAGCCTCGCCACCATTGGGAACAGAGAATTCCTGAAAGCTATGAAAAAGATTGTTACCTAATTGTGTTCCTCCAGTAACTTCAAATAATTTACCAGATTGCGTAATATTGCTTGGAATAGGAAGTGTGTTATCTGACGATATTTGAGCTTTACAGGGGAAACTAGCAAATATACAGCAGATATAAATACTACCAGTAAATAAAATTTGGCGAGGTACTTGTTTCATTTTGCACAGGGGAAAAATCAATCCCACGGGAAAATTACTTGATGTTTTTTTAGTTTAATTTAGGTAAAATTAACTAAAAAGAATAATATTATTGAGTCTATATTCAAGCCTAAATATCGGTCAAGAAAGGGAGTTAAGTAATATGAACAAGTGGCAGTGGTGGCTAAGTATGGGGACAGTGCCAATATTAGCTCTGGGTGCTGTAGCCGCACTCTCCGCGCCGAGCAAGGCTAGCAACGTGCAAGTCACTTGCAAGACTAATGCCAGTACACCAACCGTGGTTTTGACTTTGATTCAAGCCGGAACTGCTAAAGATTACACTATGTTGAAATTTATTCCGAAATACTTCTCATCTACGGATGCTGTGGAAGATTGCCAGAATACAGCTAAAACTTTACAGAATATTTATGATACGGGTAGTTCTAAATACTTAACAACTGATAAGCTGAAAAACCAACCTGTTGTCTGTGCTGTAGAACGCAGAGGGATCGGTTGCGATCATTACAGTGCTCAAGTTTTATTTAGTTTAAAACCAGCTGATAACCCCTCTCAAGCTTTATACGAAATGTTGGGTAAAGATTTCAAGCAAGCACAACGTCCAGATGTCCGGACTATTAGCCGTACTTACACGGAGACAAAACCTTTTTGGTGGCCATTTTAACAAAAAGGCTATTGGGCATGGGGCATGGGGCATAGGGCATTGATTATTTCTCCCTCATCTCCCTTGTCCCCCTTGTCCCCCTTGTCCCCTACTCAATTGGGACAAGCTTTTTTCCCTTGTTCGGCGGCTTGGTAGTCTGGTTTGAGCTTCAGGGCTTGATCGAAAGCGGCGATCGCTCTTTCGGTTTGGTGGAATTTACACAGGCTTAATCCCAAATAATACCAGGCTTCTGCTTTTTCGGTATTAGTTAACTGGGGACGCTCTAGGAGAAAATAAAATTGGGCGATCGCTTGATCGTCTCGCTTTAAGTTTTGTAGGGCGATTCCTTTCCCCCGCAAAGCTGCAAAGTAGTTAGGATTGTATTTTAATGCTTGCTCAAAAGCTTTGAGCGCTCCAACATAATCCTGTTTTTGCAATAATACTTTGGCTAGATAGGTAAACCCAATAGCTAATTCTTTGGCATTTGCATCTTTGCCTTCAACTTCCCATACCTGTTTTAATAACTCTATGCCTTGATTAATCGTAGTCAGCGCTGTATCTGGTTGTTTCAGTGCTATTAGTGCTTCGGTTTTATTGATCCAGAATACAGGGTCTTTGCCGTTGAGCATAATAGCTTTATCAAAAGCCGCGAGCGCCTGGTTATATTGTTTTAAATTATACATCGCTTCGCCCCGGCAATTCCAGGCATAAACAGCTTCTGGATTGATGATAGTGGCTGTGGTACAGGATTCTAGCATCTGGTTATAGTCTTTTAGTCCGGCTAGGGCATAGCCTCGGTTAGTCCAAGATTGGTAGTAGTTGCTATCGAGTTTTAAAAGTTTATTATATTTGGCGATCGCTTGTTGATATTCTCCTTGCTGCAATAGCGCATTACCTCGTTTAAAAATTGCTTCTACTTGTAACCATCTAAAAACACTCAAACCAAAAACCATCAAGCTAGAACCACAAACCATTAACCCAGCTATTGCTAGCAACACCAACCACCGTTTAGTTCCTTTCGGTTCAGGTGATGTAAGGGTATTGCGGACATTCGGAGTATGAGTCGCTCTTACGGGATTATATATAGTTGTTTGTGCCAAGGAGGCTCTAATTATTTTCTCTAACTCCTGCCTTACCCAATTGCGATCAAAAACTGCTTGGTAAATGCGGTTTCCCAGTTTCAGCCGCTCTTTTTTTTGGACTACTAATCCGATGCGCAATAGTTCCGCCTGTTCCCGACTGCTATTGTCATTTGCAACTTCCCCTTGTTGCCAAATTTGCTGGTACAATTCCAACAGCAATAATGGATCGCATTCCTGATTGCCAAGCAGACTTTCGCGCACCCCTTGCAAATGTTCAGCTGCGGCTTGAGTTTGCCAATTGTCAATCAAGCGACTTTGGACTAGCTGTTGTACTGTTGCGGCTTCGTTCCCTGCACTAATAAAAATTTCTGACTCACAGAGCAATTGACAAAGCAAAGAAGTGAGAAGCGGTTGTCCATCTGTCCACAACAATATTTCTGAACTTACAATGTCGGGACAAGCAGCTTTTTGATCTAATTTGAATAATTTGATATTGCTGCGGCTAAATAATCTTAACCTTGCGGATTCCTGCTCTATCCAATTGCGATCGAAAACTTCTTGGTAAATGCGGTTCGCCACTTTTAGCTTATCTTCTTGTGGCGCTACCAAGCCGCTCCGCAACAGTTCAGCCTGTTGTAAACTGCCATTGCTGGGGAATTCGCCCTCAATGCAAATTTGCTGGTACAATTCCAATATAGATAACGGATCGCATTGCTGATTGTGAATGATACTTGCGCTGATCCCTTGCAAATGCTCAGCTGCGGCTTGAGTTTGCCAATTGTCAATCAAGCGACTTTGGACTAGCTGTTGCACTGTTGCGGCTTCGTTCCCTGCGCTAATAAAAGTTTCTGACTCCGCCAGCAATTGACAAAGCTTTTGGGTGAGAATCGGTTGCTCATTAGTCCAAAACCGTACTTCTGCCCATAAAACCTCAGGACAAGCAGCTTTTTCATCTAATTTGAATAAATTGAGCTTGCGGCTGCTCAATAGTCTTAACTTTACTGATTCCTGCTCTATCCAATTGCGATCGAAAACTGCTTGGTAAATGCGATTGGCAACTTTTAGCTGATCTTGTTGTTGCACTACCAATTTTAACCGCAACAGTTCTGCCTGTTCTGGACTAGCTTTGCTCTTAACTTCACCCTCAATGCAAATTTGCTGGTACGCTGCCAACAGCAATAACGGATCGCATTGTTGATTGTGAATGATACTTGCGCTCAATCCTTGCAAATGCTCAGATGCGGCTTGAGTTTCCCAATTGTCAATCAAGCGACTTTGTACTAGCTGTTGCACTGTTGCGGCTTCTTTCCCGGCGCTAATAAAAGTTTCTGACTCCGAGAGCAATCGACAAAGCTTTTGGGTGAGAATCGGTTGTCCATCTGTCCAGAACATGACTTCTGTCAGCAAAACTTCTGGACAAGCAGCTTTTTGATCTAATTTAAATAACTTGATAGTACTACGGCTAAACAGTTTTAACCTTGCGGATTCCTGCTCTACCGAATTGGATGCCACAACTGAATGTTCAACAGGGTTCGAGACTTTCAAATTGTTCTGGTTTGGCACTGCCATTTTCAAATATAATTGTTCTGTATGCGCTGGATTTTCATAGATTCGAGATGCTCCCTGTTGATTGATATGCTGCCGCAATTGAGATTCTAAAGCAAGATGCTCGAGAAAAAATTTAATGGTCGTGGGTTTCAACCATCCCTTAAGTACTGCTAATTCTCCAAAACGAAGTTGCTGCTGTGGTTGTTCAGCCAGAATCGTGCTGACTTGCTGTTCATTTAACAGCCCAGCTGCTGCTAAATACCTCCCCAAAGGCTGTTTTGGTGTCCGCTCCAGTAAAACCGGCCACTGCTGAGAGAAAAAATCAGCAGTTTCTTGTTTCACCCATCCATGCAAGGCGAGAATTTCACCAAGTCGCAACCCAGTAACTTGGCTTTGCTCTTGCAGAGCAATTTCCACCTGTTCAGATGAAATGAGGTCAGCCTGTTGTAAGACTTTACCAAGCGGCTTCATAATCAAAAGGAATATTAAGTTATGAAAATAACAAGATAGATTATTTTTTTATTTGATATCAAAAGCTGATCTTACCACTTACGTAATAATTCTGACTATGCTAATCTATTAAATTCAACCTAATTCTTCATAAAGAAATCTTAAAAGTTGGCAAGCGGCTTGACATCTAGCTGTGGATAGACGAGTTTAGCCTGTTTATATGCTGTTATCTGCTGCCTCAGTACTGCCGCAAAATATCTTTAAAATCTTATTGTTATAGCAATCATAACTTAATGTTATAGCAATCATAACTTTAACAGCAAGATCCCTTTTTTCTTTAAGAAGTCGGGATCTGAAGTTCACCGATGTTCACCAATCAAATAGAACAGCTATATTTTTATGTGAAGATAGACTTATATATTCATCAAAGTAGACGCGATCGCGGTAGGGACACCAAAAGCATCAGCATGAAGCCTTTGGTGTGGCTGCTCGCTCTAGACGATCAAATCCGATACCTGTTGAGCTAGAATGTTGAATCAGCGAATTAATTAAACGTGAGTTCGATGCACAGGATATTGACCTCACCCCCACCGCCTTTCCTCAAAGCAGAGGGTGAGGTCTTAATAATTCAAGTTAATTAACTTTGAAAGTTTCTACAGTTGCTTGTAATTCCTGGGAAATTTCTACAGTTTGTTTGAGAGATTGGGAAGCTTGATGGGAGTAGCGGCTAGTGAGATTCGACACTTGATAAATTTCTTGCATGAGTTTGCTGACTGATTGCGATGTTTTGACTTGAGATTCTGTGGCTAAAGAAATTGACTGTACTAAATCGTCAATTTGTTGGGATACATAGAGAATTTGATTCAGAGAATTTTTAGCATTTTCGACAATGTTAGTACCTTCTACTACCTGATTAGTTCCAACTTCCATCGCTGTGACAACTTCATTCGTTTCCCGTTGAATTTTATCGACAATTTGTGTAATTTCTTGAGTTGCATCAGAACATCTAGCAGCTAGTGCCGCAACTTCTTCTGCAATCATGGCAAAACCTTCACCTTCTACACCCGCTCTTGTGGCTTCTAGCCCAGCGTTGATCGCTAAAAAGTTAGTTTGCATAGCTATTTGATTGATCAAGGCGACTACTTGGGAAATTTGTTGTGAAGATTCTCCCAGACGCTTGACTTTCTTTGCTGTGTCGCCAATTGTTGAGCGCAGTTTGAAGATATTTTGTACAGCCAAATCCATAGCCTTGCCATTGTCTTGGGCAGTACCAGATACTGTGTGGGCGACTATAGCAGCTTGTTTGGCACGATCTGCTACAGCTGCAATCGAAAGTTGCATTTGGTCTATACTAACTAGACTGAGGCTAATATCGTCTGCTTGTTTGAGTACGGTTTCGGCTAGTTGGTGGATGGCTACTTCGTTGTCGCCAATGGCTGTATTCACCTGGATCGCAGATGCTTTCACTTTAGTCACGATCGCTCTGAGACTTTCAACAATCGAGTTAAAAAAGTCAGCGACAGTACCAAGTTCTCCCATTGTCACTTCCGATCGCACAGTCAAATCGCCTTGGGATGCACCTTCAATATCTCTGAGGAGTGTGAGTATTTGCTGTTGTAATGCTTCGTTGTGTTGGCGTTGTTCCATCGCCGCAGCTTCTGCGCGGAAACGGGCTGTGACTACTTGCTCTAAAAGATTTGATTGCTCTAAAGCATAGCCCACAGGAATTCCTACCTGTCTCAACAATTCAATTTCTAGTTCTTGCCATTTACGAGTACTGGAACATTGGTGAGCAATCAACAAGCCATATAACTTGTTGTCGAGCAAAATTGGTGCGACTAAATTCGCTTTGACGGCAAATTGTTCTAGTTGGTTAAGGTGACAATCAGTTAAGCCTGCGGCATAAATGTTTTCCAGGGCTTGAACACGGCCATCTTGGTATTTCTGAACATAATCACTGGCAAAACAAGGATCGGCAATTTCTTTTCCTAAGGTTTTCGGCCAATCCGGATCAACGGATTCAGCAATAATTGTACCTTGCCAATTTTCGTCAAAACAATAGACAAGCACCCGATCAGCGGCGATCGCTTCTCTGATACTGGTGACTGCTACATTTAAGATATGTTCTGTGTTCAGGCAACCACGGAAACGCCCAGTAATTTCATTGACTATCTGTGACAATTTGGCTTCATTTTCCAGGCTGGTAGCTTGTGCGCTAATGGTCTCTGCCATTTGATTAAAAGTGTTAGCCAATTGACCGACTTCATCAGTAGCAAAAATCTCAGTTCGAGCAGAGCGATCGCCACGGGCAAATTTCTTGGCTGTTTGCTCTATTTGCTCGATCGGTTTCACAATTGAGCGCTGCAAAATTACTGCCCACAATAAGATGAGCTTCAATCCTAAAATAATGGCGACTACTTCGATCCAAAAACTATTTTTTAGTAGCTGATTCGGCGCATTTTCGGCAGTTCCCCGCACTAAAATAGCTACAGATTTATCATCAAAAACATTACTTGTTTGCTCATCTTTTTCAATAATTTTATTGGGTACAGCTTTCGCTGCCATTGAGTAAGTTTGGTTACCTAATTGTATTTTAGCTGTAACTGCTTGCCCTTTTGCTGATACTGCTGCTTTCAATAAAGCTATCCCTGTTTCGGGTAATTTAACATTAGGTTGCGCTTGATTAACATCTTTAAATTGACCTTGGTCTAAAGCTGTTGCTAGAGCAAATTCACCCGTTGGCTGGTGTAAATATACAGCACTGTAGCCGCCGGCTGTAGCTTTTAATGTATCCTTGACAATCTGGTCTTTTCCATTGACAAGATCACCAGTCACTAAAGCTCCCACCACTGCTTGTGTATCTGGATCTTTGAGCGGTGTCACTGTGTAACGAATCAGCGCATTTTGGTTGTTAAGTCCCGGTGGTAACAACGGTAATTCTTGACTTAGCTCTGATAAATTGATAACTCTGCTAGCTTTAATTTGTTGAGGATTAGCTAAGACTTCACTCACCAAATTATCAGGATTAAAAATTTCCCCACTCCGGTTAGTATTGGCACTAACAATTACTTGCAAATCTTGACCTACTAGGGTCGCATACTCAATTTTATTCAGCTTGACTTCGGTTTGCAGAATTTGCTTAACTTCTGCTTGCAATTCCTGACTTAATGCTTGTCCAGATGTATGCAAAATTGCTGCCTTAACAATCTTTGGGTTTTCAGCTTGACTACGAAATCCCAATCCCATCTGATTAACTTTGATATTGTAATTAATCTCGGAAATCGCTAATTCTGACTTGGCTTTTTCTAGGGAGCTATTTTGTAAACTACTTGTTATTAAATATCTGCCTACTATACTGATACCTAGAATAGATATCAATTGAGATACTATTAATGCAACCAAGTGCTTGCGGCTAATAGAAAGATTAGAAAATCTCTGGAATAAAGATGGTTTTCCTGCTTGATATTCAACATTTTGGCGGTGATTTTGGGCAGAAATACCAACAGAAGAACCGTTATGAGTATCAACAGTAAATTGTGGGTTTAAAGAAGGTAGTTGAGATTTTACTCTCGACCCATTTTGCTCGGCATGAAATCCATTTTTCATAAATCAATTTTTACCTATCAGTCAATGAGTATACCCAAATTACTAAAGTCATTACTCAGCCACTTTCTTGAGAAAATAGAAGAGTAAACCGCAAACCTGTTTGTAAAAAAGCAACTGTAACTCGAAAAATCTTGATTATTTATGACTGAAGCCGTCTAGAATATCATCGAGCCATAATCACGTAGTAACGACTCCAAAAAATGTATAAATAACAACCTGATTTTATGGCTTGTTAATTCATAATAATAATCTAATATTACTATGATTATATATAAATAAATTAATGGTGAACTGGTAATTTTTTAAGTAACTTTTACTTACTAACAATTTATAAAAGTTACGGAAATAATTCCTGATGATGATAAAATCAGCATTTTTGAATAATTCCAGAAAAACTCTGCCTGAGATTTGCTTAGACCAATGATGAACAGAATAAAAATCCCTAAATTCTGTTCTTGACATTAGTGCTTGTTCTGTCACCCATAAAAATAGTCCGAGCAGCCAAAACTGATAGATGAGAATAGCAATATCTGGAAAAATCACCAGTGATACTATGTTGATATCAGGTTTGTAAATAGCTAAGTAGCAGGTTAACATCATTACTGTTTAATAAAGTGTGTTGCATGGCTATTTTTGTTACTTGTTAAATATTCGTAGTAGGTAATTTGATGTTTTACTATTTTGATAATTGTTAAAAAATTACACTTACCTAAATTAGAATTTACAATTTTCCGAGTAATTTTGTCAAGTCAAAATGGCAGGGGTAATAATTATTACATAAAAACAACATAAATAGGACTGATATCTTTGTAATTAAATTCAGGTTAAAACTATCACCTTTGGTAGCTTTGTCTACGATCCAATACAGAATAGATCTTCATGAAACTTTTACAAATAAAGGCAGCTATGCTATGCCAAGGAGAAAATTTTCATCACCATGCATCAATAAAGAAGGAGGACAGGGGGACGAGGGAACAGGACAAGGAGAATGTCAAATGACAATTGACCAATGACAAGACAGCGATACTAGCCATTTTTCTAGGGTAAATTCTCCCCATTTTTCCGATGCCACTGAAGAGTAAAACAGGACAGGATATGAGCATCTTGTGAAAATTTGTCGAGAAAAATAGATGTCTTCATTACTGGAATTTTCCAACAGTTTAGCCGATATCGTAGAACAAGCCGGAAGTGCTGTAGTTGCAGTGAATGCTGGCACAGGGATTTCCTCTAGTGGAATTCACTGGCGTAATGGGATCATTGTTACTTCTGATGAGTCCCTGCCGCGTGATGAAGAAATTACCGTCACGTTATCAGATGGTCGCTCTGTTGCTGCTACACATCTAGGTCATGACTCTAGCACCGATGTAGCTGTTTTCCAACTGCAAGATGTAGAAACACCAGTGGCGAAAATTGGCGATGGGACAACACTGAAAGTCGGTCATTTGGTACTGGGAATAGCTAGAAGTAACGAAGGTGACTTGCGGGCGGCTTTAGGTACGGTAAGTGTGGTGAGTGGTGCTTGGCGGAGTATGAGTGGTGGCAATATCGACCAATACATCCGTCCCGATATTACTCTTTACCCTGGCTTTGCAGGTGGTCCGTTGGTAGATGCGGCTGGTTATGTGGTAGGCATGAACACATCGGGAAGGCGGGGTACGGCTTTAACGATCCCAGCAGCGACAATCAATCGTGTAGTTGACCAATTGATTGCCAGAGGACATATTGCACGGGGTTATTTAGGTGTGGGGATGCAACCTGTACGCTTACCAAATAATCTGATCACATCTCTGAATTTAACTGCTGCTACTGGTGTGATTGTTGTCAATGTCGAGCCTGAGGGGCCAGCTGATAATGCAGGTTTGCTGCTGGGGGATGTGTTGGTGAAATTTGATGGTGTAAGCGTGAGTGATACAGGTGATGTGATGGCGTTGCTCAATAGTAGCGATCGCGTCGGTAAAACTGTCAGCGTCCAACTAGTGCGGGGTGGGGTGTTAGTTGAATTAGCGATCGCAATTGGCGAACGACCATTTGAGGAATCCCCAGGTTCAGAAAGTACTGAAAAACGCGATGATTACCGCCATCACAGACGCGGGAGACATGGTAGGAGAGGTTCTCGTTAATCATCACCATGTATGAAAGGGGGATGAGGGAGACAAGGAGAGAAGTCTGAGCGCCGGTGTCCGGCGTTAGCGCAGCGGTAGCGAGGTACGAGCGTCTGGCTTCTCCTAACGGAGACGCTGCGCGAACGCCAACGTCTTCTCCCAAGGGGAGACGCTGCGCGAACGACGAACAGAACTTCGGAGGGACAAGGGGGACAAGGGGGACAAGGGAGACAAGGGAGACAAGGAAGAAAAATAAGAAATGCCCCATACTTCGGCTCCGCTCAGTACAAGTGCCCAATGACAAATGACAAATGACAAATAACAAATGACTACCACAAAAATTACACACTTTAGCGATGAACTAGCACACCTCGCTGCTAAATTACGCCATAGCACAGTCAAGGTTCAAAGCAATTCTCAAGGAGTGGGTTCTGGTGTAATCTGGCAAGCTGATGGCTTAATTATTACTAACGCCCATGTAGCAACCA
The DNA here is from genome assembly GCF_002368195.1 of Calothrix sp. NIES-2100. GTDB lineage: Bacteria > Cyanobacteriota > Cyanobacteriia > Cyanobacteriales > Nostocaceae > Aulosira. The sequence continues at coordinate 3,558,386 of NZ_AP018178.1, read as the reverse complement.
GTAACAGAGCAACGGTAGAATTGGCGGATGGACGAGTATTTGATGCTGTGCGCACCCACTTTGACCCCCAGCAAGATTTAGCTGCACTAAAAATTACTGCTACTGATTTACAGGTTGCAACTATTGGTGACTCTGATGCACTACGAGTGGGTGAGTTAGTCTTGGCGGTGGGTAACCCCTTTGCTGATAGTGGTGCCCTCACCGCAGGGATGATCCACACTCGTCATCAGCAAGCAGTGATGGCTGATATTCGGCTGTATCCTGGTAATTCTGGGGGGCCACTAGCTGACTGTCTCGGTCGAGTTGTCGGAATTAATACAATGGTTGTTCACGGTTTAGCTGTGGCAATTCCCAGTGTAGCTGTTAACCGCTTTTTGCTTGCTGCCAATCGTCCGCGACTAGGAGTAACCTTGCAACCTGTGTTAGTAGGTAAACGTAACTTTGGTTTATTGGTGTTGTCTGTCCTTGGTGACAGTGTAGCGGCGAAAGCTGGTGTGCAAATTGGTGATGTGTTAATTGGAGTTGCAGGGCAATTATTTACTCAAAAAGATGACTTAGGCAAATATCTCCACCAAAGCCAAGACAGCGAATCACTACCGCTACAACTTTTACGTGGTGGTGAGCAATTTGTGGTTTATGTGCAATTGCAGACTGGGAAAACTGCGGTGGAGGCTACATGATCCGGGTGATGGTAGTTGCGACTTCCTCTGTGGTGCGGGCGGGTTTAGCGGCTGTCGTTGGGAGTGCAAATTCCCAGATGACTGTGGTGGGGAGTGCATCCGATTTGGATAGCTTAACCAGGGAAGTTGGGCAATTACAACCCGATGTAGTACTGCTAGATTTAGGTAGTAATCTGCAACCATCAATCTGGGAAAAATTGCTGCTGATTCAAGAGGAGCAATATCCTATAGGATTCTTGGCGATCGCAGAGTCACTCGAAAGCCTTGATTTAGAAGCCGCAATTCGTTCTGGTGTCCGGGGTATATTACCCGGTATCAGTACAGAGTCAGAAATTATCGCTGCGGCGATCGCGATCGCTGATGGTTTATTCGTCCTACATCCAGATTTTTTGGAGTTACTACCCATCCGGCAAAAAGTCGCAACTACCCCCGTACAAACCTTGACACCAAGGGAAATTGATGTATTAGAAATGCTCGGTTCTGGTTTAAGTAATAAAGCGATCGCCAAACACTTGCAGATTTCTGAGCATACCGTGAAGTTTCACATCTCATCGATTTTTCAAAAGCTTGCTGTCTCCACCCGTACCGAGGCTGTAACTGTTGGTGTCAGGCTGGGTTTGATTATGTTGTAAAGGCATGGGGCATTGGGCATTTGTCCTCCTTATCCCTCCGTTCGCGCAGCGTCTCCCCTTGGGAGAAGTTCTGATGCCTGCGGCAAGCCGCTCCGCGTCTACGGAGGAAGCCTCCGCTCAGACTTCTCTCCTTGTCCTCCTTGTCCCCCTTCCCTTGTCCCCCCTGCCCCCCTGCTCCCTCATCCCCCTTAAATGGCGATTGTGGATGATGGAATTTGGTGATTATAATGCCAAATTAATTAGTGATGTATTTATTTCTATATATTTGGCAGTGTAATCTTTCATGATGGCAAATATTTTTTCTGATAACTCTGGATTGATATATAAATATACTAAGTTAATTTGGAAATGTTTACAGTTTCACTGGTTAGCAATTTTGAGCTTGGGTATTTGGATATCATTAGCAGATAAATCACAAGCTAATCAAATATATAAACACTCGGATTCATCCTCGAAATTGCTAGAAAAAATTACTTCTATAAATGATTTAGAACAATTTGATATATTTCCCGTTAATGAAAATGAAAATCACTCAATAACGCTGCCATATTTGATTGCTGCACCGGAGAATTTCAATCCAAGTTTGCAGATACCGCCCCCATTACCAGAGTTGCCAAAACCTTCTCAACCATCGTCAACTACAGCTGAACCAGAGAAACCGCTCGCAGTTTTGGAAAATATCCAAACAGATTTTCGCAATGATACAGATAACTTTGGTATACATAATTTGTTTATCGAACCAACATTTCAGTTTCGATTACCTAATGGCAATAAAATATTTGTCAAAACAGGTTTCAATTTTTTCGAGCAAATCGGTATAGAATCAATTAGCAATATTCCCATACAAATTGGCTGGCAAGGAAAAGTTGGGGACGTAAAGCTGCAAACAGCAGCAGGAGTTGATATTTTCAACCGGTTACCTCCGGCTATCAATCTCAATGCTCAGGTAGAAGCGCTAATTATACCGCCGAAAGTTTCTGATTCAGGTCAATTACTTTCGGGTTTAATAGTATCTGTGAATGTAGAGCAAGGGCCTTATAAATTTAACGCTCAAACTTTAGAAAATCAAATTACTGCTTGGCGATTTGGGCCTAATTTATATTGGCAGATTGATCGTGACACGAGTTTATTCTCATCATTACGCTTGGGTAATTACAGCGATCGCAATTCTGAGGTGCAGTCTTTCAGCAGGTTAGAGCGCAAGTTTGGACAATTTTCGCTCGCCGCTAACTTGTTCACATGGAGTTACGATCGCAATTTGGAACGCACAAGCGGCTATTTTTCTCCACCTGATTTTTTCGTATACAACGCTGAGGTGGCTTGGGAGGGAGAAGTTGTCAATTTCTTGCGCTGTCGGTTATCTGCTAGCTTAGGACAGCAACGGCTAAATGGCGAATTTGATAACGCCAATGCCTATCAAACTCGCTGTACAGCAAAGCTTTCACCTAGCATAGAAGCAGATTTAGGCTATAGCTTTAGTAATGTGCGCAATCAGGACACCGGGGGAAGTGCTTACGGTGGTAACTCTCTGACAGGACAGTTGCGAGTCAAATTTTAACATACATGAAAGGGGGATGAGGGGGATGAGGGAGAGTAATGACAAATGACAAATGACAAATGACAACTGACAAATGCCAAATGACTTTTTCAAGTGTGTTAGTTAGCTGTCAATGCTGGGAAACATGAACAAAGCAACAGTGACTAATAAAATAAAGGCTGAAGCATCATGAGTTCTGACTTTCAACCACCACCTAAAGGCTTGTCCATACTGGCTACTGTCGGAGGGGTAGTTACCGCAGTCATCGCGATCGCTGGGTTAAATTTTTGGTCTAGTCGTCTTTCTCAAAATACACAAACGCCTGCAATATCAACATCTCAAACTGTTACCCCGACAGCAAACTTGGAAACACAAGCGCAAAAAGTAGCAAAACTTGATGCTAACTCTATCGTGCTACAAGGAACACCTATTACTCCCAGTGAACTAATCAGCAAAGCACCTTTTATTACGCCTGGAGTCAAAACACTAGATGCAGTTGACATCGCAGCTGCGCGTCAGGCTTGGTTGTATTTCCAACGCAACTGGAACGATAAAACTGGCTTAGTAAATTCTGTTGATGGCTTTGCATCTGTGACTATGTGGGATCAAGCAGCTGCGATCGCTGCTTTGGTGAGTGCGAAAGAACTCAACATCATCCCCGCCGCAGAATTTGAAGCGAAGATGACTAAGATGTTGCAGACTCTAGCATCGCTACCTTTATATAAAGGTGAACTGCCCAACAAAGTCTACAACGCCAAAACTCTGATACCTGTGAATTATGGACAATTAGAGAAAAACGAAGAAATTGGTTGGTCAGCCATCGATTTGGGGCGGATGGCATTATGGTTGAAAATTGTCGAAGCCAAGTATCCCAAAATGCGATCGCCTGTGCAAGCTGTGTGGAAGCATTGGCAAGTTAAGCGCCTCACCAAAAATGGGCAAATGTACGGTACTGCTGTTGTCCAAGGTAAAGAACAGTACAACCAAGAAGGTCGCTTAGGCTATGAAAACTATGCCGCCTATGGTTTGAAACTGTGGGGATTAGATGTCAAGCAAGCCTTAGATTATAAGTCTAATACCGCCTTTGTCAATCTTTATGGACAGGGTGTGCCCTATGATCGCCGCGACGCTAACAACTCAGGTGCTAATAACTACGTTCTGAGCGAACCTTATATTCTCGATGGCATAGAAACTGGGTTCCAAGCATTACCGAAAGCTTACGCCGATAGAATTTTAGCTGCTCAACAAGCACGTTATCAAGCAACGCAAGAATTAACAGCCCTGACAGAAGACAATTTAGATCGCGAGCCTTACTTCGTTTACAACAGCTTGTTTGTTAACGGCAAACCTTGGGCAACAATTACAGATACTCAACAACAGCACAATAATTTACGCTTCCTTAGTGCTAAAGCTGCGATCGGCTGGCATGTACTTTACAACACCGATTACACGCACTCCCTATCAAATATTGTCTTCAATCAACTGAAATCTGATAAAGGTTGGTACAACGGATTGTACGAATCTCTGCGTCAGCCAAATAAATCTCTCACAGCTAACAATAATGGCGTAATTTTAGAGAGCTTTCTTTATAAGCAAGTTGGTAAACCTCTGATTGTTTGGGCGGGAGTAAATTGAAAAGGCGATCGCATAAGTCGATTTTTTGGATATCGAACCACAGATAAACACGGATGCACATAGATAAATATCGGTGTTTATCTGTGGTTTTTGCCAGAAGCCTAAATCATACCAAGTTGCTATCAAAGGTAGTATCTGTCATTGCGACCGGAAAGCAGTGGAGGGAAGCAATCTCATTAATCTCAAGCTACTACAACAGACTGCAACTTAGAGGATGTTTGAAAAGTGGTTTGCTGTGATTTTAATCACATTATTACCCCGATATATTGGGGGGAAACAAGAAAAATCCAGTTCCCTCCCCTTTATTGGTTATACGAATCGCAAAAGTTGGTTGTACGAGTTGCAAAAGTTGATTTACGAAGCGATCATCAGCAATGTGTTCACAAAGTTGGACATCGTCGAGATATGTAAAACTAATTATTTATAGCTACCTTATATCGTGTGAGCGATCGCCCATTGCTGCGATCGTTAGCTGTAGTCTAGTGTTGGTAAACTTTTGGTAACGCTTGTTTTCAGCAGCGGCAGACAAATTTTCGCGTCCGCTGTCACAGAGTTGTTATATTCACTACATTTAGCTGTTAATGTTCAAAACAAGGGCTAAAGCTTGGCTAATTCCTTGCATTGTCTCATCAGCCAAGGTTCCCACTTGCCCGATCAGTCTTTGCTGGGAAACAGAACGTACCTGAAACGCATCTGCAGCTGACAATTTGCTCAATCCATTGTCTGGTATAGGTTCAACCTTGACCATCCAGGGAATCTGGGCAAATGCTTCATTCCAGGCTGTAATGGGTACAACGATTTTCAACCGGAGAACCCCGATCTGATCGTTGCTGACAATCACACAAGGGCGAGTTTTACCAATTTCATCGCCAACGGTGGGATCGGCACGATAAAGCCAGATTTGACCTCTACGCATAGTCATGATATTCGTAAAAGTCTTCATTACAAGTATCAACAAACTCAGTTAGGTCACTGCCTTCTGCGTAGTAGGGATTCATGATTTCAGCAGCAGCCATCAAGCTAAGTTTTTCGGGTTTCTCCATGTCTTCGCGCACCAAACGCAGTGCAAATTCAATCACCTCTAGCCGTTCGACATTCGGCATTTGCTTGATTGCTTCTAAAATTTGAGATTTGATCATAGTTAATTATATCTACCTACTTAATGCCATAACAAATTCAGGCAACTGGCTGCCAGTCAATACATTTATCTTAATCTACAGCCAGCTGAGGATTTTATCTGAGATCTGACGCTGTTGTTATGCTGGCTGGCGATCGCAATCAGACAGTTTTCTCTGTTTGCTTTCTCTACGTGAGCGATCGCTATCACTGTTGAAATGCTAGTATCACGAAGAGTGATCGCTGATTGTTATGCTATGTGCATAATCATTTCAACATAACTAAGCTGACTCCTCAGTATCGAGATATGTTTTGTCTCCTATATATATTAATTCACCATCATCTTTAGCGATAGGTGCCCAAGCTACTTTCATACCATCTCGCTTCAATTTTTGGGCAACGAATTTTATATATTCCATATCAGTTGAGCCTGATATAAGTTTCAACAATTCTGTACCTGCTTTTGTTAACAGCCCAACTTTATTTTCGATTTTAGGTGTATCTTTCTCTCTTTCAAATAAGAGAACCAAAGAGGAGTAGAATAATCGAGATGTAGTGCCTGAGATGGAAGCCTCAAAAGAAAAATTTATAAAATCACTATCAGTTATAAGACCAGCTTCTCTTAAACTAAGAATTTCAGGAAAAGTAATCGTATTGTTTTTTTTAAAGATATATTCCTGTGGATCAAGGTAAAAAGCTATTTTCCTATTATTTAAAACATATTGCACTAGTTTGACAAAGTTTTCTGCTTCTTGTCGTGAAAGATTTTTCACTGTCTCAAGAGTCCGCAGCGAGAAAGAACCTGGTTCTGTAATCTCCCCAGCCAGGATTTTTCCCCACCAGTATTGGAGATCTTCTGTCGAAATTTTCTCTGCTATGTCGAAAAAATGATTAATCCATTCTGGTTCTGGCTTATTTTCTGGGATCTCACTTTTGTTTGCTAGTTCCTCAGCAGCGTTTGCACATATGGATTCTATATTCTGCTGCTTTCGTAACTCCTGGTATTCACTACGGCTTGTCACACGCTCAGGAAGTGAGAGGATCTGGCTAGGTGTTTCAGACGATGCCAACATCTTAATTTTTCCATCCTCATAATCAGCACCACCAAGCAACTTGCGGTTCTCAGCCATAGCTTCGGAAATAACTCGTATTTCGTAAGCTTTAGCTTCAGCATTTTTCTTGATCAGGTATGGGCGTGAAACTGCTCCGATCCCTTCAGCTATCACTTCAATCAGTCTCTTGAGTGGCTCACTAATGCCAGCTAAATCTTTGACTTCCATTTACAGCAGAGATTGAGTAAACAACTTAATACTGAATGCTAACAAAAATTTAGGCGTTGCTGAATCATGGGAAGATTTCGCCCAATTTGGAACGAATTTTCAATGGTTTCGACCGCCAATACATGCCGTATTTATGCAACGCCAAAATTTAATACTATGCTCTAACCAAGATCTCAAGCAGCATGAATATCCGCAAGATGCAGGAGTTACTAGGAAACATCAATAAAGCTCGATTTACGGATATAACTGTACAGACGGGTTACGACACTCCTAACTCTTTCTTCGTATATGCTATACAAGCACCATCAGCAAAAGCTGTTGAGATGGATTGCATTGTTCCTGGTTGGGACATTTCTGCAACTGTTGTTTTACATTCCAACGCCAGTCTTATCTCAAAATTCCAGTAGCTGTAGTAATATTACTGCTCCACTCACGCCGGAAGAACAAACTTATGCTCGTGCGGCTTGGCAATATTTTGTCAAAAATTATCAGCCAGCAACGGGATTTACCAATTCTACTGGGGGTTATCCTTCCGGTACGCTCTGGGATATGGGGAATTACTTGATGGCGTTGAATGCGGCGCGATGGTTGAATCTCACTGACCAAAAAGATTTTGATAACCGCCTCAACAAGTTTTTGACGACTCTTAGCAGCCTGAAGCTATTTGAAGATGCTTTGCCTAATAAAGTCTACAACGCAGCTACGGCAGAGATAGTTGATTATGGTAACAATAAGAGCGATCGCGGTATTGGTTGGTCTGCTTTAGATATCGGTCGGATACTGGCGGCGTTTGATGTGATTCGCACTTGTTACCCGCAATATAATGATTGGCTGAAAGGGATTGTAGCCAAGTGGCAGGTTGGGCGATCGCTCAAAGATGAACAACTGTTTGGTGCGATGGTTCTTCCAGATAATAAAACATTACTGGTACAAGAAGGACGACTCGGCTACGAAGAATACGGCGCTAGAGGTTATCAACTTTGGGGTTTTTCTGCACCAAAAGCGATCGCCTTGGAACCATATAAGATGGTGGAAATTAATGGCGTGCAAATTCCTGTTGATACCCGCGATTTTCAAAGCACTAACGCAAATAATTACGTTGTCAGTGAATCTTACATCCTTGATGGTATCGAATTTGGCTTGCAAGGTGAGTTAGCAGATTTTGCGGCTAGGGTTTTAGAAGTGCAGAAGCGGCGTTACGATGCTACAGGTCAGTTGACTGCGGTCACAGAAGATAACATCGACCAAGCACCCTATTTTCTTTACAATACTGTTTACGCTAACGGTAACGCTTGGGCAACAATTACAGATAACAACCAACCTTACCCGCAGTTTCGCAGCATTAGTACAAAAGCAGCTTTTGGTTGGCGGTATCTTTTCCCAGACAATGCTTATGCGCAAAAGCTGTTTGATGCAGTTAAGGATCTGCGCAGTCCTGATGACGGTGGTTACTATACTGGGATTTATGAGGAATCGAAGCAGCCGAATAAGGTTTTAACCGGCAATACTAACGGGCTAATTTTGGAGATTTTATACTACAAAGCCAGGGGGAATCGCCCTTTAATTGCATCTGCTGCTACGAATACACCAACCAAACCCCCTAGTAACAATAATTCGACTCCAACTCCGCCAGCAAATTCTAGCGTTCCAGCGGCGACACCAACCCCGCCAGCAAATTCTAGCGTTCCGGTGGCGACACCAACGCCTCCAGCAAATTCTAGCGTTCCGGCTCCAACTCCAACCCCTGGGAATACTCCCAAGGTGGTTGAGGTGGCTGTTGCGCCGATTCCACCAGTTGGGAGTCCAGAATCATTATCTAACCTGAAATTAGCTCGACCCTTAACGGTAATTGAACGGCGCTATGCAGAAGCCGCATGGAGATATTTTCAAGCAAATTATCATTCTCAAAGTGGGCTAATTGACGATCGCAGTGATTTTAAAGGAGCAACTGTTTGGGGATTAGGAGATTATCTCGCAGCGCTTCATGCAGCGCGATCGCTCGATATTATTTCCGCTAAAGAATTCGATCAGCGCACCCGCCATCTGTTAGCAGCTATAGCCAAGCTACCGTTGTTTGCTGGAGAATTGCCGAATCGGGGTTACGATACGCGATCGCTCCAACCAATAGATTACGGTGGTAACCCAGTTCCTGAAGGTAATGGCTGGTCAGCTTTAGATTTAGGCAGGATGTTAGCAGCGCTGTACAATTTGAAAAGCTATTATCCAGAATATACAAAAGCAGTTGATCAAATTGTCTTGGATTGGTCGTATCTCCGGGTAGTGCGGGATGGGATTCTCTCTAGCGCGACAACCGCCAAAGATCAACAAGGGCGAACCCTCACCCGCGTCAACCCAGAAACCCGCTTGGGTTATGAAGAATATGCGGCGCGTGCTTTTCAATTATGGGGTTTTGATGTTGCGGGTTCTGTTGTTGGGGGTGAATATCAAACGACTTTGGTGGAAGGGGTGAAAGTCCCAATCCAACGCCAGCGTCCAGATACTAACTCCAAAGTTAACCAATACACAGTTAGCAATCCTTTCTTACTGTATGCCTTAGAGTTTGGACTAGATCCAAAAATGCGATCGCTCTTTGAGCCAATTTTCCAAGCGCAAGCCGAACGTTACCGTCGCACAGGTATTTTGACAGCCTCAGCTACTACCTTAATAGATCGCAAGCCTTACACCGTCCACAGCACAATTACTGCACAGGACAAACCTTGGGTAGTTGTGGGTGCTTTGGGGGATGACGCACAGACTGTACCCCAACGAATGGTGAGTACAGCAGTAGCTTTTGCCTATTATGCGCTGCTGCCAGAAAATCAATATAGCCAAAAGTTACTGCAAGGAACAACTGACTTATATAACCCTTTAGCAGGTTTTTATGAAGGCTTTTATGAAACCACAGGTAAAACCGCAGTTGGTTTCACTGGAAGCACCAACAGTATGATTTTGCAATCCTTGCTATACACACTCATGAATCGCCAACCGTTAATTCGTCCTACGGCGATGAAATCTCCTTGGTGGGAGGCTGTCACCCAAGGAAATTCTGGGCGCGGTTTACCTAGGATTGCTAAATCAACAGCTAGGTTGATTTCTGATAGTTATGGAAATTACTGGGTATCTGATGGCGAAAATACCAGAGTTTCAAAATGATTGAGTAAGTGAATTCGGCGAACACCCACCCAGCGAATCTCTCCTACGAAGAGCTAAGGTGTCTAAATTCCTTGCTAATCAAACCAAATGCTCATCTTTTACCCTCTGTGTTCTCTGCGTTCTCTGTGGTTAGTAAAAAATGATTTTTTAACCGCAGAGGGCACAGCGAAAAGTCCGATCAGAACTTTTCAAGACAGAGAACACAGAGTAAAGAGCTTGGAGCTGAGGTCAAATATTAATGCGATGAACCACTGGACTGTTAGTTATGAATTTCACTAGGGAATACTTACTCTTAGGTCAATGCAAATTATTGCAACAGCGATGACAGAGATGATAACAAGTGTGCTTATGCCAACAATGTTATATGCAACTATTAATCAGGAAACCCTAGTTTGTCTTAGTCACAAGGTAGGAGAATGTGCTGATATAAATATTAATTTTCGTTTGAGGGAAACTGGTTTTGAACAACATCATCAATTAATTGCTGCGCCCGATAACTTTAATCCTGACTTAGATTTGCCCACACCCGCATCTGTACCTTCATCTCCAACTCCTGCTGTTCCTCCACCTATACCAAAACCAACAACAATTCCGCCTGCAATAACGTCTCCACCACGATTAACGCAAAAAGCCGATCAAATTGCTGCCCAACAAGCCTGGAAGTATTTTGAGCGTAACTGGAATCCGCAAACGGGTTTAGTGAATTCCGGAGATAATTTTCCTTGGACTACTTGGTGGGATCAGGGTAGTGCTTTACTAGGTATTCATGCGGCTTACCAGTTAAGGCTATTGCCAAAAGATGTGTTTCAGCAGCGAATGCACACATTACTTAACACATTAGAAAAATTACCGATACCGCAAACGGGTTTACCCAACAAAGCTTATAGCACTGATACTGCCCAAATGCGTCAACTCAATAACAAACCTGACCCCAAGGGTCTTAGTGGTTGGTCAGCTTTAGACATGGGGCGATTTTTGTTGGGATTGTATGTGATGCGATCGCATTATCCAGAATATAGCTCTCGCATTAACCGCATTGTCGCTCGCTGGAATTTAGCAAAACTAATCAAAGATGGTTGGTTAAATGGTGCTATTCCTGACTCAGGGGGCAAATTTCGAGAAGTCCAAGAAGGGCGTTTAGGCTACGAACAATACGCCGCCTATAGTTTAAAGCTGTGGAATCTTCACGCCCTAAAAGCTCTTTCTCATCCCCCAGTACAGACAGTACAAGTAGATGGTATTACTCTGTTAATCGATCAGCGCAATTTAAAAAATTCTGGAGCTACCAACTACTTAACAAATGACCCTTATGTGCTTTGGGGTTTAGAAATGGGTTGGCCGGATACCGTCAAACCTCAAGTGCAAAATCTCTTCCAAGTGCAAGCACAAAGGTTTAAGCGGACTGGAATTTTAACTGCTGTCAATGAAGATTCTTTAGATCGTCCTCCTTATTTCTTGTATTACAGTGTCTACGCCAATGGTCAACCTTGGCAAGCTACTAGTGTGAGAGAAAAAACCTATCCCCATCTGCGATTTCTTAGCACCAAAGCGGCATTTTCTTGGTATGCATTAATGCCAGATGAACCTTATAGTCAAAGGTTGCGAAACTTTGTTCAGGATTTAACTAGTAAAAATAACGGTTATTTTTCTGGGCGCTATGAAAATTCCCAACTAGGTATTAATAATTCATTAGATGTTAATACTAACGCAGTTATTTTAGAAAGCCTGCTTTACCAAGCAAGAAACAAACGTCCGTTAATTTTTTAATTTTATTTTTGGTAATACAATGACTTCAGTATCTGTGGTTAATAATTCACCTAACTTTTCTGGTAATAGCCGTTCGAGTCTGAAAAAAAGAACCTTACTCTTTCGCTATTTAGCAGAAATTAATTTAATTTTTGGTGCTTGGTATATATATTGGCGCATCACTCATTCCATCAACTTTGATTTACTTTGGTTGGCAATTCCGTTGCTGATAGCAGAAATTTATAGCTATATCGGCGGGATGATGTTTGTGATTGGATTATGGCGACCCCTAGAGAGGCAGATTAAATCACTTGAGTATCTAACACCTCCTTTATTAAAGTCTCATTGGCCAACTGTAGATGTATTTATAGCCTGCTACAACGAGCCACCAGAAATTGTTGAACAAACTGCCAGAGCCGCCCTCGCCATAGATTATCCTCCAACTAAGCTGCGAGTTTATATATTAGATGATGGCAATTCTTCCCAGATGCGAGCTATGTCAGAAAAGCTAGGGATTGAGGATTTACAGTCACCGCTATTACAACAGGAGGTGAATCGAATTGATAGCGAACTTGCTGATTTGATGAAGCGATCGCACGATTTAGAAAATCTCAAACCGACTTTGATAGATGCTGAACAATGGCTGCAAAACCTCCAAGCAGAAAATGTCAACATTGAGGAATATACGGATACAAAATTTGTATATAGTTTGCGACAGTTTCTACTTTGGTTAAATCCTCATCCCCAAAATCTTGATGAACGTATAGTTACTGAGCAGCAATTATTAGAACAAGCTATTCACCAAAAATCATTAGAACTAGTTTCTCTTTCCCGATTACGTTATATTGCCCGCCCCAAACAACCAGGTGTACCTCATCATGCCAAAGCAGGTAATCTCAATTACGCAATTTTTTCTGGAGAAACTTCTGGGGAATTTATTCTGACTTTAGATGCAGATCATATTCCTAAACCACAGTTTCTCAAGCGAGTATTACCATATTTTTATAACTACAATTTGTTTGTTGGGCAATATGAACAAAATAAAATCGCGTTTGTGCAAACACCCCAGGATTTTTATAATATTCCTGCTGGCGATCCCTTTGGACATCGAGCCAATTTATTTTACGGGCCGTTACAACAAGGTAAAGATGGCATGAATGCCGCTTTCTATACAGGAACAAATGCCATATTGCGAAGAGAGGCACTGATTAGTGTTGGACTACAATACTTTGTAGATGAGTATGCCAAAGATGAAAAACGCTTAGACGAATTTGAATTAATTGGTGGCGTATCTAGCAACAGTATTACCGAAGATATGAATACAGCCATGCGTCTGCATAGTGCTGGGTGGCAATCTGTTTATCATCATGAACTATTGGCAGAAGGTTTAGCCCCAGATGATTTGAGTTCTACACTCAAACAAAAGTTACGCTGGGCACAAGGAACTATTCAAGTATTAGTACGCGAAAATCCCTTGAGTAAACCAGGCTTAAGTTTTTGGCAACGGCTGCACTATTTCAAGACAATGTATAGCTATTTTTCTGGTTTTGCTACTGTGATTTTTATCTGTTGTCCAATTATCTATTTTTTTACAGGACTCATTCCAGTTAAAACCTATGGATATGAATTTGCCTTACACTTCTTTCCGGCTTTTCTTCTCAATAGATTGACATTTTTGATTGCTGGCTGGGGAATTCCGGCTAGGGAAATATGGCGTTCTGAACAATATGCGATCGCTCTCTTTCCTCTCTTAATCCAAGCAGTATGGAGTGTCATTTCCGGTAGATCAATCAAGTTTCAAGTTACACCTAAACAGCGTCAATCAGGTATTTATTTTCAGCTAGTTTGGCCACAACTGGTGATATTTACTTTGACGATTTTAGGCATGATTTGGAGCCTCTATCGCTTTGCAATTGGTAATTTACATGACCCTTGGGTACACTTACTTAATGGTGCTTGGGCTACATATAACTTATTACTTCTGTGGTCTATTATCCATGCTGCTTTTTGGCAGCCACCACAAGACGCTTGAGATCTGCTCATCACTCGCTACCAGATCCCCGACTTCTTGAAGAAGTCGGGGATCTTAATAAAAACATCTTGCAGTTTTCATGATGTCAATGCCAGAATAGCGATGTATAATCAACCACCAAAATAATAGGTCAATGTAGATATGGCAGTTACAGTGACAACAATAGAACTATCTGGTATTTTAAATGCTGATAGAGGTAATCAGTTGCGGCGTGATGTTAGTGATTTGATAGCGCAACAACAAAAATTTGATGTTTTATTGATTGACTTGAAAGATGTAAACTTTATTGATAGTTCTGGTTTAGGTGCTTTAGTATCGTCTATGCAAACAGTGCGCAATGCAAATGCAAAACTCTTTGTCTGTTCTGCTAGCGCTCAAGTCAAAATGTTATTTGAACTGACTAAACTAGATAGAATTATTCAAAACTTTGTGGATCGGGAAGACTTCAAACGCCAAGTACTTTCAGTACAGTAAACAATTACGTACCTTTGCGCGACTAACCAAAGTTAACCTTCAGCAAAGATAAGTCATCATCCAGATGTTCTTGAGCATTTAAGGACATAATGTGCGCTAAAACTTGCTTGAGTTGACTGGTATTGATATTGCTAGAATTTATTAGCAAATCAATCAAGGCATTGAGTCCCCAAATCTTACCATCTGGCTGATGGATTTCATAAGCACCATCACTAAAAATGAATAAAGTACTGTTGGTGGAGATGTCCAAAGCCGCATCCTCGAAGTAGATATCAGCTAAGAAACCAATTGGTAAATCTAAAGAACCTAGCTGTCTCACATCGATGTCTGTTTTATCTTTACCCGATATCAGTACAGCCGGAGGATGTCCAGCACTGGCGTAAACAAGTTGACGTTGAGGGAGGTGATAAACTCCATACCAGATGGTAAAGTATTTCTCACCGTGGTGGCTCATCTGAAAAGCTTGATTAAGAGCTTTGAGGACTTGACTAGGTTGACAAAAATTAGTGTTAGGTAGAGATTGCGATCGCAACACATTCAGCACAGATACAGATAATAGCGCTGAACCAACTCCATGTCCTGATACATCCAACAGATAAATTGCTAAATGCTCATCATCCAGCCAGTGATAGTCAAAGCAATCGCCTCCTAATTGGGTTGAAGGAATAAACAGCGCTTCTATAGTGACTTTTCCGGACAAAGATGGCGGTAAAAGCGATCGCACATAATCGGCTGCTTCAGCTAATTCGGCTTCTAAAATTTGCTTTTGAGTTTGCAAATTTTGATTAAGTTGCTCTAAAGCTTGCTTTTGAGTTTGTAAATCTTGATTGAGTTGGTGTAACCTTAACCCTGCTCTGACTCTCGCTTTTAATTCATTCATCTCTATTGGCTTGGAGACAAATTCATCTGCACCTGCATCTAATCCCTGAACTCTATCTTTTTCCTCTCCTGGTGCTGCGCCTTTAGCAGTCAACAAAATGAAAAAAGTAGTTGCCAATTCTGGATCGGCTTTAATGCGACGACAGACTTCTAATCCGTCGAGTTTCGACATCATCCAATCACAGATAATTAGCGCTGGATGTAAGCTTTTTGCTAAGATAATTCCTTCCTCACCATCGCTGGCTGTGGTAGTATCATAACCTTGGTTTAGCAGTGTTCTTTTGAGTACTGTACGTACTATCGGGTCATCATCAATAATCAGGATTTTTAACATAAATACATTGATTAATTTTCACTTATATTCGGCTATCAATAGTTATAAATTAACACATTTGTTAGCATAATATAACCGCGTATATCTAGCCAACAAGATGTATAATCCAAAAATTACATTAAATTAATTATATTTATTGAAAAATTTCCATTAATCAAGTTTTTATATTAGGGAATATGAGTACCAAAATCTTTCTCCAAGTCAATACAGACCTCAAAGAATCTTCAAAAGTTTTAACATGGTTTGAGCAGATAAATAATCCTCCTCTTCCTGATAAAAAAGTCTGGTGGGAATGTCAAACATTGCTGATAGAAGGCTTCGCTAATATTGTAGAACATGCACATGTCAATTTACCAATTCAAACGCCAATTGAATTGGAAGCTGTGCGGTTAAGGGAACGCATAGAAATTCGGATATGGTCGCAAGGTGTAGCTTTTAACTTAGAGCAGAAATTACAAAATGTGTCAGAATTTGAGGAAAATGAAGCAGCGCGAGGACGAGGATTAAAAATTATGGCAACGCTCGCTGATAAGTTGAGTTATGAACAAACAGCAGATAATCGTTACTGTTTATTTATCAGTAAATATTATTGATTTTGAATAGCTATTAAAAAAGCTTGAATTTGGTTGATGAATTCTGCTAACTCATTAATTAACTTAGCAGTACCTCTACGCTCTTGCTGATGAGCTAATTGTTCTAATTGCTCTGCGGCTTGTTGCATCGTTGTCGCTCCCACATTAGCACTAGCACCTTTGAGATGATGAGCTTCCTGTGCAACTCGCTGAAAATCATTATTATCGATGGCTGCTTTGGTTAATTCTAAATGAAATTTGCTATCTTCAACAAAGATTTGTAATAGCTCAAATTCAAATTCTGGATTATTTTCTGAGAGTTGATGCAAGTATTCCCAATTTATAGCTAGATTTGGTAGATCATTATCTGTTGTTGTTGGCTTTGCTGCCTGTGTTTTTAAGATTTCGCTTTCCCAATGCTTTAGTACTGCTGCTAATTTTTCTTTGATCACTGGTTTGCTTAAATAGTCATCCATACCTGCATCTAGACACATTTGTTTGTCTTCTTTCATGGCATTAGCAGTCATGGCAACTACCACAGGACGGCGACGACTAGCAAAAGCGCTTTCTTGCCAACGATGAATTTCTTTTGTGGTATCTAAACCATCGAGAATTGGCATTTGGCAATCCATGAGAATCAAGTCGTAGGGAATTGTTGCTAATAGCTGCAATACTTCTTGACCATTGGCAGCAACATCGGCACTGTAACCTAAGCTTTGTAGCTGTTTTAGGGCGACTTTTTGATTTACCAAATTATCTTCGGCTAGGATAATTCTTAACGGGGATTTATCAGAGTTATTTGTCTGGGTGATCCGGGGACATTTAGAAAAGTTTGTCACACTTAAAGCATCAGAATTATCTGGTTTTGGCTGAGTTTCTAAGTTAGTCATAATAGTATCGAGGAGGCGAGATGGTTTAACGGGTTTAACTAAATAAGCAGCAAATCCTATTTGCTGCGCCTGTTGTACTTCATCGCGTAAATTACTAGAGGTGAGCATAATCAACGGTATATTAGCGATCGCAGAATTGGCTTTAATTTGTGTGCCTAGAGTTATACCATCGGTATCGGGCATTTGCATATCAATCAAAGCGATATCATAGGGTTGTTTCTGCTCACAAGCTTGTTCTAGAGCAATAATTCCCGCCGCCGCACAGTCAGCGGTATCTACTCTCATTCCCCAACGGGTAGCTTGATGGTAGATAATTTTCCGGTTAGTAGCATTATCATCTACTACTAATAAACGGCGATTGTTTAACACTCCGCGATCGCGAATTACAGAATTAGGCTTTTGTTGCTTAGCAAAAGTCATTTCAAACCAAAATTTCGAGCCTTCCCCTATCTGACTTTCTACGCCAATTTCTCCTCCCATCAAAGTTACCAGTTGTTTGCAAATCGCTAATCCCAAACCTGTACCGCCATATTTGCGGGTAGTAGAAGCATCCACCTGGATAAATGGTGTAAAGAGTTTACCTTGATCTTCAGGCGCAATCCCAACACCTGTATCTGTGACAGTAAAGCGAATAGTGGCTGTAGTGGAGGAATGCGTTCGCAATTCTGCTCGTACTACAACCTCACCGCTGCTGCTAAACTTAATCGCATTGCTAATTAGGTTCACCAAAATTTGTCGCAGACGGCTAGCATCCCCCAATAGTTGCGTGGGAACGTTGCGATAAATTAAGGCGGCAATTTCCAATCCTTTATTGTGGGCTTGGGGAGCTAACAAATCTAAAACTTCTTCAAAACAAGTTGATAAATCAAACTCGAGAATTTCCAGCATCATTTCCCCAGCCTCTAGTTTGGATAAATCCAAAATTTCGTTGATCAGGGATAACAATGCATCGCCACTAATGCGAATAGTTTCTACAAAATCTCTTTGTTCAGAGTTGAGTGTAGTTTCTAACAACAAACCAGTCATCCCCAACACTGCATTCATGGGAGTGCGAATTTCATGGCTCATATTAGCGAGGAATCGAGACTTAAATTGTGAAGCTTCCACCGCCGCTTCTCGTGCTTCTACTAACTCATTAATTACGTCAGTCACCATAATTATCCCACCCACTTGGTCATTGTGATTTAGCCAAGGGTGAATTGCCCAACGTAGATAAATTTTCGAGCCATTTTCCCGATAAAATACATCTTCTGGGTTAGAGATAGCCTCACCTTGTAGAGCTAGCTGATGAATAGCTTTCCAATGTTCAGGGATATCTGGAAACACTTCATAATGGCTGCGATTAATAATAGATTGCTCTTGAATACCGTAATCTGTAAGCCACTTATTGCTATAAGCCAGATAACGCATTTCGGTATCAAACATAGCCATTGCTACAGGTGCAGAGGTGATAATTTCCTGGAGTTGTCGCCGTTCTCTTTCTAGTGATTCTTCTACCCGCTTACGCTCAGTAATATCTGTATGGGAACCTGCCATGCGTACTGGGTTGCCTGCTTCATCCCAAAGTGCTTGACCCCGATCTAAAATCCATTTATATGTGCCGTCTTTACAAAGCATTCGATGCTCACTGATATAAAATGGCGTTTTTTTAGCAAAGTGATCTTGGATTAGTTGTGTTACCCAGGCTAAATCATCTGGATGCACTCGCTTTGACCATTCTTCTACATGGTGAGAAATTTCCTGCTCTGCGTAACCCAGCATTTCTTTCCAACGAGTAGAGAAAAAAACCTCATTAGTTTTAACGTTCCAATCCCAAATACCATCACTGTTGCCACGCAAAGCTAATTGCCAACGTTGTTCACTTTCAGTCAATATATTGTTAACTAGTTGCAGGCGATTTTGACTTTCTAAAAGTTGTTCTTCTGCTTGTTTACGTTTGATAAACTGACCTACTTGATTACCAAGTGATGTCATGATTCGCAGCAAATCTGCGTCTTGTGGTTGAATTCTTTGCTGAAAAAATGCCATCACCCCAATAGTTTGATTCCCGCTACAAATCGGAAAAGCAAAAGCTGTGTGCAATCCCAATTGCGCTGCAACTTCTACTCGCAGAAACTTGTCATCATTCATCACATCACTCAGCCAAACAGGTTCACCACTAGCCCAGACACATCCAGGTAGTCCTACACCCAAAGCAAAAGTCATTTGCTGAGTGACAACTGCAAACTCTTGTAATTTTGAGGATGCTTTGTACCAGGTATTGAGACAGCGTAAAACATTAGCTGATTCATCCACTAGCCAAATCTCGCCCCAATCTAATATCAAATTCTCGCCAATTCCTTGCAAGATTCTGTTAGTAGCCTCCTGAATTGTCAGCGATTCTGCTAAAGCGCTGGTAGTGGCATATTCTGCTGCTAGATGTTGTTCAGCCCTTTTGCGTGCAGTGATATCAATCCCCGTAGCGATAATGTATTCAACGTTTCCCTCTTCATCTTTCAAGATAGTATTTGACCAAGCAATCAACCGTCGGCTACCATCTTTAGTTACCCAGTAGTTTTCGTAGTCTTTAGCACTTACTCCATTTTGTAGCTGTTGGAAAACTGCTTTGGCTGGCTCAACTTCTTCCGGGAGTACGAAAATATTCCAGAAATACCTACCTCTGACTTCATCAAATGAGTAACCAGTGGTTTGCTCACAAGCTTGATTGAAACGAACGATTTGCCCTTGTGCATCGAGAACTATGACTAAGGCGCTGGCTGTATCAAGCACCGCCGAAATAAAGTTGCGTTCTTCATTGAGTGTATCCTCGATCAATTTCCGTGCCGTAACTTCACCGTAAATTAGGTAATAAACTACGGCAAGAGTCAAAAAACCTGAGCCGATCGCGATCGCGATTATCCAAATTGTATTGTTAGCACTAGCTGTTGCAGCTTGGGACTGTTGCTGAAGTAACTCTTTTTCTTCAGTTTCCATCTCACGGATAACTTTGCGGATATCATCCATGAGACTTTGTCCTTTATTTGTGCGGATGAGCTGCAATGCAGCCTCCAATCCCTGACGCTGGCGCAAGTCGATAGTTTGCTTGATTTCGGTAAATTTTGCATCTACTAGGAGTTTGAGTGCATCGAGACGCTGCTGTTGTTGCGATTGGGCGGCTGCTAAATTTCTCAGTTCCTCAATTTCTGGATTTACCTTTGTCAGTGCTACTTGATATGGTTTTAAATAACTCTGTTGTCCAGTCAGAATGTAACCGCGTTGTCCAGTCTCAGCATCCTTAATGTGTGATAGCAGTTCTTCTAAATGGTGAATTTTCTCTTGGGTTCTTTTAACTTGATTAGTTGTATTAATCAATACTTTTGTACTGTGATCAGAAACTACGCCAATCAAGACTAAAATCACCGATGCTAATCCAAAACCGCCAGCAACCCTTTGAAAGAATTGCTGACGTAGCTTTTGCTTTTCTTTGCGTTCTTTAGTTACAAGTACCAAACTAGCCAAGTTCCGCCGCAGTTCCATTTGCTTAATTACTTGGCGCCCTAGAATTCGTAATGCTTCCACCTGTTCTGGAGATAGGTTTCGGGGTATTTGATCGATCACGCACAGTGTTCCCACACTATAGCCAAGAGCGTTGGTTAAGGGTACACCAGCATAAAACCGAACATTCGGCTCAGAAATAACTAATGGATTGGTCGCAAACCGTTCGTCATCTGTCGCATCAGGCACAATAAAAACGTCAGGTTGTAAAATGGCATGGGCACAAAATGCAATATCTCTTGGCGTTTCTAGTGCATCCAGCCCGACTTTTGACTTGAACCACTGACGATTTGTGTCAACTAGGCTGATTAAAGCAATAGGAGTTCCACAAATATACGATGCTAAACGAGTCAGGTCATCAAAGGCAGCTTCCGATGGAGTATCAAGGATTTTGTACTCTAAAAGCGACTCGATTCTCTGTTTTTCGTCATCAGGTAATGGTGCTTTCATCCTTGCCCCTTATCGACATTCACAGTTGCTATATTGCAACGTGCTAATCATTCTGGCACAAGGTTTTTAAGCTGTCGTGAAATTAGGGGCTAGGGGCTAAGGGGATGAGGGGGGACAAGGAGAGAAGTCTGAGCGGAGGCTTCCTCCGATCAGAACTTCGGAGGGACAAGGGAGTGTGGGGAGTTTTCTTCCCAATGCCCAATGCCCAATAAAAACAGTGCATGGTTTTTAGCTTCTGTCCCAATATAGTAAGTAAGGCATACTTGGCATTCAAAATTAATCATTAATTAAATAGCCTTCATCTCAAGGCTAAAAAAGGAGATAGCGACAATGATATTTCAAGAATTTTTTACCTTGCCTTTATTAAAAGAAGATGCAAAAGGACAGAAATTTATTTTTTGGCAGGTAGACCAAAAATTACAACAATATATCAATAGTATAGTTAGTCAAAAACCCAATATCAGTAAACCTGAATTAGTCAAAATTATTTTCCAAAATTTCCAGAAATATCCTGAAGATAAGTTAAACAGAAGAGTATGGATAGCTTTTTTAGCAAGATTTAGCTATAGAGCCGCTTTTCAAATTAGGACAAACATCATCAAAATTTCCACCAGAGTTTCTTTAGATTATGATTCCTTATTTCAGGATGTGTTTCAAATGGCTTTGACTAGTGCCTTACCTCCCGAAAAATGTCTGGGCAATTTGGTTAAAGATACTGAATTTGAAGAATTAGCATTAAATATTTGGTATTTTAAATTAGAAAAATATCTCAGGAAAAGAATTGAGGGATTACTCTGCGATAAATTGCGAGAAATCGAAGGATTCAGGACATTTCAAAGAAGTGATTTAGGTTTAGCATCCAGAGTAACTAAAACACGCGCGATCGCAGTTTTGAAACGCCTTGGTCTGAATGAAGTCACCATTTCACATCATACCTTAGCATGGCAATGTTTTCAAGAAGCTAAAGATGCCGGAATTATTAATATTAGTTCACCACAACCGCAAGCCTTTGAAGCCATTTTCCAGCGTTATCACCAATTTGCTCAAAAATTACCTAAATTATCTCCCAACAACCAAGCAGTAGATGGAACAGTTATTCAGCAATGGTTACAAGAAATTGGCAGAGCAATTCGTAATTACATTGATTTTTCTCAAGTTTCCTTAGATGAACCCATTTCTCAAGATTCGGAAACCTTAACATGGGTTGATTTAATTCCTGATGAAGATTCAATTATCCCCAAGGATACGATCTCACGTAATGAAATTGAAGACTTAGTCAAGGAATTAAGAGAATTTATCTATCACAAAATTGATAGCCTCAAAGCAGAAGAACAAAGAATTCCATTGTTTATGCATGGATTAGATTTATCACAAGAAAAAATCGGCATCGAACTGGCTGCTAATCAATCTACTGTCGGTCGTCGATACAAAAAAATGTTGCTGGAGTTATTAAGTCAATTAGGAACTTGGGTGAATGCATCTTTAAAAGTAGATTTAAACTCAGAAAAGCTGAACGAACTGAAAATTTATTTACAAGAATATCTAGATGTATTTTATCATAATTTAATGTATACATTTCTGGATCAGGCTATTCAATTACTGGAATTACAAACCAGAGAAATGATGCGACTATTTTGGCTCCAACAGATGCAGATAGAGCAAATTGCCGAATTAGTGAATTTTACCTTATTAGAAGTAGAGGATAAACTTTTATTATCTCATCAATCCCTGAAATTAGATATGATTCAACGAATCGAAAATCGCCTAAACCTATTCTTAAATCCTCAAGGAATAGTGTGTAATCAAGTGAATTATTTAATGGAAGAATGGCTAAAGATTGCACCTTTTGCGGATAAAAAGTAGTATACTGGGCATCTTTAACTCTTTCAAATTCTTCTCTCTGCGTTCTGGAGCATCCTCTGCGGTTCAAAAATAATTTATTTAACTACTCCAGGCGCAGAAATAACAGGTTATACCAATATGTATGAAGATGCGCTAACGAGCAAGAAATAAAAACTAACCGCTAAGACGCAAAGAAAGCGAAAAAAGGAGGTAGGGAGAGAATTTGGCGTAGCTTCAAAAATAAAGGGTATTACAGAATCCACATTGAAAGGCTAACTGTATTGATAAAATTTAAATTTCCAGGAACTGAACTATGAATAGTAATTGGCAAAATTTAAAAACTCTCACTTCCGAAAACTTGTGGTTAGAGTTTCTAGAAACAGAACACAAAGAAGCAGAAGCCGTGACACACTTACAAAGTAATCAAACTGCTCGTCATTATGCTTATATCAATCATCTTTGTCTCAAAGTCTTTTTCCGGTGGTTAAAAGAAAATTGGGAATTAGAATCTGCTGATGTATTTCCCAATGCTAAAGAATTAGCAAGTATTTGGGAAGTAGTGAATGGAACCGCCATAAATATTGGTCAAACTAGACTGGTGCTAATTCCTCATGATACGGTTGATACAGAAGAATTTTCTGTACCGCAAGAATGGGTTGATATTCCTAATTTTGCTGCTAACTATTATTTAGCAGCGCAGATAGATTTAGCACAAAACTGGATGCGGATTTGGGGTTATACAACTCATAAAACACTGAAAGAAAAAGGTAGCTATGACCCGATTTATCGCACCTATACTATTAAAGGTGACGAATTGATTGCTGATATAGATATTATTTTAGTAGCTAAAGAAATTTGTGGAGCAGAAACAGCAAATATTCCAACTCTACCTGCATTATCTGAGGAAACAGCCGCATCTATTTTAGCTCAAATCAGTCAGCCATCTCCCTATTCTCCCCGTTTGGATCTTCCATTTGCACAGTGGGGAGCATTATTAGGAAATGATCGGTGGCGACAACAACTGTATATTAAGCGAACTGCCACAGCACCAAGAAAGATGTTGGTAAATCTTAATCACTGGTTAACTAATAATTTTACAGAGTCGATCAAGCTGGGATGGCGTTCTGTGACAGAATTTTTAGCACCAGAACCAGAATTAGCGACTGTGAGAAATTATCCACAGTCTCATAGCGTTCAGCAAGCCAAGCTGTTAAATTTACAATTGCAACTTAAACAGCAAGCTGTAGTTCTTTTAGTAGCGTTAACTCCAGAAGCTGATGGTAGAGTTGGGGTTTCGATACAGGCGCATCCTTACGGAAATGAAAAACAACTACCTACTTTTTTGACTTTGGCTTTACTCTCAGACTCATTTCAACAGCTTCACACAGTAATTTCTAGAGAACGAGACAGCTATATCATGTTGCCGTATTTTCACTGCAAAAAGGGTACAAATTTTTATATAAAAATTGCGATCGCTGATGTTAGTTTGATGGAAGAATTTGTGATTGGTCAATAGTCAGTTGTCAGTTGTCAACCTTTCCTAGCCCCTAGCTTCTAGTCCTGGTTCCCCTAGCCCCTAGTTGACTAAAGCTTTACGTAATTCACGCAATTTCTGTGAATTCTTCATAAAAATTTAGTTCAAAAAACCGTATAAATACTATCAGAGGGTAAAAGTATCTCACAGAGAAATCAAGGTTATCAATTAGGAGCAACTACTTAGGGACTTCCGAGTAAAAAATATTTCATTGCTATTGTTGAGGGTTCACAGTTAACAGTCAACAGTCTGTAGGGGCGGGTTAACCGAGATTCCCGTTAACAATCGAAGATATTTGTGAACCCGCCCGTACGACTTTAACGGCATAATTTATTTTTTGGAGTTACCTTATACTTTTGTTCTCATTGTTAACACTTAATTTATGTGTAGTAGAGATTAAGCTGCATAGTAAAATAGCAATGAGTAAGCGCGTTGTCATCAATTTTGGCAGAGGTAGTTTTGAGGCGGGATTTTCGTCAGTTTCTGCTGAATTGTGGGAGACTGAAGGAGCGCGAGCGCAGCAATTATTTGGCAGCTTACCACCAGCACCAGAAATTATTACCTGTTATCGTGACTGGAAACTTTTATACAACGCTTTGGCACAACGTTTAACTCGCAGTGGTGGAATTGAGATTGAGCCTGCTAGTTTAACAAATATTTCTCAGGATGATTTATACAGTTTATGTCAGCGTTTACATGCAGAGATTAACTATTGGCTGAATGCAGAAACCTTCCGCAAAATTGACAAAAAACTGCGGACATGGCTGAGTCATACAGAGGAAGTACGGATTGTCATTGAAACTAGCGATGATTTATTGTGGCGCTTACCTTGGCATTTGTGGGAATTTGTCGAAGATTATCCCCAATCAGAAGTAGTTTTGAGTTTGTTAGAGTCAAAGCGGGTAGGTGAGGGAGCGCCGACATCTACCAATCAACTGCGCGTACTGGCGATTTTGGGAGATAGTCGCTTAATTGATATTAATGCAGATAAAAATCTCTTACAACAGCTACCAGGGATAGCACCCACCTTTTTATTGCAACCAGATCGCAAAATTATTAATGATGCATTATGGCAGCAAAGTTGGGATATCCTGTTTTTTGCTGGACATAGTTCCAGTCAAGCAAAGGATAGCCAAGCCAAGATTTACATTAATCAAAACCGAGAAAATCATAGTTTGAGCATCAATCAGCTAGAGTATGCTCTATCCAAAGCAATTAAGCAAGGTTTACAGCTAGCAATTTTCAACTCCTGTGATGGGTTAGGGTTAGCGCGACAACTGGCTAAGTTACACATCCCGCAAATTATCGTCATGCGCGAGGATGTACCAAACCTAGTAGCGCAGGAATTCCTCAAGTATTTTTTAGAAGAATTAGCGCAGGGTAAATCTTTGACGCTAGCGGTGCGACTGGCGCGGGAAAGATTACAAGGATTAGAAAATGAGTACCCTTGTGCTAGTTGGTTACCAGTGATTTGTCAAAATTCTACCAGTGAATTACCAACTTGGCAGGGGTTGCAAGACACAACGCCAAACTATCCTCCTGTTTCCCAACCAACTCCAAACCGCAAGCGTATTTTCATAGCCATGCTGCTAGTGAGTTTCATCGTTACCAGCTTGGTGATGGGAGTCCGTTATTGCGGATGGTTACAACCTTCAGAATTACATGCATTTGACCATTTTATGCACATGCGATCGCACATCTTACCAGAAAAACCAGACGATCGTTTTTTAATTGTCACTGTTGATGAAAAGGATCTCCGGTATCAAGATGCAAAAGGAATGCAAAGGTATCATTCACTTTCCGATCAAGCATTGCTGCAATTATTAGAAAAACTCGAGCAATATCAACCCCGAACCATTGGTTTAGATATGTATCGTGATGGCATAGTTACTGGTATAAATGCAAATTTACGGAATCGTTTTCAATCAGACGATCGCTTATTTACTGTATGTAAATTAGAGAATCAGGATGATAATGGTATACCATCTCCTCCAGGAGTTCCTAAAGTAAGACAGAGTTTTAGTGATTTCGTTGACGATCGTGATAAAGTTGCTCGTCGCCATCTTTTAAATAGTGAAACTCCGGCAACATCTCTTTGTACAGCCGAATCAGCCTTTAGTTTATCACTCGCGCTGCACTACTTACACCAAGAAGATAAAACATTAGATTGCACCCCATCAGGGTTGTGCCGAATTGGTGATGTAGAATTCAAACAATTAAAAGAACATAGTAGCGGCTATCAAAAATTTGATGATAAGGGTTATCAAATCCTGCTAAATTATCGTTCTCTTCCCTCTTTGGCAGAAATTGCCGAACCAATATCACTCAGAAATATTTTAGAAGATAAAATTTCTGAAGACTTTATCAAATCACACCAATACAGAATTATTTTAATTGGTCTGGGAAATGTGGCTAATAATGATGGTTGGGAAACTCCATATAGTGCTTTTACATCCAATCACCAAGAAAGTTTTGGAGTAATTGTACAAGCACATATGGTCAGTCAAATTATCAGTGCTGTCCTAGATAAAAGACCTTTGCTATGGTGGTGGAATGTTGAGAATGAAGCAGCTTGGATTTGGGGATGGTCATTAATAGGAGGAATTATAGCCTGGTTTTTATCCAAACCTTGGCATTTGGGAATAGGAATTTTCACAAGTATCTTGGCAATTTATGGTTGCTGTATTGGCATTTTTTTACGAGCCGGATGGATACCTTTGATTCCGGCATTATTAGGATTATTTCTAACTGCGATCGCTCTCTCTATTTGGTTAAAAATTTATCACAAAACTTCTGAAAAATGAAAAAGCATAACAGGAAAATTACCAATTATATCTTACTGATTTTCATCCCCTTATTAAGTATTATTCTTCCTAATAAGCAGATATTAACCGCTCAAAATCACCCCAGCATAAACAAAAAAGTTAATCAGAAAAAATTCCAACCTTTTCAATTACCGAGATTGCCCAAAAATGGTACTCCCACAGGTCGCCGTCGAGGTGGTGCAGGTCGTAATGAATGTCCTAGCCAATTGAGTAAAATTGTAGCTTTAGTACCAGGATTTACAGAAGAAACAATTGATAAATCTACCTTAGAAACAACAGCATCAGCATATCCCACTTTTTGGGTTTATGTGCCAGAACTGCCTAACAACGCCCGGTTTGCCGAATTTACTTTACAAGATATAGATAATAAAAGAAATATTTATTTGAAAAGTTTTGTCCTTTCAGGTCAAGCCGGGATTATCAGCTTTAATTTACCACCTCAGCCAGAATATTCCTTAAAAACAGGGACGAAATATCGGTGGATATTTACAGTTTATTGTAACGAAGAAACAGCCATATCTGAAGACTACGTTTCCGTCGATTCCTATATAAAAAGAGTAGTAATAAAAGCGAATATTAAACCAGATGATTATTTAACTTATGCAGAAAATAATATTTGGTATGACAGCTTAACTAAATTAGCTCAACTCCACCGCGAGCGCCCCAAAGATGAAATCATTAATCAAGACTGGCTAGACTTATTAACAGCCGTAAATTTAACAGATATTTCAACCGCAAAATTTATCGAAACTTATAACTTCGCCCAATAATTTCAACTTAAAACCTTTGCATCTTTGCGCCTTTGCGCCTTTGCGTGAAAAAATTGAGATAAAAATCAAAGCGAAAATCTATCAAAAAACCATGTACCAATGATTAAAAATTCCGTAATCTTAACTCTTTTATCATTATTAACAATAAGCGATCGCACTCTTGCCCAAGTCATCCCCGATAACAGCCTGGGAACTAAAGTAGAATCTCTCAACCCAAAAATCGACCAAATTACAGGCGGTTCCCAACGTGGTGCAAATCTATTTCACAGCTTCACAGAATTTAACGTCGATGCGGGTAGAGGTGTTTACTTCCAAAATCCCCACAGCGTCAACAACATTCTCACCCGAATTACAGGTAACAACCCCTCGCAAATTTTGGGTACACTTGGCGTATTGGGCAATGCTCACTTATTTTTGCTCAATCCCAACGGCATTATTTTTGGTGCAAATGCGCGTTTAGATATCAAGGGTTCATTCTTCGCCAGCACCGCCAAAAGTTTAGTATTTGAAAACGGCTTAGAGTTCAATACCACCAACCCCCAAGCGCCACCCCTACTAACACTTAACATCCGTCCTGGTTTGCAGACTGGTACACAGGGAAACATCACCAATGCAGGTAACTTAACAGTAGGTACAGGACAAAGCTTAACATTATTAGGAAACACAGTCACCAGCACAGGAACAATCACCGCGCCTGGTGGGAGAGTAGAAATATTTGGCGATCGCATCGGTTTATTAGACAATGCCAAAATAGACGTTTCTGCTGTCGGTGGCGGTGGTACAATCCTCATTGGCGGAGATTTTCAAGGAAAAGGTACAGTTCCCAACGCCTCAAGGACATTTATTGGTAAAAATACCAGCATCAACGCCGATGCTATTAATAACGGGAATGGCGGAAGAGTAATTGTTTGGAGCGATGGTAGTACCAAATTTTACGGAAATATCAGCGCTCGTGGTGGTGTAAATTCTGGTAATGGTGGCTTTGTCGAAGTTTCTGGTAAACAATTTTTAGATTACAACGGCTTAGTAAATACCAATGCTACTAACGGAAATATCGGCACTTTATTACTAGATCCGACAAATATTGAGATTGTCGCTGCTAGTGGAGAAACTTTCGATTTAAATGATGCTGATACTTTTAGTGATGCCGATATTGGTGGTGATGGTAACACAAAAATATTAGCAGATGCCTTTAATTTTGCCTTAGCTAATATTACTTTGCAAGCGACAGAAAATATCACGTTCTCTGCCCCAGTTATTACTTATTTCCCAGGTGTAGGCTTAACAGCCGAAGCTGGTAAGAATATTTTTGTGAATGCTCAAATTCTCAGTAATGGTGGACAAATTCAGTTAAACGCTGAGAAAGGTGATATAGAAATTAAAGCCAATGTTGTTTCTCTAGCAGGTAATATAGCAATTTCTACTAAAAATTTCACCATAAATCAAGGAACTCTTGCCACTCAAAATATTAATTCTCCTACCGTTGGCAATATCAAAATCAATGCTTCAGAAAATATTAATATTATTGGTGTAAAAAGTAATTTAATTAGCATCAGTTCTGGTTCTGCTACAGGAAGTAATGTAGAAATTGAAACAGGAACAATCAATATTCTAAATGGAGGATTTTTTGGGCTTCAAACTATAAATCAAGAAACAGCAGGTAATCTTATAATTAATGCCAGAAACTCTATTAATGTTATTGGTAAAGATGGTACTCGTGCTTCTAGCATAAGTACCCAAAATACAGGAACAAAAAATGGAGGTAACCTTTCTATATTTACAGAAAAATTATTAGTACAGGATGCTGGTACTATTGTTACATTAGGCAATCAGGCTAAAGCTGGTAATTTGTCTATTCAAGCTAGGGAATCTATAGATGTAATCAATAAAGGAACTATAAATTCACTTGCAATTCAGCTTAATGGAGTAGCAGGAGACGTTTTAATTGATACAAAAAATTTGAATTTGCAAAATCAATCTTTAGTGACTTCTAGCTCTGTTGGTTCTCAAAATCCTAGTGGTAAAGTCACAGTTCGCGCTCAAGAATCTGTTATTATAGACAATTTTAGTCAATTAGCAAGCACCTCTATTGGTTCGGGAAACGCAGGTGAAGTAAATATATTTACCGACACATTAACAATTAGCAATAAAGGTGCTGTCGCTTCCCAAACTTTAGGCACAGCCAGTGCCGAAAATTTGAATATATATGCTGATAATTCTGTCAATTTAATTCAGGGTGGAATTATATCTACATCTAGTTTTGGTACAGGTAGTGCTGGTAACCTTTACATTGAAACTAAAAATTTGAATATTGTAGATGGAAACAGTTCAATATCTACTATTAGTAGTGATGCTGCAACTCTATATAAAAGTTTACAAAATGATCCAGAATCCGATCTCGCAAAACTAATATCATTATTACCTTTAAATAGTCGTCAGTTTTTCTTTGAAAGTCTTGATGCAGCTAATCAAGAAAGCGGTATTCAAGGTAACTCTGGTAATTTGACCATACGCGCCACAGAATCAGTCAATATAGCTAATACAGGCGGAATATCTACAGCAGGTGCAGGTAAAGCATCTGGAGGCACTATCTTTATAGACACTCGCCAGCTAAATCTCCAAAATCAAGGCAACATATTTACCAATATCCTTGGTTCTGGAAATGCAGGATTTTTACATATTCGTGCTACAGATGCATTAGCAGCCAGTGGGAACAGTAAGATTTATACCGTAGCAGAACGAAATAGTACAGGTAACGCCGGCGGAATACTGCTGCAAACCGATAGCTTGGCAATTACAGATAGAGCAGATGTATCATCCGCAACTTTGGGCGCAGGACGAGGCGGCGATATTCAAGTACAGGCGAATTCTTTTTTCCTGACCAACACCGGACGGGTAAACAGTATCAGTGAGGGAACAGGTAACGCGGGCGATATCTTTATCGATATTACTGATAAATTGCAAGGAAACCAAGGACAAATCACAGCAACCTCCATCCTATCTGGGGGTGGAGATATCAATATTAATGCGAAAGACATCCGCCTCCGCAACAGTAGCGAAATCACAACCAGTGTTTTTAACGGTACAGGCGGCGGTGGTAATATCAATGTCCAATCTCAGGTATTTGTTGTTCTGGAAGACAGCGACATCCTAGCTAACGCCGATGCTGGGCCTGGAGGTAATATCACAATTAACGCCCCTGCATTTGTAGCGCAATATTCCCCCTCCGGTCTTAACCCCGGCGACTTTTCCCAATTTCGCGGTAACAATCAAGTTGATATCTCCGCAGATTCCCGTCTCGGACAAAGTGGCGAAGTTGTAATTAATAGTATCGACCCCAGCCGAGGTTTAGCAGCTTTACCACAAGTACCCGTAGATTCCCAAATCGCTGAAGGTTGTTACAGTCCAACTCAGACAGAAGGTAAATTTATTGTCACTGGACGCGGTGGATTACCCAGCAACCCCAAAGATGTCTTAACTACCGACGCTGTACAAGTTGATTGGGTAACCCTCAAACCCAAAACCGAAAATCGTTCCACAGCATCGATCAATAACCAAAGTGCGATCGCCTCAATCCCACAACCACTTATAGAAGCTACCGGCTGGATGGTGAACGAACAAGGACAACTCACCCTCACCGC
Source organism: Calothrix sp. NIES-2100 (assembly GCF_002368195.1). GTDB lineage: Bacteria > Cyanobacteriota > Cyanobacteriia > Cyanobacteriales > Nostocaceae > Aulosira. Next base: position 3,526,830 of record NZ_AP018178.1, on the reverse strand, counting down.
AAATGTCCCCACAGTCAAACCCGATTCTTATTCCCAACAATCAGCAACTTGTAGCAAAGCATTGCAAAACTCAGCAAATTAAAATCTCAAAACCCTCATTCTTTCTGCGTCTCTGCGTCTCTGCGTGAAAAAACCATCCCACAAATATGTAACGCCCGTTTCAAAACTCCCCTCCCAACTTCACAATGAAAATTCTCAAACATTTTCTCCTTACACTATTAACAGCATCAATCTGTATCTTCCTCTCTCCCGTTTTCGCCATTAATAGTCCGCCAATTACCCCAGCCCAAACACTCTATCAAGCTGGGAAATATGCCGAAGCAATCAATGTTTTAAAACAAGCAGCAGCTACATTTCACCGCAATGGCGATCAACTCAATGCAGCCATGACATTGAGTAATCTATCCTTAGCTTATCAACAATTAGGACAGTGGCAAGAAGCAGAAGCAGCTATTACCCAAAGTCTGAATTTATTAGCAAAACTTTCAACTCCCGAAAGTTCACAAATTCTCGCTCAAGCTTTAGATGTCCAAGGGCGGCTACAATTATCTCAAGGACATACAGAAGTAGCCCTGAACACTTGGCAAGCAGCAGCTAAGATTTATCAACAATTAAATGATCAAGAATCTTTAATTCGCAATCAAATTAACCAAGCCCAAGCGATGCAAAGTTTGGGGCTGTATCTCCAAGCTGATAAAACATTAATTTCCGTTGCAGAAAGTCTCAATAAATTACCAGATTCCAGCGTTAAAGCTACAGGATTTCTCAGTTTGGGAAATATTCGCCGCTTAGTTGGTGACTTTAAGCAATCTCAGGAAGTTTTACAACAGGGTTTAGACGTTGCTAAACGAGTAAAATCGGAACAAATTACTAGTGATATTTTACTAAGTTTAGGCAATACATACCGCAGCCAGAGAGACATGCAAATTAATTTGGACAGTAAAGAAAATAAAGAAACTGCTAAATATACAGAAAAAGCAATTAATTATTATCAACAAGCGATCGCTCAATCAACAACCCCAGCCACAAGAATTAACGCCCAATTAAATTTACTCAATCTGTTGATAGAGGAAAAGAATTGGGACGCAGTATCACGTTTATTACCGGAAATTAAATCTCAGCTTGCAGAGTTACCTGTCAGCAGAACATCTGTATACGCTAAAATCAACTTTGCCCAAAGTCTGATTAAATATGCAGATCATGAATCTTCCAGCTTTAAACCTGCTGCTGAGATACTAGCACAAGCAGTTACAGAAGCACAAAACCTTAAAGATCAGCGAGGCGAATCTTATGCACTGGGCACTTTAGGAGGATTATACCAGAAAACGGGACAATTAACACAAGCTGAGAAACTAACTCAACAAGCTTTGGCGATCGCTCAAAGTATTAATGCTCAAGATATTGCCTATCAATGGTTATGGCATCTTGGCGGTATTCTAGAACAACAGGGAGATGGGAGAAATAAGAGTGCGATGTCTGACGACAAGCCACTTCGTGTCTACGCAGCTTATCAGCAAGCATGGAAAATCCTGCGATCGCTCCGCACCGACTTAATCGCAATGAATCAAAGTACCCAGTTTTCATTCCGCGAGAATGTAGAACCTGTGTATCGAGACTTCGTTGACTTACTCTTGAAAGATAATAATTCCCAAGCAACTGATATTCAACTTGCCAGGGAAGTGATAGAATCTCTGCAAATAGCTGAAATTGATAACTTTTTACGTTCACCCTGCTTACGCCCCACAACAGCAATTGACAAATTAGTTGAAAACGACAAATCCACAGCAGTCATCTATCCAATTATTTTAGATGAGCGGTTAGAAGTAATTGTTAAATTACCCGGTGCAGAAATTCGACATTACACAACTACTGTCCCTAAAAACGCAGTTGAAGAAACCATCAGCCAGTTACGAACTAATTTAACCCTGAGTAATCGAAATTTAGCAATTAACGAGTCTTCAGCCAAAATTTACTCCTGGTTAATTCTACCTGCTAAAACTGAGTTAGAAAAAAATCCGATAAAAACATTAGTTTTTGTCTTAGACGGCGCTTTGCGAAATATTCCGATGTCAGTTCTTTATGACAAAGAACAGCAAAAATATTTGATTCAAAACTATGCTATAGCTTTAGCTCCAGGTTTACAGCTAGTCGAACCCAAACCCTTAAAGAAGGTAAAATTAAATGCTTTAATCGGGGGAGTGGGAGCAGAGAATATAGTCGATGGGAAAATTTTTAGACCACTAGAAAATGTGAAAAGCGAAATCAAAGAGATTCGCAGCGAAATACCGCAGAGTCAAGAACTTCTAGATGAAGAATTTACTAAAATAAACTTAGACAAGCAGGTAAAATCTCATCCTTTTTCAGTAGTTCACTTAGCAACACATGGAGAGTTTAGTTCTCATCCCGAACAAACTTTCATTCTCACTTGGAAAGATAAACTCAAAATTAACGAGCTAGATAATTTATTAAAAACTAGAGATAAGACCAAACCAGAGAGTATAGAATTACTTGTACTGAGTGCCTGTAAAACTGCTAAAGGTGATAAACAAGCTGCTTTAGGATTAGCCGGAATAGCAGTCAAATCTGGCGCACGTAGTACATTAGCAACACTTTGGGTAGCCGATGATTCATCAGCGCGAAAATTAATGAGTGAATTTTATCAACAATTAAACAAAGGAGCGACGAAAGCTGAAGCCTTACAACGCGCCCAACTCAGCCTTTTCGCTAAACAGAAAGATTATCCCTACATCTGGGCACCATACGTTATCGTCGGTAATTGGTTATAAAATTTACTCGTCAATACTTCCTTCAACTGTGTGTGCATGGAAATCTGTATTCATCCCGATACATATACAGAACCAAAAAACACACCAGTACAAACCATGATTCATAAAACCAGATTTAACACAACACTAGCTCAACCCAAACACTGGATACTTGGGCTGATATCTACCGTGATAGTTTTCACCCCGGCGATCGCACTTGCTAACAATGAGTATTGGTTAAACAGCGTGCGCGAGCAACTCATCCGAGGTGCTTTGACTCTAAACTTGGGTGGTAACTACGAATTAACACACGATCCTTTCGTCGATCAACTCAGTAGCGAGCAAAATGACTATATAACTATAAATCTGCGTTCCGGTGTAGATTATGCGATCGTGGGAGTATGCGATCAAGATTGTCGAGATATCGACCTAAAACTTTACGACGAAGATGGTAACCTCATCGACTCTGACACTGACTCTGATGACAAACCTTTCGTTAGAGTCAGACCACGTTGGAGTAGTCAATTTAAGATTAAAGTAACTATGGCAAGATGTAGAGCAAATTATTGTTACTACGGTATTGGAGCATTTGGCAGATAGTAAAATCAAATTAAATTTTATTATTTCATCGCCAAATCAAACCAGGGATCACCCGATGCAACATACCACAATACAAGGTATGGGCACAGCAATGCTGTGCCCTTTTTTTAATTCATCCACCTACCAAAATAATTTACCAACAAAATTATTCAAATTTTCGTGCATGAAAAATGCCAACCTACCCGATTAAGTTAATCAAAGGGTTCAAACCTTCTTAAATTACAAAAAAAGGACTAAAAAAATGATTTGTCGCTCAGCTTCAATCGCCTTAACTACCCTTTTATCTTTACCTGTATCAGGTCTTATTAGTCAGTTATCAATCAATCCCGTGGCTGCTCAAACTAACAGATGTACTTTACTACAGCAACGTTGCAAGGAAGTCACTAATATACCAATTCAAACCTCGCCAAAAAAATCAAAATCTCGTCCACTTGCCCAAGCTCAAGTGAAAAATTGGGCTTGGGTATATAGTGTTATGGAAAAAGTGATTCGCGCTAATGAACTTGATGAACACACTTGGCGAGTGCGAGTAGTTAATCAATATATTGATAATGCTTTTGCCTCTGATGTGAATTTAGTGACTGTTTATGATGGGTTATTAGACAAAATTAATGGTGATGATGCCGCATTGGCTTTTATCATCGGTCATGAATTAGCTCACAACAGTCAACGTCATCTAGCTGTATCAGCCACTGTCAATGCAGAAGTATTGCAAAGATTGAACAATGAAGCAGAGACGGAAATACAAAAGTTGGTTGCAGATGAGCAACAGAAATTTCAACAGCAAGGAGAGGTGAGAGGTGGTGTTGAAATAGCTTGTGTAATTTTGGGTAGTTTTTGCAGAAAAGTACCAATACAAGCTGGAGCTTACTTATATCTCAATTCCCAAGGTCAGCCTGACCCCAACAGAATTGAACAACAAAAACAACAAATAATTGCTCAAAAGCAACAAGAGTTCAATAAACAACAAATTCAATTAGGTCGTCGCCAGGAAAGTGAAGCCGATGAATTTGGTTATTTATACATGGTCAAAGCTGGTTACGATCCAAAGGGCGCATTCAGGGCGATGGAAATTTTAGCACGGATACCTGTTCCAAACCCATCGATAGATGTCCATCCACCTGCTACCGAAAGAATTGAGGCTCTACAAACACTAACAAGAAAGGTTTCCTCACCAGCGTTAGTGGCTGAAGGTGCAGCTAAACTTCGGAAAACTAAGCCTCTAACTTATGCTGCTTCTAGCGATGGTCAATCTTTGCTAATTAACTCTCGATTTGGTTCTAAGTGAAATCGGCGCTGAGAAATTTAGATCCCCGACTTCTTTGAGAAGTCGGGGATCTAAGTTTCTTTTCCGTGAGGGTGCATGATTTTTCGTATCTTACCCGATACATAAGTAGAGGGGGAAAATCACTGTTTTTAATTAGCACTGGTTACCCCTTATTCATCTATCTAGGATTGGTATATGCCAGATTTAACAACAAAACAAATCTTCATATTTGGTGATAGCATTTATTTCCTATCTGCTTTAGGTACTTGGGGTGTTGCTCAGGCAGAAGCCCTGACTTTTGGTGGTAATCTTGTCACTATTAACGATGCCAAAGAACAAACTTTCTTGGCTGGTTTATTTGCTAATAAAAATCCTTGGATTGGTCTTTCTGATGCTGCTAAAGAAGGGACATATACTTGGGTTGGTGAGCAAAGTGCTTATCAAAATTGGGCACCAGGATTTCCAATTACTGACGTAAATAGGGACTTTATCTATTTAGGAAGCACTGGTTGGAGTCATGCTCCTCAAACTAGTAATTCTCAGGGTATTATTGAAATCAAAAATCCCACTACCCCAATTTTGGTGATTGAAGATTTGGGGATTATTGAACCCGCAAGCGGTACTAAACAAGTACAATTTAGGGTCAAGGTTTTTGGCAGTAGCAGCCAGCCTATTAAAGTAAACTATAACACTGTTATCAGCGATCAAGCTACTGCCTTACCTGGAATCAATTACGTTAATACCAGTGGTACTCTCACTTTTAATCCTGGGGAGAAAGTAAAACTTATTAATGTCACTATCCGCAATGATGGTGAAGCAATCAGTGGTAAACAATTTTTTGTGAATCTTAGTTCACCAACCAATGCTATTTTAGGAGATAGCCAAGCTACAGGCACAATTGCTGAAGCTACTGATGCATTCACTTTTGGCGGACACACTTATTTATTATCAAAAGCAGGTAGTTGGAGTCAAGCACAAGTAGAAGCCCAAAGTTTTGGTGGTAATCTCGTTACTATTAATAATGCCGCCGAACAAACTTTTTTAGCAGGTTTATTTGCTAGTCAAAATCCGTGGATTGGTCTTTCTGATGCGGGTAAAGAAGGGACATATAGTTGGATTGGGGAACAAAGTGCTTATCAAAATTGGGCACCAGGATTTCCAGTTTCTGATGTCAATAGGGACTTTATCTATTTGGGAACTACTGGTTGGAGTCATGCTCCTCAAACTAGTAATTCTCAGGGCATTATCGAGATTCCTACTGCTCTATCTGTTCCCATCCCTGATATGACTGGGAGAACAATTTACACATTTGGTAATAGTATATATCTGCTCAGTTCTGCGGCTAGTAGTTGGGGTAAAGCGCAAGCAGAAGCTCAAAGTTTACAGGGCAATCTTGTCACTATTAATGATACTAAAGAGCAAACTTTTTTAGCAGGATTATTTGCTAATCAAAATCCGTGGATTGGTCTTTCTGATGCGGGGAAAGAAGGCACATATAGCTGGATTGGTGAGCAAACTGCTTATCAAAATTGGGCACCAGGATTTCCAGTTTCTGATGTCAATAGGGACTTTATCTATTTGGGAACTACTGGCTGGAGTCATGCTCCTCAAACTAGTAATTCTAAGGGTATTATTGAAATCAAAAACCCCACTAAGCCGATTTTGGTGATTGAAGATTTAAGCATTGTTGAAGCTAACAATGGCACAAAAGAAGCTGTTTTTATTGTACGGCGCTATGGTAATAACAGTGGTAGTGCGACTGTGCAATACAGTACGTCTAATAATACAGCAGTTGCCAATAGTGAATACAAAGCTACAAGTGGGACGCTGACTTTTGCTCCTGGGCAGAGTGTACAAACAATTAGTGTAACTATCCTCAAGGATGCTGACACAATTACACAAGAAAGCTTTTTTGTCAATCTTACTGAGCCTACCAATGCTATTTTAGGCGACAATCAGGCGATCGCAACTATTTATGAACCTGGCGACGCAGTTACCTTTGGGGGTAAGACCTATTTGTTATCAAAATCTGGCAGTTGGAGTCAAGCGCAAGTACAAGCCCAAAGTTTTGGCGGTAATCTGGTTACTATTAATGATGCCGCCGAACAAACTTTTCTCTCAGGAAAGTATGCTAGTCAAAATCCGTGGATTGGTCTTTCTGATGCGGGGAAAGAAGGCACATATACCTGGATTGGTGAGCAAACTGCTTATCAAAATTGGGCACCAAGATTTCCTATTACTGACGTAAATAGGGACTTTATCTATTTGGGAAGCACTGGTTGGAGTCATGCTCCTCAAACTAGTAATTCTAAGGGTATTATTGAAATTGCCAATACTCTCAATTTAGTTGGCGGTGTAGATCCTGATTTCCTTTATGGCGGCGAGGGAAATGATACTCTTGATGGCGGCGAGGGGAATGATCAGCTGATTGGTAAGGCTGGGAGCGATCGCCTGATTGGTAACACGGGAAATGATAACCTGATTGGTAATAGTGGCAATGATACCCTGATTGGCGGTGCGGGAAATGATACCCTAACTGGCGGTAGTGGTGCAGATAGGTTTATCTTCAATTCTCGCACTGAAGATATTGACAAAATAACCGATTTCAGCGTGGTTGATGATGCGATCGCTGTTTCTGCTGTCGGTTTTGGTGGTGGGTTGGTTATTGGTACACTAGCAGCAACACGGTTTGCGATCGGTACAGCGGCTACAACTACTAGCCATCGATTTATCTATAACAAAACTAGCGGCGCACTCTTCTTTGACCAAGATGGGCTTGGTGGTACAGCACAAGTTCAGATAGCGTCTCTCAGTAGCGGCTTAACGATGACTAATGCTGATATTTTGGTGATAGCTTAGTTTGATAATTAGGAATTCGGAATTTTTGGGGAAACCTCTCATTGGCGGGGTTTCCCATTGGTGTCAACTTAAGTTCAAACGCTTACCCGATATACGTTTTACCCCACCCCTCAATCCCCTCCCCTTGGTAAGGGGAGGGGAGGTTTTGCGTCAGCAAAGCCGGGGTGGGGTAACGCGGATCTTGATGGTAGACGATTTGAGGCAAAATCAAGTCCTGATAAGGCTTTCGCATTAAGTTGACACAGGTGGGGGAAACCCCGCCCCTACAAATGCATGTGTGGTATTCTTTTTTTAAATTGGGGCGATTAATGGTATTCCCACAACAGTTATTTCTTTAAAAACCGCTGACGCAGACGAGATATAAAATTATTCACCTCTGGTATTTTTAGCCATGAGACAAAGATGGCAAACACAGCAATTCCCGCTAAGCCAGATATAGATAATTCTAACAGCAGAATCAGTAAATTTTCTGATGTGAATACCTGGCGACAACCGACTAAAGCAGCATAGCTAGCTACCCCAGAGACGATACTACCACCAGTTAAACCGATGATTGGGAGACTCCACTCACGCCAAGGTAAGCCGTTAAGTTTGCGATCGAGTATCCATAACAGCATTAATATGGAGCTACAATTAACACCTACTGTTGCTAAGACTAAACCGGGAGCGCCAAAAGGTTTCACGAAAAACAAATCTAGTACAACATTGAGGACGATGTTAAAGGTACTAATCCGAAAAGGTGTTTGACCGTCGCCTAATGCATAAAAGACTCGGACTAAAACATCACGCCCTAAATAGGCAAACATCCCAATACCATAAGCAATCAGTAATGAAGAAACTAGCTGTGTAGCCTCTTGCTTGAAAGCGCCGCGCTCATAGACTATTTGGACGATGGGAACAGATAAAGCTACCATCAGTGCCCCTAGCGGTAACATGGTAAAGGCGGTAAGTAGCAATCCTTGGCGAATGCGTAATTTGAGTTCTATCCAATTTTCAGGGGCTGCAAGTTTGGCAAACATTGGTAATAGGGGTAACAAAATAATGTTAGAAATAATCCCTAAAGGAGTTTGCACTAGCAGATTGGCATAGTTAAATCCAGCCGCCGCACCGGGGATGGGACTGGCAAAGTAAAGGTCTGTGGCGACGTTAATTGGCATCATTCCCGAAGAAATGGTTGCCGGTGTCATGATTTTAATCACTTCTTGAACACCAGGAGATTTAAAATCAAAACGTAGCTTTAATGTGCCTAGTCCTAACCGCCACTGCACAATTAATTGCACTAACCATTGGAGAATTGCTCCGGCTAAGGTTCCCCAAGCTAACATCATGCCACCGATGTAAGCGTATTCTGGCAGAATAATATCTTTGCCATATTGCAAAGCTAAAATTCCAATGCCGATAACAACGGTGATACTGGAAAGTAAGGGACTAATGGAGAGTAACCAATATTGATTAGCAGCATTGAGAGTACCAAAACCAATGCCGATTAAGCCAGAAAATAAAGCCATTGGAGCCATGATGCGGATCTGTTGAATGGCGATCGCTCTGGTGGTTTCTTTTAAACCATGACCGACGAAATCCACGATCGCATCCGCAAACAAAACTTGCGCGAAGGTGACTATTAACAGCACTCCGGTGACTAAGGTTGTTACTGTTTCCACTAACGGAGCCGCTTCTTCTTGCTTACGCTTCGCTAAAACGCTCACAATGGCACTGTGTAACGGCCCATTAACACCACCGAGTAAAATTAATAAAAAACCTGGAATAATATAAGCATAACTATAGGCAGTGGCAGCAGCACCTACACCAAAAGCCGCAGCGATCGCTTGCTGCCTTACTAAACCAAATATTTTACTAATTAAGGTCGCTATGGCAACAATGCCAGCAATTCCAGCGAAAGAACGAGTGGGTTTTTGGTCTTGTTTGGTCACGAATAATACCTGAAAACTCTTGCTGAGTCGATATCTGAAAACATTAACCTGAAATTGTAGGGTGTGTCAGGCAAATTTTCACCCTTGGGACTTCCAATTTTAAATTTTCCTCTCTGCTGTCCCAGGAATGTACGTGTGATTCGTAGTCAGGACTTTATACTCATGCTCCAAAATCAGCCAACCAATTTCGCCTCGTCGCCGTCAATGGTCAGTGGTCAGTGGTCAGTGGTCAGTGGTCAGTAGCAAAAACAACTTGTATGGGTGTCTTCACAGATATCCTCATTCATTAACAAAGATCTAAATTAACCCGCCCCTACTGACTGACCAAGCAGCTTAAGACTTTAAGGTGTTGGGGTGGGTGTGGGTGTGGGTGTTGGCGTTGGCGTTGGGGATGGTGTGGGTGTCGGCGTTGGGGATGGTGTGGGTGTCGGCGTGGGTGTGGGTGTTGGCGTGGGTGTGGGTGTTGGCGTTGGTGGGATAGGAGTTTCGGCTGTGATGCTCAGTTGATAATCTGCTGCTGGGGATGCTGTATTCACAACCACAAATTCATAAAATCCATCTTCGGGTAGATTGACTGATAAACTGCGTTGAGTAGAGTCTTCTAAAAATTTGATTTTGCCTGAAGGGGAATAAATTGACAGCAAAACTTGAGAATTGGCTTTGAGTTTCACTTCTAAAGATTGCTCTTTGGCAAGTCCAGCAATAAAAATTTTGCCGTTACCTGTCGTTAGATTACCACTGACTGTTTTACTTGTGGCTCCTTGGTCAAAGACGATTTTTTGAAAGGCGCTCTTAGCTAATATGGCACTGAGTTTGTCACTGACAAAGCCGTACCATACTTGTCCAGTAGGCTGATCGAGAAACTCCTTGTTGCGTTTTTGGGTGGGAAAGGCGGCGAAGAAGGCTGCATCGCCTAGATCGTATAAAGAACGACTACCAACATTGATTTGGTTAACTTCAACTTTCCAGCGATCGCGTTCTGCTGATGTGTAAGTTCCTAGTTGCTGGCGGGCTTTGGTACTCAGTTGTGCCAGTTTAGTTAATACTTCGCCTGCTAGTTTATCCCATTCTGCCCGCAAACTTTCATCCTCAGGGCGATCGCTCAGGGTCTTTCCTTTTAAACTGGGATTTTTCTCCCAGAATAGTTGATTTACTAAGTCTACATAAAAGTTATAGTTTATACTCAACTGTTGACGGCGATCGCGCAATTTATCTTTGCGTTCTTGTTCTGCTTGGGAATACTGGGGTGGGGTAGTAGTTGCACTCGGTTTTGGTGAGGGTGAAATCTGCGGATCGCCTCCTCCTGGGGAGTTAATGACATGATTTACTCCCCACGCACCTACGCCCACCATCCCCGCTGTAGCTAATGCTACAAGAATTGTTTGGGTTGATGTCCATGAATTTGCGGGTTGGGGGGGAGGTGATGGGAGCGGAGATGGGGAAGATGGGTAACGCGGGGAAGATATCGCTATCGTCTCCGATGTGGTGGGTGGAGTCGGCGCGGGAATAGGCGCTGGCGGCGGCGCTTGGGTAGGGAGTTGGGTGGGTATATAGCTCATCCCTGGCTGCTCTTTGAGTGCTTCTAGGACTTGACGAGCCGATTGGTAGCGATCGCCCGGTTTTGGCGATAGCATTGTCTTGAATAACTGCGTCAAAATTGGACTCAGGCTGACTTCTCTGTCCCATTGCCAACTCATGGTATAAGTATCAATTAATTCTTGCGGCGATTTCCCTGTCAGTAAAACTAACATGGTAGCGGCTAAAGCATAAAAGTCACTGTGGGGAGATACCAAACCAGTTTGCATTTGTTCTGGAGGTGCAAATCCCACTTTACCTAATAGAGTTGGCGCTGGGGGCGATGGGTCTACACCGGGCTGGTAATATTGGGAAGCTACCGTTGCTACTACTTGTTTAACACCGCCAAAATCAATTAATACTGGGAGTTGATCGACTTGGCGCAGAATTAAATTATCGGGGGAAATATCCCGATGAATTACGCCAAGAGAGTGGATATATTCTAAAACCGGGAGAATTTGCTGTAATAATTGCCTAATTTCCGCCTCTGTAAACCGCAAACCTTGTTGGAGGCGGGTACTTAATAAAGAATTATAAGTTTGTCCTTCAACATAATCTTGGACTAAAAATAAATATTCTTTTCCTCCCAAATTGATGTGAAAATTTTCCCGAAAGCGGGGAATTTGGGGATGTTGCAGTTTGTAGAGAACAGTTGCTTCTCTTTGAAACAGTTCTTCAGCCTTTTGTAAAACGTAAGCCGTTTGAACTTGAGGAGAAAATTCCTTTAAAACACAGAGTTCACGGAAGCGGTTGACATCTTCAGCTAAATAAGTACGCCCAAAACCACCTTGGCCAATTTGACGCACAATTAAATAGCGATCGCCTAAAACTTGTCCTGGTTGAATATTGTAACTGACTGGTGTATCTAATAATTTTTCGCCGCAATTCAAGCAAAAGCGACTACCTGCGGGATTTTCGTGTCCTTTGGAGCAATAAAAAGGATTCATATAAATTAGTCAATAGTCAATAGTCAATAGTCAACAGTCAACAGTCTAGTTGCCAGATTTTACCTTACTTACTTGATCGGCTGCGATCGCATACCAAATTTGACCATAAGTTTGTTGATTCTGTTTCCCACGCTGCTGATTGGGAAACAAGCGATCGAATTTGGCATTGGTATCTTTGATTAATTTATCTATTGTATAATCACCAAACTGTCCGGCTCGTGCTTGTCGCCTCCAGGTATCGACATCTTTCTCTTGGTAGCTTCCTAGTTTACGACGAGCTGGGGCACTGAGATTAGCCTGTTCCAGTTTTTGTAACAAGTTTTCGGCAATACCAGACCATTCATCCCGTAATGGAGCATCTTCTGCTTGAGAAGTTAGGCTACGTCCTTGTAATTCTGGCTTTTGCGTATAAAACAAATTATCTACCATGCGGATGAAAAATCCTTCGGGAATTTCCAGCTGTTGGCGACGACTTAAAATTTGACTGAGGCGACTTGTCTGTTTGTTTTGTTTGTCGCTCACTGGTTTACTGATAGGATTGGAGACTGTGGGAATAGTTGGCAGTGAAATTGACGATACACCGCGAATAATGGCATTTACTACCGCAAAACTCCCTGCGCCAACTAAAACTACCACCGACGTTCCCACCATACTCATAGCAAACGGACGCATCCAACCAGGAACCGGCATTTTGTTAGCTAGCAATTGCGTCTTGTTGTGAATTTTACTAATAATTTGATTGGGTTGTTTGCGTCCTGGGGCTACCACCATCGTCTTGATTTTGGTAAGGTGAGGATTTTGGGGTGGAGGCGCAACTTGTGACGACGGTAATTGTGATGACGGTAAATCTTTCAAGACTTGATTCGCATTTTGGTAGCGCGCACTCGGTTGATATGCCAACATCTTTTTTAAGACTGCTTCTAGTTTGGGACTGACTTTGATTTCTTTTCCCCAAAGCCAAACTCCTTGGTAACTGTCATACAGCGCTTGCGGTTCCTTCCCTGTCAACAGCACCACAGCTGTCACCGCTAATGAATATAAATCGCTACTAAAAGAAACTTTACCTTGGCGTAGTTGCTCTTCTGGAGCATAGCCTCTTTTCCCTAACAAAGTGTTATTGACAGCCAATTGGGTAAACCAAAAACCTTGAGAAGCCGGTAATTGCTTCACTCCACCAAAGTCAATTAGCACAGGTAGTTTATCAGAACGCCGCCAAATCAAATTATCTGGAGAAATATCGCGATGAACTACATCTTTAGAGTGGAGGTAGGTAAGCACAGGTAAGATTTTTTCTAATAAAGCTAGTACCTCTTCTTCCGTAAAAGTCTGCTTTTGACTTTGACGTTGTTCTAACAACTGGCGGTAATTATCACCATCTATATAATCTTGTACCAAAAAGAAAAAATCTTTACCCCCTAATTTCTCTTGTAGAGAGGCGTGAAACCTGGGGATTTGGGGATGCTGGAGTTTTTTCAGAACATTTGCTTCTCTCTCAAATAATTCTTTAGCTTTTTGTAAATCCTGCGCGTCTTCTACTTGCGGTGCAAATTCTTTGAGTACACATTGTTGATGAGATTGATTTTTATCCTCCGCCAAATAAGTACGCCCAAATCCACCTTGCCCTAATTGACGTATAATTTTGTAGCGCTTATCCACAAGCTGCCCGATAGGAAGAGGCAAAGGTTCACCGCAATGAGTGCAAAAACGGTTACTGCCATTATTTAGGTGTTGTTTAGTGCAATAGACTTGCATGGCGCTGAGGGATAAACTATGTTTTTAGAAATTGCTACAAGAGCCAAAGTTCCATTTACAGAAATTTTCGCAATTTCTCACTCTGTCTTGCAAGTAGATATGGCTTTGAGGCAATAACAAGGCGAGTATAAATTATTAATTCAAATTCAGCTAGAGAATGGTCGATCGCATTGTCCCAATGATAATTGTGCCCTGAGCGAAGTCGTTCGCGCTAGCGTCTTTGAAGGAGAAGGGCACAGTCAAACAACACTAAACAGCAGGTAAGCGTTTAGGCGATCGCAAGTCTGTTTAAAATTTGAAGTAGAGCGATCGCACTTATTCAGTCAAAAACCTGAACCTGTGTAGGTTGGATTGAGGAACGAAACCAAACATTTGGCGACATTTGTCAAGCGATCGCGATCGCACACCAGACAATGGAGAATTTTACACCATCATTCGCCTTGAGAACACCATCATTCCACCTCAGAACAGGAAACTACTAGCTCAGAACCGGAACTTTCTCGTTGAGAACAGGAAACTTCGAGTTCAGAACCGAAACATTCTCGTTGAGAACACGAAACTTTGACTTCAGAACACCATCATTCCACCTCAGAACAGGAAACTTCGAGTTCAGAACCGGAACATTCTCGTTTGGAACACGAAACTTGGAGATAAATAGCTCAACTTAATTAAACATAAAGTGTCATTACGAGCTCTACCCAGTGTAGCGTTCCCGTAGCGTCTCAAAGACAAGTAATCGCGAATAATTTATAGCGCTTGGAAGTTGGATGCAATCCAAAATTATATCCTTGCCGGTAGGGGCACGGCACTGCCGTGCCCTCAAGAGTGTAATCGACTCAACCAAAAACGCCTATATTTTACATTTTTTAAAGTTGACCTACTTAAAAGCTTGATTGATGAGGTGGGGAACTTGAATTTTACTGTTGTGGGGGGAATTGAGCGCGAAAATATGCTAAATTTTCACGTACAGTCACAGTATTGGGATGATTCTCCCCTAAACGTCGCTCAAAAATTTCCAAAGCTTCCAGGTACAGGGGTTCAGCTTCGCTGTATCTTCCTTGGGAATCGTAAAGTGAAGCCAGATTGTTCAGGCTAGAAGCAACTTTTGGATGTGATTCACCCAAGCTTCGTCGCCTGAGCTCTAAAGCTTGGACATACAAAGGTTCAGCTTCGCTGTATCTTCCTTGGGAATCGTAGAGTAAAGCCAGATTGTTCAGGCTAGTAGCAACAGATGGATGTGATTCACCCAAGCTTCGTCGCAATAGTTCTAAAGCTTGGACATACAAAGGTTCAGCTTCGCTGTATCTTCCTTGGGAATCGTAGAGTAAAGCCAGATTGTTCAGGCTAGTAGCAACAGATGGATGTGATTCACCCAAGCTTCGTCGCGTTAGTTCTAAAGCTTGGACATACAAAGGTTCAGCTTCGCTGTATCTTCCTTGGGAATCGTAGAGTAAAGCCAGATTGTTCAGGCTAGTAGCAACAGATGGATGTGATTCACCCAAGCTTCGTCGCCTGAGTTCTAAAGCTTGGACATACAGGGGTTCAGCTTCGCTGTATCTTCCTTGGGATTTGTAGAGTGAAGCCAGATTGTTCAGGCTAGTAGCAACAGATGGATGTGATTCACCCAAGCTTCGTCGCGTTAGTTCTAAAGCTTGGACATACAGGGGTTCAGCTTCGCTGTATCTTCCTTGGGAATCGTAGAGTCCCGCCAGATTGTTCAGGCTAGTAGCAACATTTGGATGTGATTCACCCAAGCTTCGTCGCCTGAGTTCTAAAGCTTGGACATACAGGGGTTCAGCTTCGCTGTATCTTCCTTGGGAATCGTAAAGTGAAGCCAGATTGTTCAGGCTAGTACCAACATCAGGATGTGATTCACCCAAACGTTTTTTGGTGACTTCTAGACAATTCTGACACCAAGTTACAGCCTGGTCATACAATCCCTGACCATTGTAAAATTTAACGTTACCGAAGAAAGGCCAAATTAAATCATCATCGCTGACGTATTGAATGAGATTGTTTGCAACTTCAGCTATATGAGGTATGGCGGGGGTGACATCGTTAATTTGCTCAAGGGTGGGGCTAAGAGGAATCTTCTTGGCTTCTGCTACCATTACTTTGCAAACAGAAAGCTTGAATTTCTCTGCTGGCTCTAAATCTTTAAGCTGATATTGAAAAAACTTCCGCAACAGGGGATGTAGTTGATAGATTCCCTCACCTTTGCGCTGGAGTAAATGCAAATTCAACAACTTATCATCTCTAATTTCTTCTAAATCTTCCCCGTCTTCCTCTGGTAAACACTGTTCTACCAAGTTCCAAGGTATAGGTGCGGCTGCAAATAAACTAAGCAAACACCCCAGTAGGGGCGGGGTTACCCCACCCCTACAATGGGCGTCTTCTAATTCTTGCCAACTTAACTCAAAAGCTGCTAACACACCCCGTTGTGCTGTCATGTCGGCTTCTGCTTTATTAAGCGCGGGTTGTTCTAGTCGCTTTTTCTCCAACCGTTGCAGCATTTCTGCTAAAGATAAATCTGGTTTCCGCGCCAAATACCGCCCCACCAACTCTAAACCTAAAGGTAAATATCCCAGCCACGCACATAACTGTAATGCTACCTGAGGGTGATGCTGATTTTCCTGTTCAACCCTTTGTTTCCCAATAATTGACTTTAATAATTCCAGCGCCACTTCTGGTTGCAGTACATCTAAGGATAATGTTGCTATCCGTCCCAACTGCTGACGGGTAGTCATCAGTATTTTAAACCGAGAAGATAGCGATATCAGGTAAGGTTTCACTTCCCGATAATCAGCAACATCATCCAACACCAGCAGCACTTCACCCTCAGGCCAATTGCGAAAGCAATATTGTACTTGCGCGGGTAAATCTACATCTGTTGGCGGGTTTAAATCAAGCTGCGTCCTCGCAAACTGGACAATTTGCACGCCCACATCCCCAGATTTTGGTAACAACCAGCAAATTCCACCTTGATAAGTGTCGCGGTGCTGGATTGCATATTGCAAAGCCAGTTCTGTTTTGCCAACTCCACCCATTCCTGCAATAGCAGCAATGGCTACCTGTTGATTTTGCTGCAAAAGTTGCTGGAGTTTTTGCAATTCTTCCCCACGCCCAACAAATTCTACCACCCCACTCAAGGGAATATTCTCGTAGTATGTGGGTGCGGCTTTAGCTTTTTTTTCACTACGCTGCACGCCTGGTAATTTTTCTCTGCGACTTTGCCATTCTCGATCAAACTGACGTAAATTTTCTTGTTTATTATTTTTGTCGTACCAAAGCGTCAGCTTAAAATGCCAATTCTCAGAACCTCGCTGATGTTCGCGCAAGTCTTCGACAATGCTTAAAAAATCCTCAAGTCGTTTCAGTGCTTCTCGGACATTATCTTTAGTTAAACCAGTGAGTTCTGCCAAAACTCGAAGCTGTGTCCTGATGATGACTTGGTTTGCTGTTTGCCAGTTGAGGTCAATTTTGAATCGTTCACAGTTATCTACCTCATCATTAGCATAAGCCAATAACTTCTCTAAAACCTTCCTGGTTCTGTCTTTGACATCATCACCGTAGCTAACACGCGCCATCAGTCATTATTGCCCAATTTTGTGACAAAGTTTGGGGATTCCCCAAACTAAATCTAGCATCCCCAAACTCTAAATTCAGAATATTCAAGCATTTCAGCCGATAAACCAGCGCTTTTGCTGTCAATTACTACCCCAAATCTACCTTGGCATCAGCGTTAAGGTAAAGCTCATGCTTAAGGCAAAAAAATCAATTAATTATAAAAAGCTGGTAGCGGTTTTAGTGTTTGTGATTCCCCTAATAGCAGATTGGTTAATCCCAGGTGCGGGTATTGCGATTGAATTGGTATTCCTGCTTTGGGAATTACTGCAAGCAGAGGAGAAAAAAGCCGATAATTTGCCGGAATAATCAAAACATCTGGCATTTCATACAGTTACACAACCTCACGCGGCTGTCTCCAAGGCAAACTTTCTATGTGTCCAGAAGTTGTAAGGGCGAGTTAACCAGAATTTTCCTTAATAATTGATTATATCTGTGAATATAGATTCCGTGGGTTTAAGTCCCCGGCTTCTACAAGCCGCAAGTTTTATAGTGGTGTCTAAATCTCTATGACAAAACTGTACTTGCGACTTGCGACTTGCGACTTCTTTACTCAGGCTTTCTCGCCACAATAGTCCGATGGCGAGGATCGCTAGCCACGGTAACTGGTAGCGCAAAACCTACAGCCTGCAATGCAGCTTCAATATCAAAAGTGTAGTAGTCATCGCTCCAGGGTTCGGTGCTTTTCATTAATGTAAATAACACTGGTGGCAGATTTTGGATCACCTGGGATTTTGGGTTATTATCTACCAGTGCGATCGCTCCACCAGGTCGCAATAATCTCAACGCTTCGGCGAAAATTGCTTGACTGGCGTACCCTGGTAATTCATGGGTGACAAACTGAAGTGTTACCAAATCAAAAGAATTATCAGGTAATTTTGTATCTTCGGCTTGTGCGTGAATCCACTGAGCTATCTCACCATTTACATCACGATTGCAGGCAACTGTGAGCATATATGGTGACAAATCAAGACCCACTGTACGTACAGGATGACTCTGCTTTTGTTGGTAGTAGCGGTGTAAGGCTAATGTAGAAACACCGACTGAGCAACCGATATCTAAAATATCTCGGACTTCTTGCGGCCCATAAGTAGCGAGAACTTCATGAAAGCTACCTCTAAGACGCGCATGGGCGACTTCCCAAGTCAGGTTTTCTTGCGGCCAAACCCGCAACGCCATTGAGTAGGTAGCTGACTCGGTTTCAAAAGCCGCATCCCAGCAAAGATTACCCTCACTGTAGGCGTGGAAAGGTACTTTGTAATAATCAGGATAAACAACATCGGGGTTAGTCATCTTGGCAATTTGCTGGGTTATTCCCGATGATTTCAGCGTCTCATAGTTTTTGCGCCAGGGAACGCCGTTTTTCTCAGCAGTTTTGATGAGTACTTTCCTGGCTTGCTGTTTCATCAATTTGTAGATCGGTTTAGTCTGGATCAGGAGATTGACAAACTGGGAAAGTTTATCTTCCCCAGCCCAGTCTGGTTTTAGCTTGTTGTTCATCGGCTGGCAAAAATAGCGGCAAGATAACTAATGTAGATAGGTCGAAACCAAGATAATTATCAGGTTTATCTGTTGCCTATTCTCATTAAATAAAAATGAGCAACCTCAATGCTCAGAGCGATCGCCTGTATTTTCATTGATTCATGCCTATATGCTTATATAGTACATTAACTAGTGCCCCAACTTTTGACAAATAAAAGCGATCGCACTTTCAGAAATGCGATCGCTAATACTGAGGTTAAGGAGTGAAAATTATTATGCAGCAGGCTCTAATAACTGGATGTTAGAGAAGATAAATTCTTGAGTGGTGACTTTACCTTCTACCTCGGTCTTAATTTCCCGGCGATTGAGAACGAAATACTTACCAACTTTTTCGTATTCATCGGTAAACTCACTTCTACCACCCTTTTGTTGACCTGTTGTGGGGTCATGGTATACAGAGTCATAGGTGTGAGATAGATAGCCTTCGCCAGTTTGGTGACTGCTAAAGGTATCAATGGTCACAAAAGTACCGTGAATCAGCCGATGAACGTGGCTGACTTCATTATTGCGGACTTTATATTTATCGCCCTCAGCCTTACCACCAACTAAGATTTCCACAGATCCATTGGCTTCTGTCGCACCATAGGTAAAACTATTTGCACCGTGGGTGTCTTCAAAGGAACGACGGACGCGGTGAATCGCGATTTCCCAAGCTTGATATTGAATCGCCTGCTTGGCTTGTTCATCCTCTGTGTCTGAGACTTCCGCCTTGAGATTGGCGCTAACGATTACCTTAGCTGTAGCCACTTGATCGTCATTCTTAAAGGTGACATCAGCTGTATACCCAGGAAAATCTTTGTCCCAAGTGTAACGATTTTCATAAGCAGCCCGGAAAAGTTCCTGAGCAGAAATTTGTGTAACAGTCATGTGTTTACCTATAAACAGTAGTGATATTAGCGTTTTTGCTTTGCTTGGTATTAGCATAGAAGTAATTGTGAAGCCCCGCATAGACCCCAACTGGGTACACTTATGGCTAATTCTCTTCATGCTGCATTTGCTGCGATCGCTAATGTCCGCAATGAGCAAGAGCTAAAACTCGCGCTCATGGACAAAATTGGCGAACATTTTGGCGTGCAACATTGGGGTATCGATCTCATAGATGACCAGTCAAAGACTCAGATTGATGTTCCCAGTATTCCCTCAGTTTGCTTACAAGGTAATCCCATAGGACGCTATGTAGTTGAGCGTCATGCGCCTGCTCATGAGCAATTAATACTATCAGAAGCAGATTGGAAGCATATTTGCCCACGCCACGACCACGAACATGTGATGACTGGCCCAATTGTCTGTGATGGTCGTCTGGTAGGAACCCTAAACTTAGCTCGTGCTAAGGGTAGTCCAGCCTTTGACGGTAACGATTTAGCTGATTTGAGTGCTTTATGCATTCACATTTCCGCAAAACTTGCTACTTTGCGGGCGAAACCAAAAACCAGCAAATCCTCTTTACCTCATCCACTGACACCGCGCGAGTTAGAAATTGCCGAATTAGTCGCCCAAGGCTTAACCAATGGGGAAATCGCCGCTAGGCTTTGGATTACCCACAATTCTGTCAAGCAAGCCCTCAAAAGGATGTTCCGTAAGCTAGGGGTATCAGCGCGTACAGAAATGGTCACAAAGCTGTATTCAACAATAATTCGTAATTCGTAATTCGTAATTCGTAATTCGTAATTCGTAATCCATGATTATTTCCCGTTATGGTTTGGGTTTAAATCTCGATCCATAACGTAATTACGAATTTTTCAGATCTTTTTCTCAACTCAAAAATAACAATTAAATTTTATGCTTTTATGAATCGCCCGCGCATTCTACAACCCGGTACAAGTTATACATTTAGCAAATATTTTGAATTGCCCTATGCGCTAGCCGACATCCTTGCAGAATTTAATTGTACTTATGAGCGTAAACGGCTTGATTTACCAAAATACGCAGGTAAACTTAACTGTTTAGATTTTTTAAGTCGCTATTTACAAAGAAATTTAGCCCACGTTAACCCGATAAGTGAAATAGCAAGAAGGGAAGTATTAATTGCCCCGACGCTATTAGAAATTTGTGTAGAAACTCAAACACAATTAAATATTGAATATCCCATTAATGTTAACGAACAACTAAAAGATAGCCTTGATTACTACATCAGCAGTGATGTGGGAATGTTAGTAGTTGAAGCCAAACAATCTGATTTAGGTAGGGGATTTACCCAACTAGCAGTGGAATTAATTGCCCTTGACCAATGCACACAATCGGAAACCCCTCTTCTTTATGGTGCTGTCACCACAGGAGAAAATTGGCGATTTGGCATATTTCACCGTCAAGAAAAACGCATTTCTCAAGATTTGAAACTTTATCGTGTTCCTGAGGAATTAGAAGAATTACTGCGGGTTTTAGTAGGAATTATTGTTGCGCCGACATCGTTAACTGAGGAAAATAGTTGAGTTAAAGATGAAAATGCTCCGGCGTAGCCCGTCGTAGCGAAAAGTCGGAGCGGCGGCTTCCGCCGATCTGAACTTTTCAAGACAGACATCGCCTGACTTTCTCAATTGACATGCGTTCGCGTAGCGTCCCGCTCTTAAGCACTGTAAATTAAAAGCTGTAGAGAAATACTCAATCATCTCTCTACGTAAAAACCGAATCAATATCTATGCCTACTACCACCTGGAATCGTCATCACATTCTTTCCCTAAGCGACTTCACTACCGTTGAATACGATGCTGTTTTGCAAACTGCTGCGAGTTTCCAAGAAGTGCTATCACGACGGACGAAGAAAGTACCAACTTTACAGGGACAGGTGGTGGCGAATTTGTTCTTTGAACCTTCTACACGGACTCGCAGTAGTTTTGAAATCGCCGCCAAACGCTTAAGTGCAGATACCCTGAATTTTGCCGCAGCCACTTCTTCTATGACGAAGGGAGAAACAATTCTGGATACGGCGAAGACCTATTTGGCGATGGGAACTGATATCATGGTGATTCGCCATCGGGAAGCTGGAGTACCAAATGCGATCGCTCAAGAAATGGATCGTTTAGGAGTGAAAGTCAGCGTGCTAAATGCCGGTGATGGTCAACATGAGCATCCTTCCCAAGGACTGCTAGACTTATTCACCATCTGTACTCTGCTTGACCCAGCCAATCCCCGGATAGAACTGTTAAAAGGGAAAAAAATTGCCATTGTTGGCGATATTCTCCATTCTCGCGTAGCGCGATCGAATATTTGGAGTTTAACTGCAAGCGGTGCCCAAGTTCATTTAGCAGCACCCCCAACTTTATTACCAAAAATATTTGCCGAGTATTTCTCTGAAGACGCAACCTCTCTCAATCGTCAGTTATTTTTACATTGGGAAGTTGAACCTGCTTTGCGTGATGCGGATTTTGTCATGACTTTGCGCCTGCAAAAAGAACGCATGACTGCCCATTTGTTACCCAGTTTACGAGAATATCATCAATTATTTGGTATTACACGCAATAAACTGCGGCTGTGCAAGCCTAATGTCAAAGTTCTGCATCCAGGCCCAGTCAATCGCGGTGTAGAAATTAGCTCCGATTTGATGGATGATCCGGAATTTAGCTTGATTCAAGCACAAGTTACCAGTGGTGTAGCTGTGCGGATGGCATTGCTGTATTTCATTGGTAGTGGCAAACTTTGACTATGCCCTCTGCCCTTCGGGTGACTTGTAGTGCGAGCGTCTCGCTCGCTGGTGTTCATTCATCGTGCAAGATGTTTGTCCTTCCCTGCGGGAGGCTGCGCCAACGGACACGCTACGCGAACGCACTACGGAATATGGGTAATTTATTTTTTGTAAGTCCCCTAATGCTGCGCTAACACCACTTGCTTGATGCTTACCTCCCAATACGGTTCGGTTAACGTCATTGCGAGCGAAGCGAAGCAATCGCAAAGACTCTGGGATTGCTTCGCTTCGCTCGCAATGACTGTAAATATTTTTGCTCATGTACTTAACAACTTCCCTTTTCCCTTTAATCGAACCGTATTGGCTCACCTCCTACCCTCTGCCTTCTTCACTTTTGTTTTTACCGTAATAACATTGAGGTAATAGTGCCATAAGATTCTGGTAGCGACTGCACGCCAAGGTCGCCATTGGTGGGCGATCGCTTCTAGTTCTGTGGGTGTGGGGCGTGTTGTCAAGCCTTTGAGCTTTTGTAAGGCGATCGCCACTCCTAAATCGCCTTTGGGAAAGACATCAGGACGTTGTAGCGCCATCAATAAGTAAATATCAACTGTCCAGTCGCCAATACCTTTGATCCGCTTTAATTCAGTTCTAATAATAGTTTCTTCCATTGTTTCCAAATGAATTAAATCAAGCTGACCTTTCATAATTGCATTCGCTAATTCACGACAATAAAGGATTTTTTGCCGACTAAAGCCAATTCCTCTTAATTGCATATCGTCAAGCGACAAAAAATTCTCTGGTGTTAGTGGTTGAACAACATCACATAGACGCTTAAATACAGCCTTTGCAGCCGCTAAAGAAACTTGCTGTTCTAAAATAATCCGCAGCAGCGTGGGAAAACCTGTTTCTCTTTCCCATAGAGGTGGTGTCCCAAATGTTTCTAAAATTTGCGCAAAATCGCTGTCAATATTAGCAAGCACCCTCAATGCATGGGTAAAAGTTTCTTGAGTCAATGATTCTAGTTCTGATGTTTGATTAATCGGTTCTTTTAAGGTCATCTTTTTTCT
The DNA here is from genome assembly GCF_002368195.1 of Calothrix sp. NIES-2100. Taxonomy (GTDB): domain Bacteria; phylum Cyanobacteriota; class Cyanobacteriia; order Cyanobacteriales; family Nostocaceae; genus Aulosira. Next base: position 3,503,282 of record NZ_AP018178.1, on the reverse strand, counting down.
GAATTTATTCTGGTCACAGCTACCGTTAAAAATCAAAACTGATGCGAACCTACTAATTGCATATAGTATTGATATCAAAGTTGAGAATTGTTACGCCAAAATGGCTACAAAAGTGTCAGCAAAACAGTTACATTGTAAATTCAGGATTGAAATAAATTTATCAGCATTTAGAAAGGGTCTGAACCCTGCCAAATACCTTTTACTCAAATATTTCTTACTTAAAATATTCGCCTGTAATTCTCAATAAAGAGAAGGAAAATCAACATGAACGACAAGAAAAAACAGGGTAACAGTCACTTTGAAATTAACGACTTGATTGATGATGCTGTAAATAATGCCTTGGCACGCCGGAGCGAAGCCATACTGCCTTTGAGTGATGAAGAAGCAACAAGCATTTCCGGTGGAACAGCTCTTCCTACTACCATAATACATGGTGTGGTGATTAATCCTTGTCCTCAGCCTACTCCATTTCCCCCCACAATACATGGTGTGGTGATTAAACCCCCCACAATACATGGTGTGGTGATTAATCCTTGTCCTGGGTCTACTCCTTTTCCTCCGATCATACATGGTGTGGTTCTGAATCCCAATCCTCCTGAGACTGGAATCAATAATTCGTGAAATTGTCAGTAAATTTATAGTCTAAAATCCTCTTTCAGTTGGCTCAAGAAATGGAAGAAATTGCTACTCAAAAAACTACACTTTGCCCCAGTGCTAGAGCCGAGTCTGTGAATAGCATGGTTTTCGGAGTTGTTAGTGGAACTATTGCAGAACCTCGAGTGGCTTATTTGAAGCAGCCCCAACCTATCACAGATGAACTGATAGCAAAGGTTAGCCCAGTTACACCCACTGAAGTTTTTCGCATGGCGACACCTTGCGCTCATCAAGCTTGTCTGCATTTTGATGGTAAAGATTGTCGTCTAGCAAAACAAATTGCCGAAAAATTACCTGCTGTCACAGAGGAATTACCCCCCTGTTCTATTCGTCGAGATTGTCGATGGTGGAAGCAAGAAGGTAAAGCAGCGTGTATGCGTTGTCCGCAAGTTGTTACAGATATCTACAACCCATCTGAACTAGCAGTGACAGTGGCCAAACTAGCCGCAGGTTAAACAAAACTAACAACAGAAGCTGTTGGCTGCTAGTTGATTCACAAAAGTTAATGCCCTAATTCAGTAATTAGGTACGATTCAACTGAGCTATTTAAAGTTTAGCTGAATAACAGCTAAGGGGAAAAGGGTAAAGGTTTTATCCTTTTCCCCTTCTTAATATATTTATATTTATATTTATCTACCCTAATCTACTTAGATACCAATACTACTCGGTTAAGCGTTTTGAAACTAAAATTGGTTTTGGGTAAAAGGTGAAAGGGTAAGGGTTAAAGGTTTTTTCTTTCCCTTTTTCCATTCCCCTTTTTCCCCTTAACCGAAAAGTATTGACTTAGATACACCAAATTACACAGAAGCGTTTTGAATTTACATTAGGCGTAAATTCAAAATTAACAATCCCCCTTTTCTATAGCACTAGGTAATAGATACTCTGACAATAGATGTTTTTACGAATGATTCATAATTGGCAGATTACGAACTTGTAACTGTAAAATTATGGCTCTGCCCTAAACCCCAACAATCTCAATATTTAAGAATATTACGGTTTAAATAACCTGTGTATTGCTAACGGGAATAATAAAGCATAAACGCCTTTACATAAATGTTTAACCACACAATGCCTCTCACCGCATCAGAACTGAAGTCTGCGATTGTCCGCGATCCCCTGGTAGTTAAACTGGATACGATGGTGATGGACGCGATCGCCCAAATGAGCGGCGTGAGGGCTATCTGTAATGCTACGAAACTAGATGAACTCCATCTAGAAGCACGATCAAGTTGTGTGTTGGTAGTGGAAGAGGGGAAGTTGCTAGGTATCTTCACAGAGCGGGATGTGGTGCGCTTGTGTGCCCAGCAGCGTTTTTTGGAGAATTTGGCGATTCGGGAGGTGATGATCTCTCCAGTCATCACCTTGCATGAGTTTGAGTTCACCGATTTATTTTCTGCGGTTAATTTACTCCAGCAGTACCGCATTCGCCACTTACCTATTTTAGACGAGCAGGATCGGGTGGTGGGGCTACTAACTAATGAAAGTCTGCGGCAAATCTCTCGCCCTGTGGATCTGTTGCGGTTGCGGCTGGTGTTGGAGGTGATGACAAGTGAGGTGATTTGTGCTGCGCCAGATAGTTCTATGCTGGCGATCGCCCAACGGATGACAGAAAACAGGGTCAGTTGTGTGATGATTGTGCAACCCAGTGATAGCCCCGCCAACCAAGAGCAAATTCCGGTGGGAATTGTCACCGAGGGGGATATTGTGCAGTTTCAGTCCTTGGGCTTGAAACTGGCAACCTATCTGGCTCAGACGGTGATGAGTACGCCGATTTTTGCCGTTAGACCCAATGATTCGCTGTGGGCCGTACAGGAGATCATGGAGCAGCGCTTGATTCGTCATTTGGCGGTGACAGGTGAGCGGGGTGAGCTATTAGGTATTGTTACTCAAAGCAGTTTGCTGCAAGCCCTCAACCCTTTGGAGATATATAAACTGGCACAGATTTTGTCACAAAAGGTGGTGCGGTTAGAGAATGAGAAGGTTCAACTGCTGGAAACTCGCACCGTTGAACTAGAGCAACAAGTTGCAGCCCGGACAGCCGCCCTCAAGGCTAAGGTAGGTCGGGAGAAAATGGTATCCGCTCTCGCCATGCAAATTCGCTCGTCTCTAAGTTTGCAAACCATTCTGGACACGACTGTGGAGCAGTTGCGGCAATTGTTAGGTTGCGATCGCGTCAACATTTGGCGGTTTGAGGCAGATTGGCAAACCATCGTCGTGGCAGAATCCACCAACTCGTCCATGTCGCTGCTGGGCGAACAAATTAAAGAAACCTGCATGAGCCACAACTACAGGGAAATTTATCGTCAGGGGTTGATTCGTGTTGTGCCAGATATCTACACGACCGAAATGACAGACTGTCACCGGGAGATGCTGATCCGCCTCCAGACGCGAGCCAAAATTTTAGTACCACTTATGTGTGGCGATCAACTGTGGGGCTTACTCAATGTCAGCGAAAGCCAGCACCCCCGCCAGTGGCAGCCTGAAGAAGTTGAACTGCTGCAAGCCTTATCAGTACATCTGGCGATCGCCCTTCAGCAAGCTACTATCTACCAAAAATTGCAAGAGCAACTGATCAAGCTTCAGCAAAAGTCAGAGCGACTGCAACAGAGCGAACAGCGTTATATCACCCTCAATCAAGACCTAGAAGCCAAAGTCCAAGAACGCACAGCTAAACTCCAAGAACGAGAAGCCCAACTCCAAAAAATATCGGAGCGCTTGGCATTGTCCCTGAAATCTGGAGGGATCGGCTGTTGGGACTGGGACATTTTACAGAACACCATCCTTTGGGATGAGCGGATGTACGAGCTGTATGGTATGACAAAAACATCTGATTCTCATCTGTCCTACGAAATTTGGAAAAATGTGCTACATCCCGATGACCGTACACCCACAGAAACATTGCTCCAGCAGACACTTTTAGGACAGGCAGAATACGATACTGAGTTTCGGCTCGTACATCCCGATGGCAGCATCCGCTTTATTAAAGCCTATGGGGTGGTGGTGCGAGATGCCCAGGGTAATGCCGAGAGTATGATTGGAGTCCACTTTGATATTAGCGACAAGAAACGAGCTGAACTCGCCCTGCAAAGCAGTGAAATCCGGTTCCGTCGGATGTTTGATTCCCATGTAGTCGGGATGATCTTTGCCGATTTTCAGGGGAAAATTATCGATACCAACGATCACTTTTTACAGATGCTGGGCTACACCAGGGAAGAATTCAATACTGGGGCAATTAATTGGCAAGCATTGACACCAGTTGAACATGTCCCCGCTGATTTTGCCGCGATGATGCATCTGATGGAACATGGCGAGATCGATCCCTGGGAAAAAGAATATTATCGCCAGGATGGCAGCAGGATTCCTGTCCTAATAGGAGCGGCAATCCTCCCAGGCTCAGACGATCAAACTATTTGTGTAGTAGTGGATATTAGCAAGCGCAAAAAAGCTGAAGAAATTATTCGCCAACAAATAGAGCGAGAAAAACTGCTGCGAGAAATCACCCAGAAGATTCGTCAATCCCTAGACCTCCAGACCATTTTCGATACCGCTTGTCACGAAATCCGGCAAGTGATTCAGTCTGATCGGGTGGGCATTTTCAAGTTTTATCCCGAATCCAACTTTGATGATGGCGAATTTGTGGCTGAATCGGTTTTAGAGGGGTTTCCCTCAGTGATGGCGATTCGGGTACATGACCACTGCTTTGGCGAAAACTATTCATCTCTCTATGCCTTGGGTAGGTCTTATGTTGTTGATGATATTTATAACGCGGGGATGACAACTTGCCACACTGATATCCTGGCTCAGTTTCAGGTGCGTGCCAATTTGATTATGCCGCTGCTCTGCGGTGATGAGTTGTGGGGTTTGCTGTGCGTTCATCAATGTGGCACAACTCGCCACTGGGAGCAGTCAGAAATTGATTTTACCCAGCAACTTGCCAACCAGTTAGCGATCGCCATTCAACAAGCGAATCTCTATGAGCAATTACAGCAAGAACTCAAAGAACATCAGCATACAGAAGCAAAACTTACCCAGAGTAATCAACAACTGGCATTTTCTAACCAAGAACTCGCCCACGCCACCCGCCTCAAAGATGAATTCCTGGCCAGCATGAGCCACGAACTCCGCACCCCCCTCAACGCCATTCTCGGCATGAGCGAAGGGCTACAAGAGGGAGTTTTTGGCATCGTCAACGAGAATCAACTCAAAGCCTTGGAAACCATTGAGCGCAGCGGCTCTCATTTGCTGGAGTTGATCAACGATATCCTTGATGTGGCAAAAATAGAAGCAGGACAGATCACACTGAATTGCACCTTAGTTTCGGCGGCTCATCTGTGCCAATCCAGTCTAGCGTTTATCAAACAGCAGGCATTGCAAAAAGGAATTCAGCTTGACATTAAACTTCAGCACAATCTACCAGATCTACTCGTGGATGAACGACGTATTCGTCAGGTGTTAATTAACTTGCTCAACAATGCAGTCAAATTCACCCCCCAAGCAGGAAGCATTACCCTAGAAGTTCAGCAAATTTCCCCCGACATAGCCATTACCGATATCCCAGGGCAAAACTTCCTGCAAATTGCCGTGAGAGATACAGGTATTGGCATCTCGCTAGAGAATATCAATAAACTATTTCAGCCCTTTATCCAAATCGATAGTGCCTTGAATCGTCAATATGCGGGTACAGGCTTGGGACTAACATTGGTGAAGCGAATTGTTGAACTCCACGGCGGTAGGGTGGGACTAACCAGTGAACTGGGTGTAGGCAGTTGCTTCACTATCGAGCTACCTTCTACCTATGCTTGTCTGCTTTCATCGAATCATAAACCAGGCACTACTCCAGAACTCGATTCCCCAACTGCCGAAACAACCCCAAGCCATGCCCCCCTGATCTTGCTAGTAGAAGATAATGAAGCTAATATCAGTACAGTTTCTAGCTACCTCAAAGCCAAAGGCTACTGTATTCTGTTGGCAAATAATGGTCAAGAAGCCATCGACCTAACTACAAAGCACCAGCCTGACTTGATTTTGATGGATATCCAAATGCCGGGAATGGATGGTCTAGAAGCCATAAGACAAATTCGCCACGATCCTCAATTGGTTGATATTCCGATTGTGGCGCTCACAGCATTGGCAATGACAGGCGATCGCGATCGCTGTTTAGAAGCGGGAGCTAACGACTACCTGAGTAAACCTGTGAAGCTTAAACAATTGGCCTCCACTATTCAAGATCTGTTAAGTACCTAAACAAAATTAATACATACATAGTTTCCCTGTTCCCTTTATGCCCTCGATTTTAGTAATTGACGATGAACCCGATAACTTTGATGTTATTGAAACACTTTTAAACGAGCAAAATTATTTGCTGCACTATGCTGCTAGTGGTCAAGTTGCGATCGCCTCTCTCAACGTATTTCAGCCAGATGTGATTTTGCTCGATGTCATGATGCCGGAAATGGATGGCATCGAAGTCTGTCGGCAAATTAAAGCCATGCCCCAATGGCAACCAGTTCCCATCATCATGGTGACTGCTCTCAACAGCAAAGAAGACCTCGCTCGTTGTCTGAAATCAGGTGCTGAAGACTTCATTAGTAAACCTGTGAATTCGGTGGAACTACGGGCACGCATTCATTCCATGCTCAGAATTAAGCAACAGTACGATAATATCCAAAGCTTATCGAATATCCAAGCTAATAGCATCAAAGTCTTGGAAAATACCCTCAATGAGCTACGTGGTAACTTAGCTGCTACTTTACCCCATGAACTCAATACACCACTATATGGCATAGTCGGCACCATCAGCCTACTCATGGCAGATCTCGAGAACATGGATACTGCGGAAATCCGTGAACTTTTAGGCTTGGCAGATGAATCTGCTCGTCGCCTGGAAAAATTAACGCAAAAATTATTGATCTCTTTAGAATTAGAGCTATCAACACACCAAAAGCATATTATTAAACCTCAGTCAACTAAGTTTTCTATAGTAGCGATCGCCCCACCTTTGCAATCTCTGGCTCGCAGTGTTAATCGCAGCCAGGATCTCATGTTTGCAATCGAAGAAGCTGAGGTGTCAATATCAGCTCAATATCTAGCGATGATCCTTGATGAACTAGTCGATAATGCGCTCAAATTCTCCCAGACTGGCACAGCCATAACGATCAGTAGTCAGGTAGGGACAGGAATGCTCAATGTCTATGTTCATAATTGGGGACGGGGTATGACAGCAGAACAGATCTCGAAAATCGGTGCTTTCATGCAGTTTGAACGCAAAACCTATGAACAGCAAGGCTTAGGCATGGGCTTAAACTTGGTCAAAAAAATCGTCGAACGTTGTGGTGGGCAATTCTCCATTTCCAGTGTCTATAAACAGGAAACAACTATAAATATTAGTTTACCAATTTTAACTGTTGACGGTTGACTGTTGACTATTGACGGTTGACTGTTGACTAATATTAACTAATAAATAACCCGATTGGGTGAATGCGATCGCCGCAACCAGAATTACTCTGAAATAAGGAGCAGTTTTGCAGTTGACAGTGATGATTTTTGCAGCATCAAAATTGTCAAGATGGCAACAATTGCCACAATCAGATTAGTTGCTGGCTTTACAAAGGCATAAAAAGTGGATGAAACTGTAAAATTACTGCATAAACCAGATTTTCCACATGGGACTCTAACTTTGTTGGAAAAAATTGCTGCTAATTTACCGGGAATGATTTTCCAAGTCCTGCAACGGCGGGATGGTTCGGAGTTTGTGATGTATGTAAGTTCTGGTTGTCGCCAACTATATGAGTTAGAACCAGAAGTTATTCAAGCAGATTTGCAGGTTTTGCATCAACTGGTTCATCCACAGGATGTGAAAGCCTTAGCAGAATCTGTAGATGTTGCTAAAGCTACTTTATCACCTTGGCGTTGGTCAGGTCGCATCATTACACCTAGCGGCAAAATTAAGTGGATTCAAGGTGCTTCCCAACTAGAACAACAAGCTAATGGTGACTTACTTTGGGAAGGTTTGGTAATGGATATTACCGAACGCAAACAAGCAGAAGAACAGTTGCGCCACAGCCAGATGCGCTATGAAGCAATTTTAAATGCGATTCCCGATTTGATGTTTCGCCTCAGCCGTGATGGTGAATATCTAGATTTAAAAGACGATGATACAAGTATTGTGCTTCCTAGAGAAGAGATAGTCGGCAAAAATTTAGAAGATATCTTACCACCTGATGTGGCTGTGATTAGCCAGGAAGCGATCGCCAAAACTTTGGATGAAGAGAATTTGCAAACCTTGGAATATCAATTACCAACGCCTTTGGGAATTCGAGATTATGAAGCGCGGTTGGTAGTCAGTGGTACAGATGAAGTCTTAGCAATAGTCCGAGATATTACAGAACGCAAACAAGGAGAAGCTAAATTGCAAAGTCTCGCGCAAAAGTATGCTAAAGCTTTTCGTTGCAGTCCCAATGCCATTACCCTCAGCACTTTGCAAGAAGGACGCTACATAGAAGTTAACGATAGTTTTATCAGACTTGCAGATTTTGAGCGAGATGAAGTGATTGGGCGCACGGCTTTTGAATTAAATTTGTGGGTAGACAAGCGCGATCGCCTGAAATTATTGCAAGAGTTGCGGATGACAGGCTTTGTGCGCAACCTAGAAATGGAATTTCGCTCTAAATCAGGAAAACTAATTACAGCGTTGGTTTCAGCCGAAATAATTGATTTAGATGATATCCCCTGCATTCTTGCAGTCACTCACGACATTACCGAACGCAAACAGGTAGAAGCCCAATTGCGTCTCTCTGCCCAGCGCGATCGCTTGTTAACAGAAACTTTAGCGCGAATCCGCTCTTCCCTCAACTTAGACCAAATTCTCCAAACTACTGTAACCGAAGTCCGGCAATTTTTGCAAGCAGACCGAGTATTTATTGGTCTCAACGATCCCAAAGGGGGAGCCAAAACTGTTGCTGAATCAGTCAATCCCCAATATCCCGCCGTCTTGGGTTGGACTACTGATGATGAAACTTATCTCCAAGAATTAAAAAATCTCCTCATAACTAATCGTTTGCGGTTAGTCGAAGATGTTAACAAAATCGTCGTATCTCCCAAATTAAGGGCACATTATCAACAATTCCAGACGCGGGCTACCTTGGCTGTACCGATTATGCTCAATAATGAATTATATGGGGCGTTAATTGCTAATCAATGTTCCGGGCCTCGTGAATGGCAAACAATAGAAATTGATTTGCTACAGCAAATGTCAGAGCAATTAGCGATCGCGATTCAACAAGCTCGACTTTACCAAGAACTAGCCACACTTAATACTAATTTAGAACGCCAGGTAGAAGAACGCACTGCCCAACTACAGCAGAAAATGCAGGAACTAGAAGCAATGCAACGTGTTAAAGATGTGGTGTTGCATACCGTAGCCCATGATTTGCGCACTGCGGTGATGGGTAACTTAATGGTGCTGAAAAATTTACTCAAAACTCCGTCCTTGGGGACTGGTGAGTGGGAATTAGGTAAAGAATCAGGCTCACACCGAACCCCTAATTCCCAATCTTTCATTTCCGTATCTCGTTCAGTTATTGAACGCATGATTCAAGGTAACGATCGTCAACTAGGGATGCTTGACTCCTTGTTAGAAATTCATAGTTGCCAAGGTCAAGGAATTAATCTCCGCCGCGAGCTAGTACATTTTAACACGCTGCTAGGCTTGATTATTAAAGACTTGCAGCCCATGCTCAACCAAAATCAAGCAACTTTGAATAACTTAGTACCTGACGATTTACCCTTCGTCATGGCAGATCCAACTCGGTTACAAAAAGTTGTAGCCAATATATTTGCATATAGTTTGCAGAACAATCCCCCAGGACTAAGTTTTACCATCAAAACCAAAGTTGAAGGTGACATGATTCGCACTCTCGTTGAAGATAATGGTATATCCATGAGCAAACTAGAGTGCGATCGCCTCTTCGATTTGTACATCCCTGAACCACAAGCTTGTTGTTCTACAAGTATTGCCTTAAAAATGTATCTCAGCCGACAAGTGATCCAAGCACATGGCGGCGAAATTGGGATTATTAGTCACCGCAAACGCGGTTTAACTTTTTGGTTCACATTACCGCTTGTTTGACATTTTCGCCAAACTTCGCTTCCTATAGTGCGTAGACGCGGAGCGGCTTGTCGTAGACATCGCATCGGGAGCATCCCACTTTTTTGTATGTCATTGCGAGCCAAGCGTTCGACGAAGTCGTTCTCGAAGAGTAGCAATCGCAAAATCTCCAACGAAGAGTGATATCATGTCCGTTCAAATGCCCGTCATTGCGAACGAAGTGAAGCAATCGCAGAGTCCTTGTGATTGCTTCGCTCCACTCGTTCCGCTCGCAATGACATATTAAGGGTAATTAGGCGGACATCATATTTATTGGGTATTTCAAAAATTGGATGTTCCCAATGCCATTGCATCGGGTGACAATGCCATTGTATCGAGTAACAATGCGATCGCATCCCGTGACAATGCCATTGTATCCAATGACAATGCCATTGCATCGGGTGACAATGCCATTGTATCCAATGACAATGCCATTGTATCGAGTAACAATGCGATCGCATCGCCAAGGGACTGACAAAAAATAAATTACCTATATTCGGTAGTGCGAGCATCTTGCTCGATGAATGATCACCAGCTTCCGAGACGTTTGTCCTTCCCTGCGGGAGGCTGCGCCAACGGACACGCTACGCGTTAAGCGAAGCTATGCCGTTCGCGCAGCGTCTCCGCTAGGAGAAGGCTTTACGCACTACAAATTTATTGGATATTTCAAAAATTGGCTGTCCCCCAAGCAAAAATTACCAGAATGCGATCAATCGCCTTCCTCCCATAGCGGCTAATTGGCTACAGGAATTTATGGGATGTGGACTATTGACTCTTAATTCTCAATTTGCTATACTAAAATCGATAAGGAAGAACTATCTTACATATGCTTAGAGTGAAACAAAAAACCGCTTGCTTAATGGCAAGCGGTTTTTCTGCTGCTGAAGATTTAAAGTTGTGGGTCTTCGAGCCATAAATTGGTATTATTCCTACGCCGATTCAGAATAGTGCAAAATATCAGATAGGCAAAGTTGGTAATCAGCTAATGGCTACCTTATTGAGAACACTGCAAGGGTGGGGGAGAAAAGCGTTTAAAGCTTCAACATCAGAGAAAACGGCTGCTGTTGCTAAAAATCGCGTTCACGATCAACAGTGGCTAGCTGCTAGACGAAACTTTTTATGGCAAAGATTGCAGTTGTGGTTATTACTAGGGTTAATCTGCATATTAACCTTTACTTTGCGCAATATTTATGACATATTTTTCCCCTTAAAGGAGTTGGAAAAAGTACCAGAGTTCATAAGAACACAGGCATTATTCATCAATGTTTCCATGTTCGGTACTCTACTGGTTTGTTTTATTCTGCATAAAACTCAGTTTGGTCAACGTCATCCAGGATTGTTATTTTTAGGATCATCTTGGTCAATTAGTCTAGGAACACAGTTATTCTCTACCATCAAGGGTTTTGCCTTAGCTGATCCTCTAGCTTGGTCGCTGCTATTTTTGAGTCAAGCTACATTTATTCCTGTATGCTGGCGTTTGCATGTAATGTCCCAGGTGGGTTTGTTCATTTACTATTTTGGTGTCAATACAGCCCTAGGACTGAAAACACCCATACCTGAACATCCAGAAATCTATAATGTGACGTTTATCTTATATATTTTTTGGTTATGTGCTATATGCGACATAGGCGTTTACCTTTACGATCGCCTACAACGCTCAGATTTTTATGCCCATCAAGAACTAGAGTTTGCTTATGAAAAACTCAAAGTTGCAGAAGCTAAATATCGCAGTATCTTTGAAAATGCTGTAGAAGGGATTTTCCAAAGTAGTCCTGATGGCAAGTATATTACAGCTAATCCAGCCTTAGCCAAAATCTACGGTTATTCATCTGCACAAGAAGTCACAGCCAACTTGACAGATATTGGACATCAATTATATGTTGACCCCAACCGTCGAGCTGAGTTTGTCCGCTTAATTGAAAAGTATGGCAGCATTTCCGAATTTGAATCCCAAATTTATCGCCAAGACGGAAGCATTGTCTGGATTTCCGAAAAAGCCTACGCAGTTCGTGACGAACAAGGAAAACTACTTTACTACGAAGGATTGACGGAAGATATCACCAAGCGCAAGCAAGCAGAGGAAGCACTAAGAGTATTTTTTCATGCAGTTTCCCACGACTTACGCAACCCAGTACTGGGAACTTTAATGGTACTCAAGAACTTGCTAGCAAACCCAGACAGCAAAATCACAATTTCTCGGTCAATTTTAGAACGGATGGTTAAAAGTAGCGATCGCCAACTCAATTTAATTAATTCCTTGCTAGAAGCTCATATCAGTGAAGTCCAAGGCGTAGTATTACAACAGCAACCCGTGCAATTATATACAGTTGTCGAAGCAGCGATCGCAGATTTAGAACCGATGCTAGCAGAAAATCAAGCAACGCTGACAAATTTAGTTACCGCAGATTTACCCTTTATTAACGCTGACCCTACGCAACTATGGCGAGTCTTTTCTAACTTAATTGCCAACGCGATTAAACACAATCCCCCTGGTTTACTCTTAACAATCAACGCCACAGCTAAAGAAGACAAAATTTATTGCACTGTCAGTGATAACGGTGTGGGAATCAGTCAACAACAGAGCGAAAGACTTTTTGACCTTTATTACCGAGGTACTAACACCCGCAATTCTGTCAGCTTGGGCTTGGGATTATATCTCTGTAAGCAAATCATCCAAGCCCACGGTGGTGAAATTGGTGTAACTAGCGCATTGTCAGCAGGTGCGACATTTTGGTTTACATTACCGATAGTTAATGGGCATGGGGCATAGGGCATTGGCATAGGGCATTGGACAAGAAAGAAAAATTTGGCGTTGCTGAATCAAGGGATGAAATTGCACTTATTGAAATTTAAAACTCCTTATCCTCTCTGCGTCTTTGCGCCTCTGCGTGAGATAAATCATCCCGCATTTATGCAACGCCAAAAATTTTAATCTTGTCTCATAAGTTTCATTTTTATCGCGATCCCGATTGTTGTTCAGCGCAAATGGGTTAGCGTTGTCCTAGTTGATGCGGCTTAAAGCTCAAGCCGATTAGAGGGAAGCCGTCGCTTTTGAAATAAACTTGTCATATAAATTCCGCTAATTAGCAATCCCAGTAAACCCAGTCCATTAATAACCGGGAAAATACCATCCAATCCAAAAGTTTCTAGGGTATGTAGATGGATGAGAAAACCAGCTAATTCTCGCTGATGGAAAGCTTTAGCAATGGGAAAAGTCATACCAGTTATAACTGTTAGCAATAACGGTAGCGCACAAACAATTGCTAACCAACGATGATATTTGCGAAAAAAGCGACTCATAATAGCTCCAATATTAATTTAGATGGGGGCAGAGTTCCTGACAAAGGTGCTAACCCCCTACCCTTTTCTTGGCTTAGACTATCTGTTTCCCGCAGGCTCTGGGCGATCGCCTTCACTGGGAGGATGGGGAGGAACACCCAACGCATCTTTTAATTTTTGTTCAGTTACGCCTAGCTTTGCTGCTGCTGCTTTAAAATCAGGGCGAGGTGGGCGCTGACTTCTGTCACCTGGCGCGGGAGGATTAGCCGGAACACCCAACGCATCTTTTAATTTTTGTTCAGTTACACCCAACTTCGCCGCCGCTGCTTTAAAATCGGGATGGGGCGGATGTTGGCGATCGCCTTCGCCGGGAGGATTAGCCGGAACACCCAACGCATCCTTTAACTTTTGTTCAGTCACACCCAGCTTTGCCGCCGCTGCTTTAAAATCAGGGCGAGGTGGTCTTTGATTGCGATACTCCGAAGGAGTCGCTCCGCGAACGCCTTGTGCGGGAGGATTAGCCGGAACACCCAACGCATCCTTTAATTGCTGTTCAGTTACACCCAGCTTCGCCGCCGCTGCTGCAAAATCGGGGTGATGTGGTCGTCGCTGCTGTCCGTCTTGTGGTAGGTTCGGCTGTTGTGAAGCTTGGGCAATGCGATGGGATGGATTAGCAGCATTTACCTGATTCAGGGAAATCAAACCAAATGTACCAGCTAGAACCGAAATTGCTGCTACCACCACTGTTTTATTAACCTTCATAATCATCCTCCAAAAGTTAGATTGTTGATATTTCTCATTTAACCGACTCAAAATTACAGTTCGCCTTGCTACTTGATTACAGTTTTGTAATTTTTGTGCTTAGGCTATCTGAAGCCCAACATCAAAGGTTGCTGCATAGCCTTGTCCATTCTTGGTAAGCTTGAGTAACATTTGCTCGCCACCATCTTGAAAAATTCCGTCATCAGCATTTTTCAGGGTGCGTTGTCCGTTGCTGGCGTATGGTGCTTGGCTGTAGATGCGATCGCTTACCGCATCATCAAAATATAGCTGTGAGGTAAATTCGTAACCTTGTCCTGCTGTTCCATCTTTGCGGACTTTCAAGTGAATATGCACAGTTCTACCTGGATACCAACCAGGGTAAATGGTTGTAAACTGGACATTTCCCTGAGCATCGGTTACTTGATAGCCGCGCAGAAACTTTTTCCCCACAGTAGTAAAACTACGATCTGTCACGTCTGAATAAACACCCGATGCATCACAGTGCCAAATATCCACGATCGCACCTGCTAAAGGTGTGCAACCATTACTACCAACCTGAGAAACGTGCAGCGTCAGTTGCAGTGGTACACCTTCTTTCACCGAACCATCTGCCGGATCGGCGCGGATATCGGAACGGTTAAGCTTTTCGTCTACAAAATACGGCCCTTCAGTTTGCTGTGGACTGACGACACAGGCGGGTAATGTAGCAGACTTTACCGCCGATGCTGGTTTAGAGAAAGACTTTCTCGGTATGCATCCCACCACAAATATTGCCGTGGTGGCGGCTCTAAATAAAGTCAATGCTTCTCTTCGGCTCAAAATTCTACCCAAAGGGTGATTTTTATTGGTCATGTTGTATATTTAATTATTTCTAATTGACGTACCACTAACGGAAGAACAAACCGCAGAGGACGCAGCGAAAAGTCGAGCCAGTGCGTTCCTGAGCCACCCCCGTGCGGGGGTTCCCCCCGTTGAGAGGAGTGGCGTGTCGCCTTGCGTCGGAAAGCATCTGGCGTCGGAGATAAGGCTTCCTTAGATCTGAACTTTTCAAGACAGAAGACGCAGAGGAATAAGATTGTTTTGTAAAGCGGCACAAAATTCTCTTCATGTCTTATTTCTTCGCGTACTTGGCGTACTTCGCGGTTCGTTTTTTCCGAATAGCAAATTACACTTAACGATTATTCGGTCTTTCCACATTGGGATTTATTTGCTGAGAATGAGGTTGGGGAAGACGTTTTTTCTGTTGTGGACGGGGTTGGCGATGTTTTACCTGTGGTTTAGCTTGTGGTTTTTCATTCGGTCTAGCCTGTTGTTGTAGCTGATGTTGTTGCTGTTGTGCAATCTGTGGATTCTGATGGGGAGGAACTTCAGCATTTGCTTGATTGGGTGAAACAAAACCGAATGTTACAATTACAAAAGGAATCGCTAGCACAGCTAACACTTGACGAATCTTCATAACAATTAACCTCGCAAATCATTGTTGCTTACATTGATGATTAACCCACCCCAAAATGACAGTTAGCCTTGTTTCTAAATTACAGTTTTGTAATTTGAGCTAACAAGTAATCAATCTAAAATGGAACAATAAGTAAGTAATGAATGCTTGTGAATGTTCTGTTTGTCGAAGATGAAGCAAAAATTGCCAACTTCGTCCGGGCTGGACTGAAGGAGCAAGGATTTATCGTAGACTACTGCGATAACGGTGATGATGGCTATCTCCGGGCATTAGATAACGAATATGATGCAATTATTCTGGATATCATGGTGCCGGGAAAAGATGGACTGTCAATTCTCAAACAATTGCGACGGGAAGGGCGCAATGCTCCCGTGATTTTGTTGACGGCGCGGAATGAATTAGACGATCGCCTCCAAGGTTTGAACTTGGGAGCCGATGATTACATTGCTAAACCGTTTTTTGTCGAAGAATTAGCGGCGCGGATTCATGCGGTTGTGCGTCGCAGTGTAGGCGATCGCCAAAATTTACTGACAGTCGGCCCAATTAAACTCGATCGCATCGCCCGCGAAGTAACTTGCAATCAACGGGGAATTGAACTTACCAGCCGGGAGTTTAATCTGCTGGAATATCTTATGCGCTCTCCGGGACGAGTTTTTACCCGTACCCAAATCCTAGAACATATTTGGGGTTACGACTTTAACCCGAATACCAATGTTGTGGATGTATGTATTCAGCGAATTCGCAAAAAAATCGACCCCATCGATGAAGCTAGTTGGATTGAAAGTATTCGCGGCGTTGGTTATCGGTTTCGCAAACCAGAACAATCGTGAAACAACTGCGATCGTTTCGCTTCCGGATTGCTCTGTTATCTGCGGCTTTGGCTGGTAGCACCTTAGTCGGGTTTGGTGCTGTTTCCTGGTTTCAAATTTACAGTGCCAAAATCAGCCGTTTGGATGCAGAACTCTTAAATCAGTTGATGCGCGCCAGTCGTCCCCCAGAACGCGATCGCTTGCATCCCCGCCCAGAATTAGTACCCTTTGGCTTGGGAACTCATAGCACAATTCCCATTGCTGTGCTGGTACTTGATAGTAATGGCAATACAGTTTATCAATCTAATGCCCTACCTGATGACATAGAGGTGAAAAGTCTGCTGGTTAAGCGTCTTCAGTTAACGCCTTTACCACCACCACCTCCTAGAGAACGACGGCTAAACCCATCCGTAGAACCACCACCTTTTCGCCTCCTTCCACCACAATTTGTGACTGAAAACACAGCAAAAGCAACTTGGCGAATTGGTGCAGCTAAATTTCCTAATAGTCAGGTAGCGATCGCAGTTAGCTTGCAATCTGTTAATCAAGAGATGGCTAGCATTGGCAATATCTTTCTCGTTTCCATTCCCATAGCCTTGCTACTGGTTGCGGTGGGCGCATGGTTAATTTCTGGCGGTGCGTTGCGTCCCATCGGTCAATTAACGGGTGTGATTCAACAGGTGACAGTCAAAGGGCTAGATCAGCGCATTCCCATTGGAACAACGGATGTTGAGTTTGTGGAATTGATTGAGGTGTTTAACCAAATGCTCTCACGCCTAGAACGCAGTTTTACCCAAGCTTCCCGCTTCAGTGCTGATGCTGCTCACGAACTGAAAACACCCCTAACTATTCTCCAAGGCGAACTGGAAAGAACTTTACAACAGGTTGACCCTGGAAGTGAAGTGCAACAGCGTCTGAGTAATTTGTTGGATGAAGTGCGCCGTCTCAGTGGAATTATGCGCAAACTCTTACTGCTGTCTCTAGCAGATGCGGGACAAATGAGTTTGTATCTGGTTGCGGTGGATATGTCACAGTTGCTGATGGAAATGGTTGAGGATATAGAACTATTGGCTCCTCATTTAAGTGTAAAAAATCACATTCCTGCTGGATTGAAGGTACAAGGCGATCGCGATTTACTCATGCAAGTTTTGCAAAATCTCTTGAGTAATGCCATCAAATATAATCTTGCTAACGGCTGGATTGAGATTCAAGCTCAACAAAGGCAAAATACTCTCCACATTACCATTGCCAATGCATCTAAAGATATTCCGGTGAGCGATCGCGATCGCCTGTTTGACCGCTTTTATCGCGGCGATCCGGCGCGTACCCGCCAAGTCGAAGGAATTGGACTCGGACTCAGCCTCGCCCGGGAAATTGCTCGCGCCCACCGTGGCGAACTCACCCTGAATTCCACATCTGACGGTCAAACAGCCTTCACCTTGATATTACCGATAACTCATGCTCCAGAGGTAACACGATCTGGGCATTGACGAATAGGTATTTGGATCAAAATTTCAGTACCTCGATTGGGCGTTGAAACACAATTCAACTTTCCCCCATGTTTTTCTGTAATGAGTTGATAACTGATAGACATTCCCATTCCGGTACCACTACCAATAGCTTTAGTAGTAAAGAATGGATTAAACATTTGTTTTTGCACCTCATCAGTCATGCCTATGCCATTATCTGCGATCGCAATTTCAATCCAATCATTATCTATGACTGCGGTACGAATGATAATTTGATGAGGATTTGCTTGTATTTCCGCCAAAGAAAGTGTCTTATTTTTTTCTTCTATGGCATCAATGGCATTTGTAAAAATGTTCATAAATACCTGATTTAATTGTCCGGCATAACATTCTATTAAAGGTAATTTGCTATAGATTCTGCTAATTTCAATACTTGGGCTTTTTGCTTTTTCTTTGAGACGATGCTGTAAAATTAATAGCGTACTTTCGATACCTTCATGAATATCAACTTCCTTAAAATCAGCTTCATCCATGCGGGAGAAATTTCGTAAAGATAAAACAATTTCCCGAATACGTTGAGTACCCATTTTCATAGATTTAAGAGTTTTTGGTAAATCTGTCTGGATAAACTCTAAATCAAGCTCATGCAACAAGTTTTGAATTTGTGACTCATTTAAATTTTGTTGTTGATAAAAGCTAATCAAATACAATAAATCTTCGGTATATTGTTCTACATGGGTAATATTGCCGTGGATAAAATTGACGGGGTTGTTAATTTCGTGTGCTACTCCAGCTACCAATTGTCCCAAGCTCGACATTTTTTCTGATTGGAGCATTTGGATTTGGGTGCGTTTGAGTTCTTGAAGAGTGTTTTCTAAATCTTCTGCTTGCTTGCGAAGTTGGGTTTCCATTTGTTTGCGATCGCTCATATCTCTGGCGACAACAACCACAGTATCTTCTCCCATCACAGCTATACTGGCTTCAAACCAAACTTCTCGCTCGCCTATGGGTAAGCTATATTCTGCCTTCACAGTTTTTTTGGTGGCGATCGCCTGTAGAACGCAATCAAGAAAATAATCGGCAAAGGCAGACGGTAACACTTCATGCATAGTTTTGCCCACCATTTCTGCCGGGGGTTTATATAATGAAGGCGCACTACTAGGTGCGATTTTTAAGTATCTACCCTCAGTGTTGAGAACAAGAATGACATCTTCTATAGCATTAAATAATGCCAGTAATTCTGTTTGAGAACTATAAAGAGAATCATGTTCTTTTTGGGTGATAATAGCTTGATATTTATGATTAATTTCTGCTACCTGCTGCTTTAATTGCGCATTTTCGATTCGCAGCCAAGCGACTTCGTCATTTCTTGCTTCTTTTGCCAAGATATCACCTCTTTTTTATTGCTTAACAGGTATTTGAATTATCAACTCAGTACCTTTTCCTAGAAAGGAATTGCACTCTAGCAAACCAGCGTGTTTATCTACTATTATTTGACGAGCGATCGCCTATCATAACCCCGTACCTTACTTACTTATTTAATAGTAAATAAATTGTCAAAAATTCTTTGTTTTATTGCTTCAATCATGCCTATACCATTATCAGCAATGGTAATTTTCACTTGCTTATCTTCTAGTGAAGTTTTAATCGTGTTCACGTTGGGATTGGCTTTAATTTCTGCAAAAAGCCGTCCATCATTTGCTTCTTATAAGGATTTTTCAGCAGTTTCATCACTACAGGTTTGTCGTCAATCTCTCGGTATCCGCGATAAGCCAGAGTTCTCGAGCCGTTGTAGAGTTCTTCGTTAAATTGATATCCAGGAATTCTCAACATACCACTAAATCCTTAAGCCATTAGGATTTAGTATTCCCAGATATATGTTATCGAGTAACAGCAGCCAACATTTACACGGGAATTTCAATAAAAAATTCTGTACCCTCGCCCAAAACAGAGTTGCAGGTTAATTTTCCCCCGTGGGTTTCTTCAACTATTTGCCGCGCGATCGCCAATCCTAAGCCTGTGCCTTTACCTACAGATTTTGTAGTAAATAAATGGTCAAATATCTTTTGTTTAACTTCTTCATTCATCCCTTGACCATTATCAGCAATAGTAATCTTTACTTGCTTATCTTGGAATGATGTTTTAATTGTAATCTGGTTGACATTTGCTTGAACTTCTACAAAACTCTGCCCATTATTAGATTCTTCTAAAGCATCAATAGCATTTGCCAAAATGTTCATAAATACCTGATTTAATTGTCCAGGGAAGCATTCAACCTGGGGTAAATTCCCATAATCAGTAACCACCTCAATGGCGGGACGTTGTGTGTTAGCTTTCAGTCGATGTTTGAGAATTAAAATTGTACTATCGATACCTTCATGGATATTAAACGGCACTTTGTAATCTTTATCCGCCCGTGAGAAAGTGCGCAGACTCGTGCTAATATTTTTCAGGCGATCGCACGCCATGACCATTGCATCCATCATCTTCGGTAAGTCTTCTAGGATGTAATCTAGGTCTATTCCTTCGGCATGTTCAATAACTTCTTCACTGGGATTTGGTAGATTTATTTGATATAATTTCAGGTGTTCACTAATATCAGCAATTGTCGGTTTAGCTTGTTGGAGACTGGCATAAATAAAACCGAGAGGATTGTTCATTTCATGGGCTACACCTGCGACTAAATTACCCAAAGCTGACATTTTTTCACTTTGGACAATTTGTAGTTGGACTTGTTGTAAATCTTCTAGCGCTTGTTGTACTCTTTGATAAAGTTGCGCATTTTCTAAAGAAATGGCTGCTTGGGAGGAAAGGAGGTTAATGACTTGCAAGCGTTCTTGGGTAAATACTCCGCTTGTGAGTTTATTTTCTAGGTAGAGAATACCCAGCAAATGCCCTTGGTTAATAATTGGTGTGCATAATATACTTTTTGGTTGATGTGTAAGCACATATTCGCTAATTAGCCCACGAATATCTGTTTGACAATTATCTATAACAATAGATAATTGGGTATTCTTGACGTAATTGATAATTTTTCTGGGGACATCTCGACAAGTATCTAGTAATTGTAAGTCAAGGTTTGTTTGGATTTCACCTTGAGAATTAATAGAGGTAATTGCTCGAATTTGCCATGTATCTTCTTGCGGGAGAATCAAAACAGATTTTTTTGCACCGGAGTTTTCTAAGATAATTTTGGTGAGACTGGTGAGGAGTTGATCTAATTCGATACTGCTAGAAATAGTTTGAGCGGCTTTGAGTACGCTTGTAAAATCTAGGATTCCACAAATATCGGTGCTACTAGGAGTAGAACTATGAGCAGACGAAGATGTTTTAGGGAAAGCTATGGTGGAAATTGTTTCCCAAGGATTGAGGTTGATTCGTCGTTGTAGCAGGATCGGTTTTAGTAGTTGGGGATAACGTTTTTCTAAATCGTCGGTTTTGACTGGACTACCCCAACGGGAATAGCAATAGTAGGCTTGTTGCATATATCCGGCGGCGACTGTTTCTTTTTCCCAGTCAAGGTAAAATTTAGCCGCAAGTTCGTTGGCTAAAGCCTCTTCTTGAGTGTAACCGTTGCTTTTGGCAAGAGAAATAGCCCGATCGTAGCAATCTCCGGCTTCATAGTTTCTGCCTAAGACTCGATATTTTTCTGCATTTACCAAATTGAATTTATGTAAATAATTCATTGGCGCATGATTAGCCCAAACTTCCATTTTTTCCTGATTAGTTTGGATTTTTTCGAGAATAGCTTCTTGCTCAGAAAGTGAAACCCCAGGATACAACGCTAATCGTACTAAAGAATCGTAAAAATAGAACAGCGGCACAACAACTAATCCAGTAACTCCTCCTAAAGACTGTTCTGCCATTTCGGCATTATTTAATGCCAGTTCATAATTATTGAATAAATAACTGATGAAGAGTTTATTTACGAAAAGGTGATTTATTGTATATAAATCGTTGGCTTTTTGATGTATACCCAGCATTTTGTTTTCATCATAAGCTGTGCCAATCAAATCATATAAATGCTCAGATTTACCCTGGAGATTTAAAACACTCTGGTAATAAATTGAATTCCAATAGAAAGCGACTTGTTGCTTGATTTTTCTCAAAGATTCAACATAAACAGTAAAGTCTTTTTCCAGGTTTTCTAGTTCCTTACCTAACCAAAAAGAATGAACTGGATAAATATAAGCACAATAACCAGCATATTCGAGGTCGCCTGTTTCTATTCCTGTCGAATAACCGTCAATCGCAGGTGATAATGTTTCTTGAATATGCTGTTGCCAATGGGCTATATGAGCATTAACAACAGTCAATATTTTCGCTTTTAGATCTGAGGAATTAAATTTAGATAATATACCCAAAGCCAATTTTCCAAATTCACAGCCAGCGTTAATATCACCGAAGGCTCCACAAAGCAGCAATCCATACAAACTATAACCATAGGCAGAAACGGGCGTATTTCCGCATTTAATCGATAACTGAACCATTGCAAAAGTGATTAAGGGAACCATCACCGGGTCAATTTGAAAAGCAGCAGGTAGGACTCGCATTAAAATTTTCATTGCTGCGATATTTTCGGGTTTTGTCATTATCGGTAAATGAACTAAGTCAGCGATGGATTTACCTTGTAAATTCTCAATAACTTGTTGCAAACCTTGCTGAATATCCAAATTTGTTGGTTGTTCGGGAAAATTAATGCCTAATTGTTGGAGAATTGAACGGGCAATTTGGATTCCTTCTATTTGTTTGCTTTGAACAATGCAAGCAGTAATCTGAATTTCGTAAACAGGTACTTTATCTAGTAATGTTTTAGCATTTTGCAGAATAATTTCTGTATAATGTTGCATCTGCTCAAAATCGCCACTTAAGTAAGCAGATTCAGCAACTAAATCATGCAATTCCAATGTTAATTGGTATTGGTTTTTCCAGCTATCTGCGCTGAGGAATTCTAACCCAATCAGAGAATATTCCACAGCCGCAGTATAAGCAGTAGCAGCTTTGGCTTTTTTCCCAGCAATGAGATTTAATTGTGCTAATTGACTTCGTTCTTGGCTATCATCAATTAATACCCTACCAATATTTAACTGATTGACAATATCAAAAATATGTTCTCCTTGTTTAGCTGGGGAAATGCTTTGTAAAAGAGAACGCCCAATTTGCAAATGTGTCTTTTGTCTGTCTGCTTCCAGAATCAGAGAATAAGCTGCTTGTTGGATGCGATCGTGCAAAAATTTATACTTCGCGATGTGGCGATCGCTAATTTTCAGTTGGGTTTGTTCCTCAGCATCTTGATAAAACTTATAAACCGTACTTTGGGGCAAAACAAAATCTAACTGCAAAGCTTTCCACAAAGATGCAGCCGTTTCTACCGGAGATAATTGGCAAACAATCGCTAATGTTTCTAAATCAAAGGAATTGCCAATACAAGCAGCATATTTTAATACCTGTTGAGTCGATGCTGGTAATTTTCGTAATTGCAATACCATAAACTCCACAACATCGGAGGTGAGTGTTTGCTGATTGATTTGAGCAATATCACATTCCCAGCATCTTTCTCGCCAATTGAAATTAATTAATTCATCTTCATGTAATGACTTGAGAAATTGCGTAGCAAAAAAAGGATTACCTTGAGTTTTGCGGTAAATCAATTGTGAAAGCGGAACTGCCAAATCTTCGGCACACTTTAAGGTTTCAACTACAAGTTGATTTAAATTTAATTGACTCAGGGGTTGTAGGGTCAGTGTATTGACAATCGCCCCGACTTTGCTAATTCCATCTAATGTAATCATCAAAGGATGAGCGGTCGATACCTCATTATCTCGATATGCACCAATTAATAGTAAATATCCTTGATTTGTTTCCGCTATTAATAATTGAATTAACTTCAATGAAACCAAATCAGCCCATTGTAAATCATCTAAAAATATTACCAACGGATGCTCTTGGCTGGTAAATACTTGCAAAAATTTCTGAAATAATAAATTAAATCGATTCTGAGCCGCCGTACCAGATAATTCTGTTGCAGGTGGTTGTTGACCAATAATTTTTTCTAATTCGGGAATGACATCAATAATAACCTGTCCATCGTTCCCTAATGCTTGAATAATTTTACTTTTCCATTGGTGGATTTGCGCATCACTTTCGGCGAGTAATTGCCCCATCAAATCCCGAAATGCTTGGACAAATGCGGAAAAAGGAATATTCCGATTAAACTGGTCAAATTTGCCTTTAATAAAATATCCCCGTTGTTTAACAATGGGTTTATGAACTTCGTTAACTACCACAGTTTTACCAATACCAGAAAACCCTGCAACTAACATGAGTTCGCTATTCCCCTGGGAAACCCTGTCAAATGCTGCTAATAGTTGCTGAACTTCCGTTTCTCTACCATATAATTTTTCGGGAATGAGAAAGCGATCGCAAATATCTCGCTGAGCAATTTCAAAATAATTAATTTCACCAGTTTCTGCGATTTGCTCTAAACATTTTTCTAAATCATGCTTTAAACCTAATGCAGTCTGATAGCGTTCTTCGGCATTTTTCGCCATTAATTTTTGCACGATATCATCCAAAACTCGCGGAATATCTGACCTATTAACTGAAGGAGGTATTTTTGCAATGTGACTATGTACCAACTCCATCAGATCAGTTGATTGAAATGGTAATTGACCAGTCAATAATTCATAAAAAGTTACACCTAAAGAATAAAAATCAGTGCGATAGTCAATTACCCGATTCATTCTCCCTGTTTGTTCGGGTGATAGATAAGATAATGTTCCTTCCAAAACTTGCGGATTTTTCAGGGATTGGGTTTCTCTTGGTAGTAAGGAAGCAATACTAAAGTCAATTAATTTAACTTGTTTGGTTTCAGGATTAATTAGAATATTGGCGGGTTTAATATCCTTATGAATAATTCTATGACGATAGAGAAAATCTAAAGTATTGCACAGAGAGATAGCAATTGGTAAAAATTCCTGTAAATGCGTTAGATGTAAAGTCTCTTGGGTGAAATAATCCTTAAGGGAAATTCCCCCAAAGTCTTCCATTACCAATATATAACCATTGTCGTAAGCTTCTAAGCTATGGGTTTGGATGATTCCGCTGAAGTTAAGATTTTTCGCAATGGTATATTGATTACGAAATTGCACCACTTCCCGAAAGCTGGGATAAGGATTTTTCAGCAGTTTGATGACTACTCTTAAGGAATCTTGTTCTCGGATTGCTCGATAGACGATTGTTTTGGAACCATCATAAATGATTTCTTTGACCTGATATCCGGGAATACTAACTTGAGTGCTAATCATACTCATTGTCTATTTGCGAGTTTCGCACTTAGTATTCCCAAATACGCATGACTATTTAGCAGCCGAGTAAAATATTTACATCGGCATCTCGATGATCAATCTTGGGTAAAACCACAGGTAATAAGGTAAATAAGGAAGCAACATTAAATGAGAAAAAGCAAATATCAGAAGTTAATCAGTCTTCAGAGTATCACAACCTTAATAGCTGCGATTGCAACCGTAATTGTACTGATTGGAGGGACAATTGAACTTGCTTCTGCGTCACAACCCAATGCTAAATCAGACATTGAACAATTGGCTGTTTGCTACGCTTTGGGAACTGATGCGATTGGGCGAGGAGATATCCAAGTCGGAAAGAATATTTATCAAGACTGCTTTACAACAGATGCAAAAATTACGGCGATTTTCCCTGATGGAGTCACCACCGCGACACGTTTCGGGACAAATGACTGGGCGGATTTTGTTGCTTCCGTATTCCAAGGAAACGGCTATGTAGCTACACAGCACTTGATGGGTACATTCAACATCACTATTAACGGTAATACTGCAACGATGACTTCCTATCTAAATGCGACCCACAAACGTTCGGATACTAGCATTGATATTGCTAATGGTACTTATGAAGATGACGTTATCCAACAAAATGGGCGTTGGAAAATTCGCCGTCGCACACTTAAACTCATCACATTTCTGAACCTTGTTTCTCCTCCTAGTAATCCGGGTTTAAGAATGCCTGCTCAGTAAGTTAATATTTATTGTCAGTAATGGGAATAGTGATACTAAATTCTGTACCTAATCCCAATACTGACTCACAAGTCAAACTACCCCTATGCTTTTCTGTGATAATTTGGCGGGCTATAGCCAATCCTAAACCTGTACCTTTGCCTACTGCTTTGGTAGTAAATAAATGGTCAAATATTTTCTGTTTGACTTCTTCACTCATACCTTGAGCATTGTCAGCAATGGCAATTTTTACCAAATTATCTTCTCTAGAAGTGGTAATTATAATTTTATTGGGATTGGCGGAAATTTCTGCATAACTGTGCCCAGTATTTGCTTCTTCTAAAGCATCAATAGCATTTGCCAAGATGTTCATAAATACCTGGTTTAATTGTCCCGGGAAGCATTCAATTGCAGGTAAATCACCGTAATTGGTAAGAACTTCAATCGCTGGACGTTGTTCATTAGCTTTCAGGCGATGTTTGAGAATTAAAATTGTGCTGTCAATACCTTGATGAATATTAAAAGGTACTTTGTAATCTTTATCAGCCCGTGAGAAAATGCGCAGACTCATGCTGATGTTTTTCAGTCGATCGCACGCCATTGTCATAGAATTAATTATCTTTGGTAAGTCTTCTAAGCTGTATTCTAAGTCAATTGCTTCGGCGTGTTCTGTGATTTCCTCGGCGGGATTGGGAAAGCTTTCTTGATAGAGTTTTAGGTGTTCGGTAATATCAGCAATCGTGGGTTGAGCTTGTTTGAGACTAGCAGCAATAAAACCCAGAGGATTATTCATCTCGTGGGCTACACCAGCAACTAAGTTACCGAGTGCAGACATTTTCTCACTTTGGACAATTTGGACTTGTGCTTGTTGTAAATCTTGTAATGCTTGTTGTGCTTGTTGATAAAGTTGAGCATTTTCTAGAGATATGGCTGCTTGCGAAGAAAGTAAGTTAATTACTTGCAATCTTTCTTGAGTAAAAACTCCAGCAGTTATTTTATTCTCCAAATATAAAATTCCCACTAAATTACCTTGCTTGATAATTGGTGTGCATAATACACTTTTGGGTTGGTTTGTGAGGATATATTCGCTAATTATTTCCGGAATATCTGTTTGACAATTATCTATGGCAACAGTTTTTTGGGTATTTTTGACGTAATTAATAATTTTTCTGGGAATTAATCTACAAGTATCAATTGATTCCTGAATATTTATGATTTTTTCATATCTATCTGGGCTTTCGTGGTTAATAAAAACAACTGCTCGTACTTGCCAAATATTTGCTTGCGGCAGAATTAAGACAGCTTTTTTAGCCCCAGAGTTTTCCAGGATGATTTGAGTTAAGTTAATAATTAGTTCATCTAATTTGATACTACTAGAAATCGCTTGCGCACCTTTGATCGCAGAAGTCAAATCAAGCAAATCAGAAACACTCTTGCTATCTGTGCTGGAAGTCCAAGTTGATTTTAAAGTCTTACTACTGGTAATAGTTGCAATTGTTTCTAAAGGATTGAGTTTGATGTGTCTTGGTTGCAAGATGGGTTCTAGCAATTGCGGATAGCGTTTTTCTAAATCATCGGTTTTAGCTTTTGCTCCCCAGCGAGCGTAGCAGTAGTAAGCTTCTAACATATATACTTGGGCGACTTTTTCTTTGCCCCATTCGAGGTAAAATTTGGCTGTCAGTTCATTGCTGAGTGCTTCTTCATGAATGTATTCGTTGGCTTTTGCTCCAGCAATTGCTTGTTCATAAAGTTGTATAGCGTCAATTTTTTCTCCCAAAACTCGACATTTTTCGGCTGAAACTAAATCAACTTTATGTTGGTGATTCATGGGGGCGTATTGTGCCCAACTTTTGAGTTTTGCGAGATTTTCTGTAACGCGAGATAATAAAGCTTCTTGCTCAGTCAATGACGTATCTGAGTACAAAGCGAGGCGAGTCAAAGATTCATAAAAATAAAAATTAGGTATCAATACTAATCCAGTTATACTCGCCAAGTATTTCTCAACTATTGCGGCATTTTCTAATGCTTGTTTGTAGTCATAAAACAAATTACATAGCAGCAATTTACAGAAATGTACCTGACAAATTATACTGACTTGATTGGCAGCATAATGTAACGGTAACATTTTCGTTTCATCATAACTTTCTCCAATCAAATAACGAGGATTATCCACCATTCCCAACAAATTCAATACCGATTGATGATAAATATTATTAAAATTTACATAGGTGGTTTGCTTAAGTTGGAATATGACTTTACCATAGTTGCCTATGGTGCTTTCTAAATCGTGCAACTCTTGCCCACTTAAGTAAGCATATCTACTAAAAACATAAGCGGACATGGCTGCATATTCAATATCACCATGTTCTAACCCACAAGTGTAGGCTTCTAAAAGAGGATTTAATGTTTCTCGGAGATGGTCTTTCCAATGTCTAATAAAACAATTAACAGCAAATAAAGTTTTAGATTTCAGTTTGACAGCATTCAATTTTTCAATTAAATCTAATGCCACTTGCCCTAATTCATAAGCTGTATTAATATCTCCGAGAGCCGCAAAAATTATCAGTCCATAGGTTGCATAGGCATAGGTAGATTCTGGAGCATTGCCATAGATAATAGAAAGTTGAACCTGTTTAATGACAATTAACCTAAACAAAAATGGCGCTGCTTGGTAAGCAGTAGAAATAATGCTGGATAAAATTTGCATTGCTGCTAATATTGTCTCATCTTCCATTTCTGGCAGTGTCAATAAATCAGCCACAGATTTATCTGCTAGTAGCAAGCTGGTCTGCTCCATTGCTTGTACAATATCTTGTTGATTCGGCTGGTCTGGAAGCTCTACACCTAGTCTATGCAATACTAATAGAGCAGTTTGTAAGGCTTCTAAGTGGTTACTTTTTGCCATACAAGCTTGAATTTTGGTATTATAAACATGCACCTGTTCTAAAAAACTTCTAGAATTTTGCAGGACAATATTTGCATATTCTTCCATATTTTCAAAGTCGCCGCTGAGATAGCTAGCTTCTGCGATCGCTGTGTTTAATGCTAGAGTTAATTCATATTGGTTTTGCCAACTTTCAGCAGGTAGAAGTTGCCAGCCTGTTTGTAAATATTCAACTGCGGCGATATAAGCAGTTGCAGCTTTTGCTTTTATCCCTGTCAGCAGATTTAATTTGGCTAGTTGGGAGATTTCCACTGGCTCAATAATCAGTGCTTTGCCAATATTTAACTGATTGACAATTTCAAAAATTCTTTCTTCCTTTTCGATGTCTGGTGTACTGTGAAGCCAGAGTTTTCCGATGTGCAGATGGGTTGATTGTCTTTGTGCTTCGGGAATCAAAGCATAAGCAGCTTGTTGCACGCGATCGTGTAAGAATTTATAGGTAAAAATCCCCTGATTTTTTTTAGTAAAATCTTGATGTTTATCACCAACAAAAAATTTATATACTTCACTTTGAGGTAAAATCAATCCTGACTGCAACGCTTTCCACAAATCAGCAGATGCTTCTACCTCTGACTGTTGGGAAATAATCGCCAAAGTTGCTAAATCAAACTGATTACCAATACAAGCAGCTAACTGTAATATATTTTGAGTCGCTGTTGGTAGTCGGCGCAATTGAAAACTCATAAAAGCGACAACATCATCTGTAACCGCTTGCTGAACTACTTGTGTAATATCACATTCCCAACATCCTAAATCAAAGTTAAATTGAATCAGTTTATCTTGATGTAAGGCTTTGAGAAACTGAGTAGCAAAAAAGGGATTACCTTGAGTTTTCTGAAATACCAGTTTAGAAAGATTCCAGGCTAAATTTTCATGACATTTGAGAGTATCAGCAACTAATTTATTGATTTGGATTTCATTGAGTGGTGCTAAAGTAATTGTATTAACCTTGGCTTTGGTTTTGCTAATTTCGCTCAAAGTCAACATCAATGGATGGGCTGGGTTCACTTCATGATCGCGATAAGCACCCATTAACAAAAGATGCTCTGTATCAGCCATTAATAACTGCATTAACTTCAGCGATGCTGAATCTGCCCATTGTAAATCATCTAAAAATATAACTAATGGGTGTTCGCTACTAGTAAAAACTTGGGTAAATTTTTGGAATAATAAATTAAATCTATTTTGTGCCGCCGTACCTGATAATTCGGGTACTGGTGGTTGTTGAGCAATAATTATTTCTAATTCGGGAATGACTTCAATAATTACTTGTGCGTTATCGCCAAGTGCTGCTAATATCTTGCTTTTCCAAGACTGAATTTGCGGATCACTTTCGGTTAATAACTGCCCAATTAAATCTCGGAATGCTTGGAAAAAAGCACTGAAAGGAATATTCCGATTAAACTGATCAAATTTGCCTTTAATAAAATAACCGCGTTGTCTAACAATCGGTTTGTGGAGTTCGTTGACAACTGCTGTTTTACCAATACCAGAAAAACCAGCAACCAGCATCATTTCGGTTGCACCTTGGCTGACTCTGTCAAATGCTTGGAGGAGGATTTTTATATCGGCTTCTCGTCCATAAAGTTTATCGGGAATCATAAAGCGATCGCACAAATCTCTTTGAGCGATTTTAAAGTGTTCAATTTTACCAGTTGCTGTTAATTGTTCTAAGCATTTTTCTAAATCAAATTTGATTCCTAATGTACTTTGATATCTGTCTTCGGCATTTTTATCCATCAATTTCATCACAATATCAGAAAGTACTTGGGGAATGTTTTCACTTGGGATTGGCTTTGGTAATTGAGCAATATGACAATGGACTAACTCCATTGGATCATTGGACTTAAAGGGTAATTCTCCTGTGAGTAATTCATAGAAGGTGACACCTAAAGAATAGAAATCCGTCCGATAGTCAATTAAGCGATTCATCCGCCCTGTTTGTTCTGGGGAAATATAAGCCAGTGTCCCTTCTAAAAGATTGGGACTGATTAAGCTTTGTGTCTCCCTTGGTAGTAGAGATGCAATACTAAAGTCAATTAATTTAACTTGCTTGGTTTGGGGATTAATCAAAATATTGCTGGGTTTAATGTCTTTATGAATGATGCGATCGCGGTAAAGTATATCTAAGATGTTGCACAGCGCGATCGCTACTTGTAAAAACTCCTCTAAAGACGCAATATCTCCCATCTCTTTCAAGGAAATCCCCCCAAAGTCTTCCATCACCAGCATATAAGCATTTTGATACGCTTCTATGCTATAGATTTGGATGATTAAGGGATAGTGAAGATTTTTGGCAATGTTATATTGATTGCGAAATTGTACCAGTTCGTGGAAACTGGGATAAGGATTTTTCAGCAGTTTAAGTACCACTGGTTGTCGATCAGATTCTCGAACTGCTCGATAAACTAGGGTTCTGGAACCGTTGTAGAGTTCTTCCCTAACTTGATATCCGGGAATCTTGACAAGAGTGCTAACCATGCTACTAAATCCTGAGAATACTGGATTTAGTGTTCCCAGATAGGCGATGAGATTTACCAAATAACAAGACTCTTTATAGTGGAATCTCCAAGATAAACTCAGTCCCCTCACCAAGAATAGAATTGCAACTTAATTTTCCTCCATGCTTTTCTTCCACAATTTGTTTGGCGATTGCCAAGCCTAACCCTGTACCTTTATTTACTCCTTTGGTAGTAAATAATTGGTCGAAAATCCGCTGTCTTACTGCTTCACTCATGCCTGTACCATTATCAGTAATGGTAATTTTCACTTGCTGAGATTCTAGTGAAGTTTTAATCCTAATGACGTTGGGATGGGCTTGAATTTCCTGATAACTCCGTCCATGATTTGCTTCTTCTAAAGCATCAATAGCGTTTGCCAAGATGTTCATAAATACCTGGTTTAATTGTCCCGGGAAGCATTCAATTGCAGGTAAATCACCGTAATTGGTAAGAACTTCAATCGCTGGACGTTGTTCATTAGCTTTTAGGCGATGTTTGAGAATTAAAATTGTACTATCAATACCTTGATGAATATTAAACGGGACTTTGTAATCTTTATCAGCCCGTGAGAAAATGCGCAGACTCATGCTGATGTTTTTCAGGCGATCGCACGCCATTGTCATAGAATTAATTATCTTTGGTAAGTCTTCTAAGCTGTATTCTAAGTCGATTGCTTCGGCGTGTTCTGTGATTTCCTCGGCGGGATTGGGAAAGCTTTCTTGATAGAGTTTTAGGTGTTCGGTAATATCAGCTATGGTGGGTTTGGCTTGTTGGAGACTAGCAGCAATAAAACCGAGAGGATTATTCATTTCATGGGCTACCCCAGCAACTAAATTACCCAGTGCAGACATTTTCTCACTTTGGACAATTTGTAATTGTGCTTGTTGCAAATCTTGTAATGCTTGTTGGGCTTTTTGATAAAGTCTGGCATTTTCTAGGGAGATTGCAGCTTGGGAAGAAAGTAGATTGATAACTTGTAGCCGTTCGCTAGTAAATACGCCTGTTGTGATTTGATTTTCTAAGTAAAGAATTCCGACTAATTTACCTTGTTTAGTAATTGGTGTGCATAATACACTTTTTGGTTGCTGCTCTAACAGATATTCTCCAATTACCCCAGGAATATCTGTTTGGCAATTATCTATGACTATTGTTTGTTGAGTATTTTTGACGTAATTAATAATTTTTTT
Source organism: Calothrix sp. NIES-2100 (assembly GCF_002368195.1). Lineage (GTDB taxonomy): Bacteria > Cyanobacteriota > Cyanobacteriia > Cyanobacteriales > Nostocaceae > Aulosira. The sequence goes on along the minus strand of NZ_AP018178.1, from coordinate 3,471,046 downwards.
AGGTAGATATTGACAAGTATCAAGTGATTGTGAATTTATGATGGTTTGGATTTTTTCTGGAGAATTTGACTCCTGATTAATCAAGGTAATTGCTTTCACTTTCCAAGCGCCATTCTCGGGAATAATTAAGGCGGATTTTTTCGCACCGGAATTTTCCAGGATAATTTGGGTGAGATTTGTGACGAGTTCATTTAACTCAATACTGCTAGAAATAGTTTGAGCAGCTTTTAGTACGCTTGTATAATCTAGGGCAATGGAAATGTTTGTACCAGAAGTAGAAGTATGAGTGGATGAAGCAGTCCGAGGCAAGGTAATGCTACCAATGGTTTCCCAGGGATTGAGGGTAATTTGTCGCTGTTCCAGGATGGGTTTGAGTAGTTGGGGATAGCGTTTTTCTAAGTCGTCGGTTTTGGCTTTGGCTCCCCATTTTGCATAACAATAGTAAGCTTCTTGCATATAGCCTGCGGCAACTTTTTCTTTACCCCAGTTGAGGTAGAATTTAGCTGCAAGTTCGTTAGCTAGGGCTTCTTCATAGCCATACTTATTTGTTTGAGCTTGGGTAATTGCTTCATCATAAAGTTCAATAGCCTCTGTTTTTTCTTTGTTTAACCTGGCTTTTTCTGCTTGGATGAGTAGACATTTGTGCAGGATATTTTCCGGACAAGCCTTTGCCCACAAATTTAAGCGTTCTTCCAGGGGGATGAGTGCTGAAAGATGGTGTTGACGCTCAGAATATTCGGTAGCCACTTCAGCCAGAGCGAGATGGATTAATGCCACATAAAAAACGCTGGAAGGGACTTTTGCATGACTAGCAATAGTGTTTTCAATGATGCTCAGTTGGGGGATTAAATCAGGGTATGCGGCTTTATTGTCAAATAAATAAGCATGGCGAATTTTAACAGAATATAACCAAGCTAAGTGATAGGGAGCATTGACGTATTTTTGCAAATACTGGGCTTCACTAAAACTATCATCATCAAAGGTAAACGGTGTTTTGGTCAAACCAAGAAGTTGGCGTATCGGTTGAATTACTCCGACTCGTAAAGCATCTAGGTTATCTAAGCTTTTGATCTGATCAAGAAAAGCTGCGTGGTTTTGAGCGATCGCATATAGATCATCTAAATTTTTACCGTAAGTCAGGCGATCGGAACCACTCTGCATCATCATAAAGCCTACTGTTAGCCAGTTGCCAGCTTCCATTCCATATTTGTAGGCATTGTTATAGTATGTATCTGCCTCTCGAATGGGACGACTCCAGCTATGCACATCAGCCGCAAACAGGAAATTAGTCATACCGCGCACATCAGCATTATCAAACTGTTCACAAAGCTGAACTGCTATTTCCCCAAACTGATAAGCAGTAGCGGAATCCTTAAGTACACCATTAGCAATTAAGCCATAACCGACATAGCCAAAAGGAGACATATCGCTATTACCATACTCTAATGACAGTGTGGTCATCTTGGCCAGTGCTAGTAATGCTAAGGTGCTTTGACCGTCGAGCCATGCGGCATAAAACAAAATTTGTAAAATTCGCAGTATTTCTGCAATACTGGGATCTGCCATTTTGGGGGCTTGAAGAATGGATTCAATCGGATGTTGCGCTAGAAATTGTTGAACCGTGGCGATTTCTTCATCTAGGTTAGCTTGTATCATCTGAGGCTCTGTGGGCATCACCCACCCAAGCATCTGTAAACTTTGACGTTGAATAGCGATCGCCTCAGCATTTCTTCCCTGAAGCTGGTACTGAGTCATCTGCACGCGATAAACGATCGCTTGCTCCAGGGAGGTTTGAGCATGGGTGAGTGTCTGTGCATACAGGGCTTCGGCTTGGTCAAAGTTACCACAAAGGTAAGCTGCTTCTGAACCATCACGGTGCAAACTGTACATGAGTTTATAGTTTTTGTGCCAAGCATCTTGGGATAATAAAGCCATACCAATGGTGCAATAGTCCTGAGCCGCTTGATAGGCTGCTGAAAGTTTGGCTTTTTGTCCAGCTTTTAAATTGAGATTCGCTAGTTCTTGTTTTTGCTCATTGTTAGTCATAACAGCTTGTCCCATATTCAGCTGATTCACAATGTCAAAAATGTATTCCTCTTGTTCAGACTGGGATAGCCCTTGCAACAACAATTGACCAATTTTGTAATGGTTATACTGCTTTTGTTCTTCTGGAATCAATGAGTATGCTGCTTGTTGGACGCGATCGTGTAAAAACTTGTATCTCACAGTCTGAGAAATTTCTGGAGAAGCTGCTTGAGTTTCTTCTCCGACATAAAATCTATAAACATCACTAGTAGGTACAATCAAACCCTCTTGTAAGGCTTTCCACAAATTAGATGCTGCTTCGATTTCTAATTGTTCAGAAACAATTGCCAAAGTTGCCAAATCAAACTGATTCCCAATACAAGCCGCTAACTGCAATATATTTTGAGTTGATCGCGGTAGTCTTCGCAATTGAAATGCCATAAAGTCCACAACATCATCTGTCAGTGCTTGCTGAGTTACCTGTGTAATGTCACATTCCCAACACGCCAATTCCCAGTTAAATTGAATGAGATGATCTTGATGCAATGCTTTGAGAAACTGAGTAGCAAAAAATGGATTACCTTGAGTTTTCTGAGAGACTAGTTGAGACAAATTCCCTGCTATTGTTGTTGAACATTTCAGTGTATCAGCAACTAACTGATTCACTTGCATTTGATTGAGTGGTGCTAAAGTAATCGTATGAATCGTTGCTTGTGTTTTCTCAATTTCACTCAAAGTCAACATTAATGGATGGGCGGCTTGAACTTCATTATCACGATAAGCACCAATTAAGAACAAATGACCTGTATCTGCCATTAATAGCTGCATTAAGTTCAGTGATGCTGAATCTGCCCATTGCAAATCATCTAAAAACATCACTAAGGGATGTTTTTTGCTAGTAAAGACTTGGGTAAATTTCTGAAATAATAAATTAAATCTATTTTGTGCTGCCGTTCCAGATAATTCTAAGGCTGCTGGCTGCTTACCAATAATTCGTTCTAATTCGGGGATAAATTCAATAATTACCTGTCCATTGTCCCCAACAGCATTTAAAATCTCACTCTTCCATGACTGAATTTGAGCATCGTTTTCGGTTAATAATTGCTCCATTAAATCTCGAAAGGCTTGCACAAATGCACTGAAGGGAATATTGCGTTGAAATTGGTCATATTTCCCTTTAATAAAATAACCTCTTTGCTGGACAATGGGTTTATGCACTTCATTGACAACCGCAGTTTTACCTATCCCGGAAAACCCAGCAATCAGCATCATTTCCGTTGCACCATTACTGACACGTTCAAATGCTTGTAGTAGGGTTTCTACTTCTGTTTCTCGTCCATACAGTTTGTCGGGAATAATAAAGCGATCGCACAAATCCCTTTGAGCAATTGGGAAGTCTGCAATTGTGCCAGTTTCCTTGAGTTGAAGGGCGCATTTTTCTAAATCATATTTCAATCCCAAAACACTCTGATAGCGTTCCTCAGCATTTTTCGCCATCAATTTGCTAACAATTTCTGATAATAAAGAGGGAATTTGGGGATTTATTTCATGTACAAATGTTGCCGTTTTGGCAATATGACAATGTATCAACTCCATCGCATCTTCTGACGGAAATGGTAATTGTTTTGTCAGTAATTCGTAAAAGGTTACACCCAAAGAATAAAAATCTGTACGGTAATCAATCCCGCGATTCATTCGTCCAGTTTGTTCTGGGGAAATATAGGCGAGTGTTCCTTCTAGGACATTGGGACTGATTAAAGTTTGTGTTTCTCGTGGTAGCAGCGATGCAATACTAAAGTCAATTAATTTAACTTGTTTTGTTTCTGGGTTTATCAGAATATTGGCAGGTTTAATATCTTTATGAATGATGCAATTCCGGTACAGTATGTCTAAGGTATTGCAAAGTGCGATCGCTATTTCTAAAAACTCTTGTAGAGACATTGCTTGTACAGTATCTATATAAGCAAAATCCTTGAGGGAAATTCCCCCAAAGTCTTCCATCACCAACACATAGCTATTTTGGTAAGTTTCGAGGCTGTAGGTTTGGATGATACTAGGTGAGTGGAGATTTTTAGCAATGGTGTATTGATTGCGAAACTGTACCAATTCGTGGAAACTGGGATAAGGATTTTTCAGTAGCTTAATTACCACTGGTATTTGATCAGATTCTCGAACTGCTCGATAAACTAAAGTTCTCGAACCATTGTAGAGTTCTTCCCTAACTTGATATCCGGGAATCTTGACAAGAGTGCTAACCATTCTACTAAATCCTGAATCATACTGGAATTAGTGTTCCCAGATAGGCGAATATATTTACCAAAAAACAACACTCTTTATAGTGGAATTTCTAAAATAAACTCAGTTCCCTCACCAAGAATAGAATTGCAACTTAATTTTCCCCCATGCTTTTCTTCCACAATTTGTTTGGCTATTGCCAAGCCTAATCCCGTACCTTTACTGACTCCTTTGGTAGTAAATAATTGCTCAAAAATCCGCTGTTTTACTGATTAATTCATGCCTTTACCATTATCAGTAATGGGATTTTTCACTTGTTTATCTTCTAGTGATGTTTTAATTATAATCACATTGGGATTGGCTTGAATATCGGCATAACTCCGTCCATGATTTGGTTCTTCTAAAGCATCAATAGCATTGGCTAAGATGTTCATAAATACCTGATTTAATTGTCCAGGGAAGCATTCAATTGCAGGTAAATAACCGTAATTGCTGATAACTTCAATCCCAGGACGTTGTTCATTAGCTTTGAGGCGATGTTTGAGAATTAAAATTGTACTATCGATACCTTGATGAATATTAAACGGGACTTTATAATCTTTATCTGCCCGTGAGAAGGTGCGCAGACTCGTGCTAATATTTTTCAGGCGATCGCACGCCATCGTCATCGAATCAATTATCTTGGGCAAGTCTTCTAAGGTATAATCCAAGTCAATCTCTTCGGCGTGTTCTGTGATTTCCTCACTCTTGTTAGTAAAGCTTTCTTGATAAAGTTTTAGGTGCTCGGTAATACCAGCAATGGTGGGTTTAGCTTGTTTGAGACTAGCAGCAATAAAACCCAAAGGATTATTCATTTCATGGGCTACCCCAGCAACTAAGTTACCGAGAGCAGACATTTTCTCACTTTGAACAATTTGTAATTGCGCCTGTTGTAAATCTTGTAAAGCTTGTTGGGCTTGTTGATAAAGTCGAGCATTTTCTAGGGAGATTGCAGCTTGGGAAGAAAGTAGATTGATAACTTGTAGGCGATCGCGGTAAAGTATATCTAAGATGTTGCATAAAGCGATCGCAACTTGTAAAAACTCCTCTAAAGACGCAATATCTCCCATCTCTTTGCAGGAAATCCCCCCAAAGGCTTCCATCACCAACATATAAGCATTATGATAAGCTTCTATGCTATAAATTTGGATGATTAAGGGATAGTGAAGATTTTTGGCGATGTTGTATTGATTGCGAAATTGTACCAGTTCGTGGAAACTGGGATAAGGATTTTTCAGCAGTTTAATTACCACTGGTTGTCGATCAGATTCTCGTACTGCTCGATAAACTAGGGTTCTAGAACCGTTGTAGAGTTCTTCCCTAACTTAGTATCCGGGAATACTGACAAGAGTGCTAACCATACTACTAAATCCTGAGAATGCTGGATTTAGTGTTCCCAGATAGGCGATGAGATTTACGAAATAGCAACACTATTTATAGGGGAATTTCTAGGATAAACTCAGTACCCTCACCTTCAATAGAATTGCAACTTAATTTTCCCCCATGTTTTTCTTCTACAATTTGTTTGGCGATCGCCAAGCCTAATCCTGTACCTTTATTTACTCCTTTAGTAGTAAATAAATGGTCAAATACTTTTTCTTTGACTGCTACACTCATGCCGATACCATTATCAGTAATGGTAATTTTTACTTGCTGAGATTCTAGTGATGTTTTAATTCTAATCACATTGGGATGGGCTTGAATTTCCATATAACTACGCCCATGATTTGCTTCTTCTACAGCATCAATGGCATTTGCCAAAATATTCATAAAAACCTGGTTTAATTGTCCAGGAAAGCATTCAACAGCAGGTAAATCACCGTATTTGCTAAGAACTTCAATCGCTGGACGTTGTTCGTTAGCTTTCAGGCGATGTTTGAGAATTAAAATTGTGCTATCAATGCCTTGATGGATATTAAACGGGACTTTGTAATCTTTATCTGCGCGGGAGAAAGTGCGCAGACTCGTGCTAATATTTTTGAGTCTGTCGCAGGCGACGACCATTGCATCTATAATCTTGGGTACATCTTCCAAGGTATAATCTAAATCAATTGACTCTGCATGGTCAATAATTGACTCACTCTTGTTTTGGTATGTTTGTTGATAGAGTTTCAGGTGTTCGGTAATATCAGCAATCGTGGGTTTAGCTTGTTTGAGACTAGCAGCAATAAAACCCAGAGGGTTATTCATTTCATGGGCTACACCAGCAACCAGATTACCCAATGCAGACATTTTCTCGCTTTGGACGATTTGTAATTGGGCGTTTTGCAGTTGGTTCAACGCCTGTTCTAATTCAGATGATTTTTGCTGCAAGGCAACTTCAGCTTGTTTGCGATCGCTAATATCAATTACTACCCCATCCCATACAGTTACGCCATCGGCTTGTCGCGTTGGACGAGCAGCGGATTGAATCCATTTCACGCTTTTTGAAGGTAGGATAATCCGCCATTCTTCTACAAATGGTGTCAGATTTTGGGCAGAGTCGGCGAGTGCTTGGGCTAAAGTGGGGTGATCATCAGGATGATGCAAAGCATAAAGGCTATGTATTCCTGCCATTACAGCCTCTGGTTCTAACTCATACAAGTCCAAACAGCCGGAACTCACGTAGGGTGTTGAAGTTGAACCATCAACCGCCAGACGAAATTGGTACACCATACCCGGAATATTATTCGCCAAATTTTGAAAGCGAATTTCACTCTCCTGTAAGTTCGCTAAAGATTGTGCCAACTGTTTTGCATAATTCTGGGAATTTTGATAAAGTCGGGCATTTTCTAAGGAAATTGCGGCTTGAGTGCAAAGTAAATTCAGCAGTTCAATGCGATCGCTCGTAAATGCTCCCGTCGCTAAATTGTTCTCTAAATACAGCACACCTAACAGTTTACCTTGATGCAGAATCGGCGTACACAGCACACTCTGAGGCTGTTGCCGTAAAACGTAAGGCTCTGCTAACAGCGATGGATGCACCGTCGCATCGATGATCACAATTGGTTGTAAAGTGCGTTTGACAGTGTAAACCAGACTCACAGGCAGATCTTCGCTTGCTGATAGCGGGATGGACTGCAAAACCACCGGAGGTTTTCCCACCTGAGCTACTGCTTCAATATGGAGTTGATTGTGATTGAGCAATATCAACACACATTTATCTGCGCCTGCGGTGGCGATGACGATTTCTAAAAGAGCAGTTAGCAGCTTGTCAAGTTGAATTTGGCTCGATAGGTTTTGAGAGGCTTTGAGGACTGCACTCAAATCCAGAACTGTGGATACACTACTGCTGCTGCTTCCTGATGTGGAAGTTTGAGAGATCAATCGGTTTTCATTGGCATAGACAGTTTCCGTCGGCGTGAATGCCGTAGCAGATTGTTGGAGAATAGTTGCTAACAATTCGGGATAGCGTTGTTCCAAGTCGGCAACTTTGGCTTTTGCACCCCAACGGGCATAGCCGTAGTAGGCGGCAATTAAATAATCTTTAGCGATGCGCTCTTTGCCCCAATCGAGGTAAAATTTAGCGGCGAGTTCGTTGGCGATCGCTTCTTCTTGGATGTATTCGTTTTGTTTTGCGCCGACGATCGCGCGATCGTAAAATTCTATCGCTTGGGCTTTGTTACCTTGTACTCGCTCTCGTTCTGCCTCGACTAAATCAAATTTGTGCAAAAAATTCATTGGTGCATGATCCGCCCACAGCTTGAGCTTTTGCTGGTTGTTTGCCACTCGACTTAAAATATCTTCTTGTTGCGAGTCTGGCACCGATGAGTAAATTGCTAAGTGCGCCAAAGAATCATAGAAATGGAACATTAGCGCTAATAAAGTTCCTTGGGTGGCATCTAAATACTGTGCGGCTAGCAGTGTATTTTCCCAGGCTTTTGCGGATTCGCCAAACAGATAGCACAGCATCAGTTTGTTAAAATAAAACTGGAAAATCCCAGTGCGATCGTTAGCATTATTCAGCAGCAGTAAACAAGTTTTTTCATCGCAGATTTTACCCTGAAAACTGCATGGCTCTGCCGAGGGATTTAACAAGTTGATAACTACTTGTTGAAAAATGCCTAGTAAACATACAAGATGTTCTTGCTTGAATTGCTCTAAGACATGACTGCTGGTTGCCATTTCTTTTGCCAACACAGTTAATTCCTGTCCGACCAAATATGAGTTTTGGCATTTCATGACGGCAGCATAACCCACAAATTCTAAGTTGCCACTTTCTAAGCCGCTTTGATAGCTTTCCCAGAAAATTGGCAATGTTTCTTTTATATGTACTTTGCCGTAAATTGTCGAACATCCCGCCACCAAAAAAGCCGAGGCTTTCATTTCAGGAGCATTAAAGGTTTCTGATAAATTTAAGGCTAATTTGCTAAATTGATAAGCCGACTCTATATCTTGAAATTTTTCATTTAAAAGAATACCGTAACAAGCGTAACCATAGCTAGAGAATACTGAATTGCCGTAGTTGATTGATAAGTTAACCAGTTTGCAAATCACCAATGGAAACATTTCGGGTACAGCTTGATAGATAGCAGTGCCAATACTGTTTAACATCCTAGATGCGGCCAGCCTATCCATATCTATCATCAAAGGTAAGTTAATTAACTCTGCAATATTCTTGTCTTCTAGATAACTTGCAGTTTGTATAAGTGCTTGCTGAATATCTGAAGAATCGGGCGATTCGGGTAAAGTTACTCCCACTAGTGCCAAAGCTTCTAATCCAAATTTCACAGCTTGGAGCTTATTGGCTTGGGCAATTTCCGCTTGAATTTTCACAGCAAAAACTTTCATTTTGTCAATGGAAGTTTTTGCCTGTGGGAGAACAATATTTGCAAATTGCTCCATCTGGGAAAAATCCCCGCTCAAGTAGGCGGTTTCTGTTGCTAGTTCATACAGTGCTAAGGTGAGGTCATACTGTGTTTCCCAACCAGAATCTTCTGTGCCACAATTCAATAAATAAATACCTGTGGTGGCATACTCCAAAGCTGCGGTGTAAGCTGTTGCAACTCTGGCTTTTTTTCCAGCTTGAAGATTGAGTCCAGCAAGTTGTATTTGCTGTGAACGCTCAATTATCAGAAATTTGCCAATGTTGAGTTGATTGACAATCTCCAGCAGGTTTTCTTCTGGTGCTGTGGCTTTGGTATTCTTGAGTAGCAGTTGCCCAATTTTCAGGTGTGTTGCTGGTTTTTGATCATCTGGAATCAAGAAATAGGCGGCTTGTTGGACGCGATCGTGTAAAAATTTATATGTAATTGTGATTTGTTGTCCCTCGTCTACAAATGACTCTTGTTGATAAAACTTATAAACCTCACTTTGGGGCAGAATTAACCCTTCTTGTAATGCCTTCCACAAACAAGCAGCAGTTTCTAACTCTGACAGTTGAGAAACGATTGCTAATGCCTTTAAATCAAACTTATTGCCAATACAAGCCGCTAACTGTAATATCTCTTGAGTCGATTCTGGCAATTTTTGTAATTGCCATGCCATGAATTCCACTACATCATCTGTCAGGGCTTGCTGATTGATGCGAACGATATCACATTGCCACCCGCCTGTAGCCCCGTCTTGGTAAGGGGTTGGCGAGGTAAACTCGATTAACCCATCTTGGTGTAATGCTTTGAGAAATTGTGTACTAAAAAATGGGTTGCCTTGGGTTTTTTGATAGACCAATTTTGATAGGGGAAAGGCTAATTCTTCTCTGCACGCCAGGGTATCGGCTACTAACTGATTCAATTTTAAATGACTTAATGGGTGCAAGGTAATTGTCTGAATTTTTGCCCCCTTTTTGCTCATCTCATCCAATATCAATATTAAAGGATGTGCTAGTGATACCTCATTATCTCTATAAGCTCCTATTAATAATAAATATCCCTGATGAGCTTCAGCTATTAATAATTGCAAAAGTTTTAAAGAAGCCGCATCTGCCCACTGTAAATCATCTAAGAATATGACTAAGGGATGCTCTTTAGTTGTAAAAACTTGAATAAATTTTGAGAATAATAAATTAAATCTATTTTGGGCAGCAGTTCCTGATAGTTCTGGTGCTGATGGTTGTTGACCAATAATTAGTTCTAATTCGGGAATAACTTCGATGATTACCTGTCCGCTTTCACCTAGTTCGCCCAGGATTTTATCTTTCCATTGGGCAATTTGGCGATCGCTCTGGGTTAAAATCTGTTCCATTAAGTTGCGAAAGGCTTGCACAAAGGCATTTAAGGGAATATTCCGATTAAATTGGTCAAATTTGCCTTTGATAAAATATCCCCGTTGTCTGACAATCGGTTTGTGGATTTCGTTGACGACAGCGGTTTTACCAATTCCAGAGAACCCTGCAACTAACATCAGTTCGCTGTTTCCCAGCGCCACCCGCTCAAAGGAGTTTAGTAGTTCTTGGACTTCGTTTTCTCTACCATACAATTTTTCGGGAATGATAAAGCGATCGCTGAGATCTCTTTCACCGATGCTAAAAGGCGCAATTGTTCCTGTTTCTCGTAATTGCACCAAGCATTTTTCTAAATCAAATTTCAGTCCCAAAGCACTCTGATAGCGTTCTTCGGCCTTTTTCGCCATCAATTTCAGTACAATATCTCCAAGGACTTGGGGAATTTTTTCGTTTGTGAATTTATCTGGCATTTTCGCCAGATGACAATGTACCAATTCCATCGGCTCGTGGGTATTGAAAGGTAATTGTCCAGTTAGCAGTTCATAAAGAGTCACACCAAACGAGTAGAAGTCACTGCGGTAGTCAATACCCCGATTCATTCTTCCTGTTTGTTCTGGCGACAGATAGCCTAATGTTCCTTCTAATCCATTGGGATTTCTAATTTCTTGGGTTTCTTTGGTGAGTAGGGAAGCAATACTAAAATCAATTAGCTTAACTTGCTTAGTTTCGGGATGAATCAGAATATTGGCAGGTTTAATGTCTTTGTGAATTACACGATTTTGATAGAGAGCGTGAAAAATATCTGTCAGTTGTAACGCGATTTCCAATATTTCTATCACCGAAAGTAATTGCTGTTGGGCATATTGCTTCAAGGAAATACCGCCAAAATCCTGCATTACTAAAGCGTAACTGTTGCGGTATGGTTCTAAGCCCAAGAAACGGACAATTCCCGGAATGTCTAAGTTTTGAGCAATGGTGTATTGATTGCGAAACTGCAACAGTTCAGAGAAACTGGGATAAGGATTTTTCAGCAGTTTAATGACTACAGGTGTTCGATCAATTTCTCGATACCCTCGATAAACCAGGGTTCTTGAACCATTGTAAAGTTCTTGGCTGACCTTGTATCCGGGAATAATTACTGGAGACATTATCCTACTACTCAATCTTGACAATTTCTAGAGTTAGTGTTCCCAGAATTATGAATTTGTTTACAAACAGCCGTGCTAAAAACTACAACAGCGCGAAAACTATCGTAGTTTTGTGAGTATTTGCCTGATTTTCCGCGAAACTACGCCCTGTATTTAATTCATTATAAGTATCAATACTGCCGCTCACATACCAAGACTGTCCCCTTCTCCGCACGGGTGATGCGCAGTTCCTCATCAAGATAGATAATTGATAGACGACCTTTAGGCGTAGACGCGTTCGCGGAGCGTCTCGAAGAGAAGCGGCTTGTCGTCAGACATCGCTTCATACTAAAAGCAACTTCCCCTGTTTCTAAGTTCATTCCTTGGGGAGGAACCAAACCAAACATCAGCCGCACAATAGCCGACTTGAATTTTTCTTGCCAACTTATCCCGGAAGGTGGTTGTTGATTAGCAAACACCGCTTCCCATTGGGCCATGTTTGTTGATTCTTGCGGTGCTAAAGTACCTCCAGTAAACTGGACTTGCAGCACAGTATCATCCAGTGGTGAACAAACGCCTATGGTGCGAATAATACCAGCTAATTGAGGAAATGACTGATCGATAGTCGTAAATTCCACAATGATGTCGTGGCTACGCTCTTCTCCATTGCCCAGCAAAAACACAGGTTGTAGCACTCGCTTAATGGACAATTTCAGTTCTTTTGGTTGAAACATCTCAAAAGCCACACGCCCAAGAGTGTAAGCAAAGCTACCATCTGCCAGTTGCTCTCCGTCGGGGAAATTGGGCGCACTAATCAACAACCAATTACCATCTAGCAGAGTACCGCTACGAGTTGGTGCGATCGTTGGGTTGAGGGCTTGCAGATTCTCAATAGCATCAATTACTTGTTTGTCTTTGGTATTTCCACCACCAGCAGCAAGCGCCTGACGCAAATCTTGTTTTGCAGCTTCACATTGTTGTGCCCTTACCATGATCTGTACCTCACCAGTCCGATCCAAAAAAGCTAACTAATGCTAACAATAAGTCCCTAGCCCCTAGCCCCTATCGTCCCCACCATCACGCTGAAAAAATTGTTACATTTTGTATAGATGATGAAATCTTAGTTTGAAACTCCCACCATGTCTAACACTGTTTTACAGTCAGAGGAAGATTCTCTGAACGTAACATCTGAAACTCAAGCATTACAAGAGCTTCCTGCTGGTGGACGCGATCCAGAGCGGTTTGAGTTGCAGGAGGTTTGGTATCCTGTACATTACATCGAAGATTTAGATAAATCACAACCTACTCGCTTCACTTTACTAGAGCGCGATATTGTGCTGTGGTGGGATAAAAACGCCCAGACTTGGCGCGCTTTTGCAGACCAATGTCCACACCGTTTAGCGCCACTTTCCGAAGGTAGAATTAATGAGAGCGGCTGGCTGGAATGTCCTTATCATGGCTGGGCTTTTTCAGGAACGGGTAAATGCGAGGTAATTCCCCAACAACGGGAAGGCGGAAAAGCTGAAGTTTCCCAACGTGCTTGTGTAGATTCACTACCTACCACAGTTCGTCAAGGACTGTTGTTTGTATATGCAGGGCGTGCAGAAAATGCAGCCCAAGTCAAAGTTCCCATTGTTGATGTTTTGGAAGAAGATTCTGAAGGCTGGGTATGTCTGAATACATTTCGCGATATACCTTATGATGCGCTAACGTTAATAGAAAACGTCCTCGATCCCAGTCATATACCTTACACCCACCACCGCACCGTCGGTAACCGCGCTAATGTATCTGCGGTAGAATTAGAAGTTGTTGAATCTGGGAAATGGGGATTTAAAGGTACTTGGGCAGAAGGCCCCCGCAAAGGAACTTTAGGGCGACAAGATACTACCTTTATTGCACCCGGATTAATGTGGCATGACTTGACTTCTAAGCAATTTGGGAGAACGCTGACAGTAGTCTATGCAACTCCGACTCGCAAAGGCGAATGTCGGCTATTTGCCCGCTTTCCCTTCAAGTTCTCCTCCAAATTACCGGGGCTATTTCTTAAGCTGACTCCACGCTGGTACTCACACCTGAATCAAAATCATGTGTTAGAAGACGATCAGATTTTCCTACATTATCAAGAACGGTATTTAGAAAAATTCGGCGGTAGTGCTAATTTTAACAAAGCGTTTTATTTGCCAACCAAAGCTGATTTGTTTGTCTATCAGTTGCATACTTGGATTAATCAATATAAGGTTGAGGCATTCCCAGGCGAGGCTTTGTCACCAGCGCTACCTAAGGAAGTATTACTAGATAGGTATCATTCCCACACAGAAAAATGCGGTAGCTGCCGCCCTGCTTTACGGAACTTACAACGCTTGCGGCTGGGATTAGCTGTGGTTACAGCGGTGATTTGGGCGTTGCTTCCTTTATTGGTGGTGATTCAGAGTCAGGTATCTGTGTTAACTGTGGCGATTTGCAGCTTGGGAGTTCTGCTGAGTGGGGGAATTTGGTTAGGCTTGGGCAATTTAGAGAGACGATTTTATCAAGGACGAGAAACGCCGCCGCGAAATTTGCCCCAGAAAGGGAAAAGGTAGAGACAGATACATCATTCTGAGGGTACAGCACATTGGTGTCAACTTAACGTGAAATTAAGACGTGATAAGCGAATTCTCTCACTTAACATCAAGATCCGCGTTACCCCACCCCGGCTTTGCTGACGCAAAACCTCCCCTCCCCGCTTGCGGGGAGGGGATTGAGGGGTGGGGTAAAACGCCTGTGGGATAAGCGTTTGAGCTTAAGTTGACACAGGTGGGCACCGACAATCTTCTGGTACATATAATAATCTTACTGATGCCGTGCCCCTACGAAAGGATCTGTGGTTCAATTACCACCGAAACTGCTGTAAAGTAGAACGGCGTAATTAAACATAGGGACTTACAAGAAATAAATTACCCATATTCCGTAGTGCGAGCATCTTGCTCGCAGCTAATATATCTGTTTTAACCGTTAAAATAGCAGCAAACCCGCCCCTAATGACCCTTAACTGGATGACTATGGATGCCCAACTAACCAGCAATGAAATTAATGTAGCACGGGAGTTATTGGGAAATTACGCCCCAGCAAATCATGCATTGGATGTTTTGGAAAAACACAACGGTAATTGTGATACTTCCTTTGATGAACTGTGGGTAGAGAACAATGGGGTGTTAATAATGCCAGAGGGGAAATCGCTTTGGCAGACGACGCTGAAAGTATTGCGTCAAGAACTCTGCGGTGATGAAGGCTTTCGTGGTCAACTTAAAGAATATACTAAAAAGCCGGGAGATGCGCCTTTGCTGACAGGGTTAATTGTCTCCCTTGTGGGTGTAGCATCGGCGCATGGCTTACCGCTTGATCCTGCTATTGCAACTGTTATTGTTTTATATATTCTAAAAATCGGACTCAATATATTTTGCGACTACACTGAACCACCTGCTGGTAATTCTGGCACTCTCCCGCCAACGAACTAATGTGCTAAGATACCGCACAGTTAGCGGCAAAGTTGCCTGCTCTGGCTCAACATTCAGAGTAATTATAGAACGTAATACCAATTTTTTATGAAGCTGCATAGAATTCGATCCCCCCTAACCCCCCTTAAAAAAGGGGGGAAAAGAATCAAAGTCCCCCTTAAAAAGGGGGATTTAGGGGGATCGAGATATGTGCAACTTCACATTAAATTGGTATAAGTAGCAAAAGTCTGGGCATTCATGGCAAAAATTGAGCGATGAGTTCGCGTTTGTCATCAATATTTTGGTATTTGTGGCAAATGTCTTCATCTTTTCGATAAATAAGACGATATTCATAGTAAAGACGATCGTATTTATCGTAAATACGTTGATCTTCTTTATGGATAAGACGATATTTATCGTAAAGACGATCGTCTTTATCGTAAATACGTTGATCTTCTTTATGGATAAGACGATATTTATCGTAAAGACGATCGTATTTATCGTAAAAACGTTGATCTTCTTTATGGATAAGACGATATTTATCGTAAATGGGTTGATTTAGTTATCACTCCACATCTTCATTACCTGACTCAAAACTCTGCCTCACTTCCTCTACCGACACGCCAAAAATCTCGGATACGGCTGCTAATAAACTCTCATCCTGAGTAACTTGGTAGAAACGGGCAAGATTACGAAGAGAAATTCCTAAACCATGCTCATCATTAAACTCGACAAAAATCTGTAAAGCTTGCAGATAATAAGCTTTCGCTGACTCCAGTTCCCCTAATTCTTCTGCAAGTTTACCAAGTTGAAAATAGGTGCTGGCACAATTATAGCGATCGCCATATTCGATTTTAATATCCAAAGCTTGTTGATAATTGCGCCTGGCTTCTGCAAATTCCCGCAATTGTTGGGCAACATATCCCAACTGGTGGTAGGTGCTGGCACAACTATAGCGATCGCCATATTCGATAAAAATATCCAAAGCCTGTTGATAATTGCGCCTGGCTTGTTCAAATTCCCGCAACTCTTGGGCAACTCTTCCCAACTGTCCGTAGGTGCTGGCACAACTATAGCGATCGCCATATTCGATTTTAATCTCCAAAGCCTGTTGATAATTGCGCCTGGCTTGTTCAAATTCGTGCAATTCTTGAGCAACACTTCCCAAGTGGTGGTAGGTGCGGGCACAATTATAGCGATCGCCATATTCGATAAAAATATCCAAAGCTAGTTGATAATTGCGCCTTGCCTCTTCAAATTCCCGCAAATCTTGGGCAACATTTCCCAACTGTCCGTAGGTGCTGGCACAAGAAAAGCGATCGCCAAATTCGATTTTAATATCCAAAGCCTGTTGATAATTGCGCCTAGCTTCTTCAAATTCCCGCAAATCTTGGGCAACTACTCCCAACTGGTGGTAGGTGTTGGCACAAGAAAAGCGATCGCCAAATTCGATGTTAATATCCAAAGCCTGATGATAATTGCGCCTTGCTTCTGCAAATTCCCGCAAATCTTGGGCAACTGTTCCCAACTGGTGGTAGCCTGAGGCTTTGCAAAGTTGTTTTTGTCTTTCTTCTACACCATCTATAACATCAGATATTGTTAAAGCCTTTTCATAAGTTTGTCTAGCTTGCTGGTACTGCTGGGCATTCTGTTGACACATACCTAGTCTGGAAATTGCGAATGATATTTGATAACCTAATTCACCTTTGATAAATGCTGAGGGATAATTCTCTAAACGCTGACAAACTATTTTTGCTAAATTCAGGTTACTTTGGTTATCACTAATTAACTCAAAGTATTTATATAAACAAAAATATATGCTGATGCTTTCTCGATTTTCCAAACAAATCTGTAACGCATTGTAGAGATTTTCATATTCCAGCTTACAGAAAACTATCCCCCATTGCCGTTCTTGAGCATCTTTAGAATCCATGAACTGCTGATAGTCATCTGCCAATCCTTGATAGTGGTTTTTAAATCCCTCACGTAAAGCTGCACGAGTTGCTTCATCGATTGTATCTAACTTAGTCTTCAAAAAGTAGGGAAAAACAGGTTGAATCGTCAACAAGCGCGATTCTTCATCCATTGGTGAAAGCAAACCCCAGTTAATCGCCTCTTGAATTGCATCGGTGAATTTATCAAAAGGATAATCTTTTAATGGATCAAAACTTTGTAATTGCTCGATATACTGGGGAATAAATAGAGCGCAAATAAACTTACTAAACTGAGCTAAACACAACAGTAATTTTTGTGCTTCTGGCGATAAATTACTGTGAGAATATTCTACACACTGCAAAATACTTTTAGTCTTATCTTCACTCCCCGTATCTAAATCCACATCCCCAGCTTGCAACCCCTGCAAAATCTCCTGTGGCGATTGCTTTTGCAAATTTGTTAACACAACTTGCATCGCTAAGGGATATCCTGCTAACAATTTCATCAATTTCTGAAAATCCCCATCTTGGCGAATCCCAGCAATGCGGTGTGGGGGTACATTCCGTTCTAAAATCTTCTCTGCTAATTCCGTCCGGGCTTCATTATCTAAGCCACGCAACTCATAAATATTTTGTTTAAATGTGGTAGTTTGCAACCAATCTTCCCGACTGCGGGAACCTAAAATAACCTTGGTATTCCCACCTGGCAACCGCCCTAAAAAATCGCGGATTTGATGGCGTTCTGTCTCTGGTAAAGTATTTTGAATTGCCAGTTGTTGCCCTGTCACCGATTCTAAGTTATCTAAAATCAAAGCGTAAGCTTCAGCCCGCAGTTTTGCAACTAATTTTTGTACCTGCGCCGCCTGACTCATGGCTTGAAAATTAGCTTGTTCAAATCTGCCATATACCTGCTTACCAATTTCAAACAAAATTTGTGTGATTGTCCATGCCTTTTCGTCATAGCCAAAATAAAAGACATTCTTGACAAAATTTGTGCGTTGCCACCATTCCCGCAGATAATTTAACAGGGTAGTTTTGCCTGTTCCTCCCATTCCCTGCAATAGTAAAATGTTATGCCTGAGTACAGCTTTCTCAATTTTGAGAATCTCTAAATCCCGCCCGACAAAACCATATTCCGGCAACGGGAAGCGATACTGACTGCCAAAAGTTTCCCAATATTTTTCTTCTTCCTCTGGTGTAAACTGGCGTAAATTAAAATTTACTGTCTGATTGCAATACACCACAGGTAGCAACCAATCTTCTAAATCAATCGACTTATTAAAATAAGCTTTGCGTGATTTATTATTGAACAATTCCCGCCTACCCAAGCGAATCGCCTCAGTGATGGGTTGGTTATTAAATAAATGGCGATAAAGTTGTTCCATCATCAACTTAGCCGCCGACACGGTGACAGAATACCCCATCGCCACTACCATCTGCATTCCCGCCGTCATTAACCGACTTCCCAAGCTGGTTTCCCGGATATCTTCGTTGGTATTCATAACCCCGGAAAACCCCACCCCGACTGCGCCACCCCTCCCCGCAAGCGGAGAGGGGTTAAGAGAGAAAATCTGATTAGCTTCGTCGGCTACGGAGTTGGGTAAAGGGTGAACATTAGCATTCTCATTCACCCCCGCCTCGCTGACGGAATTAGCCTTAGCCCCCTCCTCGCCTGCGGGGAGGGGGTTGGGGGTGGGGTTCTTCACCTGCTTCCCAGATTGACAAGCATTGAGAATACAAACCGGAATTCCCTTCCCTGTGAGTAAATCGGCTAACTCCTGCGCCTCGACTAAATCAACTTTTCCCTGAGTCTCGCCCTCAAAGGATAAAAACGCCCTCAATCCGTCAAATTTCTGCCAATCATTCCGCCCATAGCGCCCTTGATATAAATAGCGTCCGGGTTTTTTGGGTTTTTGTGTTTGTTCATAAGTCATCAACGCCCCATGACAATCTAAATGGATGACATGGTAATATCCCGTACCTTTGGCTTCCAAATTTTGAGATAAAGCTTGGTAAGTTCCGGGACGCAGCAATTCTATATTCACCCGCAACTGGCTATTTTCAATCAACTCAATCAACGGGCGAGAAATTGTCCGATAACCTGCGTCCAGTTCTTCATCTGGACGCGCTACCACTACCAATAAATTAATTACTGGGGAAGTTTGCACTTCTGCATAGATGGGTGCTGGTTGGTTACGCTTACGCACCATCACACAATCTACTGCTAGGGGACGGGGTAAATCTGGATCGCGCAACGCTTCCCAATGCAGTGCTTGAAATTCTGGTGTTTTACCGACTATTTCTATTTGTAATTGACTTAAATTACCCCGCAGACGTTGATAGGCGCTGTAAGCATTGAAATCAACCCGAAAAACTTGCGCAAATAGCTGTTCGCCATAAGTTTTAATACTAGCTGCTGCTGCCTCTGCTTTCACAGTATCCAGCAGGGGACACATCAACCATTCCTCAAAATACCACTCTAGTTGTTTTTCTACCTTAGGTGTAAAGGGATCGGTAATTTTTACTAGATAATCTCCTCTACCATCAAAACTGAGAATGGCATTAAATCCACCTTCTGTTGTCGATTCTTCCCGAATAGTGATAATTGGCATGGTGTAGTCTGCTTGATGCTCAAGGCGATCGCATAGTCATATAGTACACAACAGATTTAGCGATCGCCTTTGAGGATACTTTTGGCGAATGGTAGGTTTTATTTATCAATATTTATATAAATATTTTTCGCTTACCCGACATACCGCCCGCAGGCTGGAAGCCACTGGCTCTCGTTACGAAGCCCACCTTTGTGGGCTTGGTTCGATTCTGGTACTGGTCAAGATGCCTTTGATACTCAGTGGGTATAAGTAAAGCTTAGATGAAGTGCGCAAAATAAAGCTTTCCCAATTGCGGAAGGCTCTATTTTGGTTTTGTAGTGATCAATCATACCTGTTGCAGAGCGCGATCGCTATGAGAACTAATCGACCTTGGATGTTTGCATTTTGGGTTTATTTAGGAATTTTGCTGTCTATCTCCCTATCAGCTTATTTAAGAATCATTCCTAGTGAAATTGCACAATTTCCTTATTACGATACAATTTTGCATTTTCTCTTACTAGGCATTGCGGCATTTTTGAGCCATTTAGCATTTAATAAACCTAAAGTTAAAATTTTTAATATTTCTCTACCACTTGCGCCCATTATTGTGATGTTTTTTTGTGTAATTGACGAAATAATTCAACATTTCGTACCTTACCGTTCTGCTGACTTAGTTGATTTAATTGCTGACTTTTGCGGTGTGATTTTATTTACTTGGTTAGCTGAAATAAAAAAGCTAAATAATATCATATCCGGGTAATTAGTTATGGTTCCCATCGTCACTGCACCCCTCCCCGTTTACGGGGAACTCGGGGCCCCCCTCTGGGGATTAGGGGCAGGGAGACAAAGCACAGCTTTGTCGGGGTGGGGTTCTTGGGATTTAGTAAGTAATCAAGCGGATATAATATAACGCTTAAAAAAAGCTAATTTGTAAATTTTGGATTGTGGAGTTAAAATTCAAATTTACTCAATCCAAAATCTAAAATCCAAAATCTAAAATTTTCTGCCTTGTCCCCTGGCTACTGGCTGCTGACTCATTTCTGGGATTAACCCAGCTTGCTCAATCGCCTTTTGTCCTTGCTCAGTGGCTAAAAGTCTGGTGTAGGCTTCTCCTACTTGTTGTTCTTTGCCCTGGTTTTGTTTAATAATGACAAATAATTTTGCGATCGCTGGATAACTACCATTTTTGATCGCTTCTGTATTTAGCTGATTACGCTTTTGCGGACATTCATTTGCTGGTACTAAGGGTTCCCGGTAGGGGGGAATTAGTTGAGCGGAAGTTACACCCAAAGGTAGAGGCTTAACTAAACATTGATAAACTATTCCCCGCGCCGAAGCATAATACAGCCCACCAGGGGTTTGATTAACACGGCGCAGGGCTTCTGTTGTCGAGTAAACATACTGGACATTCGAGCCAAGGGACTGCTTCGCTAAAACCTGCTTACCAGAGATTAATACCACATCTGCGTTTTCTGGATTTTGGGAGAATGGTGTAATCGGAATATCTGTCCCGCCTACCTCTTTCCAGTTAGTAATTTCTCCAGAATAAATCTTTTGCAATTGGTCAACAGTTAAGCCGGGAACTTTTAGCGCTGGGTTGACTACTACTGCTACCCCATCAATCCCTACTTGACGTTCTTCAAGTACAAAACCTCGCTGTTGAGCTAGATTTTTTTCTTCATCAGTTAGGGGACGAGAAGACTGAGTAAAATCTAATTGTCCATCCAGTAACATCCGAATACCAGAGCCAGAACCAGGGCTAGTGTTAGGGGGATTGACGTAACGCAACTGTAGCTCAGGACGAGTTACTTGGATCTGAGAATCTACTAATTGTCTGATTGGTGCCCAAGCTGTGCTACCACCGTAGTTAAATGCGCCTATGGGAATATTCTTGACATTATTAAAATTGGAAGCAGCAAGCGCAGAGGAAGTTGCTGTTCCTCGACCAGCAGAAAAAGCGCCGTTATCGACTTGCAGGCGTGGTCTTAGCCATAACCAAAGTCCACCAATGATAGCAACTGTCACAACTTCACCAATAATCAGACCTCTGATCATTTGCACAGCGTCTTGGCTGAGGGGCACACTTTTCCTGCTATCATTAGTCATCTTCCTTTTCTTCCTGTAATTAAAGTGAATATTCAGTAAGATAGAATCAAGACTGAGGTTAATCTTTTAGCCGAATTCTTATTTAATTTATTATCTAATCTTGTTGCAATTGCTAAATGTACTCTTCATCAAGTTTAGATAAGACTTCCGCTAAATTACGGTTAACTTCTTGAATAAAACTTTATATTCATGCCTATATATAGATTTTTTAAGTAACAATACTTAAATACAGCCTTCACAAAAAGCGTAACATGTTAAGCAGCAAGTTACTAGGCGATCGCTACCAGGTTGTGGAAGTTTTCAGCCAAGGAGCATTTTGTCACACCTACAGGGCGCAAGACACATACCTTCCCAATCACCCTAACCGCGTCGTCAAACATTTCTTACCTAGTAGTAAATATTCTATTTCCCTAGAAATCCGCAGAAGGCTGTTTACTAGAGAAGTAGAAGCTCTGAAGAAACTGAGCCACTATGACTTAGTACCGCGTCTTTTAGCTAATTTTGAAGATAACCTTGAGTTCTACTTGGTACAAGAGTTCATTGAAGGACATCCTCTGAGTGCGGAACTGTCGTCTGGTGAGTGCTGGTCGGAAAGTAAGGTGATTCAACTGTTGCAAGAAATTTTGACTATCTTGAATTTTGTTCACGGTCATGGGCTAATTCATCGAGATGTCAAGCCGAACAATATTATTCGGCGGAAGAAAGATAATCGGTTAGTGCTGATAGATTTTGGTGCTGTCAAGCCAATTTGGAATCACTTGATTAGAGGTCAAGAACAAACTGCAATCCTGACTCCAATTGAACAATACACCACGATTGCGATCGGTACACCGGGCTATATGCCGTCGGAGCAACAGCGAGGTAAACCACGCTTAAATAGTGATATTTATGCTCTTGGTATGATTGGCATTCAAGCACTAACGGGGATACATCCGACAAAATTACCAGAAGATGCCAATACTGGTGAAATTATTTGGCAACATTCAGCACAAGTTAGTACTGGACTAGCCGCAATACTTAATAAAATGGTTTGCTACCACTTTCAAGACCGATATAAATCAGCACAAGAAGTATTAGATGCATTATTAGAACTAAGCAATTTCTATCCAATCAAGCAGGAATCGGCTTTATTTACTGAGTTGGTCAACATTAAATTGGAAGAGCGGTTATCTTTAACTACAGAGGAAGCTAACCAAGTTTTTCCGGGTCAAGAATCAGCATCACTATTAGATCAAGACTCCAGCGATATTACATTATCAGAAACTCTGTTACCACCAACTCATATTTACGAGCCAACAGAAAATTCTCCCGTTTCTTCCTCAGCGCCAAATTATTATAGTAGCGAAACAAACAATACTACTATTTCTGCTGCTCCGAAACCATCTGCTTTGCTGATTGGTTTAGTAGTAGGCGTATTTTCTGGGCTAGTTTTAATGATTGTCAGCTACTGGTCTGTACAAATAGTTGCGCCCTCTCCTCAAGTCCAAGATTTGCGACTACAACAGCCAAACGAATCTCGATGAACTCTGATTATTATTGCCTTTGTTGGGCGGCTGATGGCTGAGGATCAGATTGCACACTATCTCTATGGATCAAAAACGCTACAATCCCGACGACAACAAAGTTAGTAATTAGCAGAGCAACAGCACTCCATATCCAAATTTTCGTTTTTGGGCTATCTGCCAATTCTGTTGGGTAGGGTTTGCGGTTCATGGGTTTTCTCCACAACAACCTCATCGATAATAATTTATTGTATCCCTACTTGAAACACACTTTAGAGAGCTGCAAAGTATGGCAATAGGCAGAAAGCTATTAAACCTCGCCAATGGTTAATAGCGCGCTCAAAGGCAAGTAACCTTGAGTGATTCTGCCATAATTTGTTACTTTTCAGGTTGTTTATGGTGATTAAACCTAATTCCTAAAAATATGTCGTAAACAAACTCAAAAAAATCTTTCTTTTGTAATAATCCTGAAGTTTGATAACAACCTTTTTCATCTAACAGCGGTTTCATCAAATGGTAGGTGGGCTGGTAATTATACCAGGGAATAGAAGGCCACAAATGATGAATTAGGTGATAATTCTGTCCGAGAATCAAGATATTGAGAATTGGGTTAGGGTAGACGCGGGCATTTTTCCAGCGATCGCGCTTTACAAATGGCCGATGGGGCAGATAATCAAAGAATAATCCTAGTGCTATGCCCACAATAAATGCTGGTATAAACCAAAAATTGAGAATATAGCCCAAAAAGTGGTACTGAACTGAGATATAAACAATTGCACCCACAATCAAACGGCTAATGAACCATTCCCATAGCTCATATTTACGCCACAGTTGCCGCTGAAAGAAAAATACCTCATGGTACAAAAACCGTACTGCAATCAGCCACAGCGGCCCACCCGTTGAGACATAATGATCGGGGTCATCCTTGGGATGATTCACATGGGCATGATGCTGTAAATGCACTCGCGTAAATACGGGAAAAGCAAAAGCTAGCATCAAAGCACTACCATGCCCTAACATCGCATTAATTACGCGATTGCGATGGGCAGCTTGATGGCAAGCATCGTGAATTACTGTCCCTGAACAATGCAAAGCCAAGGTATTAATACTAAAGCATAGCCAGTGCGGCCATTCCCACAGCCAGTAACCAAAGTTAGATAAGACCAGCATCGTCAACGCGGCAAAAAACAGCAGCATTGTTGGGTTAAAATCACCCGGAGGTGCTAAAAATTCCTTTGGTGGGATTGTCAGTGGCTTCTTTGCCTCCGACGTGAGCATTCTTGACTCCTTACTTTATCAAATATTACGAATATACGATAAATATTAGTGAATAATAAACTTTTATAAAATTTTGTATAGCAAGCTTTACCAGCAATTTAGCTAAATTGTATCGATAAATACGATATGATTCCAGACGGGACTTGAGTCTTCAGTATCTCTTGGGGTGTATAAAATACCAAGGATGAGATGCAAGAATATATTCCTTGGTAAGGATGGAACCAAGTTTAGTGTACGATATCTAGTCTATCCCACTGCCTAAAACCGCCCAGCTAGAGGGAGTCTCTCATAACTGACTGCTAATATAGCTTGGCCCAAATACAGATACTATTCAAGACAGCGCCAAAGCCCCAAATCAAAAACCTTTGATTTTTGACTTTCGCGTCACTTACTGGACTTTATTCCCCCCCTTTCTACCTGCTGCCATGATTGATATAGCAGTGACGGAAATAGAAATGCCCTTTAATTTACGATGGTTTCCTAGATAGATCCTAGAATCAGCCCCTATGCAACTAAGAGATTCTCTACGCCGCACAAAAATTGTCGCTACGATTGGGCCTGCTACTAGCAGTCCAGAAATGCTCAAGGCGATTATTGAAGCGGGTGCAACGACACTACGGCTAAACTTTTCCCACGGGACTCATGCCGACCATCAGCGTAGTATTCGCTTAATTCGGCAAACTGCTTTTGAACTAAATCAGCCAGTGGCAATTCTCCAAGACTTGCAAGGGCCAAAAATTCGCTTGGGGCGGTTTGAAAATGGGTCTATAGTTGTAGCAAAAGGCGATCGCTTTACCTTAACCAATCGCCCGGTAATTGGCACAGAAGAAATTAGCTGTGTTACCTACGACTACTTAGCCGAAGAAGTCCCCGTTGGCGCAAAAATTCTCCTCGATGACGGACGAGTAGAAATGCTAGTCGAGGAAATTAACCGCGATAAAGGCGATTTACATTGTCGCATTACCGTAGCTGGTAAGCTTTCTAACAATAAAGGTGTAAACTTTCCCGGAGTTTACCTTTCAATTAAAGCCATGACCGACAAAGACCGCGAGGATCTGATGTTTGGTCTAGATCAGGGCGTAGACTGGGTAGCACTGTCTTTTGTGCGCAATCCTCAGGATATCATCGAAATTAAAGAGTTAATTTCTAGCACAGGTAAAAATGTACCAGTAGTTGCCAAAATTGAAAAACACGAAGCCATTGAACAAATGGAAGCAGTTTTGGCTTTGTGTGATGGCGTTATGGTGGCTAGAGGTGACTTAGGCGTGGAATTGCCAGCAGAAGACGTACCTGTGCTGCAAAAGCGGCTCATTGCCACAGCAAACCGCTTGGGGATTCCCATCATCACCGCCACGCAAATGTTAGACAGCATGGTGAGTAACCCCCGCCCCACTCGCGCCGAAGTATCGGATGTGGCAAACGCGATTTTAGATGGTACAGATGCAGTCATGCTTTCCAATGAAACGGCTGTAGGTAGTTACCCGGTGGAAGCTGTAGCAACTATGGCGAGAATTGCCGAGCGGATTGAACAAGAAGAACGGCAAAACGCCAATCGTCTTTTAAGAGATACGAGACGTTCCATTCCCAACGCCATTAGCCTAGCTGTAGGACAAATTGCCGAAAATCTGGGTGCGTCGGCTATTATGACCTTAACCCAAACAGGAGCAACTGCTCGTAATGTTTCCAAGTTCCGTCCGCAAACACCGATTTTGGCAATCACGCCCCATGTGAATGTAGCGCGACAATTACAAATGGTGTGGGGAGTAAAACCGCTGTTAGTTTTAGAACTACCATCCACTGGTCAAACTTTTCAAGCTGCTATTAATGTCGCTCAAGAAAATAAGCTATTAACAGAAGGTGATTTAGTTGTGATGACAGCCGGTACACTCCAAGGTGTTTCCGGATCGACAGATTTAATTAAAGTTGAAGTGGTAACAGCAATTCTCGGCCAGGGAATTGGACTAGGACAAGGTTGTGTCAGCGGTCGCGCCAGGGTAGCTCACACAGGGATGGATGCAACTAACTTTAATCATGGAGATATTTTAGTTGCTCCCCGCACCAATGCCGATTTTGTCGAAGCAATTCGCAAAGCATCGGGAATTATTACAGAGGATGAAAGTCTTACCAGCCATGCAGCAGTAATAGCCTTGCGTCTTGGTGTTCCCGTAATTGTTGGCGTGAAGAAAGCGACACAAGTGATTAGAGATGGAGCGATTTTAACTATGGATATGAAACGAGGTTTAATTTACTCTGGCGCAGTGGGAACGCCCTAACCCCTTCGGGGAAATCAAAAGTCACGCATTCAAAAGATGAAATCTTTTTTCATCCTTCATCCTTTTGGTTAAAGTTGACTCGATCGTAAATCTGGCGATGAGGAATTTGGCAGTTGGCTGAAGCTAAAGTTAAAACTCCATCTTCATCGTCGGATTCTTTAAATAGCCAGTTACTTTCTGAAGTTTTGCTAAATTGTTCAATATGAAATTGATATTGGTCAATTAAAATATATTCTTGAAATTCGGGAATGGAACGGTAATAAGTAAATTTATCTCCTCTATCTCGACTGCTAGTAGATTTAGAAAGGATCTCAAAAATAATACTGGGATTTACTATCGTGTCGGTGCGTCCTTCTTGAAAGATGGGTTCACCTTTGATAATGAGAATATCTGGATATGTGTATTGCTGGTAACGAGGAATCCACAGACGTAAGTCACTAGTGTAGAGGAGGTAATCTTGTTGTCTAAAAGCAAGTCCGAGAGAAATGATTAAGTTGATAATAATTTGGTTATGATTAATTGAGCCACCAGTCATTGGTACAATTTCTCCGTTGCGGTATTCGCTACGATACTCAGCACTCTCTTCTAGGGTGAAGTATTCTTCAATAGAATATAGGCGAGGGGGAGTTTGCACTACCATAAGATTTATGGGATAAATATTTAGTAAGTTTACTTTAGCCTAGCACTCACAGATAGCGTGATAAAACTTCAGCGGTGGCAAGTCCTGTTTTCTCCCAGCTAAATTGCTTGGCTCTAATGATACCTTGAGTAGAAAGACGCGATCGCAGTGCTGAATCATTTGCGATCGCCTGCATAGCTGCTGTAATTTCCCCTGTATTGTAGGGATTTATGAGAATAGCCGCATCGCCAGCTACTTCCGGAAGGGATGAGATATTGGAAGTGATGACGGGAGTACCGCAGGCCATTGCTTCTAAAACAGGTAAGCCAAAGCCTTCCCAGAGACTGGGGAAGATAAGAGCGATCGCACCATTAATAATTTTTGGTAATTCGCTGTAAGCAATATAGTCCAGAAATTTCACTTGATTAGCAATACCCAATTCCTCAGCTTGCGCTTGTAAATTTGGGGTATAACGCTTATCCGATGGGCCTGCTAGCCAAAGTTCATAATTGCTATTGTTAGGTAAAGCAGCAAATGCAGCAATTAAGCGTTGAGAATTTTTGTGAGGATTATGTCTTCCTAAATAAAGAAAATAGTTTTGCTTTGGTAAATTTAAATAAGAAAAATTTTCGCTGTCATATGCTAACGGAATGGGAGTAATCTTATCTTCAGAAATTCCTAAAAAATTGCTCAAATCTTCAGCCGTAGTGATTGAATTACAAATTATATGCTCTGACTGTTGACTAACAGCAGCAACATAATAACTGCAATACATTCGTTGGTTTAGCGAAAAGTATTGCGGAAACCTTAAAGGAATTAAATCATGGACAGTAACAATATAAGCGCAAGATGAAAATAAAGGAGCTTCGGGAATCGGAGAAAATAATAATGTAGACTTAAGCTGATGATAAAACTTTGGCAAATAAAATTGTGTCCACCATAGGCGTTTTAAATGCCCTTTTATCCCAAACTCCGTCGTAATGTTTCTTGGAGATTTGTGACATCTCATTTCTCCAATTTTCATTGGACTTACTACATCTATATCTAAACCTTTTAAGGCAGGTAATAAATTAAGACTATAACTTAGCCAACCTGTAGGTTGTGTTGGAGCAAAAGATAAATTGGCTAATATAGACATAACAATATAAATTTTTATTGATTAGCGATTATCAAACAGCAGCTTTCTTCAGGTTAAATAATAAAATAATAATTTTCAAACAATTAGGGTTAGCTGTAGTAATAAACTCGCCCCAAAATTTAGAAAAAAGATATAATCGCAACACAAATTGCTCCCATAAAGGGCGATGTTTCTGATAGTAGTAAAGTTGGCTACGCCTATATTCAACAGCCATAGCATTCGCAGATTTTTGAATTGAGTATCCTTTTAAATGAATCAAAGATACATGAGGCGTGTAGAGTATTTTATATACCATGTTTTGCGCTCTTTGGCATAAATCTGATTCTTCAAAATACATAAAGAAGTTTTCATCAAATCCACCTAAAGCATGAAATAGACTAGAACGAACAAAGAAAGCAGCACCCACAACAATATCTACTTCTTGCATTTTTTGGAATTTCTGCTCAAGCAAATCTAGATTTGAGGCCTTTTGAGAAAATTGATGCAGCTGACGCGCTTGATATTCGCCTTTAATTCCTAGCGCTGGTGACACAGAAATTTGTAAGCTACCATCTGGATTTAGTAATTTTGGCCCAATAATTCCTACTTCTGGATGGCTATGCATCACCTCAATCAAATGCGGTAAAATGTTACTTATAAGTATCGTATCACTATTTAGTAAAAACAAAAATTCCCCTGTTGCTACTTTTGCTCCAGCGTTATTTCCTGCTCCAAAACCGCGATTTTCTGATTGTCTAATTAAGTGGATATGAGGATATTTCTCTGCAACTAATTCTGGACTACCATCACTAGAGGCATTATCTATAAGAATAATTTCATAATTAGGTGTATGAATAAATGTTTCTATAGAGTTTAAGCAATCTGGTAAAACATCTATGCCATTATAGTTAACTATAATAATTGATACTGAAATAGGGTGCTGATGGTTCATGTTTGTGGACATTGTTACTATTCTCTTATTGGCAAAGTCTTAAAGAAATATTTTTGAATTTGCTTAATATCGAATAATATCTTAAAAATCAAAATTCTCACCGCTATACCTTCAGCATCATAACCTCTTTGCCTACTTTGGTATAAAAGCTTGAGAATTCCTAAACCAAAATCTAATCTTTGATCATCCAAAGGATTAAACCAGTCAGAACCTAATTGTTGGTTAAAGCGTTGATGAAATGCTTTGCTCAAGTTAGAATGTATTAAATAACTTTTCCCTGTAATTCGATATTTTTTCCTTATCCATAGCATTAGTTCATTGTTAATTTTACCTGCATTTTGCATTGCTCCTACCGTATTAGAGTTGTGAAGTCTATAGCTGATTAAAGGTTGTCGAATGTGTACAATTTTTCCCATTTGGATTGCAACTAGTGCTACCCACCAATCATGATGCCAGCCAACTTCATTTTGCTGAGGAAAGGGAAGAATGGTGGATAACAGAGAACTACAAAACAGTAAAGAACACCCAGTTACAACGTTACGAAGTAGTAATAATTCAATCGTAGCGGCTTCAGGCTTACGTCCTTCAAAATTCCAGGTAGAAGGATGTATAGTTTGGTCATCACTATTTATAAGTTCCAAATCTGAATGCACTAACAGTGCTTGTTCAGAACGTAGTTTACATAGCAAAATTTCTAACTTGTCTGCGTGCCAAATATCATCTTGATCGCAGAAGCTAATTGCTGTAATTGTTTGGTCTTGAACGCAGTATTGCAAACCTCGCTCAAAATTATAGTAGTGTTTGAGATTTTGATTATGGAAATGACAAATAAACCGTGAATCATCTCCGACGATTTTTTGGATAGCAGCTTGAGATTCAGGTAAGGAGCAATCATCAACAATATGACAAACCCAGTTATGCCAAGTCTGGTTTTGAATGGAATGAATCTGCTTCTGAAAATATTCCAGTTGAGGATTGTAGGTAGCTAAAATAATACCAATTTTCTCTGGCATCAACATTGATTGTTAAATGAAATTAGTAATTTATATACTAAGTTTAAATCATTTGTAAAAAATCTTAGGTAGTGTATGGTAGGCAATTCCGACAATATTTTGGTTATTTTGGTTTTGCTAGGCTGTGCGAGCGCTTTAAGTAGGGTACTAATGTGTAGTTTGTTAAATAAATTTGGCTATGTAACCCTATTTCAAAAAAACAAAAGCATAAATTAAGAGGGGTAATACTTACGTTATTAACCCTCGGCTATTTTCAGTTTCAAATTTCCCTAACGTAATATTTTTAACTTAATAGCGTTGAGTCGGACAAATTCCCACGTTTTGGGGAACTTCTTTTTTAAAAGGCGCAAATACTGTCTTCTCTCCGAGAGAGAAACTGGCTTAAATAAATTAGAAGAAATTATTTGAATTGCACCTTTTGTATTTTCTTCTAGCTCAATTTTTTGTCCTAAAGACTTAGACATTCCTTCTTGTATTCTATTTTTTAAACTATGATATTTTTCAATTTTCAAATGAGCAGATTCTGTTATTTTCTCTCTTGATACATCATCATTTAAGTAGAAATCAAACTTATTTATTAAGTCATTTTCATTTTCAAAACAAACAAAATCAATATTCTCTATAAATCCTATTGTTTCCAGCGCATTCTTAGATGTTTTTTCTGTTAAGAGTAAGGTCTTACAAGCCATTAAATCAAATACACGAATTGGTAAGGAGTGATTTGATGCTTGATGATGCAGAATGTTGATTCCTATTTTTGAGATATTATATAGTGCTGCTAGTTCCTGTGCAGTTTTTATAGGACTGTATTGATACTTACTCAGGAGACTACTTTGAGAAATACTCAAATATTTAATCCACAAATGATTAGGCTCACCATATATTTTAATATTGAATTTGTTTAAAGCACTCATGAATCTCACTCTTTTTTCTATCGAAATTTGATCGTCAAATATCATCTGCCAAATTTCTTTAGGTTTTTCTGCGTATCTTTGATAACCTTTATCTTCTAAAGATTTGCTGATATCAAAGATATATTTCTGTTTATGAGACTCAAATACTTGAATAAAAGCTTCTCTAGCTTCTATATCATTAGCAATATTATTCAAAGTATCCACAAAAGATTCATTAGAAAATGCAGTTCCTACAAGGCAACCATCAATTATTCTCTCTTGATTATGCGGGTTAAAAATATTAGTGTTAGTAGCAAAAGGCGAAAATATTATTCTATTTTTATCAACTCCGTATCGATTACAAAAATTATCAGCATATTCATCTAAGCCAGTCAACCAAACAATATCTTTATTGGTAAATTGCAGCAGCTTTTCTGGTACTCTTTCGTAAGAATCAATAAACCAAGTAATATAGATGGCTTCAGGATTAATCACATCTGTTAGAGATGTGATTAATCCTGCTCGATTAATGGAAAATACAATATCGGGATTGAAGCGTTGAACATCATCTATTACCTTACTGAAATTTTTAAAAAATCTAATATCAGCACTGTTATTATGTAGAAAGTGGTTTGTGATAATCGCTTTAATCTCACTAGCGTATAAAGATAAAGTTTCTAATACCTCTTGTCTAAAAGGATCAAATGATCCATCTTGCATATAGGAATCTGAGAGAAAAAGGATTTTCATTGCTTTCAAAGTTTTGGTTTAAGTTATTGAATTTTTGTGATTATATTAAGTAGATGAAATTAGTCCAAAGTAGAGATGCAAGAAGAAAATAGAGATGAATCAAAACTGTAATCTTTGCTAGTACTTACAAAATATTGCTCCTCAGCAGCAGTATATGAAGGTACAGGATATATAAAAAGCGGTTGAATAATTATTTCCATCCTAATTTTAGTTTGAGTTGAACCAATAGTCTATAAATTTTCCAAAATTTACTACTTTCTATTGATGTAATTTTCATACTATTTGTCAAGTCTATATTTTTGGTAATTTCGTATAATTGAGGTAAACCAAAACCATATTTTTCTTTAGAAATAGACAGGAAAGAATTATTTTGTAACATGTTAAAAAGTTTTTCTACACCAATATTACGGAGAAACGTCAAATTTGCATTTAAATATAAAAAAGCTTTTTCTAACTCATATTCTATGCCATCTTGAAAATTATCTCTTGTTAAATTTTTAACAAACGCTTTTTTAAATAAGTCAATAGGAACATCATCAAGGAAATTTCTATATATTTGATATTTTTCAAAATAAGTACGCATGGAGTTATTATTTGGATGGCTTAAATTTTGGTTATCCCTGCGAACTCTATACTTGATTAATTTTTCGGGAAGTATAACAATTTCATACCTTTTTACTAATTTGATCCACATATCAAAATCTTGCAATTGAAGTGAGGATAGGTTAAATAGTCCAGCTTCTAAGATAATTTCTCTGTCTATAAAAGCAGTAACACTACATAGATAATTACCCTGAAAAAATAAGTGATTGAGGATTTCTGCTCTAGTTTTGTTCTGATAGTTAAAAAAGTTTTTAGCAAAATGATTGCCCATAATGAGATGACTATCATCATTGATAAAATCTACCCAAGAAAAAGCTATTTTTGTTCTGGTTGCCTCTAAATATTGATACTGCTTTTCTAAACGATCAGGATAGCAGACATCATCTCCAGACATTAAAGCAATGTACTTTCCTTCTGCTTTTATTATGCCGTTATTAACGGCAGCACTAGGTCCTTGATTTTCTTGAAAAATATAAACAATTCTCTTGTCATCCAAAAATAATTGAATAATTTCATCAGTTTGATCGGTAGAACCATCATTAACTATAATGAATTCAAAATCTGTGAAAGTTTGGGCTAAAACACTCTTAATTGCTTCAGCAATATACTGTTCGTGATTATAGGTAGTCATCACAACACTAACTAAAGGTGCATTGACTGCCACTTAAAATACCTCCATCAGACTTTTTATAACTGTCTGCACTTGTTCATCTGTCATATGAAATGACATCGGTATACTCAACACTTCTTTAGACAACTGTTCAGTAATCGGAAAACTACCTACCTGCCAGTTGTTGCCACTATATGCACCAGACAAATGCGGAGGAATTGGATAGTGAACAAGTGTACCAATACCAGACAGGCTTAAATGCTGTTCTAAAATAACTCGCTGGGGGTGACGCACAACAAATAAATGCCACACTGGTTCTGTCCAATCAGGTACTATTGGTAAAGTTAAGTTGGGACATTGGACGAGAGTTTTTAGGTATTGTTCCGCTACCTTTACACGACGAGCATTCCATTCATCCAGTTTGCCTAGTTTTACCCTTAAAAATGCCGCTTGTAGTTCATCTAATCGGCTGTTAAAGCCCTGAGTTTCATTTTCATATTTAATGCGGGAGCCGTAGTTACGCAGCAAACGTACTTTTTCTGCCAAATCAGCATTGTTGGTTGTAACTGCTCCCCCATCACCAATCGCCCCAAGATTTTTAGTAGGATAAAAACTGAAGCCTGCGGCATCTCCCAAACTACCCACTCGTCGACCTTTGTAGCGCGCACCGTGACTTTGGGCAGCATCTTCTATAACTTTGAGATTGTATCGTGCAGCAATTCCGTAGATTGCATCCATGTCAGCAGGTTGACCATAAAGATGCACTGCCATAATAGCTTTTGTACGTTCTGTAATTGCAGCTTCAATCAATAAAGGATTGATATTATAAGTCTTCTGATCTGGCTCGACTGGTATTGGTGTTGCGCCTGTGTAAGAGATTGCTAACCAAGAAGCAATGTAAGTATTTGCTGGTACAATTACTTCATCGCCAGAACTAATGTCTAATGCTCTGAGAATCAGATGTAAGGCATCTAAACCATTCCCTACACCAATGCAGTATTTTGTTTCACAATAATCAGCAAACTCTGCTTCAAAAGCTTCTAATTCTCTACCTAGAATATACCAGCTAGATTCCATCACCCTTCGGTAAGCAGCGTCCAATTCTTCCTTCAATTCTAAATAATAAGCATCGATATTAAGAAACGGAATTTTTATCATTTTGTTATCCCTAAATTATCTAAAAATTCTTGATAATCCCGATAATAATCAGCTTCATCATATAAGTTAGAAGCCAAAACCATACAAACAGAACCAGAGGAAAAATTATCAAGTTCTCTCCAAATCATGGGGCAAATATATAGCCCATAATAAGAGCGATTGAGATAAAAACGTTTTTTTTCAGTGCCGTCATCTAAAAGAACATCAAAACTACCTGACATGGCAATAATAAGTTGTTGTAATTCTTTGTGAGCATGACCACCTCGTTCTGCACCACCAGGAACATCGTATAAATAGTAAACTCTCTGAATCTCAAATGGAATATGTTTTCCACCTTCTACAAAAGTTAAGTTACCCCGAGGATCTTTGATTTTAGGTAGTTCAATAATTTTACACTTGTCAATCATATAATTGTTCGACTGATAAATATTAAATTCTAATCATTACTGGCAGAAATGTCAAATAATTATTGTTTCCCAACAATTCATGGCTCGTTAATCCTCATTTATTTTAGGCATTGTGGTAAGTTATTTGCTAATCATGTGTTGTGGATAACTCATTTATTTAATCAAACTTTTTGTCTTAGCAACTTTGATTATCCTTTTTCTGAGTGGAGTTTCAACAAAATAATACAGCAAAGAGGATATAGATAAATTGAAAACAAGTATAATTAAGGCTAAAATATAATTATTTTTTAAAATTGGACAAAGTGCAAGCATTAATTCATAGTTTTTCTCTGTAAAAAATATTGGTAGAGACTGCATTAGATAAAAAGAATAGCTAATTTTTCCTAATAAAACAAAAAAATTATTAGATAATAACCTATAAATAAAGCCCTGAGATATATGGGCACAATAGTATATAAATAAAGCAATTATTGGGATAACCAAAAAATTATGGCTTACATATATTAATGGTAAAGTATGTGCAAATAAACTTAAATAAGTAGTTAATAATAACAAGCAAAAAATTAACTTAAAAGTTATAGCTGCTGGGCGTTGATGGGAACGAGTTTTATCGATAAAGATAACAGCAACAATCATGCCTATAATACATTCTGGCAATCTATAAATTGGCAGAGCATATACTGTAGATGATAATACCTTAGGTTCCAGGGGAGACATAAATATTATCCCTGGTATAATAGAGAGAAAATAAAGAACAAACAGAAGCTTTTTTAATGATTTAATTGATATTTTTTTAAATACTGAAAGTATGTTAGGAAACAATAAATAAAAAAAACACTCAACGGACAGAGACCAAGTACTACCATTAATCCAATAGTTAAAAAGTGAAGGAAACCATGCTTGTAATAAAAATAAATTTATAATTACTACTATAAGATAGGTAAAACTTCGTAAAATCACATTTGGTATATCTGTTGAGATTTGAGGTATTACAAACCACGGTAAAGTAACTAAACTCGCTAGTATATAGATGGGATAAATTCTGGCAAAGCGTTTAATTACAAAATCTCTATATTCTTTTATTGGCTCTTGTTCAAAATAGTTATATGTCAGAATAAAGCCTGAGAGAATAAAAAAAATCGACATTCCTAGTGCCCCTTGAGAAACAATGTTAGACACAGGGACAGGTAACTTAAGGGGCCATCGCAATGTTATATGGAATAAAAAAACCCAAAATGCACTAATAAATCTCAGGCTGGTAAGTGGTAGCAGTTCCTGTTTAATCATTCTTCACTAAGAGTTTTAATTAGACGTGCTGGATTACCTGCTACCATTTTGCCCGCAGGCACATCTTTATTAACTACAGATGCAGCTGCAATAACAGAGCCTTCACCAATGTTTACTCCTGGAAGAATATTTGCTCCCGCACCAATCGCTACTTTATTACTAATTTTTGGCCCTTGAATACGTTCTTCTTCATATCCTAGTTTCCCAATAGCGCGGTCGTTGGTTGTCGCCACTAAAACACTAATAAATACATCATCACCTATTTCACAGTTGCCTGTAATATGGCTTAAATCCATAATTTTGGTGCGATTGCCAATGCGAGTATTATAATTTACTGTAACTCCCCTACTAAGAATACAAAACTCACCAATTTTAACTCCTTCCCTAATAGAAGCATTATCACCAATTAAAGTATTTCGGCCAATTTCTACATCATAATAAATTATGCTGTTTGGCCCAATAGAACAATTATCATGTATTATTATTTTTTTATCAAACTCTAATTTTCTTGTTGTTGCACCTGCTCCCTTTGGCTCTTTGCCAATATAAGCTCCTGGAAATATTTCTACTCTATCGCCAATAATGACACCGGGTTCTATAGTTACATGAGGATGAATAATAACATTATTTCCTATATGAACATCCGTGCCAATAACAACAAAGTTTTTAATCTCTGTATTTTTGCCAATAAACTGAGTTTTAACAACTGCATTTTCACTAATCATAAAATGTTTTTCCATTGCCAAATCAAGCATTTAGTTGTAGATATTTAATTTCCGCAGGAACATAAACTTTAGATGCAAAACGATCCAGCGTATCTTCAGGGATATTAACCTGAAAAACTACAGCGTCGTTAACCCAATCTAAAAAAATATGCTGTTGATTCAAGATAATTGGTCTTTCTACTGCAAATGTTAATGTATAGATCCCAGCATTGAGCATATTCTTAGATTTCATTTCTACAACATAAACTTCTCCTGCTGAAACTTGTGGCATATTTACTCTTTCAATTGATGTTACAGTCCCAATAAGATCAATTCCTTTAATATCTCTAATCAAATAGCCAAAACAAAAAGTAGGTAATTCCTGCTCAAACAGAATAGAAGCCTGAACAGTGAAATCTTCTTTCAATTCAAGTTGTTCTGTAGGTTTATGCTGACTATTTAACAGCTTAATATCTAATATTCTGGCCCCACCTTCTCCATACCGATGATTACCTTCAGCAAACTGAGCTTCTTGTTCAGTAGACACAAATATTTCAGATATGACTGAGTTATCAAGTAACTCACTAATTTGTTGGGGTTTTTGGTTGAGGATTGTTTTTTCTTTCTCGGTCTTCCCTTTTTTCTCTTTTAGTTGTAGTTTCAATTCTTGATTTATCTCACTATGTATAATACCAGCATAAAAAGATACCACTTCCGATGCTTTACCTATTTTTTGCAGTCTACCCTGCTCCAGAAACACACATCTTTGACATAAGCTCTTCACAGAACTAATATCATGACTGACAAACAAAACAGTTGTCCCTGAACTCATCATATGCTGCATCTGCGCCATACACTTAGCTTGAAAGAACATATCGCCTACGGATAGTGCTTCATCGACGATCAGAATATCTGGTTCAACATGAATAGCTGAGGCAAAAGCTAGCCTGACATACATCCCACTAGAATAAGTTTTTACAGGCTGCTCTATAAAATCTCCAATATCAGCAAAAGCAGCAATCTTATCAAAACGTTCATTCACCTCTTGTTGTGAAAGACCAATGATTGCCCCATTCATATAGACATTTTCTCGCCCTGTAAATTCAGGATTAAATCCAGCACCCAACTCTAACAGTGCTGCAACAGTTCCATTAACTTGAATTTCTCCACTCGTTGGGGTCAAAGTACCACAAATCATTTGCAGGAGAGTAGATTTACCTGCGCCATTGCGACCGATGATGCCCATTGTCTCGCCCTTCATCACTTCAAAAGATATATCTTGGAGTGCCCAAAACTCTTGGGCATAGCTTTTTCCTGGTAGTAGAATCTCTTTAAGCCGATCTACAGGACGAGCATACCGTTTATAGCACTTTGAGATATTCTTCAGGGCAATGGCAATTTCTTTTCCCATATAGCAGTTATCAATACTCAAAACTCACACACTTTAATTTAATAAATATAAATAGGGCTTGTGTAAGGCATTTATCTTTATTTTCTTAGATTAAGATGGTTGATAAAGATTGTACTTAAATATAGGGTTTCCCAGGCTACTGAAGTACACACGAACCTTTGATATCAAAATAAGTAGCTTTAAAAACGCACCTCAGTAGTACAGGTTGGCGGAAATAAGCAGACCATTCAAAGCTAAGAAAATTTCGCTACTCGCAAGGATTAAAGATGGTATGTGTATTTACGCCGTACGGTACTAGATTGAGAAACGCTATAGTTGTATGTTAAGTAGGTCAACATTGAAAAACGTAAAGTAGAGTTTTTGCGATTACTTCGCTTCACTGCGTTCCGCTCGTAATGACATTTCACATTTAATTAGATTGAGCTACTTATTGCAATCCTATCTGAATTGTGAAATTTCCAGTTGAGGCAGGCGTATGTAGATTTTTCTGATGCATGATTTAGGAGTGCTATATCTATTAAATGGTAATACCTTCACAATACATCAGCAAACGCCGGACGCAAACGTTTATATACCAAAAACCCGCTA
The DNA here is from genome assembly GCF_002368195.1 of Calothrix sp. NIES-2100. Classification (GTDB taxonomy): domain Bacteria; phylum Cyanobacteriota; class Cyanobacteriia; order Cyanobacteriales; family Nostocaceae; genus Aulosira. The sequence continues at coordinate 3,432,209 of NZ_AP018178.1, read as the reverse complement.
AAAAACAGTACAGATGCAACTATTGAGGCTACTCCCCATTCGCCCCAATGTTTTACCTCCCCAACTAAAATTAAGTCACGATAAACTTCTGCGATCGCAGCGATTGGATTTAACCAAAATATCCAACTTCGCCATTGCTCTGGGATATTCGATGCTGGATAGACAAGTGGTGTTACATAAAACCAAATATTTAAAATTACTCCTAGTGTTTGGGGAATATCCCGCAAAAATACCGTTAGCCCTGCTGCCAAATAACCAAACCCTGCTGTTAACAATAACTGTGTTAACCAAACTAAGGGTAACAGTGCCAAGGTAGTATGTAAAGTATGGGAACTTAAGGCGACAAAAAAAATTAACGCCATTAAGCCAAAAGAACTTTCAATAAATGTGGACAAAATTGGCACTAAGGGTAACAAAGCCAAGGGAAAAACCACTTTCTTAACTAAATTTGGCTGTGCTACTACTGAATTAGCCGACTGCATTAGTCCACCTGTAAAAGCAATCCAAGGTAGTAACCCAGCAAACAACCATAACCCAAAAGTAAAGTTATTTTCTGGTAAACTCTTAAGAGTTAATTTAACTTTTAATACTATTGAGAATACGTATGTGTAAATCAGTAATTGCGATAGCTGATTGAGTAAAGGCCATAAATTGCCTAAGACAGAACCTTTGTATCGCGCCTCCAAATCTCGTCTTACCAAAGTTCTGAGTAAATCAAATTTTACCCATAATCGTTCATCTACTGGGAGAATACGCCTCAATCTTCCTGCATATCTGACAAATCCTCGCATTTTCCTTAGCAATTCTTGCTTCCTCGCTCACTACCTACACATCCCAGTGCTATTCATGAAGCTAATTAGCTATGAAAGTTCCTTTGCATTTTAATAGCAATATCACATTACTAGAAAATAGTCTCATAATTAACTGAGGGATGATACTTTAAGCTCATCCCACCCCTTCAAGGAGTGGGATTTCGCGTCAGTTGTTTTTCTTTACCACTGACCACTGACCAATGACCACTGACGGTATCTGTGACAAACATGGGTATATACCTGATTGGCTGTTGATTTTATTTTAGTCAACGGTCATTAGTCATTTGTCAAGAGTCAATAGTCCCCTGTGCCCCCAGCCTCCTCATCTCCGCAATCCCCTGGCTATTGCCGTGAATCTATGACAGAAAAGTCACGGATTCAGCTAAACTGAGACTTGGTTTATTGCATTGTATCTAGGCATGGAAATCGGACAGAAGGTTAAGGTCTTTCGTTTGCGCGATCGCGTATCTCCCCCTGTTGTCAAAAGATTAGGACAAGTCGGCACTGTTTTAGGTTACAAAGTCACCGATGGTAGCGGTGTAGGTGTAGTAGTGCAATTTGACGATAATTTCTCGACTTGGTTTTTTGAAGATGAACTTAAACTCGTACAGTAGGCGGAAGTTGAGAGGATTTGCTGAGTGCTAAGTTGGAGTTGACAACATCGGCGGTAAAGTGGAAATCAAGTAATGACCCTAATATTGACATTTTTGGGCAAAGGCGGCATTGCTCGTACCAAAATTGCGATCGCCGCTGCCAAATTATTGGCTAGCCAAGGTAAGCGCGTACTTTTAGCAGGACTTGCAGAACCAGCATTACCAATTTTGCTGGATACTACCCTAACGTCCGATCCCCAAGAAATTGCTCCTAATTTGCAAGTAGTACAGTTTAAAGCATCTGTACTCCTACAACGCCAATGGGAAGAAGTCAAAAAACTTGAGGCGCAATACCTCCGCACACCAATCATTAAAGAAGTTTATGGTGAAGAGTTGGTAGTATTGCCGGGGATGGATAACGCCCTTGCTCTCAATGCAATCCGTGAATATGATGCTTCCGGCAAATATGATGTGATTGTCTACGATGGCACAGGTGATGCTTCCGCCTTGCGGATGTTGGGATTACCAGAGTCTTTAAGCTGGTATGTGCGGCGCTTTAAGCAATTATTTGTCAACTCTGATTTAGGAAAGACAATTGCCGAATCGCCCTTGATTCAACCGCTGATTAGCACTTTGTTCAATTTTAATTGGACAGCAGATAACTTCGCTCAACCTACTAATCAAGTTAATAATTTCCTCGAAAAGGGTAAAGCTGCTGTGGCTAACCCCCAGCGCGTTGCTGCCTTTTTGGTAACTACACCAGAACCAATTGAGGTAGCAAGTACCCGTTATTTATGGGGTAGCGCACAGCAAATCGGTGTCACTGTAGGTGGCGTTATCGTTGTTTCTAGCGACGGTAGCCACAATCTCACAGAGGAATTTAGCCCCTTACCCATTAGTGTAGTGTCTGATGTGCCGACTGGCGAATGGCGATCGCTCATGGATGCCCTACCAGACTTTGCACAGCAAGCACTAAAAGCCCCTAAACCCATTGAAATAGATACCCACAACCGTCAGGTACGCTTATTCCTGCCTGGATTTGATAAAAAGCAAGTCAAGCTAACCCAGTATGGGCCAGAAGTGACAGTGGAAGCCGGTGACCAACGGCGTAATATTGACCTCCCCCCCTCTCTGAGTGGTAAACCCATCACAGGGGCGAAGTTTCAGAATAGTTATTTGATCATTTCGTTTTAAGTTAGAAATATTAGGGACTAGGGATTAGGGAGGGGCTAGGGACTAGGAGGACAAGGAAGAAATAATGCCCCATACCCCATACCCCATGCCCCATACCCCATGCCCCATGCCCTGTTTGCCCAATTTATCTTATGTCTGATTTAACTCCCATTACCCCAAATTCCAATTCGGCGGAAGCATTAGACGCAGTTAATCCCAGCGAAGAAATCACAGCAGTTGCCGATGATCGCAGTGCGAAAACTCGGCAGCTACTAGGGATGAAAGGCGCAGCACCGGGCGAAACCTCGATTTGGAAAATCCGGTTGCAACTGATGAAGCCCATTACCTGGATTCCCCTAATTTGGGGCGTAGTCTGCGGTGCGGCTTCTTCTGGTAACTACACTTGGACGCTGGAAAATGTGTTGAAAGCAGCTGCTTGTATGTTGCTTTCCGGCCCTTTACTGACGGGTTACACCCAAACGATCAATGATTTCTATGATCGCGAAATTGATGCCATCAATGAACCTTACCGACCTATTCCCTCTGGGGCAATTTCTGTACCCCAGGTAATTACTCAGATTGTTGTATTATTATTATCTGGTATTGGTTTAGCCTATGTGCTGGATTTGTGGGCTGGACATGAATTTCCCAATGTGACAGTACTGGCTATTTTTGGTACTTTTATTGCCTACATCTATTCAGCACCACCGCTGAAGCTGAAGCAAAACGGCTGGTTAGGAAATTACGCCTTGGGAGCAAGTTATATTGCATTACCTTGGTGGGCTGGTCACGCTTTGTTTGGCGAACTGAACTGGAAAATTATGGTGATCACCCTAGTTTACAGTTTAGCTGGATTGGGGATTGCCATTGTCAATGACTTCAAGAGTGTAGAAGGCGATCGCCAATTGGGATTACAATCACTACCTGTGATGTTTGGTGTGACTACTGCGGCCTGGATATGCGTAGTGATGATTGATGTATTTCAAGGATTAATTGCTGCTTATCTAGTTAGTATCCATGAAAATTTATATGCAGCAATTCTTGTACTGTTAATCTTGCCCCAAATCACCTTCCAGGATATGTATTTCTTGCGTGACCCGTTAAAGAATGATGTGAAGTACCAAGCCAGCGCCCAACCATTCCTCGTATTAGGAATGCTTGTGGCTGGTTTAGCACTGGGTCATGCTGGAATTTGAGTTATATTTCCTCAGCTAGAAGTTACAAATTGGGGTTAGGAGTTAAAATTACTTCTAATTCCCAATTTTTAATTATACCGATTTAATTAATGATTGCGTGTGATGGCAACTCGTCAAGGGTGGGGAGACCCCACCCCTACGAATACATCTGTCGCCTTCTTTTTGAAATTGGCATGAATATGAGAAATTGCCATGTTAAAACTTATTTCTGATCTGATTCATGGGATTCAATTTTTCTTAATCCCTATTTGCTTTGTTGTCGCTTGGTCTGTAATCATTCTCGGTGCTTGGAGTCTATGGGCCACAGTGCGAGATAGTGTTAATAAAGCCAAGCAAATGCATCAAATACCTTGTACTGGTTGCCAATTTTTCACTGATGATTACCGCCTAAAATGTACTGTACATCCGTCCCGCGCCAATACAGAAGAAGCTATCGATTGTACTGATTTTCACGCTAAAACCAATCCCATGCTTTATTAAAAGGATGAGGAAGCAGAGGGTACAAGGAGGACAAGGAAGACAGGGGAGAAATAACAACTGACAACTGACAACTGACCATTGACTATTGACTAATTTCCAACAAAACTTTTAAAACCCCCCGACTTTGAGCGTGTTTAAAAGCTGTCAACCCGTCGCTGAGTTGATAGCAAGCATGAATTAATGGTTCTACGTCAACTTGTTCTGTGGCGAGTAGTTGAAGTGCAGGTGCAAAGGGGCCGCAACGGGAACCAATGAGCGTGATTTCATCTACTACCAAAGACGAAGCATCTAAGCTGAGGTTCCCAGCATAAGTACTTTTAAGTACCAATGTACCTCTAGGACGTAAAGCACGACGAGCGATCGCAAATCCTTCTGGATTACCAGTACACTCTACTGAAATATCGAAAAATCTGTCTGTAACAGCAGCGGCTAAACCCGTTTTAATCCCTCTTGCCTCTAGATTACCAAGTTTTTCTTGATGACGACCAACTACCAAAAGTTCGCAACCTGTTAAGGCTATTGTCTGTGCTACCAGTTGTCCCAGCTTACCATCTCCCACTACCAGTACTCGGTGATTAGCACCTAACTCTACCTGTTGCTGAATTTCTAATGCTGCTGCTAATGGTTCAGTAAAGGTTGCTACTTCTGTAGGTACATTATCAGGTACGTGGTGTAAGTTCTCTATCGGCAAACAGAGATATTCAGCAAAGGCTCCGTGGCGATTAACGATACCTAATACACTGCGGTTTTCACAGTGAGTCGATTGTTTGCTCAGGCAAAATCGACAATGCCCACAAACAGCGTTAATTTCTCCCACTACCCGCTGGTTAAGTAGGTTTTCTGGCCCTTGTTCAACAACACCAACAAACTCATGTCCTAAAATACCACTGTAGGGATAGTAGCCTCTTAGCAGTTCTAAGTCCGTATTACAAATACCTGCACGCAAAACACGTACAAGGGCTTCTCCTGGTGGTGGTTCTGGAGTGGGAATGTCAGTGCGTAATTTTAATTGGTTGTTTTCGAGCCAGAGTCCTTTCATCAAAAACCTCCGAGAAACTCCAACCTCAACGGGATCTGGTTGGGGGTTAGGAAAAAATCATATTTCAGTATAAAATCACTTTGCATCTTTCTGAAGGATTGCAGTCTGGGTCATATTGTAGGAATTGGGCTGAGTTTTGCTTAACCAAGTCACTAGGTCATCTGCATGTACGGCTATCTCATTTCCTAAAGTTTTAATATATAGAAGTCCATCGCTAATAGTTAAATCTCTGATGGGATACCATGCATCTCGTGTACGGATCAGTAGTTCTAAAGGAATCCCTATTTGTAAAGCATATTTACGATATTTCCACCAAGCTCGCCATAGAAAAACCGATTTGGTACCGTGCATCTTATAGCCGTTAGGTACTTGGCAGTAGCGATACTCGTAGAAACCCCGACGATCTATTTCACCTGTAAGAATATAGCTATACTCAGCTAATACTTCATTAAGCGCTTCCCAGTACGATGAAGTTGCACTAATTACGAATATTGATGGTGTATAAGCTAATTCGGCACTAGCAATGACACCTTCTACTTTTGCTATTACTTGGGTACTTTGATATACTGTTTGCGCCGTCAAAAAAGCGTTGGACAGCAAAACTTCTTGTTTCTGGATAGAGTTATAAACAAAAACTCGCATCAATTCTAAATTAGACAACATGGCTTTTTTTATACTCAGTGTCCCACCGCAACATTATGGGAGTGACAACACAGTATAAATTAGGTATAACTAATTCCATCAACTGTAAATATAATGAAATCCTTATATATTAAGGATTATAAAGTATAATTTCACACTAAATATTCACTTAAGTAGTCATGCAAAATTAAATATACATCGTCCGTAGCGAGTGTAGCGATCCCTCTCAAGCGTTTCCTCTCTCAAGGGAGAGAGTTCCGCCTTTTTTAGAGTGAGGAGAAGCTTAAATTAGTCAAAAATGGTGTAAATACTGGAACCAATTCTGAATTGCTGACAACCAGAGTGGGAAAAGAGCGATCGCTGTAATCTTCCCCTGCTAACAGCGGAAATGGTTCTGATTTCAGGGATAACCAAGTACCGCCAGCGGCTTTGACAATTACCCAAGCGCCTGCTAAATCCCAAACTTTGGGCGTGGCTTCAATCCCACCCAAAGTTGCACCATTTGCTACAGTCAGGAAGTTATAGCTAGCTACACCCAACATGCGAATTTTACAGGGAAAACCTGGTTGCATAGCTGCCGTGCTGCGGGAACAGAGATTAAAAAAGTGATTATTGCTGGGAGCATCAGGACTGGTATGGATAGGGTGGTGGTTAAGAAACGCCCCAGTCGGTGTTGCTAATCCAGAAGCACCTTCCCAAAAACCATGAAAAGTTTGATTCAGTGTTGGCGCGTAGACAAAACCAAAAATTGGTATTCCCCGATACAATAAGCCTAGGGAAATCGACCAAATGGGAATGCCTCTTGTAAAGTTAGTTGTCCCATCCAAAGGGTCAATTACCCAGCACCATTCTGTACCTGGAAAAACTAGGTCTGCCTCTTCACTTAAAATACCGTAACCAGGGAAAGTAGAAGCGATCGCATCTCTCAGGGTTTGATCTGCCCATTTATCAGATTGCGTCACCAAAGTGCCATCAGCCTTTTGTGAAGCCTGCACCCGCCCAAAATCTTGCATTAATTGCTTACCCACTCTAGTGGTGGTAGTTTGGGCAAAATCGAGAATTGTATTCCAAAAATCGTTCATGTATCAGGGATGAGGGAGATGAGGTAGATGAGGGAGACAAGGAGGACAAGGGAGACAAGGAGGACAAGGGGGACAAGGGAGACAAGGAGGACAAATGACCAATGCCCAATGCCCCATGCCCCATGCCCCATGCCCATTTAATCTAAATCACTTTCCAAAACAGAAGCGATCGCTTGTTTGGTAGTTGTTTGGAATTCTGTCACATTTACGCGATTGAGAAACCAAATTGATACCAACATTCCTATAGCTTCTAAGACAAATACTAGTCCATAGGCTAATTGTAGGCTAGGTAGTAGCTTCTTTCCTGTATCTAATACAGCACCAGCAAATACAAATGCCAAACCTCTAGAAATAGATTGTGCTAGTCCCCATGCACCAATAAATGTACCTGCGGCTTCCGCAGCAGTCAAATCTAGCATCAAGCTAACTGCGGCTGTGGTTAAAACACCAGTAGATAAACCAAACAAAACTAGACCTAATTTGAGAAAGGCTGGATTAGCTGAAAATCCTGATATTCCTAGTAGTAGAGCAGAGAATGCTACTAAAATACAGCCCATTTTTGCAGTTCTGCGCTTACCTAGGCGTGGAACAACTAAAAAGCCAGCAACACCGTAAGCTATTAAAATGCCTATGCCGTAAAAAACATTAAGTCTGGTGCTTTCATCGTATTTCATGTTAAAAACATCAGCTGCATATAGTTCCACAATTGGATCTTGCATGAACAAGCTGATAGTCATAACTAATAAAAATGTGAAGAACAAGCCTGTTTGCGGACTAGCTGTGAGAATTTCCCATGCTTTAAATAAGGTGATGCTGTCTTCGCGATTAACTACTTGAGAACGCTTAGTGTATAGGGAATATTTTTTTTCTACACCTAATGTTGCGGCGATCGCTAACCCAAATACCAGAGCTGGCACAATCATAAATAATCTATTGACTGCTGCCTGCAAAGTTTCTATATTGGCTCCTGGCGTTAATTGCTTGAGTAAGCTAGAGCTAATAATCGCCCCAACAATAATACCTACCATTAGCATCGACCAGACAACACCAACGACTTTAGAACGGTTGTCTTCTTCCGACACATCCACCAACAAAGCAGCAAAAGCGGTACCACTGGCACAAAGGGCTAAACCGTAGATCGCAAATACTAAAGACAGAAGCGCAGTCCAGCCAATAGTTTGCGTTGTCCATACCCAAGTACCTGCATTTTCGACGGCAAAATCTAGCTGCCACATTACTTGTACAAATAAAAAGGCCGCGATCGCAAATATTGCTGCTCCTATCCAAACATAAGCTGTACGATGATAACCCCACATCGGTTTAGCATCTGATATCTGACCAAACCAGATGCGCGAAGGTGCAACAAATGCTTGTAGCGCCAGCACTAACGAACCTAACGTTGCAGGAATTGCTATTTCCTTAATCAGGACTCTGTTGAGTACCCCCAGAGTCAAGATAGACATCATACTCAACCCCATTTGAAACAAGCCTAGCCTAAACATGGTCAGCAGATTGACCCTGGGCACAGATGGGGAGTTACTTGAGGAATCAAATGCTTCACTGCTTGCCATAGCTACTTTATGCGATTTGGAATTTTATTGTCCCATTTACTCAAGATAAACCCTGACATTCCAGATTTCTCTAAAATTTGTCATTAGTCATTGGTCATTGGTCATTTGTTATTTCTCCTTGTCTCCCTTGTCTCCCTTGTCCCCCTTCCCTTGTCTCCCTCCCCTCCCCTGCGATTGATTACACACTTGGGGTGTAACGCTACACTAAAAAAGTAAAGAAATGTAACAATAAATATAATGTTGACAAACGTGGAAACCATCACTTTAGGGAAAAATGGCCCAGTTGTTACGCCGCTTTGTTTAGGAACTTGGGCTTGGGGTGATAAGCTATTTTGGAGTTATGGCGATGGCTACGGTCCAGAACAGTTAAAAGAAGCCTTCACCGCCGCCCTGGAGGCTGGTGTGACTTTCTTTGATACTGCGGAAGTTTACGGACTGGGAACTAGCGAAACTCTTCTAGGGCAATTTTTGCAAGAAACGCAGCAACCTGTGCAAATTGCCACAAAATTTGGGCCGCTACCTTGGCGATTTACCGGACAATCAGTTGCTGAGGCGTTAACAGACAGCCTCAAGCGCCTACAATTACAGCGAATTGAACTTTATCAAGTTCATTGGCCTTTTACCTTCTTTTTAAGCCACGAAACACTGATGAACGCCCTCGCTGATGAAGTGCAAAAGGGGAGAATTGGCGCTATAGGCGTGAGTAATTATTCAGCAGCCCAAATGCGAGAAGCCCATCAAATTTTGGCAGCTAGGGGAGTACCTTTAGCAGTGAATCAGGTACGCTACTCTTTGCTGTCTCGCCAAATTGAAAGTCAAGGTATTCTGTCTACGGCTCGGGATTTGGGTGTAACAATTTTGGCATATAGTCCTTTAGCTCAGGGATTACTCACAGGTAAATACACCGCTAATAGTAGCGAAACCCCAACGGGTGCAAGAAAAATCGACCCAAGATTTAGTAAAGATGGCTTGCAAAAAATCACACCAGTAATATCTTTGTTACAGAAATTTGGCGAAAAATACGATCGCACTCCTGCCCAAATTGCTTTAAATTGGTTAATTGCTCAAGGTAACGTCATTCCTATTGCTGGGGTGAAAACTGCGCAACAAGTTAAACAAAATGCTGGCGCTTTGGGCTGGAAATTAAGCGATGATGAAATTGGCGAGTTAGAACAAGTAACTCGCCCTTGGCTGTAATATTTTTTTTGGCAAATAATCAGGAATAACTCAAAATTAACGTGAGTTCGATGCACAAGATTTTGACCTCACCCCCAACCCCTCTCCTAAAAGGAGAGGGGAGCGAAAAGCTTAATTTTTCGTTACTCCTCCCTCTCCTGCGAGGAGAGGGAGGCCGGGTGGGTGAGGTCTGTCGAACTCACGTAAAATTAATGACACAACGTCGTTGCAAATGAAGCGATACAGAATGTAGATAAGAAATACTTTCCCGTTCCCTCAAACAGAAAACGGGAAAGCTCAAAAACTTCAGCGACCAATTTCAACATCCTCTAGGATACCCAGTGCGTCAGGAACGAGGACTGCGGCGGAGTAATAAGCAGTGACGAGGTAGGAAATGATGGCTTTTTCGCTGATACCCATGAAGCGGACAGATAAACTGGGTTGGTATTCGTCAGGGATACCGGTTTGATGTAAGCCGATGACACCTTGGTCTTCTACACCAGTGCGCATGACTAGGATGGAACTGGTTTGGCGATCGCTAATTGGGATTTTGTTACAGGGAAAAATCGGTACACCGCGCCAGGTGGATATCCTAGTCCCGTCTACGTCAATGCTTTGGGGATAGACACCCATGCGGTTACACTCCCGACCGAAAGCAGCAATAGTACGGGGATGTGCTAAGAAAAATTTTGACTTTCGGCGACGAGTCAGCAGTTCATCAAGGTCATCGGGGGTAGGTGGACCATTGCGAGTGTAAATGCGCTGTTTCAGGTCAGCATTATGCAGCAACCCGAATTCGCGGTTGTTGATTAATTCGTTTTCTTGACGTTCCCGCAATGCTTCGATGGTTAGCCGCAGTTGTTGTTCGGTCTGATTCATCGGTTCGTTGTACAGATCCGCTACCCGCGTATGTACCCGTAACACAGTTTGCGCCACACTCAACTCATATTCGCGAGGCTTAAGTTCGTAATCAACAAAGGTTCCTGGTAGTTCCGTCTCCCCCACATGACCAGAAGCGATCGCAATGGCGGCTTCTCCATACTTATTCTGTGGGGCTTGTAGGCGAGTTCGCAAGCTATCGATGTGAGCCTGCAATGTTTGGGACTGGTTGAGCAGTGCGCGAAATGATTGTTGTGGTATTGCCAATACCGTGGTGCGAGTAATAGCTTTGATTGTAAATTGCCATGTACTCTGGGGTTCTAGCAAAGTGCGATCGCCAAAATAATCGCCATCAGCTAATACACCTAACAAAGTCTGCTCATCATACTTACCTACACCAATTTTGTTCACCTTGCCATGAGCAATCAAAAACAGGCGATCGGCTGGCTGTCCTACTTCCACTATGATGTCATCCGGTGCAAACTCTTGCTGCACAAACTGACTCGCCAAAGCATTCAATACTTCGGTGTCCTCATATCCACGCAGCAATGGTAACTCACCCAATTCCTGGGGAATCACCTGTACCTCAGCCCCAGTATTGGTAAAAGTTATGCGCCCATCACCCAATGTATAAGTTAACCTTCGGTTCACCCGATAAGTACCACCCTTGGTCTGTACCCACGGCAACATTTTTAACAACCAGCGCGGGGTAATTTCCTGCATCTGCGGTGCAGATTTGGTTGTAGTGGACAAATTCCGCGCCGCAGCTGTACTTAAACTCAGTTGCGGTTGTCCATCAATATTTAAATTCGCTTCAATAGAATCTGTCATCACCTAATTCTCTATTTACTAACAAAAATGCTGGAAATAGGTGAGAGGGTAAGATGATAAAGCTTTTGTCAATAATTAGAGGACTTACGCAAAAAACCTCTGGAAATCTCATCTCTCTGTGTCCTCTGCGTCCTCTGCGGTTAATTTTTCCGTTACTTGTGCGTAAGTCCTGTAATTAATGTTGCTGAAAAATATTCCCAAAACCCTGGTAGCGAAACTCCTCACCCACAAAACGCTGCGAGAATCAAGGAGCTTCGCTAACCCATGCATCAACTTTGTACTGCTCATTCACTGTGAAATTGAAAATTCAGTACAAATTTGATTTTAATACTTGATTTTGCCTCTATTTTCAGTGTAATTTCTCATTGACAAAAGTCAATCACCTTAAACTCTCACCAATTCTCAAGTTCCAATTTGCACATCTTCGAGGATACCGAGTGCGTCAGGAACGAGGACGGCGGCGGAATAGTAGGCGGTGACGAGGTAGGAAATGATCGCCTTTTCGCTGATACCCATGAAGCGCACAGATAAGCTGGGTTGGTATTCGTCGGGAATACCAGTTTGATGTAAGCCAATCACCCCTTGTTTTTCTACACCGGTACGAAGTAAGAGGATAGAACTGGTGCGGTTACTGCTGATGGGAATCTTGTTGCAGGGAAAGATAGGTACACCGCGCCATGCAGGTACTTGGTTACCACCCATATCTATATTTTGTGGATAAACACCCATACGGTTAGCTTCCCGACCGATGGCCGCAATAGTACGAGGGTGAGCGAGGAAGAACCCAGGCTCTTTCCATACTGTGGCTAGTAGATCATCAAGGTCATCGGGGGTTGGCGGGCCACTGCGGGTATAGATGCGTTGTTTGAAGTCAGCATTATGCAGCAACCCGAATTCGCGGTTGTTGATCAATTCGTTTTCTTGACGTTCCCGTAAGGCTTCAATGGTCAACCTTAATTGTTGTTCGGTCTGATTCATCGGTTCGTTGTACAAATCCGCAACCCGCGTATGTACGCGCAATACAGTTTGCGCCACACTCAACTCATATTCACGGGGCTTGAGTTCGTAATCAACAAAGGTTCCTGGTAATTCAACCTCTCCAACATATCCAGAAGTAATCTCAATAGAGGCTTCACCAGATGCATTAGTTGGGGCTTCCTGGCGAGTTCGATAGCTATCGATGTGAGCCTGTAATGTCTGGGACTGGTTGAGCAATTCGCGGAAAGCTTGTTGTGGTAATGCTAATACAGTAGTGCGGGTGAGGGCTTGTACTGTGAATTCCCATGTACTTTCAGGTTCTAACAAAATGCGATCGCCAAAATAATCGCCGTCAGCTAACACACCTAACACGGTTTGTTCATCATACTTACCCACACCAATCTTGTTCACCCTGCCATGAGCAATCAAGAACACGCGATCGGCTGGCTGTCCTAACTGCACGATTGTGTCACCAGCGGCGAACTCCTGCTGCACAAACCGACCTGCTAAGGCAGTCAATACCTCAGTGTCCTCATATCCTCGCAGCAATGGTAACTCACCCAGTTCTTGGGGAATCACCTGTACAGCCGCGCCGGTGTTGGTAAAAGTCACGCGCCCATCGCCCAAAGCATAAGTCAATCTTCGGTTAACCCGATAAGTACCTCCCTTGGTCTGTACCCACGGTAATAGCTTCAACAACCAGCGTGAGGTAATTTCCTGCATCTGCGGTGCAGATTTGGTTGTTGTTGCCAAATTCCGGGCAGCAGGTGTACTCAAACTCAGTTGAAATCGTTCATCAACATTTAAATTCGACTGGTTAGCATCTGTCATAATCTCATCCTCTACTTTCTAGTTATTCAAAAAATCGATCTCGTGCGATCGCATACTCTATCCACCACCAAAAGAACCCGACTCTACTTGAGTAGGTACTGAATTTGAACCCCACGCACCAACCAAAGATTGAATCCGCGCCGCTGATGTCCCCAATCCTTTGGGACCTCTGAGCAATTGCCCTGCTGGCGTGTTATTACGCAATTCAAATTCCTTATAGCGGTCTACCGTTATATGCCACTTGAGTACGCCGCACATCCACTGCTGTAATTTTTGGACGTATCCATTCAGTTTTTCACGGGTGTTTGTATCCAGGTTGAAATCGTCGAACAGAATCGGCAATTCAGTAGCAACAATGTGTTCAAATTGACGCGCCCGCGAGGTCATCAGGTCGTTGACAACCTCGACGGCCTGTGAGGTATCGCAGTTGAGGAATTGCTGAACGACTAGCACACCGTTATTGAGTTCGCCCTCGAATTCGATTTCTTTCTGGTAAGAGAAGATATCGTTAGTCAAACAGGCGAAGTCGGCGGCGGAATTATCCAGCTGACGCATCGATCGGGTATGGTAGATTTCCAGCGGAATCTCGTCGCCTTGAGCTAATCGCGACAGGCTCATCGTCAGATCCGAGCCAAATGTCTTACGACGCATCTCAACATAATCTATCGGGTCTGGAATCCGATTTTGGATTTGGTTGGCGAGTTCCCACAACCAGCTTTCAGTCATGTCCTGAATAGCACGGCGGAACTCACGGCGGCCGATCTCCGACATCGGGCCAGCTGTACGAGACCACAGGTCAGCCAAACCACATTCCACCGGGTTGGTTGGGTCTGGAATCGGGCTGGAATCAACAGGCATAAATGCGGACAGTCGGGCATTGAACACTTTCGCACCAGCCATGTTGCGGTTGTGTCCGTAGAGTGCGGGGAAGTAATCGTCAGCATAGGTTCCCCAGACTAGCCAGCACGCCGTCAGATTTAGTTCCTCAGCAGACCCATTCGGATGGATGAACGCACCGCATAAAGCCACGTCAGCAACATCAAATTTGTGGTCATCCCAAATAACGGCTTCAGGAATACCAGGTAGTGAATCTAGCATCCCCATCTGACGCGCCCATTCCTTAGAATGATGCCTTGCAGTATTCAAGTGGCGATTCAAACTGGTAGTAAAAGGCATGTAAAACTTCGGTAGTTTCACAGTCCCTACAGCCTTGTAGGGAACGTGAGTGAAGCTTTTGAACCTTCCTATACCTAAGGTGGTGTATAGCGATTCTATACGTACCGCCGATGTCCCTAGTCCAGTCGGACCGCCCAAAAATAAGGTGGGTGTGGAAGAATTATCCCCTCCCTTGTTCATGTAGCGGCTCGATCGCATGTGCCACTCGTGACCGCCTGACTGCCAATCCTGAAGTCCTTTGATATATAGCAGAACGTTGATCCGTGCCACCGGGTCTAGTCCATGTTCCTCAAAGAGCGAGGGCAACTCAGTGACGGCGGTGTTATCAAACTGCTGTAATCGCGAGGTCAGCAGATCGTTGGTCAGGTTAGCGGCTACCTGGGTACTCACATTTAAGAATCGCTCTAATACCAACACACAGTTGGCGTTCTCTCCTTCATCCTCCACTTCTCGTTGGTAAGAAAACAAGTCATTACGCAGATGTACCCCATCTGCAAATGTATCTTTGAGTACACGCATCGGTCGAGTTGCGGCGATTTCCGCCGGGATCTCTACAAACGCAGCGTGTTCGACGAGATGGGCTGACCACGGCGCACCGCCTACCTTCCGCCGCATCTCGATGTATTCGATGGGGTTAGCAATCCGATCCTGACGAATATTGGAGAGTTCCCAAAGAGACTCTTCTAGTAAATGCTCGGTACTCTCCGCAAACCGCAACCGCCAGTCCACAGTTTTGCTAAATGCAGTACGAGACCACAAATCGGCTAAACCACGCTCCACCGGATTGGTGGGTACTGGGGGGGTGTCGGTGGGGTAAATTGGCATGAACGCCGGTAGTCTGCCAAGATACTCCTTCGCCCCAGCCATATCTTGGGTGCGCTTATAGATTTCCAAAAAGTGATCGTCGAAGAAGAACACCCAAACATACCAATCAGTCACTAAGTCAAGCTCCGTACCTGGCGCATCTGGATGGGTATAGGAACACAGCAAAGCGTAGTCATGGGCATCGAATGTCCGCTCGTCCCAGATAGCGGAGTTTTCCGCTTCTTCTTGTGAGCCAAGTATCCCCATCTCGTAAGCCCACGCTTTGGAATGCACTCGCGCCGCTTCCAAGTTTGGGTTCAACCGCGCGGGCCAAGGCATGTAAAAATCCGGCAGTTCAAAGGGTTGCATGATCTGCGCGTCACCTCCTGTAGAATTTTTTTGCTGAGCGTTGCTGAATTGAGTTATGAATCTAAATCTAGAGACGTTCCAGGAAACGTGTTTACAAGGGTTTTGTCAGAACACAAAATTATGTTCATACATGACATCAGCAACGCCTTTTGCTGTGTTGATTTCTTGCTTGAGCATCGTTGTGTTTCATGAGTATCCTGACCACCTGGGCTAGTCCCCACATCCGCTTAGCTTGTGGTGGCTCATGTTCAGGTGATAATACAAGATGCTCTTAACCAAATAACGAGCTATGTACGTTGTAGTTAAAGTTCTCTATACCCAAAGATCAGGTATTTGAAAAAGCAGTTTTAGCCATTAGTTATTTCTGCTTTTGGCAGATGAATTTTTAGCGATGTATTTATGTTGCTCTCATAATTTTTCATAGTCTTGTAAAAAAGTCAACAAGTAGATTACGACACTTAAGTAAGCGGGTAAATCATGAATTGAAGAATTATGAAGACAGTTAAGACACTTAAGCAAATAGTCGAATCATGAATTGAAGAATTAGAAGACACTTAAGACATTTAAGCAGGTAATTAAAATATTTAAGACAGTTATTGAATAATCATTACTAATTGTTAATTTCTCCCGCTAATAATCGCTGCTAAAACTAGCATTTACGCATTGACATAAAACTGCCTACGTGCATTTAATACAACTTTCTGTTTTAAGTAAGTATTCGTCATGAACGGTTAAGACGCTTCTAGATGCGTAACGGCTTAAAACAGGGTAGTCAGTGGTGTCATTGGTAAGGGTTTAGATCCCCGACTTCTTCAAGAAGTCGGGGATCTGAATCGCCATCAAGTCCAAGTGCGTAATTTTATCCCTGATACTTCTCTGGTTTCATTCGCTGCCAAGCAAAATTCATTTTTACCCATGCATCTTGCCAGTAACTTCTGAAGTCATATCCTCCTGCTTTGATAGCATGACGATGACCAAACCATACCAAAATTACTGTTAATAAAAAGAGAATTTTTTGTATTAGGTAAGTTAGTTGCCGTAACCAAATAGGTCGATTTTTATAAATAATAGCTAGCCGTTCATATTGAAAGCGGATGTGTTTAACTTCATCCCTTAATATCTGCTGACATAACTGTTGTAAAATAATAGAATTTGTGGCTTTTTGGATGGCTTTATAATAAACTAAAGCCAGTGTTTCTACAATGATGACTGGTGTTGTCCAAATCTCCATGTTTGGCGTTGAATAGCGTAGTAAACGGAATATTGTGTCACCCCAGTTACTTTTTAATCGGGGAATGTGGGCAAGATCAAGAAATCTTCCCAAATCGTTACCGTGGCGTTGTTCTTCCTTAATAAATAGTTCGATAACATCAATATATTTAGGATCGTTAATCTGCTTTGCGTACTTTCTAGTAGCAGCAAGTAAATGCGAACCATCTGATGTTTCACCCAATTGCCAAGCTGCTAGTGAAGCCGCTATTGCATTCCGTTCATCTTGTGTAATTTCTGCTCCTCGTTCCCAAGGAATATCCAACTGATATTCTGCATTGGCTTTGTAATATGCATACCACTGAGCAGATGTGGTTACTGAAGCTGAAGTGGGTAAAAGTTGGTGAGGATTCATCAACATTCTGACTGTTTATTAGATTGCTACTATCTGATTTTTCCCAAAATTAACTGCGAAAATTTAGAGGATTTGGGGCATGAATAAACAGTTTGACTACTTTGTGCCTAAGAAAGCGGGTTAATGCAAAAGTTTATCTTCAGATACCCGATAACTTCTGCGAAGTCGGGGATCTAAATCCAGCTTACTTTTTTTAATCAAATACAGGCGTCCACAGTTTTGATACTGTAAGCTCCCAACCAGGTAATAAATCGGGTAATGTCAGTTTATCGTTGTCTTGTAAAATTATTGGTTCTTGCTGAAGTCGGTAAACGGTTAATGTCAATTGATCGGGATCAATCAGGATACCAACTGTAGATCCAAGTTCTAAAAATAGTTAAATTTTTTCTATAAATGGTTTGGGGCGGTCTGACTTAGATTTTATTTCTACCAACAAGTCAGCTTCTCACTCATGGGAAAAACCCACAACCAAACATGAAAATATCTCTTCTTGCTTCCCCTAGCCCCTAGTCCCTAACCCCTATTTTCAAGCTAGGTACAAGTTCTACAAAGTCGCGTTGGTTTTTTTTGAGTCGATCAGCAATATTCTGAAAAAGTGCCAAAAAGTCGAAAGTCAAAAGTCAAAACTGTGAAGTACACACCACCAACCTAGTGGTTATAGTAAAAAACTTTTTGCTAACTCCAGTGAAATTCTAACTCTTGACTCTTGACTCTTGACTCTTGAAAGCCAGTTTACTAGACGGGGGTAGCCTCCGCACATCACTGGCTCCTCTTGATCGTGCCAATTTTAGATTTTGGATTTTGGATTTTGGATTGGGTTTTGCGAACCGCAGCAGGGAAGCCGCACAAATCTAAAATTGCTGGCTCTCAAATCCCTACCCTGCATACCAAAAGTGGTGCAGTCAATCTAAAATCGTAAATCTAACTTGAAAAGTTCAGATCTAAGAAAGCCTTATCTGGTGACTTTTCGCAAAATCCAAAATTGTTTGGCTTAGGAAGCCGATTCTCTAGCTGTAGATGAACCTAGCTTGTGATTAACAGGAGTAATGGCAGCATCACGACGGCCTGTCCGCAATTTTGGCTTGGGAGTACCACGTCTGTCATCATCCCCAATGTTGTTGTCTGATTTGCTCCAAGAAGACCGGGTGCGTTCAGAAGAACCATCACGACGCTGCTTGACGAGCTTGGGTTTGGGAGCGGAAAGATTTTCCTCTTGGGGAATTTCAATGTCTGAACTTAGCCAAGCGGGACGGGTTTGATCGTAAGCGATTTGCAGCGCTGCTGCTGCGATCGCCTGAGCGTCATATTTTTCGATCAGTTCGCTGACTATCGGTAAAAATGAAGCTAGGCGTTCGCCTGTCAAAGCTTCTCCTACCTGTTGCTGCAATTTATTGATGTGCCGCGCTTCAATTTGTGCCCTGGTGGGAATTGACAGCAATTGCCAACTTTGGCGGTTATGGCGTTCAAATATCTGTTGCTTGCGGCGCTCAAATGGTTGTACTAGGGAAATCGCTGTTCCTTCTTTACCAGCCCGACCAGTACGACCAATGCGGTGGACGTAGGTTTCTACGCTATCGGGTAAGTCGTAGTTGATCACATGAGACAGTTGGTCTACATCTAATCCCCGGGCGGCAATATCAGTTGCTACCACCCAGCGCACTTGACGATTGCGGAATCGGCTTAGTAAGCGCTCTCTAGCTTGCTGAGATAAATCACCGTGGTATTCATCGACACTATGTCCAGCTGCTTGCAGTTGACTGGTGAGTTCAGCAGCGGTGCGTCTGGTACGGACAAATATCAAAGCTGATTCTGGATCTTCCATTTCCAGAATTGGCTGTAAAGCTTTGGCTTTTGTCCAGTGACGGGGAATTAGGTAAGCTACCTGATTAATTTTCGTAGGCGCAGCTTTTGGCTGTTCTACGGTAACTGTCACAGGCGATCGCAAAAACTTGTTCACCAATTGCCGAATTGATGGCGGCATGGTAGCGGAGAATAAAGCTGTTTGGCGATCGTCGGGTGCTTGGGAAAGAATTTTGATTACATCGTCGATAAAGCCCATGCTCAACATTTCATCGGCTTCATCTAAGACAAACCACTTGACTTGATCGAGTTTCAGACAACCGCGATCTAGCAAGTCGATTACCCGTCCTGGAGTACCCACAACCATGTGTACACCACGTCTGAGTTGTAAAATTTGGCGATCAATTGATTGACCACCGTAGATTGCTAATACCCGCAATCCGTCATCGCCCATAAATTGAGCGATCGCATCATGGACTTGCATGGCTAACTCACGAGTTGGAGTCAAAACCAGTGCTTGCACGGCTCTTTGACTAATATCTAGTCGTTCTAAAATTGGCAGAGAAAAGGCTGCGGTTTTTCCTGTTCCGGTTTGGGATTGACCGACCACATCACGACCATCTAGCAGTTGGGGAATTGCTTGGGTTTGAATATTGGTGGGTGTGGTGAAACCGATTTTTTCTAGTTTTTCAACACGTTCTTGGGAAATGCCTAGTTCTTGAAACGAAAGAGTCATTAATTCTCCTAGATTTTATTTTGGATTTTTGGATTTAGTCATTCGTCCTCAGTCATTGGTCATTGGCGATTAGACAAGGGACTTTTGACAAATTAGTTATTGACAATTTGACCGTAAAGGTCGTATGTATCAGCACTTTGGATGTCTACTGGCACAAGTGTTCCTAACTTTGCCTGACCAACCACATAGACCTGCCCATCTATTTCTGGGGCAAATCTCGCCGAACGACCAATCAATTCTCCAGTTTCAGGATTTTCTTGCTCAATCAGGACATCAACAATTTTGCCTACTTCCTGTTGATTCTTTCGCCAAGTAATTGGTTGTTGGAGTTCCATGAGGCGGTTGCGGCGCTCATGCATGATGTCTTGAGGCAACTGATTTGGTAGCTTGTAAGCTGGAGTTTCCTCTTCTGGCGAAAAGGTGAACACGCCCACATGGTCAAATTCGTGCCGCTGGACAAACTTGAGTAGATGTTCAAAATGCTCGTCGGTTTCTCCTGGAAAACCAACAATAAATGTTGTTCTCAACACCGCTGATGGTAGCGCCATCTTGATGCGCTCAATAATCCCATCATTTACCTGTCCTTGCCAGGGACGGTTCATGGCGCGGAGAATTTCTCCATGAGAATGTTGTAAAGGCAAATCTAAGTAGGGCAGGACATTTGGTATTTCTTGGATCGCTGCTATGACATCAGGTGTCAGTCCGGTGGGATAAGCGTAGTGCATCCTGATCCACGGTACATCTACTTCTCCCAAAGCGCGGAGTAATTCGGCTAACTTTGGCTTACCGTAAATATCCAAACCATAATTAGTGGTGATTTGGGAAATCAGAATAATTTCTTGTACCCCTTGACTAGCTAACTGCTTGGCTTCAGCGACAATGGATTCAATAGTACGCGATCGCTGGTTTCCTCTTAGATGAGGAATAATACAAAACGCACAACGATAATCACATCCTTCGGCCACCCGCAGATAAGCTACGCCTTCGGTTGTAGTGCGGTAGCGCGGTGTAGTTTCATCGGCAATATAGGTTGGTTCAATACTAACCTGCTTGACCCGTTCTCCTTGTTCTACCCGCTCAATTACATTGACAATTTTGTGATAATCGCCTGTACCTACTACGGCCACTGCTTCTGGCAACTCTTCCAATAATTGTTCTTGGAAGTGCTGGGCCATACAACCAGTGATCACGATTTTTTTATTCGCCTCTGCCAACTCTACCAAAGTTTTAACAGATTCTTCTCTAGCTGCTTCAATAAAACTACAGGTATTGACAATAACGTAATCTGCTAACTCTTCATTACTATCTACGCCATAGCCTGCTTTGACAAGCAGTCCTAGCATATGCTCTGTATCAATTCGATTTTTCTCGCAGCCCAGGTGAGAAATTGCAATTGTTGGCTTGTCACCCATATTTTGCCAAAATTTTCCGTTTTTTTCTTTTCATCAAACACAAACAGCTCTTAGCTCTGTTTTCATTTGCACCCACATGCGGACAGTACTAAAGTGGAAGGGTAGCATTGCCCCGTCCCTATCCGCAAACCTATGACCTTAATCAAGTTTCAGGTCATGTTATGATGCTTTTATTAATCAGTTTTCCCAGGGTAATATAGAGTGTCTTGGGGTACATTTGACACTTGTTATGTTTTTTAACAATTCGCCTGTTGGTATTTTACATTACCGCAGCGTGTGCGTTGTTAATTTACCCATCGGGAAGCCGCCCAAAGGGCTGGTTGTGAGAAGTCGCTACCCTCAGGGAAATCGCACTTGCGACTACGCCTAATCAAGCAGTAACGCTACCCTTACAGATTAGGCTTTTCCTGCGAACAGGCGCAGGTGAGAGTCCTAAAACTGTGGGAAGCTGCCTCGCGTCTTGTGAGTTGCAAACTCCTCTTTGTAGTCAGGTTTTATCTTAACATATCTTATGGAAGGTTTGACCGCAATTTCCGCCTTAGGGTAGAGGCGGGAAAACCTACCACATAAAACAACATTTAATGCTAAGGAAGGGGCTAGAGATGAGGGACTAGGGGCTAGAGATGAGGGGCTAATGGTCTATCTCATTAATGTTTGAGGGGTAAATAAATTCGTAGTCAGTTAGCACTGCCTCACCGCGCTAGCTTACTACTAACTTATCAAATAACTTATCAAAACTTTTGAATGAACCACTTGGGAACTAAAGAATTATAAAATAAGAATTTTGAATTGCTAGCCTCTCACCCCTAGGCCCTGCTAACCTCTAACCCTGGTTCTCTTAGACCCTGGCCACTAATCGCTAACCCCTCCTAATAATTGACGTGGACTTATATCAGCTATTTAAAACTCGAACACCGATTATTGGCGTAGTACATTTACTACCACTGCCCACCTCGCCCCGCTGGGGAGGTAGCCTCAAAACAGTGATTGATCGCGCCGAACAAGAAGCAACCGCCCTTGCTAGTGGTGGGGTTGACGGTATCATTGTCGAAAATTTTTTCGATGCGCCGTTTACCAAAAATCAGGTCGATCCAGCCATTGTGAGTGCCATGACTGTAGTGGTGCAGCGTATTCAGAATTTGGTGACATTGCCTTTAGGCTTAAATGTTTTGCGGAACGACGCTAAAAGTGCTATGGCGATCGCCAGTTGTGTGCGGGCACAATTTATTCGCGTGAACGTCCTCACTGGGGTAATGGCAACAGACCAAGGTTTAATTGAGGGAGAAGCCCATCAAATACTCCGCTATCGGCGAGAATTAGGCTCTGATGTGAAAATTATGGCCGATGTCTTAGTCAAGCACGCCCGTCCTTTAAGTTCCCCAAATCTCACAGTCGCTGTCAAAGACACAATCGAAAGAGGTTTAGCAGATGCAGTGATTTTGTCAGGCTGGGCTACTGGTAGCCCTCCTAACATAGAAGATTTGGAACTGGCCTGTGGTGCAGCAAATGGCACGCCTGTCTTGATTGGCAGTGGAGCTAATTGGGAAAATATTGCTACACTGATGCAGGCAGCAGATGGTGTAATTGTTTCCAGTTCTCTGAAACGTCACGGTCGGATCGAACAACCAATTGACCCCATTCGTGTTAGTCAATTTGTAGAAGCCGCACGTCGGAGTTGGAACTCTAAGGGTGAAACTAAATCAATTTCTTCAATAACTATACGATCATAGGGCATGGGGCATAGGGCATGGGGCATGGGGCATGGAAGACAAGGGAAGGGAAGGAGGACAAGAAGGACAAGGAGATTAATCCCCAATGCCCAATCCCCAATTCCCAATTCCCAATGCCCAATCCCCAATGCCCAATCCCCAATGCCCATTACCTCATTCCCAATCACAGTTTATGATTCGCCGCCGTTCTACTCCTTGGATTCATAAATGGTCGCGTCCATTGATTGCCGCGATCGCTGGGCTTGGTGCCCTGGTCACAGGTTATCTGACCATCGAAAAGTTAACAGGAGGCAGTGCAGCGTGTACAGCACAAGCTGGTGTCAAAGGCTGTAACGATGTACTTTCTAGCCCCTGGGCAACGGTTTTAGGTCAGCCATTAGCCTTGTTTGGGCTGTTGGCTTATATCAGTATGCTGATATTTGCTTTGGCTCCCTTAGTATTGAAAGCCGGAGATAATAACCGCAAACAAATAGAAAATTGGACTTGGTGGTTGCTGTTAGTAGGCGCGATCGCCATGTCCATCTTTAGTGGCTACTTAATGTATGTACTAGCAACTCAAATTAAAGCCGTTTGTCCTTACTGTATCGGCTCGGCTATTTTCTCTATGAGTATGTTAGTACTCACTATTCTCGGTCGGACTTGGGAGGATGTCGGGCAAATCTTCTTTACCGCCATTATTGTCGGCATGGTTACACTGATTGGCACTTTGGGCATTTATTCTGGTATCAATACATCAAAGGATACAGTTACTTCAACTCCTGGCAAACCAGTACAAATCAGCTTCACTCCCAAAGTACAACCTAATCCACAATTTGGTTGGGAAATCACTACTACTTCCGGTGAAGCAGAAATAGCCCTAGCAAACCATCTTGTCAAAATAGGTGCTAAAGAATATGTTGCTTATTGGTGTCCGCACTGCCACGAACAGAAGCTAATATTTGGTAAAGAAGCTTACAAGATTCTCAATGATACTATTAAAGTAGAGTGCGCTCCCGATGGACTCAAAGGACAACCAGATGTGTGTAAAGCTGCCAAAATAGAAGGCTTCCCTACTTGGATAATTAATGGCAAAAGCTATAGCGGAGTGCAAAATTTAGAGGAACTCGCCAAAGTTTCTAATTATACAGGTTCCCGTAATTTCAAATATTTCAAGTAATCAGGCGATGACTGATACTGAATAGTCAACTGGCTGCATTAAGTAAATTTGCTTCCGGTTGACTTATTTTTTTTTGGTTAATTTTATACTTCATACTTCATAAGCTATTACGCAAATAAACTTGTATATTTCGCGCTCAGGTTGTCAAAAGTCAAGAGTCCACAGTCAAAGGCTAGCTTGGACTTTGGAATGCGTGACCCTGGACAACCTACAAGCGAGAATATTTAATCTAGGCGCGCATCAGCTTACTGAGCGTCTTTAGTTGACAGCCTCAACGATAAATCGACGACAAGTAGCTTTAGTCTTGTGAGTCATGAGTAATATACAGCTATCAGATATTATTTTGTATATTATTTATAGTTAATAATTTTCGGCAATCATTTCGTCTATAGTTGTAATACCTGAATAATCAAAGATATTCAAAATTTAACATTAAATTTAATTTAAGTGAATTCACTAGAATAAATGACTATATTTGTATTTTTTTACTCATGTTACACAAAAATGCAAATAGTTAACACCAATCTTAGGCTTTTAAAACTACCCATATATATACTACTGTTCTAAGCAAACACTATTTATACTAAATTTGTGATGTGAGACACAAAGGTTCCAATTACCCTTTGATTGGTTAGTCACAAACCCCGTGAACTGAAAAACTTGACCCTTCGGCTTGTGAGAGGGTAAACAGTAAGCGAAGCTGAACTGTTGATTTTTTCGCCCACGGCGGCTTGTAGCAATTCTCACTTCATTTTTCATCCTTTATCCTTTCTAGAATTAATGTAGCTCACCTGTAAGCTATATTCACCGAGTAGTTAATTGCGATCGCAAATAAAAAGTATTTCTCCCCACTAGGTAATGGGAATGAGTAAGCAGCTAGGCAAGCGTCTTGTGAAGTTCATATCTGGACTGAGAAAACCGCTTGATCGAGGACATAGGGAATTAATCACCGCCTCCTGCGTTGCAGTCTGCATCTTGCTTGTACGCTCTCTGGGATTATTCCAATCTTTAGAATTGGCAGCTTTAGATCAATTGTTCCGTTTACGTCCATATGAGCCACCAGAAGAGCGGATTACTATTGTCGCGATTGATGAAGCTTCTTTACGCCAAGTAGGTTCTTGGCCGATTCCCGATCGTGTAATTGCCGAATTGTTACAAAAATTAAAAGCTGCTAATCCCCGTGCTATTGGTTTAGATATATACCGGGATTTGCCAGTGGAGACTGGTTATGAAAATTTGCTCAAAACTTATAAGTCGATGCCAAATTTGATCGGCATTGAACAACTAGCAAATAACAAAAATACCGGTGTTTTACCCTCACCAGTGTTGAATCAACTTAAGCAAGTTGGTTTTAATAATGTTGTATATGACGCTGATGGCAAAATACGTCGCAGTTTGTTGTATTGGCACATTAATAATCAGGCACACGAAAGTTTTGCTTTGAAGCTGGCTTTAGTGTATTTAAAAACATCTGGTATCACTCCACAAAGCGCAGCTACCAAAGCTGAGTATTTGCAGTTAGGTAAGGCAGTGTTTACTAGATTTCAGGCTAATGATGGTGGCTATGTCAGAGCTGATGCTCAAGGCTACCAAATTTTGTCCAACTTTCCCAAACCAAGATGTCCAGATTCATCGCCAGAATCCTGTAGCTACCGCCAAGTATTGATGAGGGATGTGTTAGCAGACAAAATACCAAAAGAATGGTTTAGCGATCGCATTGTACTCATTGGTTCCACTGCTCCCAGTCTCCAAGATTTTGTATTTGTACCGCAATCTAGCAGGATGATGGGTGCAGCACAACCGATCACCGGAATTGAACTGCAAGCCCATTTTATTCATGAGTTAATCGCCGCAGCTCTAGAAGGACGACCGTTACTAAAAGTCTGGCCAACCTTCTGGGAATACTTGTGGATTTTTGGTTGGTCTTATTTGGGTGCTGTAACTGCATGGCGTATCCGACACCCAACCAGAAGCTTGATCGTCATTGTAGTTTGTTGCTTGTTGTTAATGTTGTCCGCCTACCTGGCTTTTTTGTTTGGTTGGTGGATACCAATTGCGCCTTCATTGCTCACTTTTGGCAGTTCAGCTATTTGGATTACCCGTTCTCTTGCTTACATGCAAGAAGAGTTAAAACGCTCTAAAGAGTTTTTACATCAAGTTATTAATACAATTCCTGACCCGATTTTTGTCAAAAATGAAGAACATCAGTGGATTGTGTTAAATGAAGCCTATTGTAGATTGATTGGTTATCCCAATCAGTTGTTAACTGAAAAGTCAGACTATGACTTTTTCCCCAAACATGAAGCTGATGTATTTCGTCAACAAGATGAGATAGTTCTACAAACTCAACATACTCAAGAAAGTGAAGAAGAATTTACCGATGCTTATGGAGTGACACACTTAATTGCTACGAAGCGTTCATTTCATAAAGATGCTGCGGGAAATTACTTTTTAGTTGGGGTAATTCGAGATATTACTATGCGCAAGCAGAGAGAAGAACAACTCCAGCGTAAAGCTGACGAGTTATCCCGCTCTAACAATGAATTAAAACGTAAAGAAGACCATTTGCGTTATTTGGCATATCACGATCCTTTAACTGGTCTATCCAATCGTAAATTTTTCATGGAACAACTTCATGAATCTTTGGATTGGGCAGCAAATAATAATTTATTATTGGGGCTATTGTTTATTGATCTAGATGGCTTTAAACAAGTTAATGATACTTTAGGGCACGAGCTTGGCGATCGCCTGTTAGTCACAGTGGGACAAAGGTTAAGCAACTGCTTGCGCGGTAGTGATACAGTCTCTCGTTTGGGCGGCGATGAATTTACTGTCATTGTCAGAGCAATTCCCAACATCCAAGTAGCTGCTAAGGTGGCTGAAAAAATCTTAGGTACTATTACAGAGCCAATAGTTTTGGATGGATATACTACTACAGTATCTGCTAGTATTGGCATCAGTATCTACCCTCTTAACAGCTGCGACACTGATAGTTTAATTAAACACGCAGATACCGCTATGTACCGTGCTAAGAATCAGGGTAAAAATCGCTATGAGTTTGCTTGATTAAGTTTTATTGTAACTGGATATCCATTTCTTAAGGTGGAAGATTTTTACTACTACAAATAGTTACGTTGAATGATGAACCTCTGTAAAAAGGAAGAGAATATCGGATGAACCTTGAGCTATTTTTCCAACGCACAGAAGTGTTGCATAAGCGGTTAGCAGATTTATACCAAACTGCTACGGTACTGCCTTGGGTACCAGCAGATATGCTACCGCAAGCTTTTCAGGAACTCCATAATAGCTCAAAAACATTGCAGTTAGCAGTGGAGGAACTGTATCAGCAAAACGAGGAACTAATACAATCACAAAATTTTTTAGAAACAGAACGCCAACGCTATCAAGAGTTATTTGAATTGGCACCAGATGGCTATATAGTCACTAATGCTTCAGGTACGATCCATGAAGCTAACCAGATGGCTGCTAAGTTACTCAATGTTTCAAAACACTTTTTAGTGGGGAAGCCCATTACTAACTTTCTTCCCATAGAAGAACGTCAGCAAATTCGCACCGAAATCAACCGATTAGCGGAAGCAGACAGAAGCACAGAATTATTAGTACACTTGCAGCAACGTCATGGTGAATGTTTGAATGCAGCTTTAACTGTGGCAGCTGTTCGCAATCAGCAAGGTCAGGTAACATCTCTCAGGTGGTTAATTCGTAATATTGCTGAGCGTCAGCAATGGGAACTGCCTAAAAGTAAGAATGTCAGCAGCATAATCAGGGATCGTCGCCTGTATAAATATTCTAAAACAGAGAATATTTCTCTCAACCCTTTACAAATTTTATATGTTTCTCAAGGTTGGGTCAAACTTAGTACTTACTGTGAAACAGGTGAAGAAGTACTCATAGGTTTGGTAGGGCCAGGAATGATTTTTGGCTCTAGTATGACATCACTGAAGATTTACCAAGCGATCGCCCTAGGCGAGGTGGAGTTGGTATCAATTCATGTGTCAGAGATAGCGGCTTCTCCTAGCCTCAGCCATAACTTTTTACCGAAAATAAATCAACGTTTACAACAAACAGAATCTTTATTAGCTATTTCTGGAAAGCGACAAGTACAAGAGCGGTTGCAGTATTTGTTAGAATTTTTTAAACAAGAAATTGGTGAACCTGTACCAGGCGGAACCCGTCTAAGTATTCGCTTAACTCATGAAGATTTGGCTAGTGCTTGCTGTGCGAATAGGGTAACAATTACAAGATTTATGAGCAAGTTGAAACAACAAGGATTAATTACTTTTGATTCTCAGAAACATATGATTTTGAAAGATGTTAATTAATTGTAGAAATTATAACAATTCAGCTTTCATCCTTCATTCACCATTGCCACAATGGTAGAGAGGGGGACTTCAGCAAAATACTCTCGCTGAAATTGTTCTTCGCGCACAGCAGCTAAAAATTTGGCAATAGCAGCATCGACAAGTAGGGTTAATGTTTCCCCAGAAGAAGTATTTTTGGTTTCTTGGCTGATGTGCAAATAACGGTCTTGGCGTTGTACTGTGAATCCTAAATATTTTAAAGCTTTCAGTCCCACAAGTAAGGTTTGGTCGCCGATGCCCAGTTTTTCTAAAAGTTGGACGCGGGTAACTAGTTGATTAGTGCGACTGAGGTATTTGGCAATTCCGACTAAGGTAAGCCAAATTTGATTAGGTGGTTGTTGGTTGGGTTTAGTCCAAGCGATCGCCAGTTGTTGATGATTATAGAGCGAGCGTTTCCACCATGCGCGTAAATCATCCCAACTAGTAGGACATTCTGCCAAAATAACTGCTGTTTCTTTAGTGTTAAGTTCTGGGTGTTGTTGATGTCGCCAATCTAATATTAGTTCTGAGTGCTGAGTGGCGAGTACTGAGTTAGCACTAGGACGGACAGCAATTAATCTAATTTCATAACGTTTTTTAAAGGTGTTATAGTCCAATTCGGCTATACAATCACATCTACCTATGGGTAATTCATCTTTGTAGTGTCCCCACCAAATACCGGGAAAGGGATTTCTCGTGGAATCATCCCGGATATCAAACTCGGTTTTAATATACTGTACTTTTTTTCCTTGGGAATCTTGTTGATTGCGATGCCAAGAATTTTCAAACCAGCAATTTTGAATTAATAGCTTGGGGACAGGATTACCCATTCCACAAGGTTCTAATATTTTCAATTCTAAAAATAAATCTTTGCCTAAATCTGCTACTGTAACGGCGATATCTGCTTGCACTGTGGGCGTGAGAGTTTTACCACCCAAAGATTGGCGTAACCTTTGGTTAATTGCTTGTGTAAATAAGGGAATATTCTCCACTAACATACTCAACCCAGCCGCATAGGGATGTCCGCCAAAGCGATGTAACAAATGTGCTTGGTCTTTGACTAATTGGTATAAATCGACCGAATTGATGGAACGGGCAGAACCACGGGCGAGGGGGGGGGATGGGGGGACAAGGGGACGCGGTGACAGGGAGAAATTTTCATTCTCCGCGTCTCCCTCTCTTTGCGTCTCCGTGTCTGCTAAAATCGCGTCTTCTGTACTTAATAAAATCGTGGGGCGGCCTGTTTCCTGTGCTACTTGTCCAGCTACTAAGCCGAGTACGCCTACAGGCCATTGGGCATCTGCTAAGACGATCGCACTTGTGGTTGATAAATCTAATTGACTCAGCTTTTGTGCTACTTGCGTTTGCACGTCTTTCTGTAAAGACTTACGGCGGGCGTTGGCTAGTTCTGTGTCTTCTGCTAGTTCGTGACACCGTTTAATATCACGGCTTGTGAGTAATTCTACGCAAAATCTCGCATCGCCTTGGATACGGCTAACTGCATTGATGCGCGGCCCCAAACCAAAGGAAATATCTGTGGGGCGATCGCCACTTTTCTGACACAATTCTAATAATCTGCCCACACCCGGCCGTCGTCTGGCTGTGGGTGGTTGTTTAAAATCTTCTTGTAATCTTTGAATTCCCAATTGCGCTAAATAGCGACAATCTCCGCTTAACTGCACTAAGTCAGCAATTAGCCCTACCGCTACTAAATCCAATAAATCCGCTAAGGGCTGTTTTGGTACATGAGGCAGAGTTTGATAAAGTGCTTCTACCAATTTGTAAGCTACAGCTACCCCAGATAAATTAAATAGTGGATGTTCCTGGGGTAAATTGCGCGGATTGATAATTGCTGTCACTCGTGGACGTTCTGCTGGTAAAGTGTGATGATCTGTAACGATGACATCGATACCTAGCTTTTGGGCATAAATAATTTCATCAATATTAGTGCTGCCAGTATCGCAGGTGACAATTAAAGTACAACCTTGTTTTTCTAAGTTATCAATCCCGGAATTATTCAGTCCGTGAGATTCTTTGAGACGATTGGGAATGTAGTAACTTAACTGGGAGTTTTGCCCAAAAAATTGCCCCAAACCATCCCAAAGCACAGATGTAGAGGTAATTCCGTCAGCATCAAAGTCTCCCCAAATCGCAATTTTCTCGCTAGCATTACGTGCTAGTTGCAAACGGGCGACGGCTAAATGCATTTCTTCCCCAAATTCAAAGGGGCTGGCTGGTTGATAAGCTTTATAGTTGACAAAAGCATCTAACTGTGATTTTTCCTGAATACCCCGTTGCCATAATAACTGTGCTGCATAAAGTCCACTGGATGCAGGAGTATACTTTTTCACGGCTTGGATAAACCACTCTGGGGGTTGTTCAGTTGCGGCTAGAGTCCACTGCATTTTGATACAAGGGAGTGAGGGGCTAGGGGCTAGGGAAGGGGGGAGCAGGGGGGACAAGTGGGACAAGGGAAGGGGGACAAGGGGGAAAAATGCCCAATGCCCTATTCATCATTAATCATGAAATCTATTTGCGGTTCAGTTACTAAGGGATTGAGGACTACTTCGTTAGAAAATCCCTCAGGTTTACGGGTGCGAATTGCTGCCGGACGCGATCGCCTATAACCGGCTCTTTCAGCTTTTTGATGTTCATAATCAATCAGTCTGCCATAGTATGGGTGTTTACTAAGATTCATCGACAAGAAAATATGCTGACGGATATTGCCAAAACCTTTGCGGTTAAAAAACTTGACTGCTGGTGTGTTGGTGGGATCGGTATCTACTAGCATAAACCGCGCCCCATCTTCAATCATGCGGGCGACGACTTTATCAACTAATTTATCAGCAACTCCCCGCCGCTGAAACTGCGGATTAACTCCCAGCCAGAGGATGTATCCGTAAGTCCAAGAGGCTTTGGTAATAATCGTTCCTAAAATAAATCCTGCTAGTTCGCCATCAATTTCTGCAACCAAGCAGTATTCGGGATCTGTGTTGTAAAGTCCAATTACTTCCCATTCATCCCAAGTTCTATATAAATAAGGATATAACTCACTGGTAAATAGCTGTTCTCCTAAATGGTAAACATCGGCTATATCATCAATTCCTAATTCACGCACATAAACGGCGTCCATCTCATCAACGTTAGTCATAATAGTTAATAGTCATTTGTCATTTGTCATTTGTCATTTGTCATTTGTCAGAGTCAACATTCAACAGTCAACCGCGCTCTTCTTTAGCTTGTCGAAGTGTCAACCGTCAACATATCTTCACAGTGATACTTCAGTTATACTGGCAAGATCTGGTAGCAAGTGGCGTTCCCCGAATGGGTTGCCGTAGCCATCGCTTTTTTGTTCAGTTGCTTGTGTGCGATCGCAGCGAGTGGCAAATTGACAATAGTTGCAGGCTTTATTTCCTAGTGGTAGTTGGGGAAATTGCTGTTTTTGCTGGTAACTTTCTAAGCAATGAGTTAAATCGTTTAACAGTTCTTTGAGGTCGTTGGCTGTTCGCTGGTGTTGCGTGGTATTGTAATTAAATTTAATATTTTGCGGTTGTCCTTGAGATTGGACAAACCAATAAGTCATGGAAATATTTTCTGGTAAGTATTCGCTAGTTTCTGCCAAAACATAGAGATAAAGACGGGTTTGCCAGTTTTTTTCTAACTTACTTTTGTGTGGTGGTTGGGGATAAGTTTTCCAATCGAGAATTTGCGCTTTTTGCTGATCGGCAATTAATAAATCATAGACAACTGTAAGCAGATAGTTTTGCACTTGCAGGGTGCGGTAGTGTTCGCTTTCTCGGAAAGTTTGACTATCAGCCGCAGGTGCGAGAATTTCTGGTGCAGCATTGGCAAAAGCTGACATCCAGGTTTGCAGTTGGCTATCTGCTTGCAAAAAACTCTGAATTGGTAAACCCATTTCTCGCTGTTGCATCAGCAGGTGAAAGCGACTACCTAAAGTTTGCCGTTCTTCCTGTTCGGGATCTGAGGGAGAATTGAGGTTTTCTAAGTAGGTATGTTGAAACTGACGGGGACAACGTTCTAGTAAGTTCAGTTGTCCTTGGGAAATTCGTAATAGTTGAGTATTAGTTGACAGCATTCTTCTATTTTAGAAGCGATCGCAGCTATGCAACTCACTAAAAAAGGGTGTAGAGGCTAGCTTGTTCAACTATACTTTTGACACCCATATTACCTTGTTTACTGTTTGTCTTTCGGCTTTCGAGAACCAAAGCTGTAAACCATCGCTATTTTCACAATATCAAAATATGCTGCTTGATTGTCCTTGTTGACAACTGCTAAAGAGATAGATCCTGCAACTAAAATGATTAAAAGCGGTGAGAGTATTTCTTCTGGGGAGCCGTTGCTGTTGTTGTTTGGCATTATATAATCTCCTGGTGGAAAGCCTCTGGCTGAGTAGCAGTTAGCCAAAGGCAATTTGATTGAGCTTCGCCATGAATATTGAATTGGTTAACCCCAAGACTCAATCATCATGGCGATTGCAAACAGGCAAAATAGGAATACCCCGCTCCGGAGAAACCAAATCCATACACTTGCTGAGAGCAGTATCCCAACTATCGAGACTGCACCAAAAGCTTGCGACACAACACACGCTATGAAAAAGCCCAGTACAGTCAGCAGAAAATATTTAAGTCCTCTACAAGCCCATGTGAACAGCAAATTTTGATCTTCTTTAAAATTGCTTTTCATCGCTTTTGTCCTGTTTTGAGAGTTAAATTTAGACAGCGAGCGTTACCTCGACTCTGCTAAATAAGGAGCGAATGCTTTATGCTTTGCCCCTACCCAGTCAAGGCACGCAACAGTCCCACTTCTGAGTAGAGTTGGAATGCTCACAAGGGTGTGTTGGTATTTACAGATGGAAAATAAACTCCTATGAATTCGGGTAATGTTGAAATTGAATAAATACATTCACCCTTTATATGCAATCCCTACAAGCACGCAGGAATTGATCTAACTCACTTAGTTTCGTTTAATTAATTTAAATCTTAACTAAGTTACCCAAAAATGCGATTAGACATAATATAAAGTAACTTAGTTACTTAGTCAAGGCAGAGTCAGGTAAAATTACTGGGAATCTGTCTAAAGAGTTATCTCCTCCTAACTTGTGACCAATAAATATCTCACTTTGTGAGATAACATGAGGGATGTAGTCTTGCTAGGGTGAGTATGAATGTCATTCCCAAACCATTTCTTCTGGCTTTAGCTCAAGAGCGGTGCTTGTCTGAAAGCGAAATAGAGGTCTTATTATATGCAGTTGAGGACAAATCACCCAATGCGATCGCCCAAGAACTCCATATCAGCGCTGAGGCGGTACGCAAACGCTTAAGTGAAGTGTACAAAAAATTTAAAGTAAGTGGCACTGGTCCCGGTAAGCTCACTAAGTTACAACAGGTGATTGCAGATGAGTATCAAGCATCTTTATCTGTTGTCAAACCAAATTCTCATGTGAAACAAGATTGGGTTGGAGCGCCTAGTATCTACCTTTTCTACGGACGGGTTGATGAACTACGCCAACTTCAGGAGTGGATAGTCAAAGATAAATGTCGGCTAGTGGCAATTTTAGGCATGGGAGGTATAGGTAAAACCTCTTTGTCTGTCAAGTTAGCCACACAAGTGCAGGAGAATTTTGAGTATTTGATTTGGCGAAGTCTGCGAAATGCTCCACCCTTGAAGGAACTCTTGGCAAACTTGATTAACTTTATATCTAATCAGCAGAATATTAACTTACCAGAAAGCACAGACGAGAGATTAACGCAGCTAATAAATTATTTACGAAAACACCGTTGCCTTTTGGTATTAGATAATGCTGAGACAATTTTACAAGGAGGCGATCGCGCCGGATACTATAGACCAGGATATGAAGATTATGGTCAACTACTCAAGCGCATAGGAGAAGAACTGCATCAAAGCTGCTTGCTGCTGACTTCGCGGGAAAAACCGAAAGAGTTTGCACCGTTAGAGGGAGAAGTATCACCAGTTAGAACTATATCCTTAGTTGGTCTGGGAGAAAAAGAAGGGCAAGACATTCTTAAAGATAAAGGCTTGTGTGGGACAAATCAAGCATGGACAAAGCTAGTTGAGAATTATTCTGGTAATCCCTTGGCATTAAAGTTAGTTTCTGAACCAATTCGCGAGTTATTTGGTGGTGATATTGATGACTTTTTAGATGCAGGCGAGATAGTTTTTGGTGACACCCGTCATTTATTGGATCAGCAATTTGAGCGCACTTCAAAACTAGAAAAAGAAGTTATCTACTGGTTGGCAATTAAACGCGAGTTAGTTTCCTTAGAGGATTTGCTCAATGATATTGTGCATCCCTTCACAAAAAGGGAATTACTAGAATCTCTAGAATCTTTACGCAGGCGATCGCTCATTGAGAAAAGTGCAGGACTTTTCACTCTTCAGTCTGTGGTTATGGAGTATATCATAGACCGACTGATTGAACAGATTCCTCAAGAGGTTACTACAGGTAAAATTACACTATTTATGAGTCATGCGCTGATTGAAGCGACTGCTAAAGACAATGTCAGAGATATTCAAATTCGCCTCATTCTCAAACCAGTTATTGAAAGATTCTTAAATCTATTCAGAAGTCCCGAAACTATTACAGAAAAGCTAACTCAAATTTTACAGAACCTAAAAGATAAATCTGCCTTACAACCAGGATATGCAGCTGGTAACGTTATCAATCTACTTTGTCATCTCAAAGTTAATTTAAGTAACTATGACTTTTCTTATCTGTCCGTTTGGCAAGCTTATTTACAAGGCGTGAATTTGCATAATGTCAATTTTGCTTATTCAGACTTATCTAAATCTGTTTTTACTCAAAGTTTAGGACCTATTTTGTCAGTCGCATTGAGCCAGGATGGAAAACTCTGTGCTACTGGTGATGCCAACAATCTAATTAACGTATTTAAAGTTGCCGATGGTCAATTACTTTTCACTTTTGAAGGACACAATAAGTGGATCAGATCAGTTACCTTTAGCCCCGATGGTCGGCTATTGGCAAGTGGCAGTGATGACCAAACCGTAAGATTATGGGATGTCCACACTGGTAAATATATCAAAACTTTATCGGTTGATAGTAGTCGGGTTAGGTCTGTTGCCTTTAGCCCAGATAGTCAGCTACTGGCAAGTGGTAGTGATGACCAAATGGTGAAATTATGGAATGTGAATGATGGGACATGCATTTTGACCTTACCAAAGCATAGTGATTGGGTTTGGTCAGTTACCTTTAGTCCCGATGGCAAGTTGTTGGCCAGTGGCAGTGAAGACAAAACAATAAAGTTGTGGAATGTCAGCGATGGCACTTGTCTCAAAACCTTGCAAGAGCATACCTATCCCGTATGGTCAGTCGCCTTCAGTCCCGATGGCAAGTTGTTGACCAGTGGCAGTGAAGACAAAACAATAAAGTTGTGGAATGTCAGCGATGGCACTTGCCTCAAAACTTTACAGGGGCATACAAGTTGGGTATGGTCAGTTGCTTTTAGTCCCGATGGCAAGTTGTTGGCCAGTGGCAGTGACGATCAAACAGTGAAGTTGTGGAATGTCAGTGATGGCAATTGCCTCATAACCTTACAAGGGCACAGCAATTGTGTTAGATCAATTGCCTTTAGTTCGGATGGCAAGTTATTAGCAAGTGCTAGCGAAGACCAAACGGTCAAGTTATGGAATATCAGTGATGGTAATTGCCTGAAAACTTGGCAAGGATATATTAATTGGGCAAGGTCAGTAGCATTCAGTCCTGATGGTACAACTTTGGCAAGTACTATTGGGGACAAAACAGTAAAGTTATGGAATGTCCACACTCGTAAGAGCTTTCAAATTTTGCAAGGCCATACTAGTTGGGTTAGGTCAGTGGCATTTAGTCCTGATGGTTGCACCTTGGCAAGTGGCAGTGAAGATAAAACAGTAAAGTTGTGGAATGTCAGCGATGGTAATTGTATCAAAACTTTGAAGGGTCATGCCAGTTGGGTACAGTCAGTGGCATTCAGTTCTGATAGTAGAACCTTGGCAAGTAGTAGTGATGACAAAACTGTGAAATTATGGAATCAAGAAACAGGTACTTGTCTCAATACTTTCAAGGGTCATGACAATCGGGTACAGTCAATCGCTTTCAGCCCATATGGGAAATGCTTGGTGAGTGGTAGTGAAGACCAAACTGTAAAATTGTGGAATCTTCAAACTGGTGACTGCTTAAAAACTTTCTTAGGGCATACTGGCTGGGTAAGGTCAGTTGCTTTCAGTCCTGATGGAAAGTTATTAGCAAGTGGCAGTGAAGACAAAACTGTGAAATTGTGGGATGTTCAAACTGGCGAATGTCTCCACACTTTGACAGGACATACCAGTTGGGTCAGATCAGTTGCCTTCAGTTACGATGGCAACATACTCGCAAGTGGTGGTGATGACCAAACAGTGAGGTTGTGGGATGTCCACACTGGTAAACCCTTAAAAGTTTTAGCGGAACATAAAGATTGGGTATGCTCAGTTGTTTTCAGTCCTGATGGTTGTACCTTAGCCAGTGGGAGCCAAGATGAGACGATTAAACTTTGGGATGTGAACACAGGCGATTGTTTTGGGACTCTGACCGATGAAAAACCTTATAAAAAGATGAACATTACTGCGGTTACAGGGTTAACACCCGCGCAAGTAGCAACACTGAAAGCTTTAGGAGCCTTGGAAGAGCAACAGAAAAAATAAAAAATAAAAGGCAAAAGGATGAATTTTGTGATATTCATTCATCCCTTTGCCTTTTTATGTACCTGATGCTTATTTAATGTTATCCCGTGCGTCCCTCACTGCGGCAAAGAAAAATAATCCTGTGAGTGGAATGCTTAAGATTAGGATAATAGCCGTGGCTTGGAAGCCTAAATCTGGTTGTCCGTAACTGAGTTCAAAAACCGAACCGACAGCCGCGATCGCACTTACACAAGAACCCGCTAGAAATAAACCGCTTTTTGGAGTTAAATACACTATGAGAACACCCTATGCTACAGGTTTCACCGCTTGATACGAGAAGCCATTTTTAGATAGTTCCTGTGCCAAAGTCAAGGAATTATCCACGCGATCTACAAATACCACGCCATTGAGGTGATCCATTTCATGCTGAATGCAGCGTGCGAGTAAGTCATTAGCTTTTAATGTCTTAGGACGGCCATATTCATCTTTATAGGAAATTTCCACGGTTTCCGGGCGCTTCACATCCAGATAAACGTTGGGAATGCTCAAACAGCCTTCTTGGGCAACGCAGATTTCTTTGCTCACCTGTTTAATGGTGGGGTTAATCAATACCAGTGGTGGATTAGCTGGGTTATCTGGTTCTAAGTCCATAACAATTAGTTGTTTATGAACTCCCACTTGGGGTGCAGCCAAACCTATCCCATCTTTGCTGTACATGGTTTGCAGCATTTCGCGTATCAGCTGGCGCAGTTCATCATCTATTTTGGTAATGCGCTTTGCTGGTTGACGAAGAACGCGATCGCCTAAATAGTGCAGTTCCAACGGAGGATTTTTTAACTTTTTTTTCTCGACAGCAATTTCGGAGGGCATGATTCCTTATCGGCTAGATTATGAAAATTCCTACTAGTTTAATTCTATCAATCGGCTAGGGACTAGGGGTTAGGAATTAGGGACTAGGGGCTAGGGATTAGGGGCTAGGGAGACAAACAATTCAAAATTCACGCATTCTGCCCTGTTAAGAGTTCCCTTTTACAAATGACTATTGACAAATGACAAATGACTATTGACCATTGACTATTGACAACTGACTATTGACAAATATTGTGTGTTGAAATTTTTCACGAAGTTTGACTACCTGCTAAAAGAAACTTTCCTCGGCTTGCTGCGCGGGGGTTGGATGAATTGGGCAGCTGTTAGCACTGTGACAGTGTTGCTATTTTTATTTGGTATGAGTTTACAAACTTCCTGGCAATTAGAACAACTGCTTTACCAGTTTGGTAGCCAAATGGAAGTATCAGTTTATCTTGATTCTGGGATATCAGCCGCCAGCCTTGAACCATTGGTAACAAATATGCCAGAGGTGGTAGCCACGAAAACCATCACCAAAGAGCAAGCTTGGAGTAAGTTAGTTACAGAACTGAGAATTTCTGATATTGAAGGTGCTAATGAGCAGTTAGGAGGAAATCCCCTAGTTGATGAAATCAAGGTCAAAGCACGTAATT
The DNA here is from genome assembly GCF_002368195.1 of Calothrix sp. NIES-2100. Lineage (GTDB taxonomy): Bacteria > Cyanobacteriota > Cyanobacteriia > Cyanobacteriales > Nostocaceae > Aulosira. The sequence goes on along the minus strand of NZ_AP018178.1, from coordinate 3,393,562 downwards.
CTCAAGCTGTGCCCAATTTAGCAACCCAGTTGGCTAAGTTACCAGGAGTGAGTACAGTCCAGTATATTGATGAAGTTGTTCAACGGATCGCCCAGTTGCGTAAAGGTTTGAACTGGATTAGCTTGACAATTACCGTTATTCTTACCTTAACTGCGATCGCTGTCACTAGCATTACCATCCGCCTGATTGTGATGGCGCGCAGACAAGAAATTGAAATCATGCAATTAGTTGGTGCAACTACTGCTTGGATTTACTTACCGTTTATTTTACAAGGTATAACTTTTGGCGTATTGGGTGGGGCGATCGCTTGGAGTTTTATTACTCTCATTCAACAGTTTCTCAAAAACCTGCTAGCCAACCAGCCTGAATTTATTCAATTTATTAGTCAAGGTTTACAACTCACACCCATACAAATTTTATTATTACCCTTGATTCTCCTCAGCTTTGGTGCAACTGTAGGATTAATTGGCAGTTTATTTGCTGTCCGACGTTTTGCTAGAACTTAGTCAATGGTCATTGGTCATTGGTCAATAGTCAAATTTCATGGGACAAATGACAAATGACAAATGACAAATGACAACTGACAAAGGACAAATACCTATGACATCTCAATGGGAAAGTTTGCTGCAAAACCTTGGTGTATGGGAAGGTTCATTCATTCGCTTCTCTCCTCAAGGTGAACTGCTGGAAGATATCAAAAGTGTTGTTTCTCTGGAAGGGCTGAACGATAATCAGACAATCCGCCAGATTGTTTGCCGTCAAGGACAAGAAGATTTGGTTTTAGAATACAGTTCTCTGGGAAAGAGTACTCTGTTTTTTGAAAATGGTGCATTTTCCCAAGGTTCAATCCAACTTGCACCATTTACCGAATTTGGCGCGGAATTAGGTTTGATTCATGAAAATCGCCGTTTGCGGCTAGTTCAATTATTTGATAAAAACGGTCAAATCAACAAACTCACCTTGATACCAGAACATTTAGCTGGTACTGAAGCCACAGCCAGCCCGACTGTACAGGTAAATGATTTGTTGGGAGAATGGCGCGGTGAAGCTACAACAATATATACAGATTTGCGATCGCCTACAACTACCCCTACGTCCCTCAAATTAGAATTAGATGACGCTGGGCGATTTGTCCAACATCTTTCTTTTGGTCAACACACAATTACCTCTAGTGCCACTATTAAAGGATCGATCATCCACTTCGATCAAGATCCGCAAAAGCAGATGCAAGTATTACTGCTACCTTATGGTGCTTCTGCTACTTCTCCACTGAAGGTAAATTTACGCCAAAGTTTAATCCTAGAAGTGGGTTGGTTAATCCAGCCAAATCTTCGCCAACGTATGGTTCGCAGCTACAGCGACAAAGGTGAATGGGTGAGCCTCACCTTAGTTACAGAAGAAAAAGTTTGAGATATTTCACCGTATATTCACTGATAAAAGTATAGTTCCACAACTGGCAAGCATAACAAAACGAAACAAAAAAGCGTAGGCGTAGCCCGTCGTAGACATCGCTTCTACCAGAGTTATGCGATCGCTCAATCATGGGAGTTCAACAGGTTGCATTTTGGGGAGGTTAGTTTATCCGTTAGATGAAGAAGCTTCAACTAATTTTTTAAATTTCATGTACGCTTCTGGTGCTGTGAGAGAAGTAGGAGTCTGTTCGTCAGGCAGATAAAATTCTGGGCTATCGGAGTAATGATGAACACTAAAAGAAGGAATCAGTCCCAAATTTACGGCTTTTTTTCCCAATTCTTCTGCTTGTTGTGCAAGACTCTTTGAATCGTGAAACAAGTAGTTACTCATAAAATTAACAACCCTTATTTTCTCTTTGTCAAACTTTACTTAACTAGGAGATAAGTAAATTTTTTAACTGCTGCTCATCTCCGTCAAACATGTTATAAGCAAAGAATTTGAGGAACTTGTGAGGAATCCTGCCAATTTTATTAAAAAATTCTATACACGTATCTTCTCGTAGCTATATTTATCATCCCTATTCACTGTTCACAGTCTGGTCATCCTCTTGAGCTTCCATCAGTAGATAGTGCGGCTGTAATAGTGATAGTCATCGCTGAATTTGGTTGTTAAACTTTAAGTTATCGATATAAGCATAATTGCGTGTTTGGTAAACCTATCCTCAAGTTATTGGTTGATCAAGGTAAAATCAATGGATGAACAGGTGCAAGTGATACGAGTTGCCTGGTGCAGTCCGATGGATTTGCCCCAACCACAAGATTTTCCCCTCAAGTTTGAGTGGATTCAAGTTGATGCTCCAGCTTTATCTGCAAAAGGTTTTGACATTCTTGTACTCGACATCAAAACTTTTGAAAATCTGGAGCAAATCAAATATTTGTATACCTCTGTGGGTTTACCGACAGTAATTTTAATAGACACTCTTGAGCAAGAATCTGCTGCTCTTCATTGGTTAGAACCAGGAGATGAAACCTGTCAACGCCAAGCAATTGATCAGCAAATAGGTTGGCGTTTACAGCGCAGTTTTTGGCACAGCCAGCAAAAGCATTCATTAAACCTTGATAAGCTCACAGGAATAGCGAATTTTCGTAAATTTAAAGATTATGCACTGAAGCTTTTAACATCGAAGGAAGATCAAGACCCTGTATGTTTGATTTACGTAGATATTGACCGATTCAAATTCATCAATGATCGTCATGGTCATGGTGCAGGAGATCAGCTATTGCAGGAATTTGGGCAAATTCTCCAACAATACGCACTCGGAGCAGGTATTGTTGCTCGCACAGGGGGTGATAAGTTCGCTATTTGTATGCTGGGCAATATTGAGCAGGGGAAAGCCTTCGCAGAATTTCTCAAGACTCAGCTACAGGATTATAAATTCCAGATTGATGAAAAGTCTTTTGTTCATTTAACAGCTTGCTTTGGAGTAGTGCCGATGAAGGGACATTCTTCGATGGAGCAACTATGGCAAGAAATCAATCAATGCATTTATGCTGCTAAGCAACGGGGACGCAACCAAGTTGTCACCATTGAGGAATTTGATGCGATCGCAGATGCAGCTGGACAAGACAAGCTGATCGCTGAATTTGAGCATCGCATCCGCGTAACTGCGCAACGAATGATTAGTGAAATGGTGCTTAAAGCTAGTCGCCTCGCTCAACAGTATCGAGCCGAAGCCGAACAGGATGGCTTGACTGAGGTTTTTAATCGCCGCTATCTTGACAGATTACTACCCCGTGAGATCGAAAAATCCCACAAGTATAAGCAATCACTAGTAGTTGTACTGCTCGATCTGGATAATTTTGGTGAAGTGAATCGAACCTATGGCTTTCCCACTGGCGATCAAGCTCTGAGAACGGCTGCACAAATACTTAAAAATAGCGTGAGAGCAGTAGATTGGGTTACACGTTACGGGGGAGAGGAATTTTGTATCGTCATGTCCGACACTGACATCAATACCGGGTGTCAGATAGCTGAACGAATTCGCCTAGCTTTGAGTAAGCAAATCGTCACGGCTTATAACGGTCAGCAGTTTCAAATGACCGCTAGCTTTGGGGTTGTCGAGCTGATGGAAGAAGATGTTCCTCTGTCTTTGTTGCAGCGTGCTAGCGACAAGGTTCGAGAGGCTAAGAAAAATGGGCGCAATCAAATCCGTTTCTGATCACACAGCCAATAACAGAACTTACTTGAAATCGCAGGGACTTTGCAACGCTTTCTGGAGTAGGGCTTGATATTCTTTATCCTGAATACGATAAGCGCCAAATCTTTCTAAATGAGGATTCATCATTTGTGCGTCAAATAGTACAAATTGCTTTTGACGCAATCTCTCTACCAATTTTACCATTGCTACTTTTGAGCCTTCAGGAATGCGGTAAAACATTGATTCGCCAATAAAAGCACCAGCGATCGCAATTCCTAAAATTCCGCCTGCGAGTTCGTCACCTTGCCAAGTTTCAAAACTATAAGCGTAACCATGCTGGTAAAGTAGCCAGTAAATTTCCTTTAATTCCCGTGAAATCCAAGTTGTCTCGCGGTTAGCACAGCCTGCCACCACCGCCGGAAAATCACGGTTAATTGCCACTGTAAACCGTTCTTGGTTCAAAACACGCCGCAGGGATTTAGGATAGCGAAATCTGTCATCTAAAGGAATTAACGTGCGATCGCGGCTACCATACCAGCCCAATCCCTCATCGTCGTCAGCCATGAGAAAATAGCCTTGAGCATAACCTTGAATAATCGCAGCGATATCATATTCCATAGTGAAGATCACAAGTAAAAAAGCCAGATTCAGAACGCAATTCGATGTTAACAGTCATCCTTTGCGTTCCTTTACATTTCCCGAAAGCGTTCCTCTGCGTTGAAAAAAAATGACACAACCAATTCCACCCATCACCCTACCACCATCGGAAAATCCCCAGCTTGAAAGCGAATGGCTACAACAACGCCTGCTGCGATGGCTGGATACAGAATTTCTTCCAGAAATCGTTAATCAAAAAATTGCTCAACGCGCCGCCCAGATTTTTATGCGCCAACGTATGGAAGGAGAAAACGACCTCGGTTCCTTGGTAATTGCCATTGTCACAGAGATGCAGGCGTTTGATTTTTCTAAAAGCTTTTATGGAGAGTTTGCGATCGCTAACGCTGTCAGCGATCTACTCTTAGAAAGTCTGGGAATTGATCGGTGTTGTGGTCAATAATCTTTGTCATTTGTCCTTTGTCATTTGTCCTTAGTAAATAACCAATGACTAATGACCAATGACTAATGACCAATGACCATTAACCATTGACTAATGACCAATGACTAATGACCAATGACCATTAACCATTGACTACCAGCTAGACTTAACCACTCCAGGTAACAGACCTTCGTGCGCCCATTCCCGCAGTACGTTCCGAGACAGCCCAAAGTCGCGATAAACACCTCTAGGACGACCAGTCAACCAGCAACGGTTGCGGCGACGGCTAGGTGCGCTGTTCCGGGGTAGTTGTTGAATTTTGCGGTGAATTTCTAGCTTTTCCAGGGGAGATTCAGCGTTTTGAAATTCTAGTTGCAATGCTTCCCGCTTATCGGCATACTTTTCCACCAACTTGGCGCGTTTTTTCTCGCGCTCAATCATGCTCTTTTTAGCCATACATTCTCTAATTTATTTAAAGACAGCATTTTCCATTCTACAGTTAGGATAGGTGTTTAGCCTTTATTCCTACCAATTCTAGGGCTGCTATTATAGCTTAGCCTACTGACGTTGGCTTATTAGCCGCTGGGCACAAAGAAGCTAATTCACAAGCAACACATAAGGGAGAACGAGCTTTACAGACAGCACGCCCATGATAAATCAGTCGAATTGACCAATTTTCCCAATCTGCTTGGGGCAATAACTTCATTAAATCTTGCTCAATGTGAACGGGGTCTGTATGTTTTGTTAAACCCAAATGATTGCTGAGGCGCTTAACATGAGTATCAACCGTCACCCCAGCATTAATGCCATAAGCATGAGCTAAAACTACATTAGCCGTCTTCCTAGCTACACCAGGAAGACGTAATAGCTGTTCCATTGTGTTGGGAACTACAGAGTTAAACTCAGTAACAATCATCCGACAAGCAGCTTGAATATTCTTAGCCTTATTCCGATAGAATCCTGTCGAACGTACCAACTCTTCTAACTCTGCTAAATCAGCATTTGCCAAACTTTCAGCATCAGGAAAGCGGGTAAATAAAGCTGGCGTAACTTTATTTACTCGCTCATCAGTACACTGTGCAGAAAGTATTGTTGCTACCAATAGCTGCACAGGTGTTGAGTAGTTCAAAGAGCAAGTTGCATCTGGATAAAGACGCTGTAAACGATTGAGAATTTCTAGCGCCCGTTGCTTCTTAGATGCAGCTTTGCGAGTAGTGGTCACTGGAACAATTTTTGTACCCACTCCAACTGTATGGTTAACTGAGTAGTTTCTTTAACGATCAGAAAAATACCTAGTCCTAACAGTAGCACCAAACCAGTTTGCATGACACCTTCTTGAATGCGCATAGGTAAGGGCTTACCGCGCAAACCTTCAATCAACAGAAAAGCTAGTTGTCCGCCATCTAAAGCGGGTAGAGGCAAAATGTTGATAATTGCCAAGTTAATACTAATGAGTGCTGCAAAGAAGAACAAACTGCCTGTATCATTTTGGGCAATATTCGCACCAATTTCCACAATTTTAATCGGCCCTGCTACTTGGCTTGCAGTTTCACCAAAGTTGGTAATTAGTTGTCCAAAGCCTTTAAATGTCATCACCACAATGCGCTGAAACTCTGTAGCACCCACTGACAAAGCTTCAACAGGGTTAGTAATGGGACGACGCTCAACTTTACCGTTGGGAGAAAGTCCAATCCCAATGGTACCGCCATTGGATTTGGCTTCTGGAACCACGTTTACCGATAGTTTTTGGTCACCACGGGCAATTTCTAGTTGAACTGACTTACCTGCACTAGTTTTAATTAAATCTCTAAAAGCGTCTATTTCTTGCAAAGAAGTGCCAAATTGTCTTTGATTAGCCGCTACAATGACATCTCCTGGTTTAATTCCCGCATTTGCTGCTACAGAACTAACTTCTGGTGCTAGCTGTTGGATTAACACGCCAGGTTGGTTGGCTTGTCCGATACCAACAAAACTAACTTGTCCCACCAGCAGCAAATAGGCAAATATTAAATTTGCGATCACACCCGCACTGATGACGATCGCTCTGTCTAATATAGGACGGTTACGCAGCAGATTTGGGTCATTGGGGGGAATATCGCTATCTGGATCATCATCGGGAAAGCCAACAAAGCCACCCAAAGGAAAAGCGCGGATAGCATATTCGGTTTCTGTACCTTGGTATTTCCAAAGAACCGGGCCAAAACCTAAAGAAAACCGGTTAACATGAATGCCCTGAGAACGTGCTGCAATGAAATGTCCTAGTTCGTGTACCAAGATCAAAACAGCCAAAACTGCGATCGCTGCTAAAACTGACATAGATCAAACAAGATATAAAGCTATATACATATTTCCATTCTAAAATGTGTAAATGGTTAGCATTGGTCTTGACACCCTGGAATTGAAGATTTTCCCTCTTAAGGTCAACAGTCAACAGTCAACAGTCAACAGTCAACAGTCAACAGTCGAGAAATTCTTGACCAATGACCAATGACCAATGACCAATGACTATTGACTACAATACCTCCCGCCCTAAGTAAGGTTGCAAGACTTCTGGTATCAATATCGTCCCATCGGATTGTTGATAATTCTCCAAAATTGCCGCCATAGTCCTGCCTACAGCCAAACCAGAACCATTTAGGGTATGCACAAACTGAGTGCCTTTTTTCCCTGCTTCTTTAAAGCGAATATCAGCCCGTCGAGCCTGGAAGTCAATAAAATTGGAACAACTGGAAATTTCTCGGTATTTCCCTGAAGAAGGTAACCACACCTCTAAATCATAGGTTTTGGTAGAAGAAAATCCTAAATCACCAGTGCATAAATTGATGACTCGGTAAGGTAATCGCAACGCTTGTAAAATAGTTTCCGCATTCCCCACCAGTTTTTCTAGTTCATCAAAGGAAGTACTAGGATGGACAAATTTCACCAATTCCACTTTATTGAATTGATGCAAGCGAATTAATCCCCGCATATCTCGCCCATAACTCCCAGCCTCGCGACGAAAACAGGGAGTGTACGCGCAATGGTAAATAGGTAACTCTTCCGCAGCCAGAATCTCTCCCCGGTAGAGGTTGGTAACCGGAACTTCTGCTGTCGGAATTAACCACAAATCATCATCAGCACATTTAAAGCTGTCTTCAGCAAACTTGGGTAATTGACCGGTTGCTGTCAAAGACTCGCTATTTACCAAAATTGGCGGACTGACTTCTAAGTAACCCGCTTCAATTTGACGCGCCAGCATAAATTGAATTAAAGCCCTCTCCAACGCCGCACCAGCACCGATGAGGTTCACAAAGCGACTTTGAGCAATTTTGACAGCCCGCGCCACATTGAGAATACCTAGCTTTTCGCCAATTTCCCAATGGGGGAGAATATTCGGGTTCTGAGGAAGATATTCATCGCCCCACCGTCGGACTTCTACATTCTCTTCTTCAGTCTTACCGACGGGTGTGGACTCACTAGGCAAATTGGGGAGTGCAAGCACTAGTTGCTCAATTTCCGCTTTGAGAGCTTTTTCTTGTGGCTCCAGTTCGCTCAATTGAGTTTTGATAGAATTCCCGTCATCCCGCAAAGATTGAAGTTCTGGAGACTGAGCATCGATTCCAGATTTAATCTTTTGCCCAACAATTTTACCTATTTCGTTACTCCGGGCTTGGAGTTGACTGCGTGTTGCCTCCAGTTCCCGTTGTTTTTGATTTAACTCTAATATTGGTTGAATATCGTATTTACCACTACGATTACTCAACCGTTGTTGAACTAATTGGGGGTTTTCCCTTATTTGCTTAATATCCAGCACAGATTTTTCTTTTATCTTTTGCCTAGTATCTCCTGCCAACACATCAGCATATACTGATTTTGGCCTGACATAACAGGATTTACAATACAAAATTTAATTAAATTCCGTCTATTTTGAAACCTATTTTGAAAATAGGGACGCTTAGGCTAGCGGGATGAGGGAGACAAGGAGAGAAGTCTGAGCGCCGGCGTCCGGCGTTAGCGAAGCGTTAGTGACGAAGGAGCGTCTGGCTTCTCCCAAGGGGAGACGCTGCGCGAACGCCAACGTCTTCTCCCAAAGGGAGACGCTGCGCGAACGACGAACAGAACTTCGGAGGGACAAGGGGGAGATATGCCCAATGCCCAATGCCCAATGCCCAATGCTAAGGTTTAGTAATTCGATTGAGAAGCCAAAGCGACGCAAGTAAGCCTCCAAAGTGAGCCATCACAGTATTAGTGTTTGCCTGTACGACAAACATATCCAAACCACTAATAAATGGTTGGTTCCCTTGGGTAGAAAAAATAAATTGAGTTTGGGTAATGGCTCTTGCTGCTAAAGTTCCCACGATCGCCTGTGCCCCTAAAAGAGTCAATAGTATTCCTACCAAATTTACTATCACTCCTAAGCGCAATACTTGTACCGTTTCGCTTTTACGCGGTCGGTTGTTGGGATTAGCAGATAGTAGTTGAGCGCCTAGTTTGGTGTAACGGAAAGCTAGATAAATTCCTACACCCAAGGTAACCAGCCCACAAATTGCCAGGAAAATGCCAAACCCTGCTCCCGCATTATTCCCCGCGCTACCAGGTCTTTGGCTAGAAATAGCAAATAGCAACAAAATCACGCCAGAAACTACGCCTAGTACCAACTGAATCCAAAAACTAATCCAACCTATCAGGCGAAACTTCTGGGCAATTGCCCGAAGAGTAGATGAAGATGATGTAATGTCGGGGTTTTGTGACATAAACTGATTACCAATTTGCTAGCCGCTTCAAAATATATCGGGGAAAGGGGATTGGGTATTAAAGCATTTGTCATTTGTCATTAGTTATTTCTTCCTTGTCCTCCCTTCGGGTTCGCAGTCGCCTGCGGAGGGAAACCCTCCCGCAGCGCTGTTTCACCTTGTCCTCCTTGTCCCTCCGAAGTTCTGTTCGTCGTTCGCGCAGCGTCTCCCTTTGGGAGAAGCCATCGCCGGACGCCGGCGCTCAGACTTCTCTCCTTGTCTCTAGTCCTTAGCCCCTAGCCCCTAATCCCTAGTCCCCATATTTTAAGGTTTGCACTGGCATAATCATTGTAAAAAAAGTGTTTATTAACTTTTGCAGACAAAACTGCATTTTACCTGTAAAATTTCTTCGATGGCATCTTATGCTTAAGCAGTTCTAACCAGCTCGGCATCACTTGACACTAAGGCATTGGCTTTGCCAATATCTTAAATTGCTCCTCACCACATCGTCTTGAGCTTGGGCAGGGATGCATATTCTGTTTCCCTGAAACTCACACACTCGTCCTACAACTTCAAGTGGCGTGGGATATCTTTTATGATGTCTACGCTTTGTAAATTATGCCTAAGTAGCGTTGTGTACTTACTTAAGCGTAAGTATTTTTATATACTGACTACTAGCATAGTAGATCTCACCCTAAGGCATTTTTTAGCCATTCACTAATTATGAAACTTGAGGATATATATCAATTCTTTGAGAATCCTCCGCCAACTTACCTTTGTCAGGAACTAGCAGTTTGTTACATACTGTATGTTTTGATACAAGGTGAATCTTACGGAACCGAGTTGATCCAGCGACTGGAGACTGAATATCCAACCTATCGGCTTTCGGATACCGTACTGTACAGTGCGATCAAATTTCTCGAAGACCAGAGGGCAATAAATGGATACTGGAAGAAACTCGAAGGGCGGGGACGCCCTAGGCGGATGTACCAAGTTTCTCCAGAATGGCAAGCTCAATCCCAGGATTTAGCTCAGCTTTGGCTCAATTACATACATCAAAGAACAAATTAACTAATAATTGATAAAGGAATGAATAAGTCCCCTCCAATCAAATAGTAACTTTTTTAGTTATGGATACTGCTATTCTGCCATCTACCTTCCTACTTACCTTGTTGTTGTCGGTTGGGCTGTTTTTCTTTATTCGTGCCTCTACTAAAGAGCGTACAAAGACAGCACAACTGATATCTGAGGAAGACGAAGCTACTTTAATGCCTCAACTCAAGGAGTATTTTCGCGGACGGTCTTATCGAGTGGCAGCGGTAGACCGCGAACAAAACCAAGTGACTTTTGAAGGGTTTGTTAAACCAAGCTGGTTTTTAGCTGTGTTTTTAACACTGCTAGCATTTACTGGTTTGATTTGTCTATCTCTGGTTTTGTCAATGCTTTTTCCGAGCCTTAGTACCATTTTTTTAGGGCTACTACTGCTCTCTCCTATGAGTGGTATTTATTATTGGAAAAAAGCTGGGAGACTTGAGAAAGTATCGCTCAAAATGGAAACAATCCTGAATCAGCAACACTCCTCAAGTAAAATAACTGTAACTGCTCATCGAGACGAACTCATAGAGTTGCAGAAGGCACTACATCTGAAGTACCTCAACTAAGCTAAGCTCAAGTTGAGGCTTCGCGTCTCGCCGTTGCTCTGTGTTCGTCACTCAAGAAGATCAGAGTCTTACACAGCGTCTCTCGGCAAAGCCGTTTATCTCCTCCAGGGAGAACCCGCGCAGCCGCCCTGTTTCCCAAGGCAGTTTGATTGTTTTGCTTCCAACACAGTTTGGTGTCTAACTTACGGCAATAGCCTGCCAGTGACCGTGTTCGTTCCCTCTTTCTCAGGCGCTTTTACCAAGGGTTTGTGTCTTACAACTACTGTGATGGCAGTCGCTTAGACTTTCCCTCAGTCCGGCGGTGTTTCGTTTTTATAAGCCTTATATTCCCACACCAACCGCTTCTCTACGAGACGCTACGCGAACGCGTTATGGTGTGGGGCTGACGGAAAGAAAGCTAACATTTTCCGGAAACACACATTAAGGATGTGAAATTACAATCTATAATATGTCAGTTTCCCTACGATACGAAGTCGTAGGGAAAAAAACTATAGCTGTTGACAAAGCGTCTTGAGCAATCTATCAAATTAACTTGCAAGTTAGCTCACGCTAGTAAACACTTTTCGCTTGCAGCTGACTTCCTTGTTGATCTTGAGGCTATAAATCAACCCATGCAAACCAGTTTGGTTTGAGACAAGTTGACTGTCCAATTACCTGGAATAGCTCTCTAGGCAAATCAGCTACAAACTAAAAAAAATGAATTTTTTGCATAACGTGAGCAATTTTGCCAGTTAAATGGTTGTCAGAAGTCACATAAATGCGTAAGATAACCACTGTTAGTTCAGCGACTAGCTAAAGCTAGCGTTTCCTGTCCAGTAGGAGCTTCTAGGGTCCTGAGGCTGGGAAACAAAAAATGGTTCTCTTCTACGTATTGAGCACCGAACAGTCCCTTTTCTGCCCAGAAATAACGGTCTGTGGTGTGTTCGTTCCGCTTTACAAGTAGCAAAGCAGGTGGTGCGATTCCTTCAGCTTGAATAAACTTTCTTGCTGCTGTCACAGGTTTTTCTTCACCACTTTCGATGCTATATTGAGGCACATGTTCTAAGATTCGTCGCCCTTCTTGGCGACGACGACTTTTCCGTTTACGTCTCCTTGCCAACCTATTTTCCTCCTCTTTCAAGCTATAGATTGTAGTGATAGCTACAAAATCCGTCGTAATTATATAAGTTCTAGTTCAAAAAATCAATAGTTTTTAAGCTTTTGATACAACAAAAATCAAATCTTTAAAAGTAGAAAAATCAAAATTAGGGAATATATTATTCCCTGGGGCAAAGCATTACTAAGAAGATTTAGTTAAGCTTTATTAAATAGGCGAGGAAAAAATTACCCTCTTCTTTAATCTACCCTCAAATTCTATAAACTTGAGCAAAAATCTGAAAAATGTTAATGTCTGCCAGTTCTGATTTTGTTGCTCTATGCCGAGAGCAAATAGCACTGTTAACCCAAGGGCTAGGAGCATCGTTAAGTGTGGTCTACTTAACGCAAGAATTGGTAGAGGCTCCGACAGGTGAGGCAAAACTGATTCCGGTGGTGGTATACCCAGAGACGTCTATATTAAGGCAAGTTGAGGGGACTGCTGGGCTAAAAACCCCAGAGCAACTGAAGGTACGGAATGTTTTGGCATTACCCCCGAATCAGGGAAAATTATTGACAGGGGTGGCAGAATCCTCCAGTTCATCACCGGAGCCTGAGACATCAAAAGAATATTTACTCAGTGAGAACCAAATTGTTTTACCCCTAATTCATGAGGGTGTGATGATGGGGTTACTGGTGACAGGTAGGGAAGACAGGACATGGAATGAGCAGGAACAAAGCGAGATTCAAAGGATAGCCCAAACTCTAGCGATCGCCTGTATTTTAGATCAGCGTCGAGCTTGGTTGCAGCAGCAATTGCATCAACAACAAATCCTGCAAGAACAGCAGCGGGATTTACTAGATAACCTCTTGCACCAGTTTCGCAACCCGCTAACGGCAATCAGAACCTTTGGTAAACTGCTGATGAAACGGTTGCGAGCGGGCGATCCTAACCGGGATGTGGCTGGTAATATCATTCGCGAAAGCGATCGCCTGCAAGAATTACTCCAACAGTTCGATCAAGTAATTGAGCTAACACCACCAGATTTAGCACCTCATACGCTTCCAGAAACTGAAGTAGTTGTAGAAGCAACTATCCAAAAAGAACCAAAACTTGCCCTGTTATTGCCAGGAACAGGAGAAAAAGCTACTGACTGTACGGCTTATGATTTACTCGCACCATTATTAGTATCTGCTAGGGCGATCGCCCAAGAACGCAATTTGCAAATCATCACGAAAATTCCGCGAAATTTACCTTTAGTCCGGGTTAACGTCAAAGCTTTACGAGAAGTTTTCAGCAATATTATCGATAATGCTTTAAAATACACCCCTGCTGGGGGCAAGATTTTGATCCAGGTAGGGCAAGAAAAAGATAACTTACAGGGAATCGCCATTAGTGACACAGGCCCCGGTATTCCCACAGAAGATTTAGAACATATTGGAGAACGCCATTACCGGGGCGTACAGGCGCAAACAGAGATTCCTGGTACAGGTTTGGGGTTAGCGATCGCCAAACAGTTAATAGAGCAAATGCAGGGCAAAATTGAAGTCTTTAGCCCTGCGATTAATTCCACAATCACATCACCCAAAACACCGGGAACTACATTTATTATTTGGTTGCCAGAAGTTGAGAATTAGTCAGTTGTCAATAGTCAGTTGTCAGTTGTCCAGAGTCAAGAGTCCATAGTCCATAGTCAAAAGTGTACAGTCTAGAATTTCTTGACCATTGACCAATGACCATTGACCATTGACCATTGACCATTGACTATCTGAGTGAAACTAACAAGTTTTGATTGATTGTCATTTGCAAGTCGGTGTCTGGATCGATAGCAATTAAGTCAACACTGTTCTTACCAAAGAACAGCCCAATTAATGCACCTATACCAGCGCCACCCAATACTTCTTCTGTAGCAATAGCGCGATCGCCTGTGACGGCAGATACGGCAGCGGCAGCGCCTGCACCCAATACAGTATTCTTGATAATGGCACCAGTACTTGTACCTTTTTTAACGGTTTCTGTTTTGGTAATCACTTCCGATGTAGCGTTGAGCTGATATTCTTGACCTGTGGTTAAAACTAGTTTTTGGGCAACGAATTGAGAACCACCAGCTTGAGCAGGTTTAAGTTGACCAATTACCTGACTACCAGCCGGAATTACTACAGATCCTTCTTGGGTGATCACGTTTTGGGCTACTGTCAGTGTCAAAGGTACTGTTTCATCCTTAGTGACAAGAATTTTCTCAGCCTTATCGTACTTCACAGGGATAGCAGTTCCTTGAGGAATTGTTACTGCCACAGGTGTGGGTGTGGTAGGTTGAACAGCGACGACATAAGGAGAGTTAATTGCTGAAGCTTGATTGGAACTAACTAACGCCTGATAGATGAAGGCTGCTACCTGTGCCCGTGTAGCGGTTGAGGTAGGATTGAGGAACTTCACATTGGGATAGTTGACCACAATTTGTTTTTCAGTAGCAGCAGCAATTGGGCTACGAGCATAGTCTGCGATGTTAGAAGCATCGTTAAAATATTGCAGAGTGCTATCTACATTCGCAGCAGGATTATATTCTAAACCGTTGGCGAGGGAAACCAAAACCTGCTGTCTGGGAATTGCTTGGTTTGGTTCAAAGCGATTACCAGGATATCCTGACAAGAAACCGATGGTATAGGCTTGCTGGATGGCGCTGTATGCCCAATAGTTACCTGGTACATCGGTAAAATTGATTGCTTGCCGTTGTTGTGATTTTTGGAAAGCTTTGTTAACCATAGCGGCAAATTGAGCGCGTGTCACTGGTTCTTCTGGGCGGAAACTACCATCAGGAAAGCCCGCAATTACACCACGCTGTGACAATTGTTGAATAAATTGTGCTGCCCAATAGTTAGATGAAACATCAGAAAAAGTAGTTTGAGCAAAAGAAGGTGCGGCTGTAATGAAGGGTGCTACAGTACCTGCTGTGACGCTCAAAGCCATTAATGCAGCGGTTCTTTGTTGCCAATTATTTAAAGCAAACATAGTTTTTTATCCTAGTAGAATTATTTGTTTTTCTCTTACTTACTTAGACCATTTCTCTTAGAGGATGTTCCCAATTTTTCAGTCTTTTAGTAAACCATTACTTAAGTCATAGATTTATTTCGGAACATTTATGAACAATCAGAAAGGTCATAGATAATCACGTAATTGGCTGGAGAATTAGTATGCCCAAAATCCCATGATCAATGAAGACGACAGAGAAATAAAATAGTTGCAGGCAAATGAGACTATTTAATTGCCAAAAATTAAGCGATCGCACACATATAACTAAGTGGCGATCGCTAATTACGGATGATTTGAGATCACGAGTGCAATTGAGTAAGCCTAGTAGCGTGATAGTACCAAACTAGAGTTCAATGTGATATCCAAATCTTGATCAGTCCGCAACACGAAAACATCAGCTTGCTTTTTCCGCAACAGTATACTTGCTAACGCACCAGCCGCCGCACCACCAACCGGTTCTAAAACTTCAATTTTGCGGTTACCTGTAATTAATGAAATGACAGTAGCCGCACCTGCACCAATAGCTGCATCCGTTAATATCCTGCCAGTATCACTTCCTTGAGAGATTCTTTCCGTTTGCGTAAATGTACGAGAAGTTGCATTAATTGCTTGTCGTTTACCAGAAGCAAATACTAATTCTTGGGCTACAAACCTCACACCCTTGTTGTTGTTATTATTTCTGTCAGTGGAATAAGTTCCATTCAAGTTTACAGGTTCTAGTCTGCCAACAACGTCAGTTCCACGAGGAATCAATACATTTCTGTTTTTATCGATAATATCACTTTCTATTTTCACAGTAAGCGGTAAAGTTTCCCCTGGATTAACAATCACTTTCTCTTTTTCGTAGGTAACAGGTAAAGTGACATTATAAGGAATAGTAATTGTTCGTGATTGGTTAATATTGTATTGAGCACTAGCAGGAGTAGAGGTGAATAGAGGAGTAATAGCACCTGTAGTAATTGCCATTGTCATCAGTGCAGCAGTTCCAGATTTCCAACGATTAAGGCGTGTCATAGTAGGGTTTCCGTTTTAGTCTGAGAGATATTTAATGACGCAGATTTACTGAGATTGTTTCTGAATATTTTTAAACCTATCTATAGGAATATTACTAAGGTAAAGTGTTTAGAAGACGCGGAATAGTTGTGATTGTTCCTCCAGCTTTTCCTAATAGTTTATTGCGCTTCCCTGCGGGACGCTTCGCGAACGCGTGTCAATGGTCAATGGTCAATAGTCAATAGTCAATAGTCATTCATTATTTCTCCGCGTCCCCGCGTTTCCTCTGCCCCCCTTCCTCCTGGCAATTTCCAGCCAAAACCAGACAACTAACTGTACACAATTAGGTACAAATGTACTATAATGAATATAGCGCCCACAAAGCCTGGTTAAGTTGAGAATGGCTCTGTGGAAGGTTTCTGGAAGGAAGATGGATTTAAAAATTAGTACTATGATGAAGCACTACATTCTCAACCTTAATCCCACTGCTAAGCATGAATGGGATCGGTGCATTTTACGCGATCCACTCACGGCGAAACGTCCAGATATTGCCAAATTAATCGCTGATGCGGTTGGTGCTGATACAGGAAGTTATTTGGTGAGTGTAAATATTGAAGTGACAGTATTGGAACAAGCGGCTGTACCGCAAGCCGAACAACTTTCGCTCTCATTTCCAGAGATGAGTCCTGCATCTCAATTACGAGAAGTGGCGTGAGCAGGGGGATGAGGGGGATGAGGAGGACAAGGGGGACAAGGGAGACAAGGGGGACAAGGGGGACAAGGAGGACAAGGAGGACAACTGACTTTTGAATGCGTGACTTTTGCCCAATGCCCAATGCCCCATGTCCAATGCCCAATTTTCCAGCAAGAGGAATATTATTTGATTATGCAACTGAGTTATTATCCGGATGCAATAGTACAAGCTGCCCATCGAGTGAATGAACTAGATTCTCAATTGATGGCAGTTCAGCAGCAAATTAACCGATTTGAAGGTAATGCTGATCGCAGCGCCTCCTTTGATATGGATTTAAAAAACGATGCACAACGTAAGGCGCGTCGCTTTGAAGTTCTGCTGGTAAATCAGGAATATCAAAAGGCGATAGATACACAGTTAAGATTAACCGCCGACAAAGCAAATGCGATCGCTCATTTGGAATATCTGCGGAACCAATTTAGTGTAGCGAAGTTGGAAGCCAGATTAGCGATCGCTCAACAACTCACTGATTTTGAATCTCGCGAACTTGTAGGATTGTAAGCGATCGCCTAACGCTTAACATCATTGAAGCTCCCCGACTTTACCAAAAAGTCGGGGAGCTTTTGATGAAAGGGGTCAAGAGCAAATTGTCTCACTTTTTTAACAATTTATTTGCAAAAAACACTGATAACGGCATGATTTAGCGCTTATCTTAGGAAAACAAACCAACCGCCAAGTACGCTAAGAATTGAAGAGAATTTGGCAAAGCTAACAAAGAAACGGTATCAGCAGTTTTAATTTAGCGCGATGAGACTTGGGGACTTACAAAAAATAAATTACCCATATTCTGTAGTGCGAGCATCTTGCACTACGGAATGAACATCACCTCGCGAGACGCTCGCACTACAATTAAATGGGTATTTAAAAAATTGGATGTCCCTTGACAGGCAAAGCTTCGAGTTGTGAACCGGAATGTTGGAGATATTTAGGCGAAGCTTCGAGTTGTGAACCAGAATGTTAGAGATATTTAGGCGAAACTTCGAGTTGTGAACCAGAATGTTGGAGATATTTAGGCGAAACTTCGAGTTCCGAACATGAATCTTCGAGATATTTACACGAAACTCCGAGTTCCGAACACAAATCTTCGAGATATTTAGGCGAAACTCCGAGTTCAAAGGTAGAACCTTCAAGTTTTGAGCTTAAATGATAGCGATCGGAACAGCAACTTGGTAACTTAAGTACAGCTGTCTTGAAAATCAGACAGAGGGCAGAACCACTTAAGTTAAAATTTAACTACTTCCATCCAGCCCCAAACAGTCTTTAATTACGAATTACGAATTACAAATTACGAATTATTGTAAAATCCTATGCTTGACCTGACAAAACTAGCGCGGCAAATGCAAGGGTTAAGTCAGCATCTGACAATAGAAGCTGCTCAAGGTCGCCAGCGTTTAGAATTAGCGCAACAGTATCTCCACAATGCTTACGCAGTTCAAAAAGATTTAATTGACCGTCAGGAGAAATGGCGCGATCGCATTCTCTTTGCTAATGCTACCCCAATAGAACCGCTGGAAACCTGTATTGATATCCCAGTTCCGCCGAAAATTCATACTGTAATTGCTACTGATGGTTCGCAAATTGCGCCTAACCACCACGAAATTGCTTATTGCTATCTGCTAAATATTGGCAGAGTCGTTTTACACTACGGACAAAATCGCCATCCACTGCTAGATAGTCTGCCAGAGGTATTTTACCGCCCAGAAGATTTATATATGTCTCGGCAGTGGGGAATTAGAACTGAGGAATGGATGGGTTATCGTCGCACCGCTAGTGAAGCGACGGTGTTAGCAGAACTCGCTTGTGCTGCGAAAACAGAAGCACCGGCTTTAGCAATGGTGGATGGTTCTTTAATTTACTGGTTTTTAGAACAGCTACCAATGGATGCGCGCGATCGCATTTTACCCCCCATCCTCGTAGCTTGGCAGCAGTTGCGAGAGGCGCAAATTCCCTTGATGGGCTATCTTAGCGCTTCTCGCAACATCGAAGGGATGAATTTTTTACGGTTGTTAGCTTGTCCCCATCAAGTACCAGACTGTATCAGTTATTGCCCTAATCAACTCGAAAAGATACCTTGTAAAATCTTTGAACCTTTGCGCGATACTACCCTTTGGTCAACGCAACTTAAACCGGGACAGCGCGGGCCTTTATGGCGGAGTAATGCCCGGATTTTAGATTTGTATGAAGGACAAACAATCTACTTTTGTTATATTCATGTAGGCACCGAAATTGCTCGGATAGAAGTCCCATCTTGGGTAGCAGAAAACACAGCTATGTTTGACCAAGCCCTAGGACTGATGCTGGCACAGGTGCAAAAAGGGTATGGTTATCCAGTTGCGATCGCAGAGGCGCATAATCAGGCTGTGGTACGTGGTGGCGATAAAACACGCTTTTTTGCTCTTCTGGAGAAGCAAATGATTAAAGCTGGCTTGAGAAATGTTGGTACTTCTTACAAAGAAGCCAGAAAGCGCGGAAGTATCGCATAATTACCCTCAATATGGCTGGAAAATCTCCGGCTTTTCCAGGTGATTGCTGATTATATAAATATCAACTCTAGCTAGTATTGGCTTTGATGAATTGCCATTTGATTTAGTTATATCAACTTGAAAAAAAAATGAGACAGATGTATCCCTAGGGGCGAGGTCTCCCCGACCTTGGCGACAATTTCGGATGTCACGATCATTAATTGAATCAGTATTAGATATTTAAAATAGAAAATTTTGATTCAAAGTGGCATAATAGCACATTCGATAAAGGTTGTGTAACACTTCTTAACTGAAATTCCCAAATTCAACGTTTACTTTTAAGTGTTTTAGGGAAATCTATATTTACATAGAAGATTAGCTGTACAGCAAGCTAGTAAGAAAAAGCAAAAGTCAAAAGAAAGAATACTTATTGTGTAAGCTTTATGCCTATTTTATAGGGTTGCTTGATTTCCGCCTTGTTGTACTAGTTTTTTAACTTCTAAATCAAACTCAATTGCGTACTTGGTGGTATACGCAACTTTTTAGACTATCAGTACGGTTCGTGAAGCAGTAGAAATTTGATGAATGCTTCACATCTCAATACTTACGAGATTTAGAATATAATACATTTGCTATTTTTATATGATCAAAGAATTAGAAAAACAACATTCGCGCTTTTTTTCGCTTTCCTTAGATTTACTTTGTATTGCTGGTTTTGATGGTTATTTTAAGCATTTAAATCCCATATGGGTAAAAACTTTAGGATGGACAACTCAGGAGTTATTAAGCAAACCATTTATTGAGTTTGTTCATCCTAAAGACCGCGAACCCACAATTTTTATATGTCAAAAACTTGCCAATTCTGTAGATACAGTTAACTTTGAAAACCGCTATATGTGTGCGGATGGTTCTTATAAATGGTTATCCTGGAATGCAACTTCTTTCGGTGAAGAGAAATTAATTTATGCAATAGCTCGCGACATTACAATTAATAAAGAAAATGAAATAGCATTACGGAAATCTATTCAAGAATTAGAAACTTTAAAATTTGCCTTAAATGCTCATTCTTTAGTAGCGATTACTGATAAAAAAGGAATTATAACTTATGCCAACGATAAATTTTGCGAAGTTTCTCAGTACTCTAGAGAAGAACTTTTAGGACAAGACCACCGGATAATCAATTCTGGTTATCAGACCAAAGAATTTTTTGCTGAGTTGTGGAGAACTATTGCTCAAGGTAAAATCTGGAGAGGAGAGATTAAAAATAGAGCCAAAGACGGTACTTTTTATTGGGTAGACACTATCATAGTACCAACATTGTCTGCTTCAGGTAAACCTGAGCAATATGTAGCAATTCGTACAGATATTACCCAGCGTAAGCATTCTGAGTTAGCAATTTTAGAGCGATCGCGTCTATCTCTGTTAAGTGCAGAACTTAGCTTATCTTTAGCTCAAAGCGGCACTCTGGCGGAAATTATTCAACACTGTACAAATACTATATCACAATATCTTGATGTTGCTTTTGTAGGCATCTGGACTTTTGATAAACAAACAACAAACCTGCAATTTCAAGCAGGAGTTAATTGTACAGATACTATCTGTAATCAGTTAAGTACTCTTCAAGAGTTTCCTAATCAGATGGTTGTCGTCAACAGCGTTATTGACACTATAGTTAACAAGCATGAAGCCATTGTTAATCGGGAAATTCAAAATTATTATCAAGACAAATTTCTCAATTCTAGTTTCTCTGCATACCCTTTGATTGTAGAACAAGAATTGGTTGGCATCATGGCTTTGTTTTACCAGCATTTTTTTACAGAAGCAACTCATCATTTGTTAAATTGGATTGCTAATAATATTGCTGTAGCTATTGACAGAATCTGGGCTAGAGAACAACTACTCAGTCGGAGAGAAGCCTTACTGTTAAGTTTAGCTAGCCAAATCCGCAGTTCTCTTGAACTCGATACTATTTTGGCTACTGCGGTTAATGAAATTCGGAGTTTATTACAAATTGACCGTTGCTATTTTCTGCGTTACTTAACAAATTCTTCTCAACCAACCTTGGCTATTACCCATGAAGCACGTCATCCTGATTTAAGCAGTATGTTAGGCATGATTCCCCTGCAAAAATCAACGTTTTTAGCACAAAATATGCTTAATCAAGAGCTAATTTGTATTCACAACATTCATAATGATTTTGCTCTCGATCCAAATATGCGAGAACTCTTAACTGAGTTTGGTATTACTTCCCAACTACTACTACCAGTGAAAAGTAATTCTGGAGAGTTAGGAGCAATTGTTTGTAGCCATTGCAGTGGTGAACGTGTTTGGAGTAACAGTGAAATTGGTCTGCTAAAAGCTGTTACAGATCAATTAGCAATTGCTATCGACCATGCACAACTTTATACTCAAAGTCGTGCTGCTACCTTAGTGGCTCAAACTCATGCAGAAAAACTCACTGAAGCGTTACATAAATTACAAGAAACCCAAGCTCAACTAATTCAGCAGGAAAAAATGTCTAGTTTAGGACAATTAGTGGCTGGAGTTGCCCATGAAATTAATAATCCAGTGAACTTTATTCATGGCAATCTATCGCCTGCTGAAGATTATGTTCAAGACTTAATAGAGCTACTAAAACTTTATCAAAAACATTATCCCCAACCAGATGCAGAAGTTCAAGATTTTTCTGAGGCAATTGACTTAGAATTTATTGTTGATGATTTGTCAAAAATTCTGTCTTCGATGAAAATTGGTACTAATCGTATTCGTGAGATTGTGCTAAGTTTACGAAACTTCTCACGTTTAGATGAAGCAGATATGAAAGTAGTCGATATTCATGAAGGTATTGATAGTACTCTGCTGATTTTACAAAATCGTTTGAAAGCAAAGCCAGAATATGCAGGAATTGAAATTATCAAAGAATATAGCAATTTGCCTTTAGTAGAATGCTATCCAGGGCAGATAAATCAGGTATTTATGAATATTATTAATAATGCCATTGATGCCCTTGAAAATTATCATGCCCAGCCAGATGATTTTAGACATCCCAGCCAAATTATAATTCGTACCGAACTTGCTAACCAAAATCGCGTAATAGTCAGAATTGCCGATAATGCTGGAGGTATAACGCCAGAGGTAATCGGAAAGCTATTTGACCCATTTTTTACAACTAAGCCTGTAGGTAAGGGTACAGGTTTAGGATTATCGATTAGTTACCAAATTGTTGTGGAGAAACATTCTGGTGTTCTCAGGTGTGAGTCAGAATTAGGGAAAGGAACTGAATTTTGGATTGAAATTCCTTTGCAACAGGAAGAAAAGCAGACTTTACCGCCAACGAAATCAGTCATGGCAATCTAACTGTTAACATGATTAAATTCAGAGTATAAACTGAATTTAGTAGCAGATATTGCTTCTTAAAAAATAAGCCATGCTGGAATTTTTGATGGTACATCGGTGCGGCGCTTGGCGACAACACACCCTACATTCAAATTTATTAAATATAGCTGGAAATATTAACAACGCTGTAACTGTGCTAACAAGACAACAATTTCATCAATTGCCTTTCGTAAATTGCTGACAGACTGCTCACTTTGATTCACCATAATACTAAAAACTAAAGGTTCATACTTAGCGCCATTCACATATCCAGACAAAGTAACTGCACCAGTTACAGTACCTGTTTTTGCTTGCACAATTCCCTCAGCAGGAGTATTGCGAAAGCGATTTTTTAAACTACCACTTTTACCTGCAACGGGTAAAGAGGCGCGATAAACAGCAGCGACTGGTGTTTTCGCCATTAAGCGCAAAGTTTGTACTAAAGCTTCTGGGGACAATAAATTACGCCGTGATAACCCAGAACCATCCACTAAAAAGTAACTTGTTGGATCAACTCCCAATTGAGTTAAACTCGTCTTTAAAACTTCTAAGCCAATATCAGCGGTAATTTTATTCTGCACTCTAGGTTGTTTAACAGCTAATGCCCTTAATAATGCTTCGGCATATAAATTATTACTCTTGACATTGGTTTCTGTTACCAATTGTGATACAGGAGGTGAATCAATAGCGGCAATTTCTTGTTGATTATTACCACCATTTAATACTAATGTTTGTCCTAACGTGATTTGCTGTGTGGCTAAAGCCGTACGGAAGCGACGCAGAAAGTAATAATTAGGGTCAACTACAGGTAAGGTGACTAAATAAGGTTGAGAATTTTCTGTTAGCTGCCCTTGAATTCGCAATACTGTTCCTGTTAAATCGCGGGTAACATTAATATAATTTGGCTGATTTTTGCTGACTGTTGTTGACTGATTAATGATGCGCCAACGTCTTTCTTCATTGTTATCATTCCAAGAAATTTGTAAAGGTTTACCGATAGCTTGAGGTAAAACCTTAAAACTAAAAATATTTTCATTCAAAATAAAACTGCTCACGGGTGCGCCATAGTCTGCTTGCACATCTTCCCATTCCCAAGTGGGGTTAACAATATCTCCTTGAATATAACTATCATCGGCAATTAATTGCTGAATTTGGGTTATCCCTTTTTGTCTTAATTGCTGTGCTAATGCTTGCAACTGATTATCACCTAAGCTGGGATCTCCTCTGCCGACAACACGCAATACTCCATTGGAATTCTGATAAATTGAGGTGCGAATGCGGAAGTTTGCACCTAAGTGTTGTAATGCCGCAGCGGTGGTCAGTAATTTTGTATTAGAAGCTGGTGTAAAGTATTTTTGGGCATCCCGACTGTATAGTGTTTGTCCAGATGAGAGAGGTTGTACTAATATTCCCCAACGCGCTCGACTAAATAAGGGACGATTGATAATAGCATCTATAGATGTTAAGAGTTGGGCAGGGCAAATTTGTTTTGTAGTGGTGGCTGGTGCTACTGGTGTTGGGGCTTGGGCGGTAGCTGTTTTTTGTGTAACGCTAATCTGGCTAGTAAGAAATAATAGCATCAACCCAACGGTAATTTTTTGAGTCATTAAATAGTGCTGAAAACTATTTGATGATAATAACTTATGGGTGCGTTTTTTTTAGCTTTCGGTTTCAAAATCCAGGATTTTAGTCCTGACTACGAAATTGCGATCGCTTGTTGCTTGCTAGCAAATAAAAAGCTCATGAGTAGCGATAATAACGCCATCATGAGCTATAGTTTTCTTGATTCTGCAACTTTATACATAAACGTTTGTCCCGTTCTTAGGTAACCCAGGCGACAAAAGCGGGACTTTAAGCAGCAAAAAAATTAATCGTCGTCTTCGTACTCCTGTTCATCGTCATCGCCAAAGATGTGGTCGATGATCTGTTGTGCGCGCTTGTTGGAAATATTCAAGGAGTCCTGAAGCTCAGAGATATACTCTTGTTCGCTTTCGGGTACTTCACCGTCAATCCCTACAACCAACAGGGCGGTAATGTACGCAGCTTCTCGATATTCTTCATCTGGTAAGGATGCGATCGCCTGTTCGATCACTTCTTCTGGGTCTTCTTCCTCTAGCAAGTCATAGACTTTTTGTGTCAATTTTTCAAAGTCTTTTTCGGAAAAATCTTCAAATTGAGAAATCCCCGCTAGCATTTCACTCAAAGCAAATTCTTCGGTTCTGCTGACACCTTCATCATCAGCTGCTGCAGAAAATAGCCCAATAACTGCGATCGCTACTTCTGGTTCTAAGGCGACGGAACTGTTGCTACCTCTGTTGGGAAATTTACGTTGAAACATAATTATCCTTTAAAAGTTATGTGATCGTTGGGAATGCTCTCTTTTCTCCTGAGATTTAGGATTCCCAAAAAAATCGCCAAACACACAACATCTGGAATTTTTGTGTAATTTGTCATTTGTCATTGGTCATTTGTCATTTGTTGTTGGTATTTTGTCATTTTTTATACTAAGCTGCATGAAAAAAACGCAGAGGATACAATCCCCTGCGTAGAAAGATACTTTTAGCACAAACAAATGACCATTGACTAATGACCAATGACCAATGACTACTTAAAGTTTATTACCACACTCAGAGCAGAAGTTATGGGTGGGAAGGTTTTTAGTGCCACAGTGGTTACAATAAACTGGCTCTGTAGCAGTTTTTGGCAGTTGTTTAGGCAAGCCTATCATTTGGGCGTTGTTCTTGCCTGGGGCTACCATTGGATAGCAGTTTTCATCTCTGGTGACGCGCACATCGACAACTACTGGGCCATTGTGTGCGAGCATTTCGGCGATCGCATCAGTGAGTTCTTCCCGTTTGCTAATCACCATGCCTTTAATACCATAGGCTTTGGTCAAATACTCAATATCTGGCATCCCGACTTCCATGTTAGAACAGGAGTAGCGCTCACCGTAGAAGGCTTGCTGCCACTGGCGTACCATTCCCTGCCAGCCGTTGTTGAGAATTACAGTCTTGACATTTAAACCGTATTGTGCTAATGTTCCCAATTCTTGTAAACACATCTGGAAACTAGCATCGCCGCTGATACAGATTACTTCTTCATCGGGAAAGGCTGCTTTTGCACCCATTGCTGCTGGGACACCAAAACCCATTGTTCCCAAACCAGCGCTAGAAATCCAGCGTCGGGGGCCATTCTTGAGAAATTGTGCTGCCCACATTTGATGTTGACCGACATCTGTAGTGTAGAAAGCGTGGGGTGCTTGGCGACCGATTTCGACAACTACCTCTTGGGGTGAGATACTGTCTGGATGCTGGGGCACTATTAAGGGGTATTCTTCCCGCCAGCGGTTAATCAGGCTCAACCATTCTTGGTTTTGGTTGGGTTTAGGCTTGATACTACTTTGCTTGCAGCGACGTAACAAGTCAACTAACACATGGCGCACGTCACCGACGATGGGCACTTCTGGGACGCGGTTTTTACCTACTTCGGCGGGGTCGATGTCGATGTGAATGACTTTGGCTTTAGAAGCAAATTCGTCTAACTTGCCAGTTACACGGTCATCAAATCTTGCGCCGACACAGATTAACAAGTCACAATCAGTAACAGCAAAGTTAGCGTAAGCTGTGCCATGCATTCCCAACATTCCCAAGGCGAGGGGATGATGTTCGTCAAAAGCACCGATTCCCATCAAAGTGGTGGTGACGGGTATATTAAATAACTCAGCTAATTCTTTAATTTCTTCGTGAGCGCCAGAAGCGATCGCACCGCCACCGACATACAATAGTGGTCGGTTACTGTCGCAAATTAACTGAATTGCGGCGTTGATTTGCCGGGGATTACCTTTTACTGTAGGACGATAGCCACGTAATTTCACTGAACCTGGTTCTACAGGTACATAGTCAAATTCTTCTAACGCTACATCTTTAGGAACATCAATTAAAACTGGCCCTGGCCGTCCGGTGCTGGCGATGTGGAAGGCTTCGGCGACAATCCGCGCCATATCCTTCGGGTCACGCACTACATAGGAGTGTTTGACAACTGGTAGAGTAATGCCATAAATATCAGTTTCCTGAAATGCATCTGTACCAATTGCTGCCCGTGGTACTTGTCCTGTGACGACAATCATGGGTATTGAGTCCATGTAGGCGGTGGCGATACCTGTTACCAAGTTAGTCGCCCCTGGACCGGAAGTACCAAAGCACACTCCGACCTTACCTGTAGCACGGGCGTAGCCATCAGCCGCATGGGAAGCACCTTGTTCGTGGCGCACAAGAATATGCTTAATGCCACTAGTTGCTTCCACTTTATAAAGATCATCATAAATTGGCAGAATGGCTCCACCAGGATAACCAAAAATATACTCAACACCGTGGCGTTGGAGACTGTCCAGGAGAGCAAAACCGCCAGAGGCCCTGGTAGGCGTGGCCACGACGGTTTGAATGCTGGTATTAGGCTGGGCGTGATTCTCGGTCTGTGGGGGACTGATTTTGGTTGGCGATCGCACTGTCAAACCTCTGACAATAGCTAAGTTAATGCTTGGATTCTGTAGTTAAGATTTCATTTTAATGTAAAACTTTAATAAAATCCGTACATCAATATCTATTTTTAATATCAGCTAAGACTATACAACTATGATTTGATTTTTGACAACAGGACTTAATCCTTGATTTGTCTAAGTTTCCGATGTTCTTTCTTCCGCAGTTAACAGTCAACGTCAACACTCAACAGTCAACAGTTAAATGACATCTTGCAAGACGCGGCGGGTATTTTTCCAAGCCCAAACACCCACAGCAGCGACTATCAGGCTCATAGCTACCAGAACAGTCCGTAACCCCAGAATATCAGTTAATGGCCCGGTAATTGCCAAAGGTAAAGACAGAGCAATATTCACGGCATGATTTTGAAACCCAAAAACTTTACCGTGCATGTTGGGCGGCGCTTGTTGTTGAATGAGAGTTTGCATCGGTACACCAATGAAGGAAGCACCTACACCTAATATTGCACACAATCCCAGTGCCAGTAATAAGTTGTGGGTGAAAGTAAACACCCCTAACACCAGCGCCATCAGCAAAAATCCGATTAAGGGTAAGGGCTTGCGATGCAATTTTACACCCCAGTGACCTAAAATTCCTGCACCTAACACCATACCTACCCCAGCTGCTGCTAAGAAAAAGCCAAATTGTTTTTCTTTTAAGCCAAAGTCTGCGGCTAATCTAATTGTCAACACTGTTAAGGCGGCAAACACGCAATATAAGGTGACAAGTTGCAGCATGGCATTTAACACCAGGCGGTTTTTCTTGAGATAGCGCAAACTTTCTGTAAATTCCGACCACAGGTGATTTGAGCCTCTATGCTCAACAATAGGTTTATCTTCCTTAAAATTAATCGGTTGCATAATTGCACCCGATAACAAATAAAGCGTACTGACTACTAATTCTTGACCGTATTCTTCACCCAAAAAGGTTTTCGCCCAGCTTAACATTGGCTCTCCAATGGCAAAGCCAACGATTAAAGCTCCCATCATTGTGCTGCTAAACAAGGCATTGGCTGCCATTAAATTCTCGCGCTTTACCAACAGGGGAATAGCCGCTTGTTCCGCTGGGGCAAAAAACTGCGTCACCGTGGATATGGCAAAAGTTAGTATCAAAAGAATTAAAAACTCTCGTGGTAAAAACGGAATCAATAATGTGAAAAACCCACGTACCACATCAGAGCCAACCATAATTAGCTTTTTGGGAAAGCGGTCAACAAAAATACCGCCCGCCGAACCAAACAAAATTGCTGGGACTGTAAAAGCCACCATCAATGTTGAGTACATCGAGTTTTCTGCTAATCCTGGAGGCGGTGGGTAATTTTCTAGCAGGGCAATCATCAACACGAAAAATACCTTATCTGCTAACTGGGAAATTAGTTGCCCAATCCACAGGAGCATAAAATTACGGTTTTTCAGCAGTGCGCCAAACCCGTTATTAACAGCAGCAGGTTCAGTAGGAAACATTTGATACTAAGTAAGAGGTACTAGGGTAGATGGGAGCAGGGGAGGGGGGG
This sequence comes from Calothrix sp. NIES-2100, assembly GCF_002368195.1. Classification (GTDB taxonomy): domain Bacteria; phylum Cyanobacteriota; class Cyanobacteriia; order Cyanobacteriales; family Nostocaceae; genus Aulosira. The sequence continues at coordinate 3,364,806 of NZ_AP018178.1, read as the reverse complement.
AGGGGAGATGGGGGAGGGGAGATGTGGTTCGACTGCGCTCACCAACCGGGAGATGGGGGAGAATTTTCTTCCTAATTCCCCTCATCCCCCTAATCCTCCTCATCCTCTTTATTTTTATCGCTCTATTGGAAAATTTTCCCTATTTCTCACTCCTGCTGGGCAAGTTTATTTTCCGGACTATTTTTCTTCATAGTGCTTTAGCAGCTGCTGTATGAATTGTGCGGCACTAGTGCGATCGCTTTTGGGGTAAAATTCCTCGGTAGGGTTTACCGCAAAACCTCGGACTGTTTGGGGCGATCGCCAAATAAATAAATGGTCAACTGCTGGTTGGGCATAAAAGTTATTGTTCCCACTACCCAATAAAGATGAACTCCAGTGGGTGAAATAATCATGGCTGATCCGGTGAATGGGAAAATCACCCCATAGTGGCACACCCCATCCATCTATAGCAATAAAAGCTGTGACTTTACCTCCGAGAAGTCGCCAAGAATTTGCAGCCAGTATCGCTCCGACTACACCAGCGCTAAAGCTAATGAAGAACACGGGCGATTCTAACCTATCGTCTAAGCAATTGTGTAAAAATTGTAAAATATGCACTGGTGATAGTGACAGTACACCCGGTTCTGGGTAAACTAGTATATTTACTTTTTCTTGAGTACTTGAACTATCAGAATTTAAATTTAAGCACCCTGCGATAAAACTTTCAGTTAATTCTGGCTCATGGATTCCAGGGCAAATGATGATGCTCATCTATCTTTATTATCTGGTTCAGAGCTATTACTTGTTATAAATATAACAGTAATATTTTCGGCAATTCAACGCTAATTTGCTCTCTGCAAAAAGTCTGAATTATTGAAGTAGTCAGCACTACCCTCCCTTCAGCCTCTGGGTGTCAACAAAAGGGCGCAAAAGCTGAGAATAGTCAGTCTTTTGACTGTTAACTTTTGACTGCCAAGACAGATGTACTGATTAATTGATTTAGGTATATTTAGGTAAATTTTTTTGTCTAGATCCTAACGGTAGAGGTATGAGACGCAATGCCCCGTTATGATATTTGTAATTATCCTATCCCCCCGGATGGGATTTATTTTACTCATCTGGGAAATAATTCATTATTTCCTTGATACTTCTCTCCATTCTGGTTATATTGAGGAACTCACTGTGGTAGCCACGCCGGAAAAAGTACAACACACCCACGAGCAATCATCACATCAAGACCGAGTCGCCGTATTGCTCATGGGCTACGGCGAAGTCGAAAGCTACGAAGATTTCGCTAACTATAACGAACAGGCTTTAAATTTACTGACAGCAAAATTTGCCCCAGTCCCTACCTGGATTTACCCACCCCTAGCCAAGTTGCTGGCGTTATTCGACCGTCATGAGTGGGGACACACCCATCACGATTTTATTTCTCCCCATAACGCCATCTTTGAACAGCAACGCGCTGGGATTGAGAAGCTTTTACAAGAAAAGTGGGGTGAGGGCGTTCAAGTTTTCAAGGCTTTTAACTTCTGCGCGCCTTTTTTGCCTAAACAAGTTTTGGCAGAGATTAAAAACCAAGGCTTCGACAAAATATTAATTTACCCCCTACTAGTTGTTGATTCTATCTTCACTAGTGGGATTGCGATCGAGCAGGTGAATAACGCTTTAGCTGAGTTGGCTGAGGGTGATGAACATTGGGTAAAAGGAATGCGTTACATTCCTTCTTTCTACAATGAGCCAGCTTACATTGATTTGATGGCGCATTTGGTAGAGGAAAAAATTAATGCTGATTTAGCAGCAACTTACCTTCCTTCCCAAATCGGTATTGTGCTGATGAATCACGGTTGTCCTCACAAAGCGAAAGGCTTCACCTCTGGGATTGTTGAAAGTCAATCGTTGTACGACTTGGTACGGGACAAGTTGATTAACAAATATCCTTTAATTTCTGTGGGTTGGCTAAACCATGACACACCACTAATTGAATGGACGCTACCAAATGCGGAGCAAGCTGCTAATAACCTGATTCAATTGGGTGCAAAAGTGATAATTTTCATGCCGATTGGTTTTGCGACAGAAAATCACGAAACTTTATTGGATGTTCACCACATTATCCATGCTATAGAGAAAAAGCATCCCGATGTGGATTATGTGCAAATGGCTTGTGTAAATGACCATCCAGAATTTTTGGCAATGGCTGCACAATGGGCTGATAAACATATTAGCGCGTTGAGGGCTGAGGAAGCAGTAACAGTTAATCCTCACCTAGATGGACATCATCACCATCATCACCATCATTAACGTGAATGATCAAGACCTTACCAACCCAGCCTTCCTCTCTTCTTAAGTCTTGACTCTGCGTCCCCTGCGTTCTCTGCGGTTGGTAAAAATAATTTTTAAACCGCAGAGGCGCAGAGAACACAGAGGGTAAAAGTGAGGATTGAGTATTAGTAGCAAGGGCTTTTTTTAGATATTGCTTGACTTTTGAGACTGTCGCTACTTATGGTAATTCGCCAAACTGTTCTCGATATCGAGAAAGTAGCGATTCTAATTCAGCGGCGCGTGTTTCTGCTTCTATACGTTTATCAGTCTCTTGTCTGAGTGCTGCAACCAACTCATCAGTTACTAACAGTTTTTCTTCATTATCTAGGCGATAAAAGCCAATGAGTTTTCCTTCTACAGCTAGACGTAGTTGTAATACTTGACTGCAACTATCGGTAATTGGCTCATAAATATCTCCCCTCAACCGATATCCTTGCAACTTTTGTTCAATCCATTCTCCTTTGGGATCAAATAACCAATATTCTTCTACTTCTAACCCTTCATAGAGATTTTTCTTAGTGGTTTTGTCTTCTTCCTGAGTTCCTTTAGATGTAATTTCAAAAATTACCTTTGGAACCTGTTTTTCTTGCCAAATTTTGTAGTTATCTCTTCCCCCTGGTTCAACGTCATAGATAACCATGACATCGGGTGCAACTCTTAATTTGGGAAACCCTTGTACATAATACAAGAATTGATTGGCTAACACTGTGGCGCGACGACCTTGAAGATATTGTCTGAGGACTTCTAATATGGTTAAAATTGCATATAAATGGTCGTAAGTTTCCGCCACAGGTTCTCCATCGCTGCTAGGATATATGATTTCTGATTTGGGAATAGCGGTGGTCATAACACATTTCTATATGTGTAAATGAATAATATTCTAGCAATAATTACGAATTAAAATCTGGTTTCATACTCAACAACAGCCCGCCCTTCATCTCCTAAATTAGTAGCACCACGGACACGTACTTCGTCATTTAAACGATAAATTACGTTGTAAAGTAAGGGTTCATTGCTAGCAAACACCCGCGATAAAGAAACAGAGAAGTTATTAGATACATCAAATACGCCTTCTGCTGCTAAACCGAGGACGGAAACATTGGTATTTCTATTAGTTACAAGTGTGGGAAATAGCCGCAATTCACTTAAGCCGATGGTTTCACCAATTTGGCTGATAGTTCCTTGTAAGTTAGAAAAAATTGCCGAACCAGCTATATTAATCAGTCCTAAACCTGTATCACCTTGCTGTAAATTGTTGAGGAATGAGCCTCCTAGTAAAGCAACGATTTCGCCTCGACTACGGCGAGGTTCGCTAGTGAGTACAAGGTTTCTAGATAATTGACTAGCTGGGCCTTTTGCTATGGCTTGAATACGAACGGTATTGAAAGTCCCAAAGTCAATTGCAGAAATATCTTGAATTTCGCTAGATATCCTTGAGGTTCGCCCTAAACTGCGCGTTGCTTCTGGAACTATTGTTACTAGGCGGACATCTAAGGTGGGATCAAATCCGCGACTGGGGGTAAATATTGCGGTTTGGTCGTAACCACGGGCTAAGGTAAATTGACTGGTAAATAAATTTATCTGGCCTCTCCTGAGACTAACTTCTCCTTGAGGAAGAGGTTTAGCTAAAGTTCCGTTGAGAGTGATATCACCTTGGGCGACAAAGCTGAATAGGGGTTGACGGGTAACGCGGACATTGTTAGCTAGAATTAACTGTAAGTTAGCAAATTCTATCGGTATTTTCGGTGTATTTACTGGTGTGGCTGGTGTCGCAGTATTAGTATTAGTGGCTGTTTCTGGGGTTTTAATGGTAATTTCTGGGGAATTTGCTGTCTGTGTGGTTGTATTTGTTGCCGCAGTGGCTGTTCCTAATAATACTTCACCATTATTTAGCTCAATTCTCCCGCCTAGTTGAGGAGCAAAGGCTGTACCTGTAATGACAGCATTACCGCTAACTCCGCCTTGATATAGGTTTTGGAAATTCAGCTGCAAGTTATTTATCGCCACCGTTAGGGGATTACTGGCTGCTTGTTGTTGGGCGGTTTGAGAAGCGAAAATTGGCAGAATTCCCGCCGCTGTTAGTTGTCCGCGACTGTATTCTGCTTGGAGTTTATCAACAATTAAGCGATCGCCTGCAAATTGCGCTGTGCCTGTAACATTAGTTAAGGGTTCTGTGAGGCTCTGGACATTAATGGTGGCATTATTAATTGTGGCAGTACCGGTGGCTTCTGGTCGGGCGAGTGTTCCCTGAACTTGGACGTTGACTTGTCCTTGTCCATCTACCCACTTGACTTGATTATTTAATAAGTTTAATACTGCCAAACCTTCATTTTGCACGTTGGCTTGAATGCTAATTTGATTACTATCTGGCTGGGTGGAAGCAAAAGGTAATTTAGCAGGGATACTACCATTAATTTGAATCGGTTGTGTGCTTGCGACTAAAATATTACTGTCAAAATTTAACCGCGCATTATTATAGTTAAAAGCAACTTGGGCTGATTGTACAGATTGATTATTTAAGCTACCATTTACTAGTGCTAATTCTCCGACAGCTTGGGGATTATTTAAATTTCCGCTGAGGGTAGCATTAGCATTGATATTTCCGGCAATATCTACAGGTAATTGGGGGAAGAAAGGTTTAATATCTGCTAGGGCTAAATTTTGGACTTGTGCTTGTCCCGATAAAGACGACTGACTTAATTGTCCGCTAAAAGCTAACAGGGAATTATTAAAATTGACTTGCACAGGTTGGAGAGTTAAATTCCCATTTTCATAATTGCCGCTAGCGACGACTTGATTAATATTATAATTGCCCCATACCCAATTATTACCTGTAAAATTAAAGCCAATATTCAAACCTGAGCGCAAACTCCCTGTTACGCCTAACCTACCGCTAATTATCCCTTGTAATTCTTCTAAGCTGGGAATGCGTTGTGATGCTTGCTGCTGGGTTTTTTCTTGGTTAACTTGGGTTTGAATTTTGGAGAGAAAATCTATTTGGGCTAATAAATTTCGATTGGGGAAACTGACAGGCTGAGTTTGTAAAGCCTCTGCACCAGCTAGTTTTGGCGGTTGTAAGCCTGTGCGGACATCTTGGAAATTGTAAATATTTAGGGTTTGCAGTAAATTTTCAATTTTGGCTTGTTCAAAGCTGACTTCAAACTGTAAGGGATTATTACCTGTGGTGGGTAAATTTCCGCTGAGTAAATAACGGGTGTCACCTTGCAGCAATTCTCCATTGGTTAAACTGAAATTGCCCTTACCATAACTGATATTACCGCGAAATTCATCGGCTTGAATTCTGCCAATTCGCGGTTGGGCGACGGCGACATTCCCCAATAAACTATAATCATTTAAGTTAACTGTTAAATTTCCTGATAACTGTCCGTTAATCGTGCCTAAATTGGCATTGGCAGGAATGAAGCTTTTGGCTAGAGATATGGGGAAATCTTGGACATTAACTGCAAGATTATCGCCGACGGTGCGTCCAGATGCAATAGTGGAGTCACGTCTGATATTAAATGCAGTGGGACGATTATCTGCACCTAAAGAAACCGCAATTTGGTCTTGTCTTCCAGTTACTTGAAATTGCGTTCCCTCTCCTTGTTGATAACTGACATTTCCAGTTAACACCGGCTCAAATGCTAAACCGTTGACTGCGAGATTTTCTAACTGAATTTTACCATTAGCAATTGGGGTAGTCGGCGTACCGGAAACTTGTCCATTAAAATCTACTCTCCCCGCCAAGGCAATATTTCCCGGAAGCTGAACCGGCAAACTTTGCAAATTATAATTCTGTGCCTGGACATTCAAATTTAACCCGGTAATTTGGGGAGTTGGTTGGAAAGCCACAGCAATATCACCCGCCGCTCTTAATCCTGGTGCAGTGGCTTGGACAATTTGCAGGCGCTGACCATTCCATTGAAACTGGGCGCTTAGTGGTTGTGTCAGTGCGGCTAAACCTTGGGAAAATCTCACATTACCCGCAGCTTGGATGTTTTGCGGTTGGAAAGAAGCCGTAGTTCCCCCAACTTGGACATCACCATTTAACCGTCCGCGCAAATTTTGTGATAAAGTACTTAATTGAAGCTGGGAAATAGTGGCTATAGCTCCCCAGTTGCCATTATTGAGATTGATATTTCTAACATTAACGCTTCCCCTAGCTAAACTTAACCGCGCATCGCCAGCAGCTTGAATGTTATTCAGGGCAAAGGAATTCGTATTACCAGAAATCTGTACGTTACTATTAACAATCTGCCCTTGGGCATTCTTCGCAAATTGATTGAGTTGGATGCGGGAAGCATTGGCGACAGCTTGCCATAGACCGTTATTCAAGCGGATATTATTCAGGTTAACTCTACCGCCAGCGACATTCAAATTTGCCTGTCCAGAGGCTTGAATGTTAGCAAGTTGCAAGGATTTTGTCGTTCCCGCTAAATTAAATTCCCCGTTTAAAGTCCCTTGGAATTGCGGTGGTAAAGCTGCATTAGAGTTTTCCTCACTGCGGGTGACTTGGGCTAAACTCTGGAGCGGAACTTGAGAAGCATCAACAACAGCTTGCCAGCGATCGCCTTTTAGTTGTCCCCTAGCTGCAACTGTCCCCCCCGCTATTTGTAAAACAGTATTTTGAATCTGAACGATTCCCTTGTTAATTGCTAATTCGGCTTTAGCGGGATAGGTAGCCATCGGTGCTTGGATTTGCACCAAGGTTTGTAAGTTAGCGAGAGTTCCTCTAACTTGGGTACTTGCAGCTATTGTACCAAGACGAATGTTCGGCGAACTAGTATTGTAAGTTTGAGCGATCGCATCTCCTGGTAAACTAGTAGCTTGCAAATTTATCGCCACTGTTCCCTGCTTTCCTAACCCAACTCTCCCCTTACCTGTAATTTGTCCACCTTGGGTTGGGGTAGCTTGAATCTGCGAAATAATAATTTCCTGCGGTGTTCCCTGAAATTGACTGGTAATTTTCTCAAAGCTAACACGGTCAATCACAGCAGGTTTAGTTGTACTCACCGCACCTGTAATCGTCGGCTTTTTAATTGCACCTTGTAACTTGATATTTGCTGTCCAATCCCCAGCCGTGGCGATTGGTAGTTTAGCATTAAAGGTTTGTAAAAGGTTCTGGGTGGTCACAGCTTTGACATTAGCTGTCAGATTATAACCAGTTTTGCTATTTATCGCCCCGTTAACTTGCACAGGAATGTTACCCAAGTTGGCGGTAAAATTTTCCAGTGCAACCTGCTGATTCTCAAACTGTAATTTACCTGTAGTGTTCGTGACTTTTGTCGGAAGATTATTAACTTGTCCAACTACTTGATTAACGTCAACCGTCCCAAATACCGTTGTTTGCGACTGATTTTTGGGTATATTAACAGTTAAATCGCTATTGATACTTCCAGCTTGTAAGCTAACTGGTGTCTGGACTAATTGCGATAGAGTAGCAGCTGGTAAATTAGCAGTGCGAATTTTTAGCGTTGTTTGTACTGTTTTGGGAAGCGTCTCACCAGAAAGCTGTAAACTTCCCCCAGTCATAGCTTGAGTACTAATATCAAAAGTGATGCGTTGATTTTGTTCTAAAAAACGCGCAACACCGTTAAGTTGATTAAACCCAACAATAACTCTCGGTTTACCTGCTTGCAGTAATGGTGATAACATCACAACACCATTTTGCAGATTCAGGGTTTCTAGTTCAGTTTTAATTAAACCAGCCTGTTCTTGAGTTGCAGTATTAATTCTCGTAGAAACCCAGCGCCCTTTTTCATCCTGTTCGATGTAGACATCTGGGCGAACTAAGGTAACATTGAGCTTTAAAGTCCGGTGAAAAACTAACTCCCAGGTATCAAATCCTACGTCTACTGCTTGTGCTACCAATGTATCTGCATCTGTAGTTGTTGCTGGGACTGATGTTGAGCCAAAACGCAGACTATTAGGCGAAAAACTTTGCACTGTACCTAACTTTACTGGTCTTCCTAGCAATTCCAACAGATTGCTTTCAATTAACGGTGCTAATTTTTCATGAATAAAAATATTCGCCCACCAAATACCCCCGACAATTCCAGCGATTAAAATCACCGCCAAAGCAATGCTGGTACGAGTTAATAACAGCAGCCATAAACGCCGATGAGAATTTGGAGAACGTGTCATCTTCTTTTTCCGAGAAGCAGTAGCAATGCTTCTTAAATACGCCTATGCATCAGGTCTACTTTATTAGACTGCCTGAAAATGTCGATTCTAAAATCATCTCTGCGGTAGATTGCATTTTTACCATGAAGTCTTCTACATCATACGCTGCTTGTGCGATCGCTTGACATTTAAGACAGCCATTCACGAAAAATCTCTCAGAAGAGTCAACACTCAACAGTCAACACTATTTTCAAGCTAGTCGATACCAGATAAAAGCCAATATCCAAAATCAGCTGAAATTTATTTACATTGATATATATAAATTACAACTAAAGATAGATTTATTAACAATTATTCATATTATATGTATTTTCTCATTATTATTAATGCAATAATCAAAATTCTTTTAATAAAATAATGATTTCTCCTTGGAAAACTCCTTTACCACTCGAAAGCTACTCATCAGCAAGAGTTGTGATATATTTTTACAACAATAACCGATGGGTGCCGATTAAGTACTGTTACTTATTAAAAGCACTTGAACTTTATGAAAACACCAGAAGTGTATTAGGTAAAGAAATTTTTTTATTTCCTCCTGACTTAGACCCGAATATATTCCATAGTTAATAAGCCAGGCAAATGTCTTTATATCAGCTTCAGTTGAATATTGATAGTGAGGCTGACGCAAAGACAACGGTACACAGGGAAATAACTATTGACCATTGACTAGAAAGTAATAACTTTTGCAAAGAGACGCTAATTTACGTGTTTCTATGGTTGTTATATGTAAAATTTATAGATGAGCATGGTAAGTGAGCTAAAACCAACTTTCTCAAAGATGATTTGACGATTTCACAAATTTCGCCAACTTGGGATTATTATGCTATGTCCAATTCATCGTTTATAGCTTCCAGCCAGAAAAATGCTGCAACAAAGCGGGATGTGAAGCAGGTTCCGTTTGTTGAGTTATTCAATCATCGTGTACAGGGAGTAGTTTCTAGCGGTTCTGATATTGAACGGGTTTACGTTTCATTTTTTGAAGCGGGAACCCTAGATTTTTATTGCAGTACAAATAATAACCGTCCTTGTGGGGGTTTGCAAGGCTATCCCTGTAAGCATTTGCAAGCTGTGATGAAAGAAGCGATCGCAGCTTATGGTATTGACCAGGTAATTAATTATCTTAAAGTTCCCGGTGACCCCAGTCAAATTACTTCCCCCCAGGATATTATCAACCGTCGCGGTACGGTAAAAAAAGAACCAGCCAGCGAAGTTTTCAGCCGCTTCTTAAATTACCTCCGCTACCTAGAATTACAAACCGCCAACTCTCCCCTCCCGGAAATGACTTGGTTTGTTTAATTGTCATTTGTCATTTGTCATTTGTCATTTGTCATTTGTCGCACAAAGAACTTACAGAGAATTAATTACGAATTACGAACTTGTACTGAGCGTAAAGCCTGCGGCATAGCTTCGCTTAGCGCGTAGCGTCTCGCAGAGAAGTCGAAGTATTACGAATTACGAATTAACATCATGGCTTTCCCCGGCGCATTACATCAATTAAGCGAAAGCAATCAAGTAATATTCGAGTTGATTGCTAGTTTAGATGAGTGTTTTATTACTGGTTTTGCGAATTTAGATGACCAACATCTGCAAATATTGCAGGCTTTAGAACGTGTATTTACTGGCACACCTCTACAGCAATCACTAGCTGATGCTACTGTGGCAATTAGCTCAAATGAGTTTGTAGATAAGCATTTTGCAATTTTAGCAAGTGCGCGTGCGTCAATAAATGGAGCATTATTTAATACATTGCAATCGCATGTCAGGACTTTGTTAGGGCGAGCGCAACTAACCGAGGTAGAGTTGGACTATGAAGCCAGCGAATCCCCAAATAACGTCAAAGTTCTGTTAGCAAGTGTGCGTCACTGGTTAATGGAAATTGCATTGATAGGCTATGCACGTTTAGATATAGCAACTTTAGTGCCGTTTTTAGGGACACTCGAACAAATCCAAGCCGAACCGTTGTTAGTTAGACAAGCTGCTTTACTGACTGGGTATTTTAATGAATTGATGGGAAATCTTCCCGTTGCTGATAGCCAAGCAATTCCCAAATATCGTTGGGTTGATTTATGGACGCAGGCGATGTTAGGGACGATGCGCCCAGCTATTTTACCAAAATCGCAGTTAATATCCGGGAATTTAGAAATTTTAGGTTTAGATTTACGCCAACACGCTAATTTAGTTAGCTTTACAGCCTACGGGTTGTTAGATGCAAATAATCAAACTCAGTTGGTGAGAGTTACCCAATCCGCTTACAAGGTAGATGCAATTAATAACGAGCAAATTTGGTTGTTATTTCCCAACGCGGCTATTTTATTGGATGCTTTCGCACAAAATCGCAGATTGCAAATTAAAGATGTACCCTTGCTACCTACTGGAGATTTACTGTGGCAAAGTCAAGGCGAACTTGGTGAAAATTATAATTTAATCAAACGGGCGGCGGAGTTTTTTGCAGAGAATACAGGGAATAGCTTGATTTATTCTACAGTTCCAGCGAGCGATCGCCATCCCATCCAACTCGCGGAACCGATATATCTCAGTAATTATCAAGTCGTGAAGAATGACGACAATATTATTTTAAGTTGGGGTGATGCAGGGGAACTGAGCATTGCTAGTGAACGTATCAGCGCATTATCAGAATTAAATTTAGACATAATTGCCAAATCTCAGCAAATCTTCGGCTTATTACGCTTCGATGCGGGGAAATGGTCAGTGCAACCTTTAGCAGTAGCAGTTAAAAACAAAACCACATATACCGGACAAACCGCCGCGTCAGTCATTGCGAAAAAAGATTCCATCAAAAATAGTGTTGTGGGAATCTTGCAAGAACGTTCTAGCCGCCTACTGCGTAAGGGTTGAGGAAAAAATTATGGATACAGAACAAATTGCCCAACGCCGTCAAGTTGTATACTGGCGCTTACTAACCAGTATGTTTGGCTTTAGCGAACAGGGTGCAAATTTTGAACACATGGCGACTGAAGTTGTTAGCGAGTTAAATTTACCCCAATTAATCCTCGACCCTAATATTAGTATTGAAAACTTACTCCACCGTTACCCAGAATTAGAAGCAGATTTTAAGAATCCCATTATTCCCGAAGACGATACAGCACCAGAAGTAGAAACCGCCACTCTGCGCCGAGGATTAGTTTTTTCTAAATTACTCCTAAATGCTTTTGGTCCCAACACCCAAACCGGAGTTGTCACCGCGCAACAATACGCGCAATGGTTGAAAGATGTGGGATTTTTGGAACAAGCTTTAGGATGTGCGCCGGGAAGTTTGCGAGGAAATAGGCCGGGAATTGGGAAAAACCAAGGTCAGCAAAATCAGGGACAAGGTAGCGGTAACAGTGGCGGTATGGGCGCAGGTATTGGTACTAGTGGCGGTTTCACCGTTACCGAAGAACAACTACGCGCCACCCTCAAAGCTTTGGAAGGTGAATTAATTCACCGCATGGCTTTACACGAAGTCCTCAAAGATGACAGATTAGCCAGTCAACTTACGCCATCAATGGCTTTGGTGGAACAACTTTTACGCGAAAAAGCGAATTTATCAGGAAATGCGCTGAAAAACGCTAAACGATTAATTCAGGATTATGTAGACGAACTAGCGCAAGTCCTGCGGTTACAAGTCGCCCAAGCTGTAGCCGGAAAAATCGATTATTCAACCCCACCTAAACGGATATTTCGCAACTTAGATTTAAAGCGCACGATTTGGAAGAATTTAACTAACTGGAATCCAGAAGAACAAAGATTATTTGTTGATAGGCTGTACTACCGCCACACCGCCAAGAAAAAAACACCAACTCGCATGATTGTAGTTGTTGACCAATCAGGTTCAATGGTGGATGCGATGGTGCAATGTACTATTCTCGCATCAATTTTCGCCGGACTTCCCAATGTGGATGTGCATTTGTTGGCGTTTGATACCCAAGTAATTGATTTAACAGCTTGGGTACATGACCCATTTGAGGTTTTATTACGGACAAATTTAGGAGGAGGAACACATATTTATGCGGCGTTAGTAGAAGCTGCACAAAAGATTTTAGAACCAAAGAATACGGCGGTGGTGTTAATTTCTGACTTTTACGAAGGTGGTAGCGACCAAGTTTTATATGACTATATTAAATCCTTGAAAGAGTCGGGATTACATTTTATCCCCGTTGGTGCGGTGACAAGTTCGGGATATTTCAGTGTGAATCAATGGTTCCGCGACAAGTTGAAGGAGTTGGGTATGCCGATTTTAACAGGGAGTCCGAAAAAGTTAATTCAAGAGTTAAAAAAGGTGATTGTTAACTAACCTCTTACCTCTGTGTTCTCTGCGCCTCTGCGGTTAGAAAAATAATTTTTGAACCACAGAGACATAGAGAACGCAGAGAAGAATTACAGATAATACTTTAGGAGATAAAAATGGCGAAGGCTAAAAGTAATACTACAAATGCTACTAGCAACGAGGTAATGTTAAGACAACCGGCGGAAATGAAATATGCAGAAGAATTAGAATATTTAGCCTCAATTGATAAAGGTACAAAGCCATTTTCTTGGCGACTGTCGCCGCAAATGGTGCGGACTTTTGTGTTGGGAAGTACGCCATCGCAAAAGTTAGACCGGCAAATTGAGCAGAAATGGTATGGAGATAGTGCGATCGCAGAACGTGCTATTGTCACTTTAGCTTCTGACCGTGGTTTATTGTTGATTGGTGACCCTGGTACAGGTAAAAGCTGGTTAGCTGAATTACTCGCAGCAGCGATTTCTGGTAATTCAACTTATGTAGTTCAAGGAACAGCAGGAACCACTGAAGACCAAATCAAGTATTCTTGGAACGTGGCGATGGTAATTGCGGCTGGTCAATCCCGCGATTCTTTGATTCCCTCACCAATTATGACAGCTATGCACACCGGGGCAATGGGCAGATTTGAGGAGTTAACCCGTTGTACTTCTGATGTGCAAGATGCACTGATATCTATACTCAGTGAAAAGTATATTTCTATTCCCGAATTGAAGACAGATAACGTAGCTTTTGCACAACCCGGATTTAATGTCATCGCTACAGCCAACAGCCGCGACAGGGGTGTCAACGAACTTTCTTCAGCCTTGAAAAGACGGTTTAATTTCGTACATATGCCGGTGGTGACGAATAAGAAGCAGGAAAAAGAAATTATCCTCTTCCGCACCAAAGAGTTAATGAACCGTCACGGCTTTGAAGTGGATGTTCCGCCAACACTGTTAGATGTATTATTGCAAACCTTCGCCGATTTACGCGAAACCAGCGCCGCCGCCAGTTCTGACGACCAGCGTTTAGAATCAGCGCTTTCCACCGCAGAACAAATCGGTGTTTTAGAAGATGCGATTTTACACAGTCGTTATTTTGGCGCTACCAATTTAGAAGCCGGTGCATTAGCAAAATCCTTGGTCGGTACTTTAGTACGTCGTCAACCAGAAGATATTTCCGTGATGAATCAATTTTGGCACGCAGTTGTTGAGAAGCGTAGTAAAGAAAACAAAGGTGAATGGGAAGCTTTTCTCGAAGGTGGTAAACAAGCGATGGGGTTATTTTAAAAACTCTTCTTTCTCTGCGTTCTCTGCGTCCTCTGCGGTTTATTTCTCTTTTATCTCACGCAGAGACACAGAGGCGCAGAGAGGAATGTAAAAGTGATACTAGTACCTCAATCAAACTCTACAGGCCATAAATCTGAAACTGCTACTTCCCAACCTGGAAGCAGTTCGGGAACAGTTAGTACATCGCCATTGTGCAGTACTATTACCTCTTTTCCCACATTGTAAACTTCCACAATTTGCGCATCAGGATTCAGCAAAATTCCGACCTTAGTTCCCAAACTCAGAAATTCTTGAATCTTCGCTCTGATATCCTCTAAATTATCGCTGGGAGACTTAACTTCAACAGTTAAATCAGGAGCCAATTGAGCAAAAGATTTGGGACTGCGACGCAAACGTTCGGCTAAAACAAATGAAGCATCTGGTGCGCGCAAATCTGAGTTTGGCAATCTAAAACCAGCGCTAGAAGCTGTTATTCGTCCTAGCTTACGCGGTTTAACCCAGTTACGTAACTGGGACACCATTTCAGCCGCAACCTCATCTGATTCGTATCCTGAGGGACTCATGACAATAACATTACCTTTAACTAGTTCCATGCGATAGTCGGGGTACTGTTGCTGCATTTTTTCTAAATCTTCAACTGTCAGTGACATAAAGCCTCCGATTCTGACATGGGTTGTATTTATATTATGAGAAATCCAAAACAAACAGGCGATGTCTACAACAGGCTACACCTACGCACAAATGACGAATTAATAAACTATGGTTAACCTCCCAACTGCATTCAACGCACTCCAAGAACAACTCCTCAATGCGGCGGAAAAATTCGCTACCGATGCTCAACCTTTAAGCGAAATGCTAACAGCTTTAATAGCAGATGTAGAAAAAGCCAGCAGCGAACCTCTAGAAATTTTCCCGGTGTGTCATCACTCCCCATCCTCCGCTTTGCAAATGGTGCGACGCTTACGGGAAAAACCGCCGAAAGTAATTTACTTGGAACTGTGCGAAGACTTACAAAACACTGTCGAGAATTTACGCGATTGTAAATTACCTGTAGCTTTACAAGCCTTCGCCGCCGAATCTGAGGATTTTCCACCTAAAATCATGCCGTTGAGTGTGGTTGCACCGATTACCGAAGCTTCCGCAGAATATCAAGCGATCGCCTTTGCTCTACAAAATCCCGAAACTCAGCTAGTATTTGTTGATAGGGCTGTGGATTTTGTCTTCCAATGGGAACCCCCCAATACTAAACCTGTGGAAGAGTCAGAAGAACCCCCCAGCGATGAAGCCAAAATGCACGGTTCAGCGGTAGGTGTAGAAGTAGGTAGCCTCATTCCCACTTTTGACCAATTTTTAAGCTTTTTACTCCGCAATTCCAATACCCGCCACTTTTCGGAATGGTGGGATGAGTATGTGGAAACAGCAATTATCGGCGCAGACTACGAAACCTACCGCCAAGTCATGTTCCTCATCGGTAGCTTGATGCGCCGTTTAGGAACTCGCAATAAAGATATCGAAAGCGATCGCCAGCGGGAACGCTATATGTGGACTTCCATGAAAAAACACATGGCGGCGCATAATATTGCACCATCGGAAGCTATCTATATATGTGGTGCAGCCCACTCAGCTAGCGATGTGGCAGAATATAGCGTTACTAATAATAATCTTTGGGAAATACCGGAACGCACCCAAACTAAATGGTTATACGGTTTAATTCCTTCCAGTTTTGCGGCTATCGAATACCAATTTCATCACCCAGCGGGTACAGTGTCGCTAGCGGAAGCAACTTGGAAAAAGAATCTCAAGGTTACAGGTTTAAAGGGATTTTCGCTCAATAAAGAAGAGAAAGCAAGCAAAACCAAAGCAATTCCTCTTACAGCTACAAATTCCACCCTCGCAGCCTTTTTAACCCGTCCCCCAGAACTAGCTAAAGCCGATACCGAACAATTATTGCAATGGTGTGCTGATATTGTCGGATTGGCGCGGAAAAATGCCTATTTAGCCAGTACAGCCGACTCTATCGCTATTTATCAAACCTCAATGCTGCTAGCGGGGATGCGAAATAGAATGCACCCCACGCCTTACGATTTCCAAGACGCAGCCATAACCTGTCTCGAAAAAGACCGCACCCCGAAAAAACGCAATATTTACCAACTTTGCCAAATTTTACTCGGAGGCGATCGCATTGGGACGGTTGGTTATGCTTCTTTACCTCCCCTGGCGCAAGATGTGTACGACAGACTTCAACCTCTGGGAGTCAACCTACTTGCACAAACCAACCAACGCGCCTTAATGGATTTTAAACAGCAGCCGGAACTTCTACCCTGTTCCGATGTGCTATGGCGATTGCATTATTTATTGGGTGATACGATTGTAAAACCAATTATGGGCGATCGCAGTCTTGGTTCCAAACCAATTCAAGAATCTTGGGAAATCCGCATCGGTAAATACCAGCGCCATATTATTATGCTCGGTTATGAGGGTGTCAGCATCGAGCAGGTTTTAGAACAGCGTTTGAAGAAATTGGCTTTTTCGCCCGAAGCACAAACCAGCGATGCGCTCAAAGCCACAGAAGATAGCATTTTATACGCACGCAGCCTCCGCTTAACACAAGAACTCGGAGAACACGCGATTTCTCTCCTCAAGCAGGAAACTGGTGTCAGCGACGCACCCCAAGTATTTGAACGCGTCCGCCGACTAGTACATTACTACCGCACCACACCCTCTGGCTTACAGGAATGGATAGAGCGTTTTGTCACCACAGGCTACGGACATTACGCCACATTACTACCCCAAGCCTTCGCAGATAGGGGAACAACCCCCGAACAAATCGCCGGGATGTTGAATTTTATCTTCACCCTGGAAAGTTTGGCATTATCTCTCGGTTGTAACCGCAGTCAATTATTAATCGGTGTTAAACAATCCAGCCAAGGTTTAGAAGACCCCGCCAAAATTGGTTTATTGTGGACAACGGAATGGTTACTAACATTAAGAAAATTAGAAGAAATTCGGAAATTCTTCAATGATGTGATTAACAATGAAATGTTAATTAAATCTTTCCCAGAATACTTAAATGGTTTCATCTTATCTCTGACATTTGCACCAAGAATTAGTAAATTTGTCGTAGAACTACTGAGTAAATTATTCGCCACCGTTCCCGATAAAATTTTATTACCTTGGTTACCCAGCCTGATTCTCAAATTGCGACCCCATGCCCAAATTCTCCAAGTATTAATCAAAGAAGCCGCTAGCAATTTCCCGAAAAATTTACCTGGCTTTAATACCTGGGTTCCCGCATGGTCAAAGCCGCAAGCAGAGATTAAAGAACAGGTAAATCGAGTTAAAAATGTCCCAACACTCAGCGAAAATGAATTAAAAATCCGAGAATTTATATTTAATTCTCCAGCCACAACCAATGCTTTAGCCAAATTATTAGGTATTGAAAATTTAACTTGGAAAGAAAATTTAGCAAACCATGAAAATGCTAGCGATAATTTATCTGAACCCGAACTAAAAACTCAAGCATTAATTACTGCTCATCCAGCAACCTTAAATTACTTTGCTGGCATTATTAATTCAACTCTTTAATTTACCTCGCTCCCATGCTCTGCGTGGGAGCGTAGATTTAGCAGGCTCCGCCTCATGAAATATTGCTTTATATAACTCACGCATAGACACGCGGCGGCTTCCGGCTTTCTTAGGCGCAAAGACCCAAAGATTGCTCGAATTATATTAAGCTAATTTTTACAGAGAATGCGTATTACACACGGAATATACAATATCCAAAAAACGCAAAAACAACTCACAACTGACAAACGAAGTAAAAGGTGGGGAACTCCCACCCCCACAAAATTTAAAAATCTTCCAAACCCAGTTTGAGAAATCTTTCAATTATTGGATCATTTTCTGTTATCAATTCCTTACTATAATCTGATTCAATAACCTCAACATGATGCTCAAGATGTGGTTCAATGGACTGAGAAATTAGTTGTATTGGCTGTGGTGGTTCTTCACTCACAGTAATTACAGAAGAAGCAGGCAGTAGTAATAACTGCGACCTTCGGACGTGAGATTTTGACTTAAGTTGTGTCACTTGTGTAGTTGCACCCAGTCCCAGCATTGCACCAGCAACTGTATACATTGCGGTCTGATTCAAGTATTGAACACCCAAGTATCCCAGTGCGATCGCAGATACTGTGGCGGTGATGCTTCCCATGATGACTTGCTGTTGTTTCAATTGTTTATCCTTGACTTTGCTGGTAGTTTATACTTATCTTTTCCTGATTTTAATGTAGCATTCATCACGATTTATCCTAGGGAATAACTACCTAAATGGCAAGTAATCCTGGCAGTCAAGCAGACCTAATACACTTAGTCGAGGTAAGCTGATTTTGGATAGCTTTTGCAGAGTAGAGAACAGGGAGAAGTGTTAAGCTTTAGCCCAACTCTTCCTTAGCCTGAGCTACTGGCAACGGTCAACCTTTTGCTACATATTGTTAGAGATAATACAGATACAGCATTTACTTCAAGTTGACAAGTATCTTTAAATACAAGATGTCATATTGTTCAATTTACCGTCGATTGGCATACAAGGTCAATATTCAACTCGACCCGCAAGGAGTCCGCGCGCGAAATCTTCGATTTGGTGTCGGGAGGAATTGCGGCAATCATCTAAACTGCTACGCATAGCCTTGTACTTCGATTGAGTGAAATTAAGAAATTGTCAAAATTCAGATAAACAGGAATTGAAATTGCGATCGCCCGAAATAACCAAGCAGCCAGTAGGAATTGCGGTTCATTGAATAAGGCAAAATCCGGCTAAAATCTATCCGTCTTCAATCAGCGTGTGTATCCTTTCAGCAATTGCAATCAACCCACCGTTGGCCAAATGCGTAGGCGCAGCCCGCCTTAGGCATCGCACGTAACAGAAATTTTCAGCCGACAAACTAACCTAAAATCAATGAACGCTTCAGGACAAACAGAATGTTAGAGAAAGATAAAGATATTTGGCAGAGCATTCGCGAAAAAGCGATCGCTTACGGAAGGGAGATGGTTCGCAAACAAACAGACATATCTCTCCCTCCTTTAAATACAACTGTTTCCACAAATCGTAGGCAGATTACCTTAAATTCCGTATCAGATAACGACTCCCAAAAATCGGCTTGAGCAAACGAATTCAACATTAGATAATCCTCTTGGGTCGTGGTATGAAGAGCGTTTTTTTGTTGCTCGTGATTTTTCAATTGGTGCTGCAAATCGGTAATAGCTAAATCAATAGCAGGGTTGCGGGGTAAAGTTTGGAGTGTTTGCAGTTGGTGAGTCAGGGTAATAACTGTTTCATCTGTTTTTACTTCTTTCTGCGTCCTGCTGTTTACCTCCCTTACTACATCCTGAGCATGTTGTGAGAGAACCGTTATTACCTTTTTTTTAACTATTGATTTTGCGATTATTTTTCCGTTTGGACAGGCAGTTTTACCTAGTCGCTTGTACTGGGAGCATTGAAACTGTTTCCCCGCTTTGGTTTTTGTCATTGCGCGTCCACAAACGCCACATTTGAATATTCCCGCAAGAATGTGTGGTTTAAACTTAGCTGGGTCTTTTTTGTTGACGTGAGCAGTTAGTTTTGATAAATCTTCATACTCTTGCTCAGATATTAACGCCTCATGCGTTCCGTAATGCCGTTCGATTTCTCCTGATTTTAGCTTATAAAATGTGTGTCCTCGCAGTGCGGGGTTATGTAACCAATTCCTTATGCTAGAAGGGTACATTTTGATTTCAAAACTTTCTAGAAGCCAACGGGAAATAGAACCGTAGGAGTTAGTGTAAAGCCTGTGAATAATTTCCTTGGCAATTAACCAGTTAGAAGGATGAGGAATGCATTTAGTATTTTCGTCCTTTGTGTAGCCAAATGGCGGACTCCCAAAGTATTTCAGATTGGAGCGGTAGTAATCAGTTCCGTGGGAGATACGTTCAGATAATAAGCGACTCTCAAACTCTGCCAACCCAGCAATATTATTAATAGTTAGCCACCCGAAAGCAGAATTTGTATCGCCTAGAGGAGAATCAAGGATAGTTAACTTAACCCCCGTTTGTTGGAGTACTTCTAATGTTTTATGAATGCTAATTACGTTACGCCCAAGTCTATCTAGTCGCGTCACAATTATTTCTGTTGCTACCCCATTCTTGGCTAGGGTAATTATTTGATTAAAGTTTTTCCTCGTGTCCTTTCTGCCAGATTCGATATCATATAGGATTTGCTCAGATCCAGCTTTTTCCAGGCGGCTTATTTGTTGGTCAAGCGCTTCTGTATCTGCTTGCTGACGAGTTGAAACACGAGCATAGCCTATACGCATTTTGGGGTTTTGGGGTTTTTATCAGGTTGAAAATCATAGTACCACAGCGTATTCAAAACACAAACAGTTATGGGAGTTCCCAAAGAACTACCACCAGGAGTCAAACCAAAAGACTACGCCTTACTCACAATGGTAGCCAAAGACATAGCACCAGCTTGGGCAGAAGAAGACTTTTTCACAATTTAGTCAAGAGTCCAAAGTCAAAAGTCCAAAGTCAAGTGACCATTGACCATTGACCATTGACTATTGACTATTGACCCTTGACAAATGACAACTGACAAAGGACAAACAACAAATGACAATTCAAACATTAGACATATCACCCGTCGGTAGAGTCGAGGGTGATTTAGATGTCCGAGTAGAAATTGAAGATGGGTATGTGGTCAACGCTTGGACACATGCTGAACTCTTCCGGGGATTTGAAATCATCCTCCGTGGTAAAGACCCCCAAGCTGGACTAATTGTCACACCTCGCATTTGTGGTATCTGCGGTGGTTCTCACCTGACTTCTGCATCTTGGGCATTAGATACACTTTGGGGTACAGAGGTTCCACGCAATGCGATTTTGGCGCGAAATTTAGGACAAATCGTCGAAACAATCCAAAGTATACCTCGTTACTTTTATGGTTTATTTGCGATTGACTTAACCAATAAAAAGTACCGTAGTAGTCGCTTCTATGACGAAGCCACCAAACGCTTTGCTGCTTTCACTGGGACATCTTACGAACTCGGTGTGACTATTTCTGCTAAACCTGTAGAAATTTATGCATTATTGGGCGGTCAATGGCCCCACAGCAGTTATATGGTGCCCGGTGGTGTGATGTGCGCCCCCACCCTGACAGACATCACCCGCGCTTGGTCATTGTTGGAATATTTCCGTACTAACTGGTTAGAACCTGTATGGTTGGGTTGTTCTTTAGAACGCTATGAAGAAATCAAGAATTATGATGACTTTATGGATTGGTTAGACGAAGACCGGAAACATCGGGATTCTGACTTAGGTTTGTATTGGCGCATGGGTTTAGATATTGGTCTCGATAGATATGGTGCTGGTGTCGGTAAATATGTCACTTGGGGATATTTAGCCCATGAGGACAAATACCAAAAGCCGACCATTGAAGGGCGAAACGCGGCGATGATCATGAAAAGTGGAGTGTACGATAGTTTTAATGACACTCACACCTTGATGGAGCAATCCTTTACCCGTGAGAATACCACTCACTCTTGGTATGATGAGGGGACAGCCAATGTTTTTCCTGGCGATCGCACAACTAATCCCATACAAAAGAATACCAAAGACTTTAATAATGCCTATTCTTGGGCTAGTGCTGTTTTGCACAAAGACTTCGGACGTTTAGAAGCAGGCCCCTTGGCGCGTCAGTTAGTTGCAGGTGGTAAGCATGGCGAATCTTGGCAACACTACGATGGGTTTATCCTAGACGTATTCAAGCAGATGGGTGGTGCTAGTATTCATGTGCGTCAGCTAGCACGAGTTCACGAAATTGTCAAGCTATATCGTCAAGCCGAACATTGCTTGCGCGAATTTAAGTTAAACGACCCCTGGTATATTAAACCCAAAGAAAAAGATGGCAAAGGTTGGGGTGCAACAGAAGCAGCACGAGGTTCTTTGTGTCACTGGGTAGAAGTAGAGGGAGGTAAGATTAAGAATTACCAAGTGATTGCCCCTGGTACTTGGAATATCGGCCCCCGTGATGGTGAAGGAAAGCGCGGCCCAATTGAAGAAGCTTTAATTGGCACACCTATATACGATTCTAGCGATCCAGTGGAAGTTGGTCACGTTGCGCGATCGTTTGATTCTTGCTTGGTCTGTACAGTTCACGCCCATGATGCGAAGACGGGCGAAGAGTTAGCACGTTTTCGGACTGCTTAGATGACGTTAATAGCTAATGGCTAATCATCATTAGCTATTTTCTGCTGAGAATTATGCGATCGCTCATATCTTAATTCGCCATAGCCAATATAACCAAAATACAATATGAAGAATTGCGATCGCCCAAAAGACAACTTGATAGGAAACTTTGCTACTTTTATGACGTAGTGTCTGTTGCGCCACAAACCCACCTAACCAACCACCAGTTAATTCACACAGATGTAAAGTCTTCTCTGGCACTCTCCATTGTCTTTGTTTTGCACGAGATTTATCATCAGCGTAAAGCGTAAAAGTAATGAAACTCATTACAGGATAAAGGATCAGCCCAATTGGGTTACTAGTTGTCAATGCAAGATGAATTGAACCTAAAGCAGGTAGAAGAGATAAAAGCAACGTCTTTAATGCTAATGATGAAAATTTCATCACAGACTTGGATTTAGATTTCCTCAGTGCGCTAGAAGATGAGGACTTAGGTATAGGTGTTGATGTCACCCCTTGAATCGAAGCATTACACGCGCTTACCTTACCGTTTTTATCAACAGTAAGTTGATAATGAATCAAATTTCCAACTTGGGGACGACGGTTAACATCTTTGAATCCACTGATGTGAATAAAGACTTCTTGACTACCATCGCTAGGTTGTATAAAACCAAACCCCCGATTATCTATCCATCTGATTATTTGACCTTTGCTGAAAACAGGTTTCATGAACAAGTATGATATCTATACCTGCTTTATAGTGTGCCCATTTTTCAACGAAGAAACAATAATAACTTTAGCTTTGCATATAGTCAATCATTGTGCATCGATTCTTCAGATTCAAGTAGATGCAATGAATCAAACAATGTACATTGATTGTTCAAGCTAGTATTTATTCTCTAAATTCCATAGTTCACACGTTAGAACCGCCACGAAAACGTTCGATGAATTCAGGATATTTATCCAAATCTTGCAATGACTCTAACGGTGGCATTTCAATCCAGTTTGCTTCCGCATGTAATTTGTCTACATAAGCATAAAAAGCTTCCTGGTCATCTCGATGAGCAAGAACGTAATCATGCAAGTCTTTTTGGCTCATTGCTTGAAAGTTAGGCTTACTCATCCTATGTACCTCCATCTTCCGTTAGGGTATATCTCTATAATATTTTCTTCACCTGCTAAAAAAAAGATATTTCCTGTCCTTTCATCCATACGAACGATATTGATAGGTAAGTAAAACTTCGTAAACCAACAGCACAATATATAGCACTGGGTTTTTTGTTCCGGTGTAGGAATAATTCTTAACTCCTCGCTGATGATGGTTGCTACAATCTCATTGTAAAAACAAGAGCGATGATGCTCTATTCATGTCCAATCCTCTGTGCGTAAATTGGCAATTTGCCCAAAATCAGCCGAATTTCGAGTCAATAGGATAGCTTGATTCACAAGCGCGATCGCCGCAATTTTCAAATCCATCGTTCCCAGTCTAGGATATAAAGCCTTAAGACGTTGAAATTCTTGGGCTGCTTGTGCATCAAATTCTAGGATTGGGATAGAGCAGTAATTAGTTAATTGCTTTTTCAACTGCTTGTAAGCTTCAACTTGTCCCTCAACAGTCCTAGCTTTTGTCACATAACTCAACCAGCCCCGCGTTTGTTCTTCGTAGCTAATGATGGTTGCTACAATCTCATTAGGATTGACATTTGCCAATCGGATGAGAAGACGTTGCGCTCCTACTCCTTTGCGCTCCAAAACACTGAGATGATCGGTATCGAGAATGTACATCTAAGCATCTCGTGATTCTACAGAAGCAGAACGCAAGGATTCACGATACTCGCGTCCTAGCTGCATGGCTTCATCATAAGCTGAGTTGTCAGCAAATGTACCAGCAATCCTCTCCCACCAAGGTTTTGTTGGCAAAGCAACAACTTCCAATTTATTTTTGAGGCTTGCAACTTCAGCCTCTAGAATTGCTACTCGTTCTTCTAGTTGCTGTGACACTGTTGACATAATTTACCTTGACTAATCTTTTTCCTTCATTTTCTAACATAGACTACAAGTAGTCTCATTCACCAAATTCTGCAAACAACTCCGCCAAAACTACATTAGAAAATAAAAAGCCTTGGGGATCGCTTAACCTCAATCTTCCTTCGATAACTTCCACCCAACCTTTATCAAAATAAGGCTGTAGAAATTGGTGAATATCTTCTACTTTCTTTTCCCCAAATTCCGCCCCTAAAGTTTCTAAACTCAAACCTTCAGCTAGACGCAATCCTAACATGAGAGTTTCTAACAAAACTTCATTAACTGGTGTAACTTCACAATCAACGATACAACCTGCTTCTACCCATTGGTAATACTCCTTAGTCTTTCGGGGACGAGTAAACCGTTTAGAGTCAACGTAGCTAGCCGCACCCATCCCAAAACCATAATATGGGCGATTTTCCCAATAAACCCGATTATGTTGACATTGATGACCGGGCTGGGCATAGTTAGATATTTCATAATGCTCGTAACCTGCACCAGTTAAAACTTGCTGTGCCATCTGGTACATTTGGACTGTGGTTTCATCTGTCGGTAAAGGGCGATCGCCTGGTTTGTAATAACGACCAAACGCTGTACCTGGCTCGATGGTAAGGTCATAAATTGAGATGTGAGTGGGTGCGATCGCCACTGCTTGGAAGAGTGAATCCTGCCAATCCTCTAAAGACTGATGCGGTAAACCAGAAATCAAGTCTAAACTGAATTCGGGAATCTCGACTTTGCGGAGTAATTCCACAGCTGCAAAAATATCTGCAATTGAATGCGATCGCCCAGCAACTTTGAGTAACTCTGCTTGAAAAGCCTGTACACCCAAACTTACCCGATTCACCCCTAGACTGCGGTAACCCTCTATATGTGCTAAATCAAACGTGCCAGGGTCCATTTCCATTGAAATCTCTGCCCCTGGTACAATACCAAAATGCCTTTCTAGTGAGGCTAGTATCTGCTGTAACTGGTCTATTGCCAGTAGGGAAGGAGTACCACCACCAAAAAAAATTGTTTTTAAGGGTTGACCAAATGACTGTGTAATGCTGATTTCTTGAATTAGCAGTTCTACATAATGGGAGATAGTACTAGATGTTTCACCACGGGAGCGATCGCCAACCACAAATATGGGAAAATCACAATAAAAGCACCTGCGTCTGCAAAAGGGAATATGCACGTAAGCAGAACTGGGAATGCTAGCAAAATTAAGTTTTTTATCCATTGTGAGAAATATTAAAATTAATCATCCTGAAATTTACCTACTATAAAAATTAGTAGTTTATTAACAAGTTTTATCGTTTTACAACAAAACGATTCATAATATGAAGTTAAAACTATTTGGTTATAATATTTGCAGATATTGCCTGCTTAAACCCCTAGAGTTGAGTAAACATTTATCAATCTAATTGCCGATGAAATAAAAACTACTTACACTCTTTCGGTTAATACAGTTGCAGGAAAACCACAAAACCATGCTAGACGCAATTATTATTCTCTCATTTATCCTAGCAGCAGCGGGAATAGGGTTCTATAGCATTGAACTACTACCCAATGGCTCGTTAGACCGGGTGACCAACCTAGAAGCCTTACGCTTAGTTGTTGCCGTGTTTGCTGCCATTATTGGCGGTGCAATTGGACTGAGTTTCCAAACGACCTATCGTCGCCTAGAAGCCCAAGTCAAAGAAATGCCTCTGGAAGTGATCTTAACGCGGGCGATCGGTTTGGTGATTGGACTATTGTTAGCCAACCTGATGCTAGCTCCGCTATTTTTGCTACCTATTCCCCCGGATTTTAGTTTTATTAAGCCCTTAGTGGCAGTTGTCGGCAGTATTATATTGTCGGTCACTGGCATGAATTTAGCTGATACCCACGGGCGAGGCTTGTTGCGATTTATTAATCCCAACACCGTAGAAACTATGGTAGCGGAAGGAACTCTCAAACCCGCCAATACGAAAGTTTTAGACACAAGCTGCATTATTGATGGTCGTATTGAAGCACTTTTAGAAACCGGCTTTCTGGAAGGGCCAATTATCGTCCCACAGTTTGTTTTGCAAGAATTGCAACAAGTAGCCGATGCTAGCAAAGACCAAAAGCGGGTGCGGGGAAGACGAGGACTAGAAATTCTCAACCGCATCAAAGAAGCTTACCCCGATCGCATTCTCATTAACCCAGCAGACTACGAAGATATTCCCACAGTAGATGCCAAGTTAGTGCGATTTGCTCAGGAAATCAACGCCACACTGCTAACTAACGACTACAATTTATCGAAAGTTGCTAGTGTGCAGAAAGTACCAGTATTGAATGTCAATGATTTAGTTAATGCTGTCCGTCCCACCTATTTACCAGGAGATAACCTAGATTTGAAGATTCTCAAGGAAGGGAAAGAACCCAGCCAAGGAATCGGCTACTTAGATGATGGCACAATGGTTGTCGTGGAAGAAGGTAGTAGTTATGTAGGTGGTGAACTGCGAGTGGTAGTCACCAGTGCTTTGCAAACTACAGCAGGACGCATGATTTTTGCTAAACCACAGGCTTCAGCATTGGCATAAGACAATAGTAATGTTTAATTCAAGTCAATTTAGCGATCGGTGTAGGTTAACTGCACCGATTGTTTATTTGTAGTGGGAGCATCTTGCTCCACAGTTAAAAGGGAACTCTTCACAGGCAACTTTTAACAGCCCTTTTAAATAAGTAGGTCAACATAATTAAATGTAAGATGTCATTGCGTAAAGCCTTCGGCATAGCTTCGCTTAGCGCGTAGCGTCTTGAAGAGAGGAGGAACGACGTTCGCGAAGCGTCTCGAAGAGAAGCAATCCCAGTCTTTGCGATTGCTTCGTTCCTCGCAATGACAAAACATATTATATTTATTTACGTTGAGCTACTTACCAGTATTAATTAGATTTCTTTCCACTTCAAGTAAAGCTTCTGCCTTCCCTTCGACTTCCCTTCAGCTTTCCCTGCTTATAGATAGATTGATCGATAATAAACGAGTAACTTTAGCAATCAAATATATTCAATAATAAGATACTCTAGTTGCAATTATCACTATTATTTGATAAATAACTGAGCCAATTAAATTGAAAATTGAGCAGAGCTATTTAGATAGATAATTCCTGTAAGTAGCACTAAGCGAGATGTTTACAAGCTTTGGATATTCCCTTTGAAATGCCAGCTATTTTCCATAAATTGTATCATAAAGTACTATTTTTTTGCAAGCGCAAAATTTTGCGCTCTACTGAAAGTTAGGTATTTACAAAAATACATTCATCTGTGTTGAGGAATGAATTTAACTAATATTATATTTTTTATTATATAAACAATAACTGTGATAATGATTATTTATAGGATTGGTGACAACTTTTATGTTGAAAATACTTAGGTACGTAGGTATTTTTTTAATTACTGGCTGTTTGCTATTTGCTTGCCATGCTTGGGCACCAACCGAATTAAAACGCCCTCCCTTGAAACTGGCATTTGCATCTTTTGTTGGCGAATATCCAGGTATCATTGCTCAAGAAAAAGGATTCTTCAAAGCTCAAGGGGTAGATGTGGAACTAATTTATAACCCATACACCCGATTAATATCTGCAAATTTCATTGCGGGTAAATATGATGTGATTACATCATCCTTGGGAACTTTTATGATCGTGAGTGCCACAAATCCTGATATACAAAGCGTGATGGTTATAGATGAATCAACAGGAGCAGATGTGGTAGTCGCCCAATCTCAAATTAAAACCGTCGCTGACTTAAAAGGGAAAAAGCTGGGTACAAATCTAGGTGGTTTTAGCGAAGTTTTTGTGACTGAGATGTTGAAAACTGCCAACTTAACCAGCGATGATGTGAATTTGGTTAAATTAGAGGCTGCGGAAATTCCGCAATACCTAAAAAATAATAATATTCAAGCCGGAAACACTTGGGAACCCCATCTTTCTAAAGCTATTAAATCTGGGGGACATATCCTATTTACCAGCAAACAAACCCCTGGCTTGATTATAGATATGATTGTCTGTCGCGGTGAGATTATCCGCGATCGCCCCGAAGACATTCGTGCATTTGTGCGCGGATGGCTGCAAGCTGTAAACTACTGGAAAGCAAATGTTCAGGAAGGAAACGCCATCGTTAGCAAAGCGTTAAACATTCCTAGCAATACAATCTCTTTGGCGGGAGTAAACCTCACTAATTTAGCCGAAAATCAAAAATTATTTCAACCTAGCAACCCTAACTCCATCTACAAAACTGCCAAGATATATACAGACTTTTTTATTCGCTCGGGAAACATCACTCGCATTCCTGAATTAAAAAGTTTGTTCAATTCTTCCTTCTTGAATCCTCCTTTCTAGTTTACAGCCATGCAGCAGGCTTTTTTGGGTAGCATCCGGAGAAAGTTGATCGCCTCATTTCTGATTGTGGCTTTGATTCCTTTACTGTTATTGGTATTTATTAACAAACAGACAACTGAAAAAGCACTGACTGACAACGCCCGACAAGCCTTATCTGCGGCGGCTAATGAAACTGCTAATCGAATAGATGCTTTTATTGATGCAAATCTCAATTCCGTGCGCGTAGAGGCGATTTTACCAGGTTTGGCACGTTATCTGAGCCTCACCCCAAAACAGCGAGATCACAGCCCGGAAATGAAATTGGCGACAGAAACATTAAGTAGTCTCAGTCGCAAAGATATGGTTAATATTCTCTCCTATGCTTTGCTCGACTTAAACGGGAAAAATATTTTGGATACCCAGATATCCAACATGGATAAAAATGAATCAGATGAAGATTATTTTAAAACACCAATGACAACTGGGTTATCCTTTGTTTCTAGTATGAAGAGATCGCCGAAAATTCCCGAGCTTGTTACCCTGTTTTTTAGTAGTCCGGTGCGCAATGCTAAGGGAAAGATATTAGGTGTATTGCGTGTTTCCTACAATGCTACTGTTGTCCAGCAGTTAGTCAATCGAGAAACTGAACGGGCTGGGGCAAAATCCTTGGCGATTCTTTTAGATGAAAATTATATTTATTTGGCACATAGCACGGCACCACAACTACTGTTTAAATCAATTGTACCTCTGCCTTTAGATGTTGTAAATCAACTGCAACGCCAAGGGCGTTTACCTAATTATCCTGTCACAGAATTGGTAACTAATGAGTCCCAGCTTCAGCAAGCATTGGATAATAAACAATCATATTTAATTGCATCTTTGTCAGCAACAGGTAATCAAGTTAATCTGATAGCGATCGCTCGGTTAAAATATCAACCTTGGTCTGTATTGTTCGCCCAGCCTCTTGATGTTGCCCTAGCACCAGTAAAAAAGCAAATTCGTGATGCTATGTTGCTATTTTCAATTATCGCTTCAGTAGTGACAATCATCGCTTTTTCTATTGTGAAACTACTAACTAAGCCAATAATTTATCTGACAGATATAGTTTTACAATTTACCGCAGGTGACTTAGATATCCGCGCCAAAATTAATTCTCAAGACGAAATTGGTCAACTAGCAAAATCATTTAATAAAATGGCACTTCAGTTGCAAACAGCTTTTGAAACTTTAGAACAACGGGTACAGGAGAGAACCGCAGAGTTGGTAATTGCTAAAGAAAAAGCAGAAGATGCAAATCAAAAATTAGAACAACTAGCAAATCTAGATGGTTTGACTCAAGTGGCTAACCGTCGCTGCTTCGACAAACGACTGCAAGCCGAATGGAACCGCCTTGCACGAGAACAACAACCCCTGTCACTGATTTTATTCGATGTTGATAAATTCAAATCTTATAACGACTACTATGGTCATCAGGGAGGCGATAATTGTCTCATCAGAGTAGCGCAAACAGTGCAACAGACAGTTTCTCGTCCTGGGGATCTCGTGGCGCGTTATGGTGGAGAAGAATTTTCCATACTCCTCCCTAATACTGACTTAGAGGAAGCGATCGCGGTAGCCCAAAGTATTCAGCAAGCAATTCACGATCTGGCTATTCCTCATTTACATTCTGATGTCAAGGATATCGTCACCATTAGTTTGGGTATTACTTCTGTTATACCCACTTCGGACATCAAGCCAGATATACTTATCACTTCAGCCGATAAAGCACTATACAATGCCAAACAACAGGGGCGCGATCGCTATTGTATAGCTGTAGCCAGATAGATTAGGACATCAAGCTAAGATAAAACCAAGTCTGTCAACAGGAGCCAGTGCGTTGGGCGGCTTTGCCGACTTGAAGCAACTGGCGTTCAACAGTCTGTAGGGGCGGGTTAACCGAGATTCGGGTTAACAATCGAAGATATTTGTGAACCCGCCCCTACAACATTCAACAATCAACAGTCAACAGTCAACAGCTATACTGTATAAATGCTGTATTGGCATCAGGAAAATGTCAGGTAAGATGCGAGTGAAATTGTGCGTTCGCTGTAGTCAATCTGCACCAATTTTGTACAGAGTGAAATATGAAGACGGTGGCAAATGGATATTTGTTTGTCCTGAATGTTGGCATTCAGTAAGTGACAACAACCCATTTTATGTTTACGGTGGAACTTGGAAAGCTCAGAAAAATAGAAGGTAAGTTCATGGCAGCGATCGCAATTATTTTCTATCTCTACCATAAAAATTATAACTAACTTCAAATGCTAGCTTTCATAAATTTCTAAAGGCAAGTTGTCAGGGTCTTTAAAAAAAGTAAATTTCTTGTCTGTAATTTCATCAATTCTGATATCTTCTACTTCTATACCTTGCGATTGTAAATCAATAACAGTTTGCTCAATATCATCAACTGCAAATGCCAGATGTCTTAAACCACAAGCTTCGGGAGTACTAGGTCTTTCGGGAGGATTGGGAAAAGAAAATAGCTCAATTTGGCTATTTTTGCCCACTCGTAAATCTAATTTATAGGAATTTCTATGAGCGCGAAAAGTCTCTTGGATAATCGGAAACCCCAAAACCTCTACATAAAATTTTTTTGAGCGTTCGTAGTCAGAACAAATGATGGCTATATGATGAATACTATTGATTTTCATAACATTTTTTCCTAATAGGGACTAGGCGCATTGCTGAATAATTCAGATTTCCCAAATAAATTACGAATTACGAATTACGAATTACTTGGGCAGGCGATCGCCCACCCCCTAGATTATTCTTGTAAAATCGTCTTTGAGACAATCCTGGTTTTCTTCCTGTCTGCTTCTGAGAGTTCTTCACCAGCTTGCAGGCGAGTAGCAGAACTTTGTAATACTGTCGCTGCACCTTTATCTCCGATTTGCAGGGCGGTTTTAGCTGCTGTTTGCAGCATAGTTGCTGCACCAATGAGATCGCCCTGTTGCAATTTGGCTTCTGCTAACTGAGTTTGGCGATACTTGGCTAGTGCTAAAATTGACTGCTGTACCTGGGGATTGATATTTGCTTGATAATGGCGAACCACATCTACATACACAGGGGCGATCGCCGACAGTAAGCCTTGTTTCTCTACTGCCGGATCGTCATAGCGAATTTGAATCTGCCCGATCTCATGTCTACCTTCCGGAAAATTACTTAGATAGATATTGGCTAAAATTACCCGGTTGACATTTTGCATCAAGTCTCCTATCCGCACAGCGAAGCGTCCATCTGCTTCTTGTTGCACTGGTAAATCAATTGTATCCGGGGCTACTTGGGCAATGGGTTTGAGTTCGGCTAACCGAACATTGGGCATCAAGGACAATAGCAAGTAGGCGTTAGTTAAACCAACAGATTGAATACGTCTAAATAAACGGCTAAATTCATTGACTGCTTGTTCCGGATGCTCAATATAAGCTAAAGTTCCACCACCAGCATCGGCGATTTTTTCTAGTAAATCAGAGTTCCAATTACTGCCAAAACCCAAAGTATTCACAGTCAAGTTCAACTTAGCCGCTTTCTGGGCGAGTTCTAGACAGCGTTTGTTGTCATCTGGGCCTAATTGCCATTTCCAGATGCGCCAGCCGCTTTCACCATGTCCATCTGTCAGTAAAAAGGCCTGGGAAACAGCACCTTTTGTACCCTTCATCAATTCTGTAATTCCCAGTTCTAAACCTTCAGCAATTACCGTACCACCGCTAGCTTTCAGTTTGTTTTTAATTTGTGATTTAATATTTCCTAGGTCTTGAACTACCTGATTAGGGACAATCACTTCCGCAGAACTAGCAAAAGCTACAACCGAAATGCGATCGCCAACTTTTAGTTGATCTAATAATCCCTCAACAGCTTGAATCACAGTGTTGATTGGTTTACCATGCATGGAACCACTCTTATCCAGAATCAAGCATAAGTTGAGGGGCAAATTGCTGTCAAATTCCCCAGCGATGGCAGAAATGGAAATTCCGAGTTGACGCTGGCTGGTTGGTTGCGCCAAGTCAACATGACTATCATTGAGTACCGACAGTAATTTTACTTTCATTGGTGAGGCGTATCCTGCAATACTGTTTTTGAGACAATCCGAGTTTTCTTGCGATCGCTTTCGGATAACTCTTCACCAGCTTGCAAGCGAGTGGCGGAAGTTTGCAACACTGTTGCTGCACCTTTATCTCCCATTTGCAAAGCAGTTTTCGCAGCTGTTTGTAACATTGTCGCCGCACCAGCGCGATCGCCTTGTTGCAATTTAGCTTCTGCTAACTGGGTTTGGCGATATTTAGCTAATGCTAAAATCGATTGCTGCACTTGGGGATCGGCAGATGGTTGGTAGGATCTGACGACATTCGCATAAATGGGGATGTTGGGTGTAAATAAACTCGTCTGGTTATTAGCGGGGTCATCGTAGCGGACTTGCACATTAGCGATCGCTTGTTTACCTTCAGGCAATTGTCCCAAATAAATATTAGCTAAAATCACCCGTTCCACATCTTTCATTAAGTCTCCCAACCGCACAGCAAACCGTCCATCTGCTTCTGATTGTACTGGTAACTCAATCGTATCTGGAGAAACTTGAGCAATTGGTTTAAGTTCCGCCAACCGGACATTTGGCATTAAGGAGAATAGCAGATAAGCATTAGTCAAACCAATTGTTTGAATTCGGTTAAACAAACGGCTAAACTCTTCTACTACCTGATTTGATTGTTGAATGTAAGATAGCGTACCTAAACCAGCATCAGCAATTTTTTCTAAAATATCTTGATTCCAGTTGTCACCAAATCCCAAGGTATTTAAAGTCAAATTATAACTAGCAGCTAATTGAGCAAATTTTAAACAGCGATTGTTATCTCCATGTTCATTTTCGCCATCAGTTAACAAAAAGGCTTGGGAAACAGTGTCTTTTTTACCCTTTGCCAACTCCTCAATACCCAAACGCAAACCTTCATCAATCGACGTTCCACCATCAGAACTCAGGCGGTTAATCTGCCTTTTGATCTGTTCTCGGTCATCGAGGACTTGATTAGGTACTAAGACTTTGGCCCGGTGATCAAAAACTACAACACTGAGACGATCTTCCGGACTTAGTTGGTCAACCAAACGAATTGCTGCTTGCTTGACAGTTTCTAGCGGTCGCCCATTCATCGAACCACTATGATCGAGAATCAGACATAAATTTAGGGGGACATTGCGATCCAAAGTTTCCCCAACCGCAGAAATCGAAAGCGATAACTGACGCTGACTGTTGGGTTGATTTACATCTAAACTACTATCATTCAGGGCAGGCTGCAAGTTAACTTTCATAAACCAAAGTTCCTATTGAGGATAGACATATTTATAAATAACTTCAAAGCGCAACATCAAAGCTACGGAAAACAAATAGATTAATAAGCTGTTACTTCTGGAAATGTCCAATGTCAAGAGTCAAAAGTCCAGAGTCCATAGTTAATAGTCCACAGTCTAGAATTTCTTCACCAATGACCAATGACCAATGACCATTGACAATTGACCCTTGATAACCTTAACGAAAAAACATGCAATTAAAAATCGAAGTAGCTTATATTCAAGAATATCCCAGAAGCTAAAGATTGGCAGATGCTCAGCCCCCTGAGCGATTAGCCAGAAATCCACACCTTGAAGATAGCTAGCATCGCGCTAGTATGTATTACAGTTAACGGCATAATTTCAGGCGATCAGTTGCTATGGACGTTTCCCCCATCAAGGCTGTTCAAGCCCCCTACTACGGCGATAATTCTTACCGGACGCCGCCGCCAGATTTACCTTCCCTGTTGTTGAAGGAGCGAATTGTCTATCTTGGGATGCCCCTGGTGCCTGCTGTCACAGAATTGATCGTCGCTCAACTACTGTATTTACAGTCCGACGACCCCGAGAAGCCGATTAAAATCTATATCAACTCTACGGGCACATCTGGTTATAGTGGCGATCCCATTGGCTTTGAAACCGAAGCTTTCGCTATCTATGACACCATGAAATACATCAAGCCACCCATTCATACTATCTGCATTGGTTCAGCAATGGGTATGGCCGCGATGCTACTTGGTGCTGGTACTAAAGGTTGCCGCGCCAGTTTACCCAACGCCAACATTATCCTGCATCAGCCCAAGAGCTACGCCCAAGGTCAAGCAACGGATATCCAAATTCGGGCGAAGGAAGTTCTGGTAAACAAAGCCTCAATGGTTGATATCATATCTCGCACCACCGGGCAAGCCGTAGAAAAAATTACCAAAGATATGGATCGCCTCTTTTACATGACTCCCTATCAAGCGAAGGAATACGGTTTGATTGATCGAGTTTTTGAAAAAGAAGAACTTGCCAATCCACCTTTACCTGCGAGCATTCTTTAATTCGTCATTTGTTCATTGTCAATAGTCCTTTGTCTAAAAACTTAATGACCAATGACTAATGACCAATAACTAATGACCAATGACTAATGACTAATTTACAAACGGAGTAACACAAATGCCTATAGGTGTTCCTAAAGTTCCTTACCGGATGCCGGGGGGTCAATTTACGGATTGGATTAGCATCTACGATCGCCTCTACCGCGAAAGAATTATTTTCTTGGGGCGAGACATTGACGATGAAATTGCTAACCAAATTATCGCAGTTATGTTATACCTGGACTCGGAAGATCCAGGTAAGGACATTTATTTGTACATCAATTCTCCGGGTGGTATGGTTACCTCCGGCTTGGCAATTTATGACACCATGCAACACATCAAATCAGATGTGGTGACAATTTGCGTTGGTTTAGCTGCCTCAATGGGTTCTTTCCTGTTGGCTGCTGGCACTAAAGGCAAACGCATGGCATTACCTCACTCACGGATTATGATTCACCAACCTTCTGGTGGTACCCGTGGACAAGCAACTGATATCGAAATTGAAGCTAGAGAGATTCTGCGGATTCGTCACCAGCTCAATCAGATTTATGCTAACAACACTACTCAGCCTTTGTCCAAAATTGAAAAGGACATGGATCGTGACTTTTTCATGTCTGCCGCAGAAGCTAAAGAATACGGTTTGATTGACCGTGTGATTGAAGAACGTCCCTAGGGGGATGAGGGGACAAGGGAAGGGGGACAAGGAGGACAAGGCAGAAAAATAATCAATGCCCCATGCCCCATGCCCCATGCCCCACCCCCAACTGTCAATCCTGAACATTAAATTATAATATTGGACTTTATTATTGATGACCTCAGACTTTAAGTTAAAAGCTTGAAGCTGAATATTGGATAGCTGATAGCTCAAGATGGATCTTGGAGATTGCTACCGTTTATTGGGTTTAAGGTCGGGAGCCTCTTTTGCCGACATCAAATCGTCTTACAGACGATTGGCGCAGCAATATCATCCCGATATCAACCCCGAAGACCACAAAGCTAAAGACAAGTTTATTGCCTTGACAGAGGCTTACAAATTCCTGTTGACTGTAGTCATACCAGAGGATACTGTTGGCGTTGCGGGTCAATCGCCTGCTTCTGCGCGTGAGGAAAAAAAAGCTACACCTCAGCACAAAGCACCAGCATCTGGGGTGAAAAACCCACAGGCGACCACACCAAAGCCACCTGGGGTCACAGCAATAGAACAGCGGCTCAAGTGGAATACTTACGAACAGTTACAGCGATTTTTAAAAGAAAAACGGTTTCCGCAAGCGATCGCACTGGTAGAAGCTTTGGCAGATCGCATACCTGAAGATCCAGAAGTGCGTCAGTGGCAAGCTATAGCTTATCAACTCTGGGGACGAGTACTGATTGATCAACATCAGATACTCAAAGCTAGAATTTATCTCAAAAAAGCTCTCAAGACTGACCCGAACAACAAAGCATTGTCAAATGAGGTGCAGCGGGATTTCGAGCGTTTGGATCAAATGTTTTGATAGGCAATCAGCAAAGTAGGGGCGGGTTAACAGATATCCTCAATTATTAATGAGGATCTTGGTAAACCCGCCCCTACATGTTTATACCAATTCAATTAACGATCGCGATTTACGGATTGTCGCAAAGGCGGAGGTTACCCCAGCCCGAAAGATGCTCTAAATCTTTAAATCTTGCAAAGCCAGACGAATTTGCTCTAAACGCCTGCGATTAACGCCGAGATCTGACTCTCCTACGCGCGAAGCCGATCGCACATGAATTACTGATTCATCAGCAGGAAAGTAAAACTCGACATCGTCAACAAATTTAAAGATACGGCTTTTAGAAAGAGCATGGATGTAATTATTTGTCTGTTCTACAACTTCTGTACGGGGAACAACAGTGAGAACTTTTAGTACGGTTTCTTTAGCGACATTGCGGTCTACATGATAAGCAATTGGGTTAATGGCGTGTTTAGAATCAGCCTCTTGACTGACAACACAGTTATCGGAAGCCGGACAAGAACTAAGATGACCATTATTCACTCCCAAGCCAGCAGCAAAGGCCCAGTTAGCAGTCGGAAATATCAGACTACTAGTCAGGGTGAAAAATATTGCCAAAGTTATACTTAGCAAGAGTCTCGGAAGAAATGCTCTTAGTAGACCGGACATGATAAATTTACTCCTCAAGGTGAAATAGCACTCAATTATTTTCGGTCATTTCAGATGCCAATCGCAGATAGGATTTATGTTGAATTTCAGAAAATATTAATTAGTCTCAAGCATTGAAAATAACGAGAAAAATCAGCTATATGAAACAATTATCAGGAGAGTGCTGGAAAATCCGCGATCGCTTTGTAGAATTGCGCTCAAGTTGGCTGACTGTGATTGGCGAACACCTGGAAGACAATCACGGACAAATTTTGGAATACTGGCGGGTTGAAAAAGCCGATTCTGTTGTGATTTTACCGATTCAGGCAAATCAGATAATTCTACCACCACCAAGCTACAGACCCGGATTGGGTAAACTCACTTTTGACTTTCCCGGTGGTCGCCTACCCGAAGGACAAAGCCCTGATGCTGTGGTTCCAGCTATTCTCCAAAGAGAATTAGGAGTTGAAACTGCGAAAATTAGCCAACTTATACCTTTGAATTCTGAAGGTTGGCCAGTAAATAGTTCTTTTTCTAACCAAAAACTTTACAGCTTTGTGGCTGAACTGCAACCTACGCCAATTATTTCCGATGAGTATGTTGGAGCAACTTATCCAGCGACTTCCACAGGTGTACATGATTTACTCCAAAGTCTCATTTGTCTACAATGTCGTGCTGTACTCATGGAGTGGTGGTTGAAAAAATTCGGAATTGATAATTAGTTTGTCGTCATGGGCGGGGTTACCCCAGCCCGACAATGCATCAGTCACATTCTTTTTTCAAATGACTGTTAAAAAGGATTGTAAATCAAAGAAAAATACAACCCATTTTCTTGCCAGGTGTTGTCCCTTGATTCCACAGATACTAAAGGAATACCCCAATCAAGACGCGCAGTAAAGCGATCGCCTTGTGTCCAGCGTAAGCCCAAACCAACGGATGCTAAGGTATTAGGGTCTGGGTTGTCTCTATTAGAACTATTCCAAGCAACGCCAAAGTCCACAAATGGTATGACCTGTAACATGCTATCTATTTGGGGTAAGCGCAGAATTGGTACTTGAACTTCTGCTGAAGCAAAAGCACCATTATCTGTTAACAAGTAATCTTGTCGATAGCCACGAACGCTGTCAATTCCACCTAAGCCTAACTGTTCTAAAGGTAGCAATGCTCTAGAAGCTAATTGCGTATTTGCCCGGATGATTAACAAGGTCTCTGGAGCTAAGAGCCGTGCCCATTGCGCTTGACCTTGCCAAGCAAAAAACTGATTATCAGGAGCGTCTTGATTAATAGTTGGATTTAATACATCTATGCCCAAGTTAAATTGCGATCGCAGGGCAATAACTTCACGGCTATTACGTGTTGTCCATTCTTGAAAAAATCGCAGTGCAGAGATGCGTGTTTTGCCTTCTGCATCAGATCCCAAGGAGGGAAAAGGTAACCGCGCTCCTTCAATATAACTAGCTTCGCTTTCCCGACGAGAAGCAGTCAAGCCTACAGCAAATTCTTGGGTAGGAGTTTGGATGATTGGTTGGCGGAATGTAATTTCGTAATAACGGGAAGAGGATTCAATATCGAGAATATTAAAAGGTTCTTCAATGACATTGCTGGATGTAGTGCCAAAGTTGAAAGAAAGTGTGCCGTTACGGGCATTGAGTGGTAATGTATAGCCTACATCAAAGGCATTGCTACCATCGGTATTAGTATAAGCAAAATTAAAGCCATCTCCGAATCCCAGCAAGTTAGCTTGATTGACTTGTAATCGGCGGCGGAAACTACCAACACTAGGCGATCGCCCATTATCCAGAACTATTTGCGAACTAAAGGTTTTTGCTTCCCTGACTTCTACTTGTAACACGCTCACACCGGGACTTGAACCGGCGGATAGTTCCGCAGAGAGGTTTTGAATCAAAGGATTCAGTTGTAATAGTTGCAGTGCTTCTAGTAACTTTTCTCGATTTAAAGGTGCGCCTGTGGCGATCGCTAAACGACTACGTACATAGTTAGGGTTCAACCGGCGAGTACCAGTCACCTGGATTTCTTCTAACTTACCTTCAACAATCTGAATTTTTACTACACCAGACTTAATAGTTTGCGGTGGAATGTACGCACCCGAAGTAATATAACCTTTCTTGACATATAAATCGGTAATTTTAGAACGCGCCTGAAATATCTCCGCCAGAGATATCGGTCTTTTAGTAAATTCTGCGAGTGCTTGGGCTAACTCTTCCTGGCTGAATACTGTACTACCAACAATTTCAAACTTATCCACCACAATAGTTTCTGGCAACTTTTCTGGAAAGGGTTGCTCAGGTGTGGGGTTAGGGCTAGGCGACGGGAGTAAATCTTCTGGTGGGGGTAATGGCTGTGGTGGGTTGGGTGAAGGAGATGGGGAAGGTATAGGTGGTTGTACATCTTGCGGCGGCGGCAGTTGTTGGGAGAGGATGGAACTACCATTTGGGATCTGTACAGTATTAATAGTCTGGGCTTGTGCTGCTCTGGAACTCATGCAGCCAAGCAACACCAATATACTCAGTTGTAACCACAATACTGCTTGCTTTGGAAGAAATTTATCGCTCATGCTCGTTGGTGACAATTCAAGGGATATTAAAATTTATGGGTCAGCAAGCTGACATTGCCGGGGAGCAGTTGGTGTAATATTTCTTGGTGCTACTCTCACCTAAATTGACAATTTAACCTAGAGTTTAAAGTAATACTCGGAATTTCACCATTATCTGGTATAGTTTAGTGATTTGCCAATAACATGAAAAACTCTGTTCAAAAGGGCAATTATCGAGAAATAAATATGTCGCAATCTTATAGCAATCCTATCTGAGTTGTGAAATTAGTCTGGGAGTGAGACAATAGGCACTCTGACAATAGGAAAGAGATTCTTTTGACGAATTGATTGAGGAGCGATATATTTAAGTCTCTAAAGTTTAAATTGGGCATTCCCAGCATCTCCAGGTTTTGTCAGGCATAGCCCTATCTAGCTGTAGTTCAAAATCAGATATAAATCCTATATATCCCTGAGCTAAGTAACGATAATTTTGATAAAAATTACACTTTCACCTAGATAAATTGTTGATAAAAATATTAGTTGTTTTTCAGAGGATGTCTGAGAACTATTAAATATTTCGCCCGCTCTCCTCAAAGCCCCTATTTTGACCCGAAACAGACATGTAATCAATCACACAACGAAGACATGAACATTGGGCATTGGGCATTGAGTAAACAAGGAGTGTGGAAGATGGGGGGAGCTAAGAAAGTGTGGTTCGTTTCTCCCCTCTCTCCCCTACTCCTCATCCCCCTACCTTTCTTAAAAACCTACTCTTTGGCAGTATTTTGTGAAGAGCCTTTAGGCATAATATCGGATTTTAACTTTTATTTCGTTAGATTGAAAAATCTATCATGCTTTTGGCTGTTACTGTGCGTTAATCGCCAGCTTATTGTCAGTTTATTACCACCAAATACAGTAAGATTTTCCGCTAGTGAAGACTCTATCAGAACTATTAGAAAAATCACCTCCTATAGAAGTAGAAGTAATCAAGCCCGCTCCAGCATCAGCACTCATACCTCAGACAGATTCGCCACCGAAAATCTCGAAGCAAGCTACTCGAACTAGTCTCAAGGCTTCCACTATAGATGGAGTGTTTGCCACTATTTTTTCTAATATTACTGGCGGCGTTTTGCTGGTTAACTTCTTACTCCAGTTGGGTGCTACCCCTGTGGAAATTGGCTTGCTATCTTCAATTCCCCTACTGGCGAATTTCTTACAACCACTAGGAGCCTATCTTGCCGATCGCACTTCTAGTCGCCATTGGTATACCATGATCGTGTTTGGCCCTTCCAGACTACTTTGGTTGATTTTAGTAGCGGGTATTACTTGGTTTTGCTGTTCTCATATTGAATCCCACCAATTAGTCATTTGGACGCTAGGAATCATTGTCGTCACTAATATTTTAGGAGGCTTAGGCGGTTGCGCTTGGTTTAGCTGGATGGCTGCTTTGGTTCCTCCTCCCTTGCGCGGGCGTTATTTTGGCTTGCGCAATAGTGCAGGTAGCTTGGCTAATTTCTTGTCTGTACCAGTTCTTGGATATGCTGTCTCGGCTTGGCCTGGTGGTGGCATCCAAGGTTATGGTGTACTGTTATTCTTAGGTGTAATCATCGGCCTAATCAGTTTGGCTTGTCAGTTTTGGATGGTGGATGTAAATCCCCAAGTTTATCGCGCTGGTAAAGCTTCGTCTCCACATGCGGAAAATCCCGACAGCCTCCAACCAAAAATATTCACCATTCTCAAAGACAGCAATTTCTTAAAATTTCTCCTCTACGTTGGTTTGTGGACATTCGCCGTCAACCTCAGCGCCCCGTTTTTTAACTTTTATATGTTGAAAAACTTAGAATTAGACTTGACTACGGTCACGATTTATGCAAGTTTGATTGCTGGGGCAAACTTAGTCATGCTTGTATTCTGGGGTAAGTTAGCCGATCGGGTAGGAAATCGACCAGTATTATTATTAGTTGGCGTTTTAATTGCTGTCACACCCTTATTCTGGCTGGGTGTTGGAAATGACATCATTTCTGTGTGGATATGGCTACCTCTGATACACCTAATTTGGGGTGGTTTTGGTGCAGCACTCGACTTGTGTAACAGTAATATTCAGATGGAAATCGCTCCTTTGGATCGTCCTTCGCAATATTTTGCGATCGCAGCTGCTGTTACTGGTGTTAGTGGTGGTTTAGGCGCAACTGCTGGTGGTTTCTTAGCCCAGCTAGATATTATTGGTGGTTTAAGTGGGCTATTTGCGCTTTCCGCTGCTTTGCGATTAATTGCGCTTTTTCCCTTATTATTTGTCCGAGAACCGCGCAGCAAGCCGATTGCTCATGTGATAGAAAAAATTCTGCCTTTTAAGCCAAAAGCAGAGTTAGTTTCCGCCGAAAAAATGGCAGTTTAATCCATATTTTCGCCAAAAAAGCAGAGGCTAGAAACTCATAATTTAAGCCTGATGTAAATTGCTGTAAATAACACAATCCTTCCCTCCTTGGGAGGGAAGGATTTCTTTTTTTCATGTTGCATGATGCGAAATAGTTACAGAGGGGAAAGTCTCATGGTGGAAACAACCACTGCGTCAGGCAGCGAAACTGAGAATATAAATGAGCAATTCGCAGATAATCCTTTAACAGATCCAAAACACGATCGATTATAGCGGTTT
This sequence comes from Calothrix sp. NIES-2100, assembly GCF_002368195.1. Taxonomy (GTDB): domain Bacteria; phylum Cyanobacteriota; class Cyanobacteriia; order Cyanobacteriales; family Nostocaceae; genus Aulosira. Next base: position 3,322,438 of record NZ_AP018178.1, on the reverse strand, counting down.
TCGGTTGAGTCCAATACACTCTCTTAGGCACGGCAGTGCCGTGCCCCTACCCGCCACGATATAATTTTGTATTGCATCCAACTGAGAATCGCTATAGAATACGCACCTTTTGCCAGATATCTAGCAGACAGTATTTGCAAAATGAATTTCCCCGGAGGATTTGCGATCGCAATTACCGCTCCTTGGGGCTTTGGCAAATCTACACTGTTAAATTTCTTAGTTCAATACCTTCAGGAAAAGCCAGAGGACGAAAAACCTATTGTTGTTACTTTTAATCCTTGGTTATTCCAAGCTTTTTTTGATGTCAGCGATCGCTTGCTAAATTCTGAAGCAGAACCGGAGGGGATATTTGATTTAGGAATTGACATGAGAGTTGAGCGAATTATTGCTCAACTGTTACGGCGGCTCAATGAACAAGAACAGTTTGAAACATTGAAAAATGCCATGTCAAATAGTAATTCTTTATCAACTCAAAAGATTGTTGATCGTAATCAAGATTTAGTAAATTTAGTGGAGCAGTTCCGCAACTAAGATTCTGAAATTGAGTTTTGTAAACTCCAATGCGGTATGATCTGGCTTATTTATTTTTCCCTAAGTTCATCAACCGATCGCGATCGCACAATCGAATCGTTGTACCGTTAATCTCAATGATGCCATCTTGACTGAGTTTATAAAAGGCGCGGGAGAGGGTTTCGGGAATTGTACCTAATAGTGCAGCAAGTTGTCCTTTAGCTAAATCCAACTCGAAAACATCAGCATTACCACGGCGATCGCTCAAATTTAACAAGTAGTTTGCTAAACGTTCGGGGACTTCCTTAAACGAAAGGGTATCAACCAAATGCGTCAATTTTCGCAAATGGCGGGCAAAAGTTCCTAAAATAGCGATCGCCAAAATTGGGTGTTGCTGCAAAACCATCAAAAATGCGGCGCGAGGTATAAACACTACCTCGGAATTTTCAATCGCAGCGGCTGAGGCTGGAAATTGTCCACCATCAAAAGCCGGAACCTCAGCAAAATGATCTCCCGCACCAAATATATGCAGAATTTGTTCTTTACCACCATTAGCTAGTTTAAAAACCTTAATTCTGCCAGATTTGACGATAAAAAACCCGCTACCAGGATCTCCTTCTAAAAATATTGTTGCACCTCTTTTATAACTCTGTAAGATAGCAATATTCGCTAATGCCTGTAATTGCTCATCTAATACACCTTGAAAAATCGGTGTACTTTGTAAAAATTGTTTAACTTCTAAGACACGTTCAGTTACAGTCATAGTTTGTCAGTAGTCAGTTGTCATTTGTCATTTGTCACTTGTCAACAGTCAACAGTCAACAATTATTTCTCCTCTGCCTTTTATTGTTACCAAACTTTATCTCTACTTTTGACTTAGATCAAGGATTTGCTTTTGGGTTCTCAATAAGCTGGAAGCATCAAGATTAGAGAAGAGAGAAGATTATGTTTTGCAACCAATGTGAACAAACAACTCGCGGCGATGTCTGTCATCAGTGGGGAGCCTGCGGTAAAAGTCCAGAAGTCGATGCTTTACAGGATTTACTAGTCCATTGTTTGCGGGGACTATCGCAAGTGGCTTTGCAAGCAAAATCTCTAGGAATTACGACTCGCGAGACGGATGAGTTTACTTGTGAGATGTTATTTTCTACGCTGACAAACGTCAATTTTGCGGCGGATGATTTTATTAGCTTTGTGAATCGCGCGATCGCATTACGTGAGAGTCTGAAGTTACAAATTCAAGCTACAGGTAATGCTGTTGTTGAGTCTGCAATCGCCAGTTTCCAACCTGCTAGCAGTTCAACACAACAAATTCAGCAAGGTAAAGACTTAGAATTTGAGTTTATCAGTCAATCAGCTAAAAATATAGATATTTTCTCACTCAAGCTCACAGTATTATATGGACTCAAGGGTGTTGCTGCCTATGCATTCCATGCTTGTGAACTCGATCAGCACGATGAAGGTTTATATATATTTTTCCATGAAGTTCTCGCTAATTTAGATGCCCAAGACAAGACTCTGCAAGATTGGCTCGATTTGGCTCTAAAAGTAGGACAGATGAACCTCAAAGCAATGGAACTGTTGGATGCAGGCAATACCATCACCTTTGGCCATCCTACGCCCACAGTTGTACAACTCGGCAACACAACAGGCAAGGCAATTCTTGTCTCAGGGCACGATTTACTCGCTTTGAAAGCTATCCTGGAGCAAACAGCCAAAACTGATATCAAGGTTTATACTCACGGTGAATTGCTACCTGCACATGGTTATCCCAAACTAAAGCAGACTTATCCTCACCTCTATGGACATTACGGCACAGCATGGCAAAACCAAACCCATGATTTTGAACACTTCCCTGGCGCAATTGTCATGACGACGAACTGTCTCGTACCTCCCCATGAATCTTACAAAGACAAAGTATTTACCTTGGGGCCTGTGGGTTATCCTGGATTGCAACATACCAGCATTGGCGATATTTCCGCAATTATTAACAAAGCTTTATCAATGCCCGGATTTGATTCAGAGTGCGATCGCGGTACAGTAACTACAGGCTTTGCTCGTAATGCCGTGTTAGGTGTAGCTGATACTGTAATTAATGCTGTAAAACAAGGTGATATCCGTCACTTCTTCCTAGTTGGTGGTTGTGATGGTGCCAAACCTGGACGTAATTACTACACTGAGTTAGTCGAACAAATTCCCGATGATTGTGTCGTCTTAACTTTAGGCTGTGGCAAATTCCGCTTTTTTGACAAAGATTTAGGTGATATCGGCGGTATTCCTCGCCTCCTCGATATCGGACAGTGTAACGATACTTACTCAGCGATTCAGATTGCTGTCGCCTTAGCAAACGCCTTCGGTTTCAGTGTTAATCAACTGCCACTTTCCTTGGTACTATCTTGGTATGAACAGAAAGCGATCGCAGTTCTCCTCACACTGCTTCACTTAGGTATCCAAAATATTCGTATAGGCCCCACACTCCCGGCTTTCTTCACACCTAATGTTGTCAAGTTGCTAACAGAGAAATTCAATCTCAAACTGATTACCTCACCCGAACAAGATTTAGCCGCATGTCTCGGATAAACCTTGAGTATTGCAGTCTTAATCAGCCGCTATCCTTTGTGAAAATAGCGGCTGACTTAAAAGAGTCAGTTGTCATTGAGCAAGAGGCAAAAGTCAAGAGTTCTTCGTTGTCCCCCTTCCCTTGTCCCCTCTGCCCTTGCTAATCTTCATTCCATGTTTCATTAGCTAACAAGTCAATAATCTTATCCCGTAACAAAAATTCATTTTTTTCTAGTTCTAACTCTAGACAAACCCAATCACGACCAGGAATAAACTTACATAATGCATAAATTGGTTCATTCCGCTTAATTGCTCCTTTCTTGACCAGATAGCGAGCTTCTTCTTTCAGAACTTCTAGGTCATATTTAACAGCAGTTTTCATAATAAGCACTCCCAATAAATTACTATTTGTAACACATTAGTCTAGTTCATTAATTTTGATGACTTCATAGTAAGTCAGTCAGCAATTGAATCTAATTATATTACGAAAAGTCCGATTTCAGGAAGGCTTCCTTAAATCAGACGGCAGTTTCTTTAAGCAGGGGAACCGCGCCCAGGGAATGCCTCAATTTTTTCCCAGAGGAGAAATGATTACCACTGCCAGTAGTTTCATAGCGTTGCCTTATTTAATCACAAACTGTACTTCAAACTTCACTCCTGAAGTCTTGACTACGAACTTATGAAACAGACCATACACCACAACATAAATCAACCACCGTTGGCAATAACTTAAAACCTTGACCAAATCTCATTACGAATTACGCATTACGAATTACGAATTACCTATATCTGTGTACTTGGCAATTCGCCATGCAGTTTGTAAACCCATCTTGCCAGCTTTTGTAAAAATCCAACAACCACGTTGAAATGAATCTTTACTTGCTTCGCATTTAGGTTTAACTCCGATTAATTTTTCTATTTCTTCACTTGTCAGCAACCAATTAGAAGATTGGGCACGTTCTAATACCTCCATGTACCATAATGGATTAGGAGATTGCCAGTTAGCAGTCAATATTTTCTCTAGCTTACTTAAAGATTGCGCTATTTCCCCCAGTACTTCAGCTAGCTGCTTGTTACTATTAACTGATGGCAATACTTCGGGAATTTGTTCTGCTTGCTGATCATCTAAATCATTTGTTGGCAATGCTGGAGAGGTTTTTAAAGAATCAGCTATTCTATTCACTGCTTCTTGAACAGTTTTATTGCTTAAAGTCTGGTGTTCTGACGAATTTTTTAAAGCGGAATTTGAGGAAGTCTGGTGGTGATTAGAGTTATTGTTTAACCGAGATAATAATTCTTTAAAATGTTTAACCTCCTGAGCTTGTTCATTGTTTACCGGATATTTAATTTGAGTTTCTCGCTCAAACTTGGGTTTGAGAATATCTGCTTGTTGTGCTAAATTACGACTTATTTGTGTAGCTAAATTACTTAAGTAAACAGCAGTATTATTTGCACCCCGTCCAGCCATTTGGCGTGCAACTTGCTTTAACAGGTGTACAAAGCGGGAATCAACTAAATCTTGATTTGCAGCTAAAACTTCACCTTCTTGACCATTGGTACAGTTTAAAAGTGCTTGAATTAAGTTTAAGTAAGCTTGTAATCGCTCGTTATCTTGATGATAATTAGCAGTTGGGGATAAAACATGATTTAATTGTCCTACCCAATAATACAAAAACTTTGCTGATTCCACCTCGCCGTCATTCACCATTTGTTGAGCAACTTGCTGCATTACTTGCACAAATTCGGTGTTTACAAGTTTTTCGTGCTGGTGCAAAATATTCCACTCCTCTCCATCGGCACAGGTGAGCAGTGCTTGAATTAAATTTAGATATGCACAGAGGCGTTGTTCGTTCATTTTAGCTAAGCCTCCAAAATATAAGCGATCGCGTCCTGCTAATTTAACAATTAGCAACAAATTTATTGCAACTCTCATATTGCTATACTTTGAAATTAGCAGAAAAATTTGAGGAACTTGTGAGCAATCAACCTAGTAGATTGCTAAGTGATAAAGTATAATTTTTAGCAAATTATTAAGATAATTTTTATCTAAACCTCGTCCATTTTGAAACCTGGAGTAGTGCGGGACCCAAAGCCCGCTACGAAGAGCTCTCTTGCAGATGCTCCCACTACTTTTAAAACTATGGTTCTCAAAATAGATGTGTTTTAGGACTAAAGTCCTGACTACGAATCTATAAAAAATATTGCCTACAATCACTGGGTGATTGGCATTAATACTGTTTCGGTTAAAAATAAGGAGCGAGAATCTTTTATACTGCCATTAATGCTACAGGATAACTCGCTTACCATTACTGACGTAGAATCTGCTGAGAAGCGGCTTTTAGGTATTGCCTACCATACACCTGTGTTAACGTCGAGGACAGTGAATGAACTGACTCAGAGTCAGGTGTTTTTTAAATGCGAAAATTTTCAACGCACAGGGGCATTTAAGTTTAGAGGTGCGTACAATGCATTAACACAGCTATCTGAAGCCCAAAAACAAAAAGGCGTTCTTACCTATTCATCGGGGAATCATGGACAAGCGATCGCACTGGCGGGAAAATTACTCAATATCCCCACAACTATTGTCATGCCCGATGATGCCCCCGCAGTTAAGCAAACAGCTACTCGCGGTTATGGGGCTGAGGTAATTCTCTATAATCGACACAATACTAACCGGGAAGAACTCGCCCAAAGTTTAGCAGGCGATCGCGGCTTGAAACTCATTCCCCCTTACGATCATCCCCATGTAATCGCCGGACAAGGTACAGCAGCTTTAGAACTGATCGAGGAAGTGGGCGAACTCGACTTTTTATTAGTTCCCTGCGGTGGTGGCGGCTTACTTTCCGGTTGTGCGATCGCAACTAAAGCCCTGTTACCAAAATGTCGGGTGATTGGCGTTGAACCACAATTAGCTGATGATGCTACCCGTTCCTTTTACAGCAAAACTCTGCAAACGGTCAATAACCCGAATACGATTGCTGATGGCGCACGTACTCCCAGCTTGGGGAAAATTACTTTTCCCTTAGTACTTAATCACGTTGATGATATGGTCACAGTATCAGAGTCTGCAATTGTCCGCACCATGTTTTTCCTCTGGGAACGCTTGAAAATTGTTGTTGAACCTACAGGAGTACTAGCCGCTGCTGCTTTACTAGAAGATGTGGTGACAGTCCCAGTTGCGAAGATTGGGATTATTATCAGTGGTGGCAATGTCGATTTGACACAAGCGCGTAAATTATTTTCTGTTTGATTTGAGTCTTTGGGGGCTGTGGTAGGTGTGGGAGATGAGGGAAGGGAGACAAACTGCATTGTGAATTGATTGCCTTTTGAGGCTTTTAGCTGCATTAAGGAACTTACAAACAAGGGACTTCCAAATAAAAAAATATTCCAATCATTAACCTACCAAACCCGCAACTCGTAGGGGCGGGGTAACCCATTGGTGTCAACTTAAGTCAAAACGCTTATTCCACAGGCATTTTACCCCACCCCTCAATCCCCTCCCCGCAAGCGGGGAGGGGACGTTTTGGCTTTTAGACAAAACTGGGGTGGGGTAGCGCGGATCTTGATGGTACGTGATTTTGTATCAAATCACATCCTGGCAAGGGTTTCACGTTAAGTTGACACCAATGGGGGTAACCCCGCCCCTACAATTTGGCATAATTTATTTTTTGGAGTTCCCCAATAAATTACCCATATTCCGTAATGCGAACGCGAGAGCGTGTCCGTAAAGCCTGCGGCATAGCTACGCTTAGGGCGCAGCCTCCCGCAGCGAAGGACAAACATCTTGCTCGATGAATGAACACCAGCTTCTTTTACGCTCGCACTACAAATTTATTGGGTATTAAAAAAATTGGATGTCCCTAACCAAGCTTTTAGCCTGAAACTTTGAGCTTGACAACTGACAACTGACTATTGACAACTGACCAATTGAACCTTTCTCTTAGCCATCCGGTCTAATAAATATCAGCCACAAATCGGATGGAGGCAAACACCTCAGGTGCTAGTTGTGCCAATCAGGCTTTCAAAGAATAGACAATTGCCCAGCAAATCCGTCAGCGAATCTGATAGTTATCTGGTACAGCAGTGCTTACAAGGTGACATCCAAAGCTACGGGCTGCTTTATCGTCGCCATCAGCAAAGGGTGCGCTCAATTTTGTATCAATGTGAACCATCCAGCTTAGATGATTTAGTACAGGAGGTATTTTTAAGAGCTTGGAAAGGATTACCCAAGTTTCGGCAAACAGCACAATTTTCTACCTGGCTATACCGCATTGCTTGGAATGTAGCTTGCGATCAGCGACAAGCAGAAGTTCAGCGACGGACTAAATTAAAAGCGCTTACAGAAAAGACTCCTACCCAACAAGAAGCCCCAGATTTGATGGCTCTGCATTATCAAGACTTGGTACAACAGGGGCTGACCAATTTAAGTTTTGACCATCGCACCATACTAGTTTTGCATGACTTGGAGGAATTACCGCAAAAAGAAATAGCAGAAATACTCGATATTCCTCTAGGAACTGTCAAATCTCGTCTATTTCATGCTCGTGCTGCTATGCGTCAATTTCTCCAACAACAAGGAGTGCAATTATGACTCAGTTTCCCCATGATGACCAAGATTTGGTGAATTTTCTCCGTGAACATCGTCCGCCAGTTCCCCCGGCTTCCCCGGATTTGGAACAACAGATTTTACAGCAGATACCAGCTTCAGTAGTTAAACCCCAACGCCATCTTGGGCGACTGTGGTTAGTTTCACCTGTTGTCGCTGCTTCCTTAGTAGCTGCTGTGGTTAGTTACCGTGTCTTAGTACCTCCTAAACCCAGTGCAGCTGAACTAGCGACTTTGGAAAGTTTCATGGAAAGTAATTGGCAAAGTACAAAAAGCGATCGCGCCGATAGTTATATATTGCATTTCACAGAGGTGGATACAGATTAGGGACTTACTCGTAAAAAAATATTCCCGAAGTGATTGTTGACGGTTCACGGTTCACAGTTAACAGTCAACCGTGAACCGTCAACATTCAACGACTTTAACGGAATAATTTATTTTTTGGAGTTCCCTTACTTAATCTTTTGGGGAGATCAGTTTAATTATGCATTTACGTCAGATTTCCATTGTGACGGCTATTTTAATTACCCTTAGTGGTGCTAGCGTTATTGCCCAGGTAAGTAATTCTCAAAAACAATTATCTGCCCAAACCCCGACAAATCCACCGACCCAGCCACGGAAATCGGGATGGCTACAGGATTTGAATTTGACACCACAACAACTAGAGCAAATTAAACAAATTCGCCGTCAATCCCAAGACCAAATCAAGCCGAAACAACAGGCTTTGCGTCAAGCACAGCAGGAATTACATAACTTATTAGCGGGACAGGCTTCTCCAGCAGAGGTGCGCACAAAATACAACCAATTCAAAATCCTCAAGCAGCAGCTTGCTGATGCTCAGTTTGAAAATACTTTGGCGATACGCGAGATTTTGAGTTTAGAGCAACGGCAAAAGTTTGCTGAATATATGTACAAGTCGCAACACAATTCTCCCAATCGTCGTCCAAATATCCCAATTAGGTGAAAAATAGCTTTATGAGCGCGAAGCCGAAATTCTTTGTCATGTCGCTGTTAATTTTACTGGTAGGAGTTACGCCCAGTAATGCAGCATCTCAAAGTGTTGATCCGAAAGTTCTACATCTAATTAACCGTTTGAGTTTTGGGCCTCGCCCTGGAGATGTGCAACGGGTAGAGTCTATTGGTGTAGACCGCTACATTAAAGAGCAACTCTCACCGGATACTATCCCAGAATCAGCCAGCCTCAAAAGTCAATTGGCGCAGATGGAAACTCTCAGCATGAAGCCGATGGAACTGTTGGCTTATGGCTCAGTTGGACAAAAACTCAGTCGAGAAGAAAAAAGAGCTGCCGATCGCAAACTTCAAGCAATTCTACAACAAACAACTCAAGCACGTTTATTACGGGCTACTAACAGTCCTAGACAACTGCAAGAAGTAATGGTGGACTTTTGGTACAACCATTTTAATGTGGATGCAGGTAAGGGACGCGATCGCTATTGGGTGGGAGCCTACGAACAACAAGCAATTAGACCATTAGCTCTGGGTCGCTTTCGTGACCTTTTAGGGGCAACGGCTCACCATCCGGCTATGCTATATTATCTAGACAATTGGCAAAATACTGCTCCTAGTAACCCTAAGGCTCGTCGTAAAACTCAGGGTTTGAATGAGAATTACGCCCGTGAGTTAATGGAATTACATACTCTCGGCGTGGATGGTGGCTATACTCAACAAGATGTCATCGCTCTAGCAAAAATTTTCACTGGTTGGGGAATTACTAGTCTCAAGCAGCCCAATATTAATAGTGACGGATTTTACTTTAATCCAAAACGCCACGATCCTAGCGACAAAGTTTTTCTCGGAACTACTATTAAAGGCGGTGGAGAAGATGAGGGGGAACAAGCTTTAGATATTTTAGCCCGGAGTCCGGCAACTGCTCGTCATATTAGCTACAAATTAGCTCAGTATTTTGTCAGCGATCGCCCACCCACAGCTTTGGTTAATCGTTTAGCACAGCGCTATCTCGCTACTGATGGCAATATTCAAGCTGTCCTCGATACTTTATTCCACAGTTCAGAGTTTTGGAACACAAAAAACTTTAACGCCAAGTTTAAAACACCCTATCAATATGCAATTTCAACAGTGCGGGCGACAGGGATGGAAGTTAAAAATACAAAACCAATAGTCAGTTTCCTACAACAGTCGGGAATGCCGGTTTATGGTTGTCCAACTCCTGATGGCTACAAAAATACAGAAGAAGCATGGTTAAACTCTGATGCTATGACTCGTCGGCTTAACTTTGCCACTGCGATCGCAGGCGGAAGATTACCGCTATCAAGTTTACCAGCACCAATGAACCAAGCTAATAATGTCCCCAAGGCAACTCAGTCAGCAGTGAAAGTAAGACCATCACCCATTGATAGCTTGCAACTCACAAATACATTAGGTAATTCTTTATCTAGCAAAACCCAAAGTGCGATCGCTTCTAGTCCGCCCCAACTCCATGCAGCTTTAATTTTAGGTAGTCCAGAATTTATGCGGCGTTAAGGGGCATGGGGCATTGGGCATCGGGCATCGGGCATGGTGTTAGAGGTGGGGTTAAGGACTAGGGGCTAGGGAAGAAGAATTTTTGTTGCTTAGGTATGGGATTGTCTTGTGAAAAACAGGAAACTTCGACTTCAGAACTCGACAATCCGAGTTAAAAGCATGAAACTTCGACTTCAGAACTCGACAATCCGAGATAAAACCATGAAACTTCCACCTCAGAACTCGACAATCCGAGTTAAAAGCATGAAACTTCCACCTGAGAACTCGACAATCCGAGTAAAAAACAAGAAACTTCCACCTCAGAACTCGACAATCCGAGATAAAACCATGAAACTTCCACCTCAGAACTCAACAATCCGAGATAAAACCATGAAACTTCCACCTCAGAACTCAACAATCCGAGATAAAAGCATAAAACTTAAACCTTTACCAATGACAAATGACAAAGGACAAATGACAGCCATTGCCATTTATCTTTAATTCCACCACCCTACTGAAATTGATATGAAAAGACGCAACTTTCTTCTCCAAGCAGGAATGTTTTCCGCCTCAGCGTTAGTCGCCGTAGGAACTAATGCTTGGATAGCTAGATCTGCTAGCGATAATAGTAATCAGAAACGCTTGATTGTGATTTTTCTGCGTGGTGGAGTTGATGGCTTAAACCTGGTGGTTCCCTACTCAGAAACAGCTTATTACCAAGCAAGACCGACTATTGCCATTCCCCAACCAGGTAAAGAAGGCGGAGTTCTGGATTTAGATGGTCGGTTTGGCTTGCATCCCGCCTTAAGTTCCTTGATGCCCCTGTGGCAAAAAGGTAGTCTAGCATTTATTCATGCTTGCGGTTCTCCCGATCCCACTCGTTCCCATTTTGATGCGCAATATTATATGGAAAACGGTGTTCCTGGGACAAAAAACACTAATGATGGTTGGATGAATCGTTTATTGGCTAGTATTTCCAACAAAACACCTATCCAAGCAGTCAATGTGGGACAGACAATCCCCAGGATTTTGTATGGTCAGATGTCTGTAGCCAGTTTACCACCAGGGAAAAAAGTTAATAATCCGCTGTCGCTTGATCGTCCGCAAGTAGGGGAAGCATTTGACCGACTTTATAGTGGTAATGATACCTTAAGTCAAAGCTATCAAGAAGGAAGGATGGCACGGCAAGCGATCGCCAAAGACTTGGAAGATGAAATGAAGATGGCAAATAATGGTGCGCCATTACCGGATGGTTTTGCTAGAGATGCCCAAAGGCTAGCTCGATTGATGGTCAAAGACCCTAAAGTTGAATTAGGGTTTATGGCTTTGGGTGGTTGGGATAGCCACGTTAATCAAGGTGGTAGTAAAGGCCCATTAGCCCAGAGGTTAAAAAAATTAGCAGAGGGTTTGGCTGTGATGGCACAAACTTTAGGGCCAATTTATCAAAACACAGCAATTGTCGTCATGTCTGAGTTTGGCCGCACAGTACAAGAAAATGGTAGTCATGGTACAGACCACGGACATGGAAATGTCATGTGGGTATTGGGTGGAAAAGTGCGCGGTGGTAAGGTTTATGGAGAATGGCCGGGATTATCTCCCGATCAACTTTACCAAAAGCGAGACTTAGCGATCGCTACCGATTTTCGTGATGTAATTTCTGCCGTGTTGAAAGATCATATGCAGCTTAATCCAGCCACACTCAACCAGGTTTTGCCCAGCTATACCCCAACACAGAAAATATCGTTAATTAATTCGTGATTTGTCATTAGTCATTAGTCATTAGTCAGTTGTCAGTTGTCAGTTGTCAGTTGTCAGTTGTCAGTTGTCAGTTGTCATTAGTCCTCCTTGTCCCCCCATTCCCCATTCCCCATTCCCCATTCCCCATTCCCCATTCCTCATTACCCATTCCCCATTCCCCCTTCCCCATTCCCCATTCCCCATTCCCCATTCCCCACCCACAGTGTTTTGCTAAAATTAGTTACATAATTTAACATTAACTTAGCAAATTGCGCCCATACTTGAGCATGACTCCTATGCAGACTGCGATCAAATCCAATCAACAAGAAGATACGCGATTGTTTTCTAACCTGGAATTTGATGGTAAGCGGCTAAGTCATCAACCAGGTAGTGTGCTAGGAAGCACAGCATTAATCGCGGGAACCACTGTAGGTGCAGGCATTCTGGCGCTACCTGCGGTAACTTTGCCATCTGGGGTTGTACCATCCACAGTGCTTTTAATTGCGGTCTGGTTATACACTTTAGTTTCAGGTTTATTGATTGCAGAAGCCAGCGTAAATACTATGCGTCTAGCAGGGCGTGCGAGTGTGGGGATGTTGGCAATGATTGAGAACACCCTCGGCTTTATGGGTGTACGAATTGCTGGTGGTACTTACCTGTTATTACACTATGCCTTGCTAGTAGCATACACTACCCAAGGTGGAGAGATTTTAGGATCTGCGATCGCCAAAGTATTAGGTGTGCAAAATACTGTCCCTGCATGGGTGGGGACAACTGTGTTCACACTCTTATTTGGTGGGATTATGTATTTTGGGCGAGACAAGTTTGTCGAAAAACTCAATAGCGTTTTTGTCGCCATTGTCTTGGCTTCATTTCTGGGACTCTTGTTACTCGCTGGAGGACAGGTTAAGACTACACAATTTTTATTTCAAAATTGGAGTGCTGTGGGCAGTGCTGTATCGGTGATGTCTGTAGCCTTGTTTTATCATAATATTGTGCCAGTGGTGGTGACTCAACTAGAAGGCGACACCCACAAAATCCGTCAATCCCTGTTTATTGGTTCTGTGATTCCCCTGATCATGTTCCTCGCGTGGAATGCAGTGATTTTGGGCAGTGTCAGTCCGGAAATCATGCAGAATACTGGTAATGGTAGGATATTTGATCCTTTGCAACTTCTGCGATCAGGTGGTGCGGGAGAATGGTTAGGAGTGCTAGTTTCGATTTTCTCAGAGTTTGCGATCGCTACATCATTCATTGGGTTTGTCTATGGATTGTTAGACTTCTTCCAAGAAATTTTCTTAGCTACCAAAGTGGAATTTTCTAGTCGCTTACCACTTTATTCAATGATTCTTTTACCTCCTATGAGTTTCGGGGTAATCAACCCCAAAATTTTCTTTACTGCCCTAGATTATGTTGGCACATTTAATATCTCAGTTTTAGGAGGAATAATTCCCGCCTTGATGATTTGGAAGCAACGCAAAGGACAGGAAAATTCAAATAAAATTTATCAACAACTTGTTCCCGGTGGACAAGTAACGCTGACAGTGATAATTTGCCTTGCATTAGCCATCATCGGCAAACAAATTTGGTCAACAATAATTCGTAATTCGTAATACTTCCCTGCGGGACGCTACGCGAACGACTTCGCTCAGTACAAGTTCGTAATTAAACCAATGACAAATGAAAAATGAAAACTAACAACCGACAACCGACACGCGCAGCGCCAGAAATCATGGATAATCGCTTACTTAAAATCAGCAAATACCTCAGCAAACATCTCCGCCACCAACCAGATAGTATTGGTATTAAACTCGCTGCTGGTGGCTGGGTAAATGTGCAAGAACTAATAGCAGCCTGTGCAAATCATCAATTTCCCATCACTCTGGAGGAATTGCAAGAAGTAGTAGCCACTAATGATAAAAAACGCTTTTCCTTTGACTCTACAGGTACTCTCATTCGGGCTAATCAAGGACATAGTGTAGAAGTCGATTTGCAGTTCCAACCAGTTATTCCCCCAAATGTGTTATATCACGGTACAGGACAAAAATCTGTTGAGTCAATTATGCAAACAGGAATTGCTAAAATGTCACGGCATCATGTTCATTTATCACTGGATATTGCTACAGCAAAAGCTGTCGGTGCTAGACATGGAAAACCCGTAGTTTTGGCTGTGGATGCTGCCGCAATGTATCAAGCAGGTTACCAATTCTACTGTTCAGATAATGGTGTTTGGTTAGTTGATAATGTACCGCCTAAATATCTGCAAAAAATTTGACTCGCATTTTTAGACACCGAGAAAGCTTAGATTGAAAAAAAAGTAATGAGAGATACAGGCTATGGGTTTAAAAATGAAGTAGAGGGTATTCAATCTCTAATTATTGATAGCCTGTCTGCGCATCAAAAGTTTTCTGAAAGCGAAACTCTTCACCTGGATTTATCACCAAATATTTTCCAACTTAGGCTTTCTTTTTGTCCAGAGATCATATGCTATTGTTCACAGTCAACAATCAACAATCAACAGTCAACGACTTTTTGGAGTTCCCTTGGGTTTGAGCCTAATTGCCAATAGTTTCATAAATTTTTCAGCAGTAGTTTGTTTAGTCCCTTAGCAGTCATAGGTGTAGACAATTTTATCCGTAGTTATACTGTTTTATTTTAGCTACAAAATTTCATAGCATATACATACAATGTACTCAGGATAGAAATATGTCAGACTTGTCGGTTCATTGCCAAAATTTAAAAGAACAAGTTGAGTATATATTACATCTTTTACAGCAAGAACCTACATTTCGTTCCTATGACATTACACCTGTACAAACTTCGTTAGCTAAAGCGATTTCTCCCAGATTTGAAATTGTCTTTGCAGGTGCCTTTAGTGCTGGTAAATCAATGTTAATTAATGCCCTCTTAGAAAGAGAATTGCTATACAGCGCTGAGGGACATGCTACTGGTACAGAGTGCAAAATTGAATATGCAGAACCAGATCAAGAACGTGTAGTATTTACATTTTTAAATGAAGCAGAAATTCGCGATCAAGCTTTGTCTTTATGTAAACAGCTAGGATTTAACACAGTAGCAAATATCAATCAAGCTGATGTAATTAACTTACTTAATCAAGGTTGTAAAGCTATTCTTCAGCAAGAGGGTGGGGAAAGTAAATCGGAACGTGCAAAACAAGCCAAAGCTTTAATGTTATTGCTGGAAGGCTATGTAGTAAATCGTCAACATATCCACACAGTTAATAATGCTACTTATTCGATGGCACAATTTAATTTTGCCAATATCAAAGAAGCTGCTAATTATGCGCGTCGTGGTAGTAATAGCGCTGTTTTAAAACGGATTGAATATTACTGCAACCATTCTCTTTTACAAGATGGTAATGTGATTATCGATACGCCAGGGATTGATGCACCAGTAAAGAAGGATGCACTGTTAGCTTATGAAAAAATTCAAGATCCTGATACTTCCGCAGTGGTGTGCGTGCTAAAACCTGCTTCAGCAGGTGATATGACAAAGGAAGAAACAGAACTTTTAGAAACCATGCGGGGTAATGGAGGAATCCGCGATCGCGTTTTTTATGTCTTTAACCGCATTGATGAAACTTGGTATAATACTCAACTAAGACAAAGATTAGAAGATTTAATTAGCGGGCAGTTTCGCGATACCAGCAGAGTTTATAAAACCAGTGGTTTGCTAGGATTTTACGGCAGTCAAATTAAGCAGACAAGTCAGAAAGATAGATTTGGCTTAGATTCTCTTTTTGCTGCTAGTATCAAAACTTTAGATGGTGGTGAGGAAACGCCACAATTTGTCAATGAATTTAATCGCTACTGTGCTAACTCTGGTAAATTATCAGGTAGTAAGTTCCGCATTTCTGTGAATAGCTTTGAAACCCCCAATGAAAACTATATCAGAATTTTAACAGAACAGGGTACACCATTAATTTTACAACTAATTCAAGATAGTGGCATTGAAGAATTTAGAAATGCTATTACTCGCTATCTTACCCAAGAAAAACGCCCTCAACTTTTTCTCAATCTGGCTGAGGATTTACAAGATATTTGTATTCAATTGAAAAAACATTATCAAACTGTATATCGTGATTTAGATAGTCAACCGCAAGAAATTGCGACGATGAAGGTGCAGGAATTACAACGGATCAATCAGCAATTACAGCAAGTTGCTAAAGACTTTATTGGGCATATTACAGAAGAAGTCAATCTAGTAATTAATAATACCTGCGATGAATTTGAGGCAGATTTTCGGCAATTGCAATCACGGATGATTCGTCGATTGGATGAATTGCTAGATACTTTTTCGGTTGCTGATGCTTATCGACGTGCAACTCTCAGTCATCCTCGCAATGCAACTGCACCTTTAATCGCCATTTTAGTAGAAGCATTTTATTATCTAGCAAATCAGTTAGAAGATATTTTGATTCTGTCTTCCCAGCAGTTAATTGCCAATCTTTTTCAGCAGCTAATGGAAAAGATGCGGAAATCAGAATATTATCGCCAATTGTATAGTTTATTAGGTCATGATGCCGGCATTGAACAAGAAGTAAAGATTGTCGAAAAGATGGTTTCCCAAGCCTTGATCAGTGCAGCTAGTGTAGAGTGCGATCGCTTTGTGAGAGAAAGCCCCAGATTTTACGATGAAGGCACTTTTTCTATATATCACTTCCGGCAAACATTGCAGCAAACTTCTCAAGGTTATGACTGCGAAAGTATGATAGAAGCCGAACCTGCAATTAGGCAGTTATTGAAATTAGATTTTGAGCCAAAAGTTTCCAAAACTATTCGCAAGTCTTTCCGCCAAACCATCAATCAAATAGTCAAAAATCAGTTATTGGAAATGGCTGATAAGCAAGCAGATTATATCTTGCAGCAGTATCCCCAAGCACGTACTTATTTAGAAAAAACCTTGGAACAAGAAGCCGAGAAAAAAATTCTCAACAATCACCGTTTACTGCAACTAGTTAAACAGAAAATTGCTGCATATAATTTAGCAGCTTCTAGCATTAATAATGGTTTGCAACTGATGCAAGTAAATGAGCATTTATTACCCTTAATTAATGATCTAGATTCGGAAATAGAAAATAGTGACAGTAGAATTTCTCGTAACGGATTTCTGATTTCCGATGGATTATTAGATGTTGTGGCGGAAACTTAATCTTTCAGAAAAAATATGGCTCAAAAGTCCTACATATCTGTACAAATAAATAGAATGGCATAGGAAGTGGAAAAGGGCTTTTAACCTTTTCCACTTCCTGTAGTTAATCACTTATTGAAGCAACAAATCTTGATAAGAGACTTGATTGTTCATGTGTTAGAGTTTATATGAAGGTTGACTCAATAAGAGATAACATTTTATCTCTCAAAGAGTCTAGTTTAAACTATCATGACGTTGCATAACAGGCGTAGTTCCGACGTATACAGGCCCATCCTCATCTGGCGATCCAACGTATATAGGCCAAGGGCCACCAGGCGATCCAAGTGGTACACCAAACGGATAGTTCTTCCCACCGACAACTTCCTTAAGTTCGCTGTCGTCGAGTTCATTTAACAGTGTAGATGCTGGCTCTAGATCGCTGATTTTGATGCTTTTTTGCGGTTTCATAGTTAGTTCTTGAATGTTTACGTCAGGAATACTTTTGATTCCCTGATGTAGCTTCAAATTTGAAAATGCTGTTTCCGGAAAACCGGATAATTTTATACTGAGAGTACATTCAGTTTCCACTGTTTTACTGCTATAAATGGCGTAAAATTCACCTCAGAAATGAGTATTTGACGCGGATAAAAGCGCCAAAAATCAATTTCTTCTCAGATATAGCGGTTCTCAGTTGGATGCACTACAAAGTTATATCGTTGCGGGTAGGGCCCTCAAGAGTGTATTGAACTCAACCGAAAACCGCTATATTATCGAGGCGAATCGAACATCACCGCTGAAAATTTTCAAGCCGGCAATGTATAGTATTGCGCGATCGCAGCTTTAATTGCATCGCGACTTTCACTAGCTGATTTACCATCACTATTTTCTATTTCTGCAACTTTATCTGCTAAGGATTCATCTTTAATCGCCTCTCTCAACCAACGGGAATAATCTCCGCGTTGTAGGTGAAATAACCAAGTTTCGTCATCAACACCTTCAGCAATTTGGGTGAATAAAATGAGGTTTTGCGCACGCAGATTTAATTGAGAATGAGGTCGCCGGAAGTAAAAGCTTTTATCTTCCCCTAACTCGCCTTCTGCATACTTGCGGACGTGACGACGGCGTTCAGTTCGTCCGGGAGTAATCCGAAAGCGGAATGGTTCTAAATCTTCAGTGCTAAACCAAGCTAATGCTTCCCCTGGTTCTAAAGTTTGGGGAGTCAATTGTGGTGGACAATGACCAATAGTTTCACAGAATGCTTTGATATTCCCTTCTGGTGAGTTACCGACGGTGAGAATAGTATCTACCAATGATAAGCCTGCTGATGCCACTTGATCGGGATGGACTGTAATTAAAATCATCCCCTTGAGTTGTTGGGGTAGGGTGAGAGAAGCTGGATTCCAAGATGCAGGGATGAGATGATGAGCTTCATCTACAACTATCCAATGGGGACGACCAGTACGCGATCGCAATTCTAACAACACTGCTAGAAGTTCCGCAAAAAACACCGGACGATCCTGTAAAGCGATACCCAGCAAGTTAACTACAATATTTTGATTCGGTTGTTCTAATAAATCTCTGACTTCTGCGATTCTCGGCGATCGTTCAGTATCGCCTAAAATGACTCCAGGCTCAAAGTTTTCATAGTCACCCTCTGGATCGATAATACAAAATTGGTAGTTTTGCTCGGCAATCCGTTCTAACAAAGCTGTGGCTAGGGTGGATTTTCCCCCTCCAGAGGTGCCAGCTAGTAAGATACTAGAACCATAGGCTTTAATATGAACTTCTGAATCGTCTGCTTTTGTACCCAACAAAATTTTGTGTCGTTGTAAGTGTTCATCCACCTCGGACACATCATCAGCAATCATTTTGTCAATTAATTCAACGACACCATCTCCCCGCTTACCGTCGGTAACAAAATCTACCTGTTCTTTCAGCGTCGGTAAAGCATTAGCTACAGCTACAGATAACTCGCTTAATTTGAGAAAAGCGTGGTCATTTTCCGCATCACCCACCCCAACAACATTGTGTGGTGATAACTTCATTTCATTCAAAGCTGCTAACAATCCTGCGGCTTTGTTGATACCAGAAGGTAGCACCATCACTGCACCTTTGTTAAAAATGACCTGCAATTCTAAGCCTAAATCGCGGATTGTTTGCAGCACAGTGGTTTCCTGGGGATGCCAAGTAGCAACAATGACTTTACCAACAGATAAAGGCTCGACATGGCGATCGCGCAATGCTTGAATAAACTCTCTTTGTGGTTGTGAACCTAATAACTTCTCCTGGCGAGAAGCTGGTGAATAAAGTAACGCACCATTTTCTGCTACCACATAATCAAATAAATCAAGGCGTTGAAAAACTTGCTGCAAATCATCTAATTGCCTACCTGTCACCAATATTAGCTTTCTACCGGAAGCCCGCAGACGTTCCAAGGCTGCTAAAGTCTGATCGTTGACTTGACCATCTGTGGCGATAGTGCCATCGTAATCAGTAGCTAATACAAAGTAACGCATGGGGTAAGTAGAAAACTGGCGATTTGGTTCATTTATTAGGATGACTCCCCCTAGCAGCTTTTTTTATCCAACTGGAGAGGTAAAAGTTATCCATGCGAGAATGAGAGCGATCGCTTTGGTTTCTTCGTCAGCACTTCATTGCTTCACAGTCCTGACGAAGAATTTATCCAATTTGCAAATCTGAATAATCATCTTTAACAAACATAACGCCCTGCAAATCCTGCTATGAGCAATCATTCTAGTCACACTTTTGTCATAATTTTGCAATAGCTCTGTCAATACTATGTGTCATAGTTTAGCCGATGTATATTTATTGATAACAAATATTGAAATAATTTAGTTTTTACTGACATTCATGGTAAGCTTATTTTTTATACTATATAATAATTAAAATTCACAAATAGTCTCACATTCATAGTGAGAGTTTTATTTATAGATATTAAATTATCTTGAGCTTTAGGTGTTTGTTTAAACTTATGTTAAGAGATGACTTTGAGAAATATATGTCAATCATGCTGTAGTTAATAATGCATGGTTGCCAAGAAGGGAAAATGTTAAAAATTATGGCTATAAATCAGAGCATTCAGAGCTTTTTGGAGGTATGAAGTGAGGAAAAATCACCAATCTATTTTTATCCAAAAAATATTAATTTTATCGCTTATGTTAGGTGCCAGTTTGAGTTCTGGCATCATAGTTTTATGCAAGCTCAACTCTTGCCTAGCAAAGAATAAAGAAGACACAAGTATCAACAATATAGCTAACAACATGAAAACTCAGCAGCGTCTTGAAGAATTAAAGACGACGATGCTCAATATTTGGCAGCAACAAGCACAAGCGAAAGGTTACTCCTATGCTGTGCCATCAAACTATCTTGGTAAAACAATTACAGCGGCAAAACTGACTCCAGAAAAGAAAGTAATTGCTTTGACCTTTGATGATGGCCCTTGGCCTGAGAGTACCAACCAAGTACTAGATATTCTCAAAAAAAATAATATCAAAGGCACATTTTTTGTTCTTGGACAGAACATCAAAAATTACCCAAACTTACTCAAACGTGAAAGTGCTGAAGGTCACGTAATTGGTAACCATACTTGGCATCATTGGTATCAATTCCTGAATCGACAGCTAGCTGCTTATGAAATTGACCACACAGCCGACTTGATTTATCAAATCACTGGTGTTAAAGCCAACTTGTTCCGACCACCAGGGGGAATCATGCACAATGGGGTAGCTGATTACGCGAGAAACAGTAACTATGCCATCATTTTGTGGTCAGCTGATTCTGTAGATTATTCACGCCCTCCGGTGACAAAGTTAATTCATAATGTTTTTAAAGAGGCAAAATCTGGCGGGATTGTACTGATGCATGATGGTGGCGGTAATCGCTCTAAAACTGTGCAAGCTTTACCGGAAATTATTGCCAAATTTCAAAAAGAAGGCTATAGCTTTGTGACTATTCCTGAGCTTTTAGAAATGCAAAATCATGACCAAAAGCTGGTTGCACATAGTAAATAGTAACAAAGCTTCTACTGAATAAATACGAATTTGTATTACTTTTTTTGTGTTGCAAATTTTGGTAATTCCTATTTGTGCTTGATGAGCATCCTGACAAATAGCCACCCACAATTCACAGTCCTGCTAGGATTGCTTTAGTATTACCAGTATTGGGTGATATTATATTCAAGCTTGTGACTTGTGTTAACAACTGATGCGAGCGGACAATATAGATCTTATTCAATACCTATCCCTAATTATAAAGACTTTATTTATGGGATAGGGTAGATGTCAGCAAAAATTCAGCAGTAAGTTTTGTTGATTAATTGCTCAAAAGCTTTATTTATGATGCTTTTGAGAGCCAATGTTGTTAACGTTGCCAGATATTGGCTGAAAAACAAGAGTAAATACCAAGAGGTGGCTAAAAAATTTATTGACACCGTCAAAAAGTCAATCTATCAAAAGGAGTATAAATTTATACTCCTTTTGATAGATTGTTTTAATGTTTAATTTTCTGGTAACTTTATTCCTGTTAGTTATCAAATAACAAAATCTTCAACTCAGGAAATTAATACGACTAACAAAATTACTTCCATTTTAATCATCTGGTAAAAAATCAGAATTGATGAATTTGGTTATTTTTGATTGATGAAATTCGGTTGAAGTGTGCATTGCCTTATTAATCCTAAATCTTACCCCATTGGCGTAAGCCCTGTAAGATAAAATTTTCAAGCTATTTCAAATAAACAATTTAGTAGTAGTTCTGCAACAGTTTTCTACTTTTGGTATTACATATAAAGTTACTCAGGAGCATCTGGTTTATTACTATACTTTCACATAGTAAATACACAGGATTACTTATTGAGCAATATGAAATTTCTACCTAACTCTATTTATATATCTAATTTTGTTGAGACAATTAAGGTAAAATTAATAGATGACTTACTTGTTCAAGTAACTTTTAGTAATGGTGTAAAAGATATAGCTAATTGGTGTTTAATCATTAGCGACCTTGATATTTCTATAAATAGCTTATTTAAAAAGCTGAAAATTCTTTCTAGCTCAAATGTTAGTGTTGAAAGAGTAGGAGTATCATTTAGTGTTTAAGTTTAGAAATGGTATTGTCCTACTTACAGTTATTTGCATTATTTCAATTGCTCTACCTGTCTATCTACTTGGGGGCATGAACCCAGAGCTAATTCAGACTTGGCTCAAATCTGCTGGCATTTGGTCACCTATTATATATGTCGCTTTGTATGTTGTTGCAACAGTATTGGTTTTACCTTCAACCGCACTTAATTTAACAGGTGGTGCAATCTTCGGGCCTGTACTTGGTACTGCATGGACTAGTGTTGGGGCAATCGTAGCAGCAATCGTATCTTTTGGGTTTACTCGCACAATTGGACGTGTTGCTGTAGCCAAACGATTGGCTGGGCGTTGGCAGGCTATGGATGCTGAGGTTCGTAGGGGCGGACTTTTTTATATGTTTGCCATTCGCTTAATACCGATTATGCCCTACGGTCTGGTTAACTTTGCTGCTGGGCTAACTTCTATTACCTTTAAGGATTATTTTCTAGGAACAGTCTTAGGTACTGTTCCCAGCGTTTTGCCCTTTGTACTACTAGGTAGTTCTGGCATCAAGGCAATTAAAACTGGAGATATCTTGCCACTGCTAGGCTCTTTAGCACTAACTGGAATTTTGGTAGCAGGCTCTACACTATATCGTCATCGTCGCCGCTTTCCTAAAAAAGCTACAGAAATTTTAGATAAGTCAAATAAATCAGATTCTAAGGATAGATAATTGTGAACCCCAAGTATTCTTTTATTATTCCAATTTACAACGAAGAAGAAACTATCCCAGAACTGTACAGACGGGTAAGTGCAGTAATGGAAGAACTGGATGATACAGCTGAATTAATTTTAGTCAATGATGGTAGTAAGGATCGCTCTCTACAACTAATGCGAAACCTGCATCAAAAAGACTCCCGTGTTTGCTACCTCAGCTTTGCTCGCAACTTTGGTCATCAGATTGCTGTAACAGCTGGTCTCAATTTTGTACGTGGTCAAGTAATTTTCATTCTCGATGCTGACTTACAAGATCCACCAGAACTGATCCCTGAAATGATTGAAAAATGGCGACAGGGCTATCACATTGTCTACGCTCAGCGTACCAAACGCCGTAAGGAAGGATGGTTTAAACGCTTCACTGCTTATGCATTTTACCGGATACTAAAGCAACTTGCAGATGTAGACATTCCTACTGATACCGGAGATTTCTGTCTTTTAGATCGACAAGTTGTGGATATACTTAATTCCATGCCAGAGCGCAACCGCTATCTTCGAGGCTTGCGTTCATGGGTTGGTTTTCGACAAACATCTGTGCAGTTCCAGCGTGACCCTCGCTTTGCTGGAGAAGTTAAGTATACTTTCCGCAAATCTTTAGCTTTAGCTATAAATGGTTTAGTATCTTTCTCAAGAGTGCCACTGCAACTCTCAACTTATGTTGGGTTATTATCAGCAATTGTGGCAATTTTAATGGCTATTTTAGTAATTTATTGGCGGATATTTACTCCCCATTCTCCTTTGACAGGATTTACCATTATTCTGGTTGCTATTTTCTTTATAGGATCTGTTCAATTAGTAAGTATTGGTATATTAGGCGAGTATATCGGAAGAATTTACGAAGAAGTAAAAGGCAGACCGCTCTACACTTTGGCAGAAATAAATGGTTTCTCTTTAGAGAATATCAATACAAAACAAATGACTGCTAGACAAGTAGTTAAAGCAGATCATGGTCGGAGCGATTAGAAGTAAGTATGGCTTTAAAAAAAGTGAAAATTGCAGCAAATTCACCTACAAACTTTGAAAATAATTCAAACATTAAAGTGTAACTATTTAAGAAAACATAAAGTACTAAATGCGAAATGGAAAATATTGTGAATTTAAGTTACGCATATTATTAATTACTTGATTTATAGTTGTTTCTCTAAAATTACTACTGCTTTTATTAAGAAAGTATTTTACCAAGAATTCTTTACGGGCAAGTTGGGGAAAATTAATCAGTTTATTCAAGGAAATTATAAAACGTGATAAATTTAGAAAAACTTGAAAGATTATTATCTATTCATGAGAAATTAACGATCATAATTATCTCAGTGCTTGGCTTAGTACTTCGACTTTATGGGATTAATTTCGGTTTACCTTATATTTACGATCCTGACGAACCGACTTTTGTGATTGCTGCTGTTAAAATCCTAGCTAGTCGCGATCCCAATCCCCATTGGTTTGGACATCCTGCCTCCACTGAAATATATATATTAGTTGCTCTTTATACAATAATATTTTTGATAGGTAAAAGCTTGGGTATTTTTGTCAATGCCGAGGCTTTTAAATCTCTTTATTTTCACGATCCAACAGTTTTTTACTTAAGTGGTAGATTACTGAGTGCGGTTGTCGGTACAGCGATAATTTTCCTAACCTATCTAATAGGTAGAAAGATTTTTAATAAAAATATAGGTCTTATGGCAGCAATATTGATGGCTATAATTCCTTTACATGTCCATTTTTCAAAATTGGTTCGTGCCGACCTTATCATGACATTTTTGATTTTGTGTGGGCTTTGGTATTGTTTGAAAATTTTAGAAAATAATAGCTATATTAATTATATTGGAGTTGGTTTTTTAACGGGTCTAGCTATTGTCACAAAATACCCATCTGTAGTATTCACGCTTACTATTATTTTGACATATATACTAAGCAAAGGATGGCAATCAAAAGGTGGTAAATTTTATCTACCTGTCAGCCTTCTAGCCTGTGTAACTGGAGCTTTTTTGGGTTCTCCTTTCCTATTTTTAGATTTCCAACAAGTCATCGCAAATGTTACCTTTGAATCAAGAGCAACACATTTAAGTGCAACTGGAGGAGGATTCATTTATAATTTAATATGGTATTTGCAATTTGCTGTTATAAAGAATTTTACTTTTTCTGGCTTGTTGTTGGCTGTATTTGGATTTGTTATTTGCCTAGCCTCAAAACAAAAGCATAAATGGCTATTACTAAGTTTTCCTTTATTTTTTTTGTTATTTATTTCTTCTCTTAACCTTATATGGGAACGTTGGATTATTCCCATTGTTCCTTTCACTTGTCTTATAGTTGCTTATGCTATTTACACAATAGCCAACTGGGTTGAACGTCGTTTAAATCCTCGATTAGCATTGTGGACAATTTTACTCTTGATGGTAATTAATTGTGTTCCTCTATCAACTCTAAGTATTGTGCAAGGACGAGAGATGTCTGGAGTAGACACCAGAACTCTAGCTGGAAGATGGATGATGAGTAATATCAAATCTGGAAGTTTTGTTTTGATGGAAGCTTACACACCACAACTTCCGAAAAGATCATTTAAGTTTTTTGAAGTTAATGGAGGAGCTATAGTTGAAATCAATCCTGATAGTCAAAAGCATGAGATATTCCAACCTCGGTTATCAAGCAAAATTGGAGAAATTAAAGAGGTTGAAGATATCCGCAAGAAAAATATAGAATACATTGTCATGAGTAATATGTGCGATCGATTTTTATTGGCAAGAGATAAATATATAGATGTAGTAGCTACTTGTAAAAAAATCATGACTTCAGCTAGTTTAATCTATGAAATTGAAAAAACTCCAAAAGTTAATCAGGGTCCAAAAATACGCATTTATAAAGTTCAAGGTTAGTAGTAGCAAACATTGATATAGCTAGGTTTTGGCAGGCTCTGCCTCTCGTCGGGATAAGACAAGAAATCAGAGCCTCTTGTAATAAACGCTCCTACGCACAGCATGGGAGGGAGTTATGATGGGGGTTTCACGTTAAGTTGACACTACTGAAACAAAGAGTATTACACTCGTGCAGGTAAAGATAATCTTTCTGGCTGGTTTAAATTCCGATTTTGATTATCATTAACTTCTTCCGCCGCTAACAAATCCCGAATGATTTTAGTTAAAGCCTTTTGCAGCAAGCGATTAGTAATTTGCTGACCTAAACGCTGTACCCCAGGATTTACTAATAATTGAGCAAGTTGGGGAGCAAGCTGCATTGGATCAAAGCCACGGGTATCGCGGAGAATATTCAAAATCCGTTTGATATGCTCTAAGGTTTGTTGTTGTTCAACTGTGGCTGCGGGAGTTTCGTTAATCGCTGTGATTCCTACTTGTTCGCGCAGTAGATAGGTGAAGTTATGCAAAACATTTTTGCCTAAAGCATTGATGCTGTTAACAAATTCATCTACCAATTTGTCGCGAATAAAACCGCCGCGTTCGGAAGCGAGAAAGTCTACCCCTTGATTGACTACCAAATTTAAATCGTAGTCTTCATTCCCTCGCGCATTTCGTAATAAGTTTTCTAAGCGATTCCAGCGGAATTTACCTTCTTTAAACAGTAAATCTTGTAGTGATGCTCTGAGTGCTGGTGCGGGGTCTGTTAACAAACGTTTGGCTACGTAAGGATAAGCTTCACTCAAAACTTTAAAGTTAGGATCTATATAGATTGCAATCCCTTCTAAAGTTACCAGAGAACGAATAATTAAAGCGTAGTAGGGAGGTACGCGGAAAGGATATTCATACATCAAAGCCGAGAGTTCATCGGTGATGCTTTTAATATTCAAATCTGCAACGCTTGCACCTTGAGCATCTGCAAATACTCTCGCAAAGGCGGGAATAATTGGTGTTAAGTCGGTGTCTGGTGATAAGAAATCTAGCTTAACGTAGTCTTTGGCTAAACCTTCAAAGTCACGGTTAACAACGTGGACGATCGCCTCTATTAAACCATAACGCTGGGGTGGCTGAATCTCGCTCATCATCCCAAAGTCGAGATAAGCTAGCTTACCATCCAAAGTGGCTAATAAATTACCTGGGTGGGGGTCAGCGTGGAAAAATCCATGTTCTAGCAACTGACGCAGAGAACACTGTACACCTATTTCGATTAAATATCGCGCGTCTATGCCTTTGGCTTTAATTTCGGGTGTTTGGGTTAATTTAATGCCGTTAATCCACTCCATCGTCAACACGCGACGATTGGTGTATTCCCAGTAGATTTTCGGAACATATATGTCTTTCATGTGACCATATAACTGGAAAAAACGCTCGGCATTTTCTCCTTCGTGTATATAGTCCATTTCTTCAAAAATGCGATCGCCTAATTCATCGAGAATCCCAACTAAATCGCTGCGCACCCGTTTAAAGCTTTTCTTTGCCCAACCAGCTAGGCGACGTAAAATATATAAGTCAATGGTAATCCGTTCTCTTAAATCAGGACGCTGAACTTTGACTGCGACTTCTTCACCAGTTTTCAGCTTACCTTTATAAACTTGCCCTAAAGAAGCCGCCGCAATTGGTTCTGGTGATAGTTCCGCGTAAATTTCATCTGGCGGTGCGCCGAGTTCTTCTTCAATAAATTGGTAAGCAATTTCGTTGGGGAAAGGCGGTAATTGGTCTTGTAGTTTGGTGAGTTCTTCCAGAAATGCGGGAGGAACTAAATCTGGTCTGGTGGATAAAGCCTGGCCAATTTTGATATAAGCAGGCCCCAGTCTGGTTAATAATTCTCGCAGTTGCGCTGCGCGCCTGCGGTCATTTTTCACCACAATTCCCCGTTTGCTATCCCACCACAACCCCAAAGCAAAGGAGAGTGTCGGCCTTAAAACTGACAAAATCCGCCCGAAAACTTCTAAGGGTCTTTGTTGATAATGCGCCGCAATCTCTACTGGATCGTAAAGCGTCATCTCGGTTTCGGCCTTGTTTGTTAAGGCTCTTTGTTGTTGGGCTGCTATCAGTCTTGGCGATTTCACCACCAAGCCTTGTGTGTCATTGTCTGACACAACTTCAGCAACGTATAGCTCGTCACGGCGGTTGTTGCTACCGCCATTGTCCTCCTCGATCGGTCGGGAAGTTGGGGGAAGTGTTTTCACAATCATGAAGAATGCCACCGGTCGAATTGATTATGTTAAGCATTGTAACAATATGTTTCGCATCCAGCACCCCGATTTAGTGAGAGAAAGTGGTTTGATCTCAAGGTTATCAGGATTTTCCTGTGCTAGTTGCCTCTGGCTTCATAAATTGGAATGTAATCATAGCAAACCACAATATTTGCTGGCATCTCTCATATTGAGCCAAAAATTCTTGTTTAACCTCATCCTCAAAAGGCAATTCCAGCAATTTTCAGTTGGGGAAACAGCAGAATGTAATAGACTTTGCTCGTGTTCCATCGCGTAACAGTACTAGGTTTGCTACACTTAAATGGGCCTGCTACTTCTATGGTAGTGGCTCATGCCTAGAGTCCCAGAAGTTGGAAGTATTCGGCATCTGCCTAGATGGAGAATTTGGCTTGATGTTGCTTTGCCTGAGAATTGAAAATTTTGCCCTAATTGACCAACTGGAATTGGAATTCGGCGCTGGACTGAATGTCTTGACAGGTGAAACCGGCGCGGGAAAATCGATTATCTTGGATGCGATTGATGCAGCGCTTGGCGGTAAGGTATCTAGTCGAGTGATTCGGACTGGAACCAGTCGGGCGATGGTAGAGGCTACCTTCAAATCAAATGCTAGCTTAGCTGCTTGGTTAAGCGAACAAGAAATTGATTCGATAGATGAAAACTCTGTAGTCATCAGCCGCGAAATTTCTGCCACTGCGAGTAATATCCGCAGTCGATCGCGGGTAAATGGCGTGTTGGTGAATCGCCAGATGCTGGGGGGACTGCGCGATCGCTTGGTGGAAATTACCGCCCAAGGTCAAACTGTACAAGTGGGACAATCTGCTCAAGTCCGCGATTGGTTAGATTTACATGGCGGCGATTCCTTAATGCAGCAGCGTCAAGCGATCGCTATTGTTTTTACGGCGTATCAACAGGCACATTTTGCCCTAGAAAAACGCCGGACATCAGAACGGGAACGTTTGCAACAACTGGATTTACTCACCTATCAAGTGCAGGAATTGGGAGCAGTCAACCTCAATGATGTCAACGAATTAGAACAGCTATTACAAGAACGAGAACGCCTCAATCATGTTGTAGATTTGCAACAGATGAGTTACAAAGTTTATCAGGCTTTGTATCAAAACGACGGTGAAGCCCCAGCCGCCGCAGATTTATTGGGAGACAGCGAAGCCACCTTAAATGATATGGTGGAATACGATGTGCAACTGCAACCATTGTTAGATTTGGTGCGGGATGCCCAAGCTACACTAATGGAAGTGGCTCGGCAAATTAATGCTTATGGAGAAGATTTAGAAGCCGATCCCCAACGGTTAGAGGAAGTCGAAGAGAGAATTAGGGAATTAAAGCAGATTTGTCGCAAATATGGGCCGACATTACAAGAAGCGATCGCCTACTATCAAAAAATCCAAGGTGAACTAGCTGAACTCAACGACACCGAACAATCTATCGAAAGTTTAGAACAGCAAGAACAAGCAAGTTTGGCGAAACTTACCCAAGCTTGTTATAAATTAACTCAATTGCGTCGCACAGCCGCCAACAAATTAGAGTCAAGATTAATCGCTGAACTCAAACCCCTAGCGATGGAAAAGGTGCAATTTAAAGTAGATATTGTACCTACTCCCCCAACGGCTACCGGTGCAGACAAAATTACATTTATGTTTAGCCCCAATCCCGGAGAACCAATCCAACCATTAACACAAATTGCCTCCGGTGGGGAAATGAGCCGCTTTTTACTAGCGCTGAAAGCTTGCGTATCTCAAGCCGATGCAGCTGGGACAATGGTATTTGATGAAATTGATGTCGGTGTTTCCGGGAGGGTAGCGCAGGCGATCGCCGAAAAATTACACCAACTTAGTCAACGTTCACAGGTATTGTGTGTTACGCACCAACCCTTAGTGGCGGCAATGGCAGATAGGCATTTCCGGGTAGATAAGCAAATTATCAATCAAAGCCCAGGTAATAAAAATAACAATGGTAGCAGCGAACAGCGTACTGTTGTGCGCGTCACAGCGTTGGATAATTTAACCACTCGCCGGGATGAATTGGCGCAGTTAGCTGGGGGGAAATCAGCCACAGATGCGATCGCTTTTGCAGAATCGCTGCTATTACAAGCTGCTAATCATCGACGGGGCGAGCAGTAATTTGATTTATTAGAAATAATAAAGAAAAATGGAAAATTGGCGGGATTTCGTCAAGAATAAAGAAAAGTAACCATAAAATAAAAATTTATACCAAATAAAAGTGGTTATTTAATCTTGGAAATATCTGCTATGAATATAAAACCCAATCAAAATAATCCATTTTATATCGGCGGTGCTGTTTCCCCAGATAAGTTTATGGGACGCAGAGCTGATATTAATGCTGCATTTGATGTAATTTGCAATCGGATGCATTTAGCAATTCAAGGCAGTAGTGGTATGGGTAAATCCTCACTGCTGCAATATGTCGCTACGCCAGAAACTTGGAAAGCGAAAAATCTTGAACCATCTGAAGCATTTATTATTTTGTTCAATTGTTCAGAGATTCAGCCTTCTTTTACTGCTATTAGCTTTTGGGAGA
Organism: Calothrix sp. NIES-2100; assembly: GCF_002368195.1. GTDB lineage: Bacteria > Cyanobacteriota > Cyanobacteriia > Cyanobacteriales > Nostocaceae > Aulosira. The sequence continues at coordinate 3,291,862 of NZ_AP018178.1, read as the reverse complement.
AGGTATCACTAGAGTTAGAACCAGAAAATAGATTAGCAAAGCGACACCTGAGTCATTTCTGAATTCGCTCATCCATCGATTAATAGTTTGAAACGCGCTTTAAATATTGATTACATCTTCGTAAATATCTGCCATTGTCAGAGTTAAGCCAATAGAATCTAAACGTAATTCATCATCTTTACCCAAAATTGTCAGTGACCAATTTCCTTGAGCATCTTTACGATAAACTTCTACTTTGATTTCTTCTTGGGAAACTAATACATATTCCTGCAAGCTTTCAATACTTTGATAATTCAGCCGTTTTTCTCGCTTGTCTATAGTTTTAGTCGAATTTGATAGCACTTCTACAATTAAAGTTGGACGAGTTTTAAAGTACCTTTCGCTATCGTTTAGGTCACAAGTAACTAAGATGTCAGGATAATAGAAAATATCAGCCTTTTGTGCTTTAACTTTAACTTTCATATCTGAAACAAAAGCACGACAAGGAGTTCCACGTAGATGAGGACGTAGTAAAGCGATGATATTAGTAGCTATTAAGTTGTGTTCCTCGCTAGCACCAGCCATTGCGAAGATTTCACCATCTACATATTCGTGACGGATATCGCTAGATTCTTCGGCTTTGAGGTACTCTTCAACGGTAAGAAAGTTGACAGGGGATTGCATAGGTTTTTCTCTAATTTTAAATTTTGATTGCATCTTCGTAAATTTCTGTCATTGTCATAGTTAAACCAATAGAATCTAAGCGTAATTCATCATCTTTACTTAAAATTGTTAGTGACCAATTTCCTTGAGTATCTTTGCGATAAACTTCTACTTTGATTTCCTCTTGGGAAACTAATACATATTCTTGTAATGTTTCTAAATTTCGGTAGTTAACAAGTTTTTCTCGTCTATCTGTTAGTTCTGTGCTTGGTGATAGCACTTCTATAATTAAACAAGGATAATTTAAATAAAAACGGTCTTGGTCTTGGGGGTCACAGGTAACTATGACATCGGGATAGTAAAATATGTTTTTATTTTGATTAGCTAGTTGTATCCTCACTTTCATATCAGCCATGAAGACGCTACAGGAACCACCCCGCAAATGCGATCGCACTCTGCTGGCAATGTTTAGGGTAATTGTATTGTGTTGTTTGCTACCGCCGGACATGGCGAAAACTTGACCACCAAAGTATTCGTGGCGAATTTCGCTGGTTTGTTCTAATTGGAGATATTCTTCAATGGTAAACAGGGTTATAGGGGATTGCATAGGTGTTCCCTCAATATTTCTTAATACTGTATGCGAGATTGTTGTTTTCTCTATTGTCCTACAGTCCATAGAGGGCGGCGACGCGTAGACGCGGAGCGGCTTGTCGTAGACATCGTCTATTTCTTTCTCCCATGTTTCACAGTCAACGCCTTTTGCGCAATTCCTAGAGCCAGTAGCTACTGGTTCAGCTTCACCTAAAATTGGTATATAAGCAAATTTTTGATTGTGGAGCGTAAATTACCTTTGGCAAGTAGCAATATAATTAAACTCGATCAGTTTTTAAAGTTGGTAGGTATAGCGCCAACTGGAGGACAAGCCAAATGGATTATTCTTGATGGTGCTGTCAAAGTTAATGATATAGTAGAAACCCGGAGAGGGCGGCAATTAGTAGCAGGCGATCGCGTCACGGTAGAAGGAAAAACTTATGATGTTGGGGAAATAATTGATAATTCGTAATTCTTAATTTTAAATTAATTTAGAGGGTAGGTTGGGGCAGCCATGCGTTGGACGAGTTTCCCGGCTTAAAACAAGTGGCGTTTGAGGAACTAAACCCAACATCCTCAAGACTTTGTTGGGTTGAGCGACAGCGAAACCCAAGCTAGTTTTGTGATGAACTGTCAAATTTATACTTGAGGAATAAAGGACTGATAATCTTCAATTTTCTTGGCTAAACGGGAAGCGAGAAAATCACTAGCCTCGTTCAAAGTTTGGTAAATTTGAATAGCTTCTTCTCGATATTTTGTAATTTTTTCTGTATTCCAATAATGTGGTGGTGCTTGGAGATTACTAATCCTATCTGCTAATTTCACCATCCAGATTTCTTTTGGTTGTTGTTTAATTCTTTCTAGGCTATCTGCCATTTGCAGGTGTTTGGCTAAACTATTATCTTTAGTTAAGGCAAGTACACCGTTAGCTACTGCTGCACCAAATTCGGTTGTTAGTTGCTCATAAGTTGTATTTGTATCTTCGATGGTATCATGCAAAATAGCACATTGAATTGCTAGATTGCCATCATATTCTTGATTTGCATTTAGTCCGGCAATTACTTCCATGCTGACAAAACTTAAATGCATGATGTAAGATATTTCTGAACCGGGTATTTTCTGACATTGGTGTGCTTGGGCTGCAAATTTATAGGCTTTAATATAAGTTTCTTGTGACCAGTTTTGTTTCATATATAAGAACTCTACTAATTTAATCATCGGGAAATTGCCAGGAGGAAATAGTTTCCACATCTTGACTACTGCATTGATTACAAGTAATATCAAATGTTGAATCCATCCATTCATAACCGCAAACACGACAATGACAAAAAATATTATTGCGGTTGGCATTTTTGATACCTTGATGCCATTGTTGTAATTCTTGAAGATTGGCGAAGGGAAAATTATCAGACATGAAAAGATACAAATAGGTGGTTCATGTAACTATTGTTTATGAATTATACTTGAGTTCGCTAAAATCTGCGATCGCTTGATTATTGCCCCACAAAGTATTTTTGTCAGTCAAGCAGGTGCAGAATCACCAAACAAACCTTGTAAGCTTCAGCAGCTTCATTGCCAAAACCACCAGCTTGGGTATGGTAGGTGGTGCGATCGCAAATACTAGACAAATCACCCCAAATTCAAAGCTTAACCGATTAGTTGAGCAACTCGCTTTGCAGATGCGATCGCGCCTTCATGTAAGCCATCTCCTAAGTAGGCTCCTGCATAATAAGTATTGTTCTCACCGTTAGTGGCAACTATTTCATCTCGGTATCGAAAAGATTCAGTGGTATACAACGGCGTGTGATGTTGCTGAATGTGAATGATGCAATCAGAAGCAATTAACTCTTCGAGTTGAAACGATAGGAAATGATGCTGTGGCGACGAGATGCCGCAAAGCTGATTCAAGCAGCAGTTATATCCCCATCTGGTATCTGTCTCAAAGAAATCAAATTCCGAGGGATGTCGGATGCCCTGTTTGTCATACATAGAAGTATCCTGATGAACTGTAGTAGTTGCATAATTGGCTTTCCAAGAAGAGAAGCGTTTAATTTCCGCATCGGTTGGGTCAGCTAAAAGTGCCATTATTTGGTCGGGTGGCGTGGCAAACACGACTTTATCAAACTCCTGCATTTCGCCGTTCACTCTCTGAATTTTCACAGCATCTGGGCTTCTGAAAATTTTGGCAATCTCCACATTCAGCAAGACTTCACCTTGAAAGCGTTCCAGAATTTTTTCAATGTAAGAATATACACCGCCTTCAATCCTGACCCAGTTGACCATAAGGTAGTCTCGTAACATGGGAATTGCCAATTGGGCGGGAAAATCGTCGATGAGGTCAAACGGTATCGAATAGCTATACATTGTCAGCAACTTCAGCCAGAGGCTGCTAGTACTATTGGCTTTCAGACAGCGAGATAGGGGCTGGTTGTAGAAATCCTGCATAGGAGCAAATTGCGTTTTCAACCATAATCTAGGGGAACACATCTGGAGACTATAAAATCGCAGATATTCGATCAGGCGTTGGTTGCCTGTGAAGTTTTTTGCGATCGCAACTTTCGATAAAAAGTGACTGCCATTTTTGGGAAACAGCGCTGAACCGATATCGACGGGTAATAGTTTTACTCCTAGCTCTTGCATCAGAGCAACAAAGTTATGAAATACAGTAGGAAATTCCAGCACTCCACTTTCCAAAATTTCATGGCACTGAGATTGGTTAGGTTTCACGTTTTTGTTGATTGTCCGAATGTGTCCCCCTAACATCGCTTGCCGTTCTAACACAGTGACATGATGCCCTTGTTTGTTGAGCCAGTAAGCTGTAGCCATACCACTGGCTCCGCCCCCAATGACCGCAATCCTCATAGTTCACCTCTAAGTTGATGAAATGAATCGTGCATGAAGGTCTGTTTAGTTATTACCTAAAATCACGTCCCCAGATAAGCGTTGATACAGTAATGCTCCTGTCCAAATGGTCGGAGCGAAACCTGGATAGCCGGATGAGGCATTGCAGAAATAGAAATTGTTGAGTGAGGTTTCGTGATTCAACCGTCCCAAACCCATGTTGCGCGGTGTGAGACTAGAGCCGTAGGAATTCCCCTGAGGACACCAACAGAAGCGTTCATTGGTGGTGGGGCTGCCTGTGATATGAAAGACCATGTGCTTTCTAAAATTCGGCACATAGTGTTTTTCCACGACATCCAAAATGGAATCTAGGATTTCTTGCTTTTTGAGGTTGTAGGTTTTGCGATTTGTCTCCCGCAATTGCTTAAAGTAGTCGTAATTGGCAACAGTGAGAAATTCGACAATCTGGCAGTCCTCTGGGCAATCCCGACTCGCCTCTGTCAATAAAGTGGGCGTTGTCATCGCAAAACTGGGATTGGAAAAGTCATGATGCTCATACATCTGCGTAAAGGCTTCATTCAGATCCTCATGCTCTGTATGAAAGAGATTCCACTTTCCAAATCCATAGTTGCGGAGGTCGATATCTTTGACGACGCAATAAGCCATGAAGTTGGATGGCGAATATTCATAGTTGAGTTTCCGGCGCAATTTTGGGGAGAACTTTTCCTCCCCAATCATTTTGGCGGCTTTTTTCGGGTCAATGTTGCAAATTACAGTTTCACCTGTAAATTCATGAGTTTGATGGGTGGTGAGATCCATCGCCTCAACTCCTGTGACCGTTTTGTCTGTGACTATAAAATTCGTGATTTCATGGTTAAGCAGCACCTGCCCCCCCTGTGATTCAATCACCTTGACAAATGAATTAATCACACGCTCAAAATGCTGAGTTGGGTAAAATGCTCCTGCTTGATAGCCGCGAAATAATAAGACCCAAGCATAAAATGAGAGTTGGTTGGGAGGCAGCAAAAAATCAGGCCATTGCAGGGCTAATAAAGTTTGGGCGGCTTGGGGTAGCTGAAACTTGTCAAATACATCCTGAAGTGTGCTGTTGAGATACTGGACAGCACAGAACACCTCATTGGGATGTTTCAGTAGTTCAGTTAGTTTAATTGGCGGAGCGAGTATTTGCAAGCCTGCACCAGTCTTTTCCACTTCGTTGACGAATTGGCGAAGGCGATCGCTATTTGCAGGAAATAGTGCCGACAATCGTCGAATCAGTTCCTCTGGTTGTGAAGGAATATCCAACGCATATCCTGGCATTCGCATATGGTCAAAGCCATCTGGATCATATCGCTCAAAAGTCACGTCCCGATCTAAGCCCAGTCTTTTGAGTACCTGATTCACCGTTTTTCCTTCACCGCAGTCCCAAACGTAGTGAAGTTGGGCATTAAACGTATATTTTTTAGCCATTGTAAACGTGTGTCCAAAGCCTCCTGGATGCTCATGGGCTTCGAGGATTTGCACAGACTTGCCAGAGTTTGCCATTAAAGCACCAAAGACTAATGCTGATAAACCACTGCCGACAATGAGATAATCCGGTTTCATAGGATGATTCCTCGGACGATTAAATGTAATTTTCCAAAAAACTATATGTATCTGCTTCTGCAATTGGGGGGAAGTTTCACATCCATGTCGTATTCACAAATTCGGTGGGTTTAAGTCCCCAGCAACAATCGCGCTGCAAGTTTTGTGGTGGGGTCTCAATCCCCATTACAAAACTGTACGAACGTCTTCCGACTTCATTTAACTCTTTACCTTGGTAATCTTTAGGATGCGTCTTACCAGCAAAAACAAACATGGATCTTGGATTTATTATATAATTGATAATATTAGTTGGAGCTTGTGAGGAATTTGTGAGGAAAGAAAAATTAAGTCTATCAAAAATAATTAATTGTAGCGGATACAGTAGAATATTTCACCTTTTAAATATTTTTAGAAAGTAGGATAAAAACCAATTATGTCAATATAATCTATCAGGCAAAATTTATTCTAAATTTTGTACGATAGGCTCAATATTTCAGTGTTAATGGTACATCTTGTATTAAGTGGGTCGAAAAGCAGGTAGTATTCGCAATCCGCATTGAGTACCACTCTGTATATAAAACATGTGTTTTGAATACGGTTCCGGGTTTGAGGTCGTAGAAGGGAAATTCAGGTTCGGTGCAACCTAAACAAGGCATTCCGGCGCGGGTTTTGGAGGAAACGCGGTTCCATAAGATGCGGTTGCAGGAAGAGTGGGTCATGGGGCCGCGACAGCCTAAGTCGTAAAATAGGCAGCCTTTACGCTGACCAAATTCGGCGGTTGATGCTTTGTAGGCAAAGTGGACGTTACGAGTACAACCTGTTTGGGTATAGGTATTGAAGAAGGTTTGGGGACGATGGAGTTCGTCTAAAGCAATATCATCAATGCGTCCGGTGGCGATCGCAACTAATATTTGACTAATCCAGTCAGGATGGGCGGGACATCCGGGTATGTTAATTACAGGTAACCCTGATTTGGTGCGGAAATCTTTGCCGAAAAAACCACCTTCTTGACGCTTAAGAAATTGCAACCCCTGCGACTCGCTGGGGTTGGGTGACATGGCGGGTATTCCTCCCCATGTCGCACAGTCGCCTACAGCCACAATAAAGCTAGCTACTTGGGCTAAATCTGTTAACCAGTCTTTCATGGGGCGATCGGCAAACCGATTCCATTCACCTGTACCGTTGGGGGCGTTGACAACACTACCTTCAAATACCAAGATATCTAAGGGAATTGTGCCGGAAATACAATCTCGTAGCAGTTGTTGTAAGCGATCGCCCAGTTCCAACCCTAAGGAAGGATGCCAAAGTAGCTTGATGCCAAAATCGGCAATTAAATCGCAGACTGTCGGTTCCTCAGCATTGAGAAATGACATACTATAGTCACTATAGAATAAAAATTTGGCAAGATGTCCGAGAAATGGTTTTATGGTCGGGTTTCGACGATCGAGCAACAAGAAGATCGCAACGCGCTCAAAAAACAACTAGAAAGGGGTAAGAATGTAGGATGCGATCGCTTTTACTGGGATATTCAAAGCCGCACAACCGAAGTCCGTAATGGGTTGCAGCAATTAATTGATGATTTAAAGATATCACCAAAGGGTATTGTTAGCGATCTAGTTGTGACCAGAATTGACCGGATTGGGTCATCATCGAAACTATTTTACTCGCTGTTGGAAGTGTTACGGAGTAAGGGTATTAGGCTTGTAGCACTAGACCAAACAATTGATACAGAAAGTTTGGGTGGTGAGTTGACGATTGATATTTTACTCGCAGCTAGTAAATTTGAAATCAAAATGTTGTCCAGCCGTGTATCTGCTGAACGCAAACATCGGATGGTGCAGCGGAAAAGCCATAGGTTTGCGCCTTTTGGCTGGAAGGTTATTGATGATTCCTATGTCAAGGATGAAAGTTGGTGTGTTTCCCTATTGGAAGGTAAGCGGAGTTTTCAAGTTTGGGAACTAGCTTTATTTATATTTGAAGTATTTGATAGTTGTGGGAGTGCGAGAAAAACTTGCAATATCTTAAATGAAATGTTTGGGGTAAGTGGGAAAGTAGACGCAAAAAGCACAAAATCAACAGGAAATCATCGGATTATGCCTGATGATATCGAGCAATTGGATTTATTACAAAATCATAAAAAAACTTATCAACGCTACCCTTGGACAGGGTTACAGTGGTCACCTGCGGGGCTAAAAAACTTCCTAGTAAATCCCGTACATGCAGGTGGAACGCCATTTAACGTCACCACATCGAGTCCTTCAGGTAAACAAATCAAGCATTTCGATCAGTGGGATTGCAACTGGGATACCCATGAGGGAATAATTAGCCGCGAACAACACGAACAAATAAAACGCACGATTCGCCACAATCGTCATAATAAATGGGCTGCACGCCAGGAAGATATTAACCCATTCGCTAATTTATTAAAATGTGGTAGATGTGGCGGCGCATTAACCCGGATGTCTTCCCGACGCGATCGCAATGGGCAATATACAGCCTACTATCAATGTACCTACTACGCCCTGGGACGTTGCGATGTCAAGGAAATGCTGAATAGTCGCAGTTTAGATTCACAGGTAGCTGATTTGCTAGTTAGTGAAGCCACTAGGCTGGCGGGTATGGTAGATTTTGACGAAGACAACAATCCTGAACCACAAGAAGTGCGAGAACTGCGCGAAAGCCTAGCGGGACTGGAGAAATTACCTACTAATGCTTTTGTAGAGACAGCCAAAGATGGTATCCGCGAACAAATCGCTAGTATCTTAAGTCTGCATGAAAACATCACAAAACGTAGCTTGTTGGTTAGAGAAGAGTTAGTGCAGATGTTTTGCGATCGCGAATACTGGGACAGTCGCACAGCTGAGGATAAAAAACGCATCCTAAATAAACTTGTCCGGCGGATTGTCATTGACGGAAGAGTTGTTTTGGGTATTGAGTTTCTTTAGTTTTCTTTGGCGGACAATTTCTCGGTATTCTTCTAATTGGCGTAACCAAAATTCTTTCTCTGATTCGATTCTCATTTGTAGCGTTCTCCAGCTATAAATTTAACGTGAATTATCAGGATCTCATCCACAACAGCGAATCTCTCCTGCTAGGAGAAATCAGAGCCAGAAAAATCAGCATTTTGCGCCTCTGGACTTGTAAAAGAGAGGTTTGAAGACAGGTGAGCATCCCACTTTTTTACATGTCATTGCGAGGAACGAAGCAATCGCAAAATCTTCCAGTTCAGAACGAGTCCATGAGATTGCTTCGTCGTTCCTCCTCTCTACGAGACGCTACGCGAACGCAATGACAGTTATTCTCTTATTGAGAAATAAAAACTGGGATGCACCCGGGAGAGAGTTCAAAATCATCATGCATCGAACTCACGTTAAATTTAGATTAGCTTTTAGTTGTAAAATTTCTGTTCTCTACGAACAGCGTTCATTTGTCGCCCCAGCGTCCCATCTGCTTTTGATACTAAGTGATAGCCAAGCACAGCAACCTCTGGAAGAGGAAACATCAAGAGATTGCTGAGTACGCAATAACAGCTAAATTTTTCGCCATCATATACAGCAGATTACAACTTTGTGATTACAGATCATTGTAGGGGCACAACAATGTTCATTGGTGTCAACTTAAGCTAAAAATAGCCTCTCTCTTAGCTTTCTCACCCGCCTGGGAATTAATTCCCAGGCTAATAGCCCAAGTCTACTGAAGTAGACTCAAAATTTCGGAGATAGTCCTGTTTATTTCAGACGAGATATCGCACTGACAACTCCTACTTATAAAAAAATCCCCTTCTGTTGCTAGGTGAAGAGGAATTATCATCAACAAATGAAAGTCAAATTTCAAAACATTCTTATTGTCATACCCGAATTAGATAATAGTTATCTGCATCGCTAGTTCCTGACTTATTATTGGCGATAAAATGCTTCTTGATGGCAAGATTACCATTCAAATTCCAGTTTTGATCCCATACATAAAAACCAGATACTCCATTCTCACTTCCATACCCAGCAAAGATGGCTGTATGGTTGCCAGAAGTGCTATAGTAAGAACCATTGGGGCCTAAGAAAGTGGCAATGGCAGTACCCACAGCAATGTTACCACTAGACATGACATTAGCTCCTGCTTTCCAATTATTGGCATTCCAATAAGTGCTAGAACTATTAATTCCTGTGGCATAAGCAACCAAATCCCAACATTGAGCGCCATATGCGCCATCGTAATCGATGTATTTACCGTTTAACTCTCCATTGATTAATTTGGTTAAATTGGTAGAAGTAGCCATTAAACCCGAGGGGGACTGTATAATATTTCCTGAATCATCTGCGGGAGTTAAACCTCCTCTTTCTTGCCATCCATTCCAATTTATTCCATTAAATGAATTACGGGTATAAATTCGGTCATCTGTTCCTTGTACTGCTTGAACTAATTGTCCATTAAATACTTCTACTTCTGGATCAGCTAGAGTAGCACCACCAAAGTTTTGCCAGCCACTCCAATTACTACCATCACCAGAGGAACGAAGATAAATTGCATTGTCAGTACCTCTTACTGATTGATAAAGTCTACCATTAAAGACTTCTAAATCAGGGCCACTAAGAGTAGCACCACCAAAGTTTTGCCAGCCACTCCAATTACTACCATCACCAGAGGAACGAAGATAAATTGCATTGTCAGTACCTCTTACTGATTGATAAAGTCTACCATTAAAGACTTCTAAATCAGGGCTACTAAGAGTAGCACCACCAAAGTTTTGCCAACCTGTCCAATTACTACCATCACCAGAGGAACGAAGATAAATTGCATTGTCAGTACCTCTTACTGATTGATAAAGTCTACCATTAAAGACTTCTAAATCAGGGCTACTAAGAGTAGCACCACCAAAGTTTTGCCAACCTGTCCAATTACTACCATCACCAGAGGAACGAAGATAAATTGCATTGTCAGTACCTCTTACTGATTGATAAAGTCTACCATTAAAGACTTCTAAATCAGGGCCACTAAGAGTAGCACCACCAAAGTTTTGCCAGCCTGTCCAATTACTACTATCGCTAGAGGAACGAAGATAAATTGCATTGTCAGTACCTCTTACTGATTGATAGATACGGTTGTTATATACTTCCATCGCAACCTTAGACATCTCAATGGAAATAGCTTGTCCATTTAAAGTGATGTTTGCTGTATCATCCTCAGCTTTCAGTGATAATAATTCACCACCACTAATACTTTCCCCCTGCACCAAACGCGAGAAAATATCCCCTTCATCGCCAGCGGCATCTTTTACATTAATCTGACTATCTATATAATGACCAAATTCCTCTAATAAAACCCCTTTAACTGTACCAATATTACCCAAATTATCCGCTACAAATTTTTGAGATAAATAAATAGTATTTGTTGACTTCGCATAAGCTCCATTAAAAGATTGACTAGATACTAATTGTATATCTGGTGTATTAGTAAAATCGTTTTGGGCTAAATGTTGCAATATTTGCGCAGCTAATTCTTTTTGATAATCTTGACCAAAAGCCACTCCCAAAATCTCATCAATTTGAGAATTGCTATTTAGCCCAATCAAGATATTTTTAGTTGCATCAATTGACTGAATAACCGTATCAAGAATAGGTTGTATATCAGGAAGTAATTGAGAAGACTGAGAAGGATTGAGGGTTAATAAAGGATCTTGATTATTATTTAATCCTGTAAATGGGTCGGTGGTGGATATTACGCCTTGCTGAGATTCCCATGATAACTCAAACATAAATGCTTTTTGATGTAAAACATAGTGATGTGTTACACAAAATTTTATGCGAACAAATATAAAAAAATATATATTTCGTATTAAAGATACTGTGAAAATTATGTGTATAAGTTATGTATTTTTGTGCTTATCTACAGATAATTTTTCACATTATGCGTGTTACTCAACTTGTTATGGCATGAATTTAAGATAAATGACATAACACAAAATTACGCTAAACCCTTATCAATGCTTGCTTTGAAGTATAATTGTATGTGCTAGGGAATATACCGAAATTTTATAAAATATTCTGCTGCTGTTAAAAATGACCTAATTCAACTTAAAGTAAAACCTCTGTACCGTAAGGAACTAAAGTTTCTTGCTCTTTCTTGAAAAGCCCTTACTATGACAATACGCTTGGTGTTAAGAATAAATGTAGGTTGGATTGAGGCAATGCGTTACCCAATAAACCCCGCCAAATGTTGGGTTTCGTTCCTCAAACGCCACTTGCTTTAAGTCGGGGAACCCGCCCAACGTAGTGGCTCCCCAACCTACGCAAAAATCAGGTTTTTGGCTCTAACTGAACTGTATTGCCTTATATGAGTCTATACCCAAGATCATCCAAAAAATCAGCGCTAAAATTAGTAATGTCAGTAATTTGCAATATTTGAGAAAATTATGATATCTGCTGACAAAAATTCTTCTCTTTTAACAATTCCACCCCTAGAAAATGGCGACAAGCTGACCCGTCATGAATTTGAGCGGCGTTATCATGCCATGCCTAATCTGAAAAAAGCTGAATTGATTGAAGGAGTTGTTTACGTGGCATCACCATTGAGAATCAAAAGTCATGGCGAACCTCATGCATACATTATGGCTTGGCTGGGAGTTTACAAAGCAGCTACATCAGGCGTGGGTTTGGCTGATAATACCACGGTGCTAATAGACGCTGATAACGAACCGCAACCGGATGCTTTATTAAGAATTGAGACAGACGGACAATCGCGTATTAATGACGATGATTATCTAGAAGGAGCGCCAGAATTAATTGTAGAAATTGCTGCTTCTAGTGCTTCTTATGATTTACATGAGAAATTGAAAGTTTATCGTCGTAATCAAGTCCAAGAATATTTAGTATGGCGAGTTTATGACCAACAATTTGATTGGTTTAGGTTAGATAGAGGAGAATATATCCTACTTGAACCCAATTCAGATGATATAATTTGCTCTCAAATTTTTCCCGGTTTATGGTTAGCTAAATCTGCATTATTGGCAGGAGATTTAGCTAAAGTATTAACCGTTTTGCAAAATGGATTATCTACACCAGAACACCAGAATTTTGTGCAAAAATTAGCTAGATAATTTTATACAGAATTGGTAGGAGAATGGTGCGTTAGCCTACGGCATAACACACCCTACGTATAATAAATAAAATGAAAGATTTAGTTTTTTTAGGGGCTCATCAATTGGCAAAAGCAATCCGCGATCGCCAAGTTTCTTCAACAGAAGTAATAGAAGCTTATTTGCGTCAGATTGCTCAATACAACCCAGAACTAAATGCGATTGTGACACTGGATGCAGAAAATACGATCGCGCTCTCGAAAGCGGCAGATCAAGCATTAGCGCAAGGAGAAAATTGGGGGATTTTACATGGAGTCCCCGTAACTATCAAAGACACCCTCGAAACCAAAGGATTACGCACAACCAGCAGTTATCAACCCCTAGCGAATTACGTCCCCAAGCAAGATGCTACTGTCGTTGCTCGACTACGCGCCGCTGGAGCCATTATTTTAGGTAAGACGAATACACCACAACTAGCTGATAACTTCCAGACTAACAGTCCTCTGTTTGGTAGAACAAACAACCCCTGGAATCATGAATATACCCCAGGTGGTAGCACTGGCGGTGGGGCGAGTGCGATCGCGGCGGGATTATCACCTCTAGAACTTGGTAGTGATATTGGTGGGTCGATCCGCGTTCCGGCTCACTTTTGTGGCATTTTCGGCTTGAAACCAACCGAGCATCGAGTGTCAACATTGGGGCATATTCCTGAGTTGCCAGGAACACCTAAAACCATTCGGCATTTACAGACAATAGGGACGCTTGCCCGCTCTGTGGAAGACTTGCGATTGTGCCTGTCACTGATTGAAGGTTCAGAACTGTACCAGCCAGAAGAAATGTTGATACCTCAACAAATCAATCCAGTGAATACTTTACAATCCTACCGCTACGCCTGGTCAGCAGGTTTTGGTGATATTCCCGCCACAGCCGAAACCAAAGCCGCTCTGGAGAAGCTGGCATCATCCCTAGCGGATTTAGGGTGCTGTATAGAGCAACACAACCAGTTGCCAAATTTTGATAGCAATGGGGTATGGGATACTTACCTCAATATTTATAATTTTGAATTGGGTTTATTACAGCCAGACCTGACGCAAATTCAACAGCAACAAAACTATATTACCGCCCTCAGTGAGCGTGATACTTTAATTGCAACTATGGAAAAATTCTTATCAAATTGGGATGCTTGGCTGTGTCCGGTGGTACCAGTCCCTGCCTTTACCCACCGTCAGCCAGGAGAACCGATTGAGGTGGATGGTTGCGAGTTTTCTTATTTGGAAGCAATCGGTGCTTACACCACAATTTTCAACCTCACTGGTAACCCTGCTGTAGTAATGCCTTTTACCCAGTCACAAGATGGATTACCCATTGGTGTGCAGGTAGTAGGGCAACGTGGGAGTGATATGAAGCTACTAGAAATTGCTGAAAAATTAACTCAAGTCACTGGTTTTTTTCAACGCCCACCTGGATATTGAAAACCTCAATTTCTATTTCTGGGCTATCTTGTGGCATTTCACCTAAAACCGTAAAATACAACCCCACTAATACCACAAAAAAGCCAACCCATGTCCAGAAACTCAGGTTTTCCCAGAAAATCACCCAAGCCAGGAATGTACTAAAAATCGGTTCTAACAGATGAACCAGAGAAACCCTGACAGATGATAGCCTCGTGAGGCTGAACGTTAAAAGTCCATGTCCGAGAAATTGACAAACCATTCCCATAGATAACATAGCTAACCAAACTTGGGATGATTGGGGAAAAATTGGCTCGTGATTCCATAGTAGAACAGGCAGGCTAGCCAACGCACCTGTGCTACATACCCACAGCTGGATGGTGGTGGGAGCAAATTTAGTCTGGAGGGTATCCAAAATCAGCAGGTATGCGGCTAACAACACAGCAGAGAGAATAGCATAGCCATCGCCTTGCACTCGACTAGGTGAAATTTGCATCTCTTGTAACTCCAGTATGAAGACTCCTGCGATCGCTAAACTCAAACCCATATAGAATCGGCGATCAAACTTGTGCCCCCACAGCCACCAAGCGCCAAAACTAGTGAAGATTGGGGATAGATTATGCAGCGCTGTTGTCATTGCAATACTGGTTTGGTTCAAAGCCCAATAAATACTTGCCAGATTCATCACCCAGAGTATACCTGCCAAAGGTAGCAGCAATAGATTTATGGGATGATAGGGGTTGGGTTCATCAGGACGGCATTGGAGATGTTGGTAAACTTTTGTACCTCCTGTCCAGAGACTAAAGGCGATCGCACCCACAACCAAGCGATCAAAAGCAATTCCTTCAGAAGTCAGATCGGGACTGGAAAATTTAGCAAAAATCGAGCCAAAGGACAGCGCGATAACGCCTACCAGACAACTAACCAGAGCGATCGCCGATTTACTGTAAGAATTCAATAACACAATTTATATCTTGTATATTTACCATTTCTCAATCTGGATAAGACTTAATAGAGTAACACAACTGAATAATGGTGCGTGATGCCAAAATTCCTTAACCTACTAGCATTTTTAGTTTGCCCTAAGTTGTCAGTAATTACCAGAATGCATATTTGTGGATTATTCATCATCAAATCAAGCCCTTCATTTTGTTGATTTAACGGCAGATTGACTTGATTGAGCTAAATATATACCTAATAAAATGACCACAAAAGTTATACAGTCAGAGAAACTGACTTGTTCATTGAAAACAGCCCAAGCAAAAAAAGAAGCAAGAACTGGCTCTAAAAGCAGCGTCACGGCGACAACTCCTGATGATAATTTACTCAAGCTGTAAGCCACAAGCGCTTGACCAAAAACCTGGCAGAAAAAGGCTTGGAAAATGATGAAAAACCACCCCATCCCAGTAGAGGGAAGCAATCTACTTTCAAATACAGGTAGGACAGGTAACAGAAAGACTGCTGTGAATCCGCTGCGCCACAGCATAATTGTTGCCGGGCCAAATCGGCTTCTTAGTCGTTCTACTAAAATCAGATATGTAGCAATAAAAATCGCAGTTAGTAGGGCTAGGAGATCGCCAAATATTTGATCGCTCGCAAATTGCACCTTACTGAGTTCATAAGCGATCGCACCACCGACTGCCATAACCATACCAATAATGAATCTGCGATCAAACCGCCGACCGAGTAAAAAATACCCCATTAAGCCGACAAATAAGGAGTTCATATTAGACAGTAAAGCCACGTTAGCAACACTGGTTTGAGTTACCGACCAAGCCCAAAGGATTGAGTATGTAGCGCCAGCAGTTCCTAATGCGAACAATAAGGTTATTTCTTCCTTAGTCCAAGGCTTCTGTTCGATGGGTTGGTCTTCAGACTTTTGACGGCGAACAGCTTCCAGCCCACACCACAAACCGAAAACGATTGTGGCGATCCAAGCCCGATGAAATGCTACAGCATTTGCGCCAATTTCCCGTTCGCATAATTTGACCAAAACTGGCGCTAAGGATATGGGAATCAGCGCTACAAATAATGAGGCTATACCGCTCAAGGCTGGTGTTTTGGAGAGTTGCTGATGTACTAATTCCTGTTTTGCTGTCATTAATTAAAACCACTTTAAAATTACGACTTACTCCTTGACAAAAAATACTAAATATACTTATTAGGAAAATTACATTTGTCGTAGGGGTTTAGGGCGTGTTTTCAAAGTCTTATATTCCCCATCATCCCCCTTAACCAGGGGGACTTTAAAGGCTTTTTGGGGGTATCTGCGCGGATTTTTAGGAATAACGATTAGTTTTAAAACACGCCTTAGCTGTGCTAAACCCCGAATGCGCGGATCAATTTACCATCGCAGCAATGATTAATCAAAGCCAGAAACTCCTGATTTTGGTGAAAGCATACCATGATTCATTTGTACAGTGTGTCAGTCCTACACATCATAAAACAGTTTTACATGTGATTACAAAAATTGAGAATCTAAATATAGATTTAGGTTTGGATATCGCGATCCCTACAGATTAATTACAGCCATTCAGATTTTGGACAATCTCATGAAAATGTGTCCAATTTGGACACATATATGCAACAGTTTTGTCAAAGCCTGAGAAGATTGCATCTGGTAAGTAATTTCGCGGCAACTGTACTATATTCACTTCTAACTAAATGGTTATAGGAGATTCTAAGTATATAGTTGGTTCTTGCATGCTAAATTCTCTGCCATGAACATGAAGTTTTGCCGAGATAGATTCATTAGCTAACTCTAACAAACGTTTGCGAAATTCCGAAATAAACCAGAAATTAATACACCGAAGCTGACAGCTATAGATAAGTCAGAAAAAAATTCAATAATTTGTAAAATCCTGTATATTGTTGAATTATATTGAGACAAACCCCCAGAAGAATTAATGTTGCTACTGTCTCCATAATCTGCACATCTGTATTGCGAATAACGTAAGGAGTTTGATGCCAAAAAATTAAACACCAAAAAATGTTAAGTAATGTTAAGTAAGGTTAAGTAATGAAATTTCAGCAGAGTCATCTTTGCAAAACTAGGCGAGGTCTGGATTTGAGCTATTTGAATATTGTTTGGTAAAAAATCTGGAAATTTAAATATTCAGGCTGTAGCTGAATATATCAATATGTTGTGATTGCTCCCTGAACAATGGACTTTGAAACAGCATTCAAAATATTAGATGCAGCAGTTGTCACCCAGACAAAAAGACATCTGAAAGATATTGAAGTCGCCATACTCCGCAGTTCTTGGCAAGGGAAGAAGTATGACGAGATTGCCCAAACGCATGGCTACACTACGGAATACTTACAGCACGATGTCGGACCGAAGCTATGGCAGATGCTATCAGAAGCATTTGGGGAAAAGGTCAGTAAAAAGAATTTTCAAGCAGCACTAGAGCGACAGCGGCTTTCACGTACTGGGGCTTCAGCAAAACAGTTAGAGGCAATTTTCCAGTCTCACAAACTGATGTCATCTTCACAACTAAAAATGGAGAACATGACATCGAATCACTTAGTTTCCCGAGGAAATCGGGAAGCATTACTAAGTGTAGACGCAAATGAGCGATCGCAACTAAACACAGAAGCAGAATTCCCCGTGGGACAAGTACCTCTAGGTTCTCACTTTTATGTTGAACGCCCGCCCATTGAAGAGCGCTGTTATCAAGAGATTTTGCAGCCCGGTGCTTTAATTCGCATCAAAGCACCTGGACAGATGGGCAAAACTTCGCTCATGGCGAGGATGCTCAATGAAGCCAGAAAGCATGGCTATCAAACAGTATCTTTAAGCTTTCATTTAGCAGATAAAGCTGTTTTCACCAGCTTGGATACATTTTTACGCTGGTTCTGTGAAAGTGTGGGACGGAAACTCAAGCAGCTGCATCACTTAGATGATTATTGGAGCATGTATGGCAGTAAGGATAAAACCACTGCTTATTTTGAAGAGTGTTTGTTAGAAGAAATCGATAGTCCATTAGTAATTAGTTTAGATGGTGTCGATCGCCTTTTTCCCTATCGCGACATTGCCGAAGATTTTTTTAGCCTGTTGCGCGCTTGGTATGAGTATGCTAAGTATGGCGATGGCAGTAGCGAACTCTGGAAAAAGCTCCGGCTAGTTTTGGTACATTCCAAAGAAGTTTATATTCCCCTAAATATTAATCAATCTCCCTTTAATGTTGGGTTGAGCGTTGAATTACAAGAGTTTAGTCTCGAACAAGTCCAAATTTTAGTTGCACGTCATCAGGGACTACATTGGACTGATGAGCAAGTGGAAAAACTGATGGACATGGTAGGAGGACATCCTTATTTAGTCCGGCTAGCTCTTTATCACGTTCAACAGCAAGACAGCACACTTGAGCAATTGTTACAAACAGCCCCAACAGAAGCGGGAATTTACAGCGACCATCTCCGAGGACATTTGTGTAATCTCGAACGTCATCCCAATTTAGCTGCAGCTTTTAGTCAAGTTGTCAACAGTTTAGCACCAATAGAAATAGACTCAGAGTCAGCGTTTAAATTAAACAGTATGGGTCTAGTGGTGTATTGTAATGAAAATAAGGTAATGCCACGTTGCGATTTGTATCGCCAATATTTTCAAAATCGGCTCAGTTAGTTATGGGGCATGGGGCATTGGGCATTGGGCATTGAGTATGAGTACTCCGATATAACAAATGAGTACTCCGATATAACAAATGAGTACCCCGATATAACAAATGGGTACTCCGATATAACAAATGAGTACTCCGATATAACAAATGGGTACTCCGATATAACAAATGAGTACTCCGATATAACAAATGGGTACTCCGATATAACAAATCAGTACTCCGATATAACAAATGGGTACTCCGATATAACAAATGGGTACTCCGATATAACAAATGAGTACCCCGATATAACAAATCAGTATCCCCAAACAGCAATTGAAGCAACAAAGCAGAATTAGCAAAAAACTCAATCACCAATGCCCAATGCCCCATGCCCCATGCCCAATGCCCAATGCCCAATGCCCATTGACAAATGACAAATGACAAATGACAAATGACAAATGACATCGGCTTATAAATATCAAGTCGGAGGGAGTCTACAAATTGATGCTCCAAGCTATGTGCAGCGCCAAGCTGATAAAGATTTTTATGCGGCGCTCAAGGCTGGGGAATTTTGCTATGTTTTTAATTCGCGACAGATGGGTAAGTCTAGTCTGCGAGTGCAAACAATGCGTAAGCTGCAAGCAGAAGGTTTTGCCTGTGGTGTGATTGATATTACAGCAATTAGTAGCCAAGATATCACCCCATCTGAGTGGTATCTGGGGGTACTGCGGAGGTTGGCGCGGAGTTTTATCCCCAAATTCAAAGTCCTGAGTTGGTGGAGCGATCGCTCTGGTTTATCTCCAGTGCAGTGCTTGAGTGAGTTTATTGAGTCAGTGCTGCTAGTAGAAGTCTCGCAAAATATTGTGATTTTTGTAGACGAAATCGATAGTATTCTCAAATTAAACTTCAAAGATGATTTTTTAGCTTTGATTCGCGCTTGCTATAACAAACGCGCCGATCATTCAGCTTACCAACGTCTGACTTTTGCACTCTTGGGCGTGACTACTCCCTACGATTTGATTGCAGACAAACACCGGAAACCTTTTAACATCGGTCGGGCAATTGAACTCAACGGCTTTCAATACCATGAAGCTCAACCATTGGCTGAAGGATTAGCGGGTAAATTCCTTAACCCGCAGATAGTGTTGCAAGAAATCTTAGCTTGGAGTGGTGGTCAACCTTTTCTGACTCAGAAGCTTTGTCAGTTAGCGATCGCTTTTGACTCTCCCATTCCCCAAAATGGTGAAGCTAATTATATTGCAAATTTGGTACATAGTCAAGTAATTGAAAACTGGGAATCCCAAGATGAACCGGCGCATCTGAGAACAATTCGCGATCGCCTTTTTTACCAGGGCGTTGATGAAAATGGGATTGTGAGCCATAAACAGCGCCCAAGGAAATTATTAAAGCTTTATCAGCAAATTTTACACAAAGGTCAAATTACAGCAAATAACAGTCCTGAGCAAATGGAATTACGGCTCTCAGGATTGGTAGTTAAGCAGCAGGGTGTGTTAACAGTTTATAATCGCATATATGCTGCTGTCTTTAATGAAAATTGGCTAGATAAAGCATTATCGAGCTTACCGCGTCAAAAATTGACTAGTCAGCGCCGGGTTTCAATGGTGCTGACTTTAGCTGCGATCGCCACAACCTTGGTTATGGGGGTGCGGTATCTAGGACTACTACAGCCATTGGAGCTAAAAGCCTTCGACCAATTGCTGCGGTTGCGCCCAAGCGAACAACCAGATCCCAGGCTGTTAGTAGTGACAATCAATGAGGATGATTTTCAGCTTCCAGAACAGGAGCAGCGAAAAGGCTCGCTTTCGGATCGCGCACTCGCTTTACTTGTGGAGAAATTAGAGCAGTTCCAACCACGAGCCATTGGCTTAGATATTTATCGTGATTTCCCTGTAGATTCCAGCGAAGCATCTCTAGCCACTTGGATGGGACGCAACAAAAACTTCATTGCTATTTGCAAAGCCAGCGACCCCCAGATTAACGAACCAGGTGTTTCACCTCCGCCGGAAATTCCTTTAGAACGTCAAGGGTTTAGCGATTTTGTCAAAGACACAGATCGTATTCTCCGTCGCCATTTAATTGCGATCGCACTCAAAAACTCATCCCCTTGTACTACCCCCTACGCTTTGAGCGCCCAATTAGCATTTCGTTATCTAGATGCAGAGGGGATTTCTGTCAAGTACAACAACAACAAAGAGTTACAAATTGGCAAAGTCGTATTTAATCGCTTGAAAAAGCATATGGGTGCTTATCAGCAACTGGATGACTGGGGTTATCAAATATTGCTGAATTACCGTTCCTTTCACTCACCCTCAAAGGCTATAGAGCAAATCAGCCTCAAAGATGCACTCAAGGGTGCGATCGCTCCCCATCAAGTGAAGAATCGCATCGTACTCATCGGCATTACTAACCAAAGTGCTGGTGATTATTTTCCCACACCTTACACTACTCACCAACAGCCAGAAATGCCAGGAGTGATTGTTCATGCGCAAATGGTGAGTCAAATTCTCAGTGCAGTTTTAGATGGGCGAACCCTGTTGTGGGTTTGGCCTAGTTGGGGTGAGGTTTTGTGGATCTTTTTCTGGTCTGTTTCTGGAGGAATAGTAGCATGGCGCATTCGTAATTTCTGGCTTTTAGGATTCGTGGGAATTGCTGTAATTGTAGTTATCTCTGCAATCAGCTTTGTTATGCTCCTGAAAGGTATTTGGATACCGCTAATTCCATCTGTACTAACATTGGTAGTTACAGGCACTAGCGTAGTAGTATTAATTTGTAATTTAGAAAGCCATATAGAAAAGGATAATTCCGAAATTATGTCTCATGATTTTGATGATCTAAATAGCCTTCATTAAGTAGCCATCATGAATTGCATACACCAAAACGCATGAAAAAATTTCTCATTCCCCTCCTCGCTTGCGGGGAGGGGTTAGGGGTGGGGTTCTTCGGATTTAGTAATTAATCAAGCGGACATGATATTACTCCTGAAGTCAACTTATTTTTTGCACGGCTTATACTAATTCTCCAAAAAAAGGCTAAGGATTCAAACCGGAAAACTTAGATTAAATATGACTTTATTAATTACGAATTATGAATTACGAATTACGAATTACTAACGCCTGCTTTCTCGCTTTAATATCGCTTAGCTTAACCCTACTACCAACACAGCCCGTAAAATCTCAGATTCCCGGAACGGAGATTTTTAACGTACCTCCACCACCTCCTGATATTAACGCACCCACCAATCGCACAGCAGGAGGAAAACGCGGCTGCTCGGTCATGACAAACCAATCCAACGAAAAGCAACTGACAGCGTTGGTTCCGGTTTATGGATCTCCAAAAGCGCAACTAGTCTTTGGATTAACGGCTAGCCCTAATCCAACTTTCTGGTTTTATGTTCCTTATGTAACCACAGCTAACGCAGAGTTATCTCTAGAGAATGAAGCGGGACAAACTTTATATAAAAGACCTGTTTCACTCTCTGGAAAACCAGGAATTGTCAGCGTTTCTCTACCATCAACAGCTTTCTCATTAGAAATTGGTAAGCGTTATCATTGGTATTTTGATGTTTACTGCGATCCACAACAACCACCTGTTTTTGTTGATGGTTGGATCAAAAGAGTTGAACTCAACGCCACTGTGAAAAATCAGTTAGAAAAAGCAACGCTAAAGCAACGCGCCACTCTTTATGCCACTAATAGTATTTGGTACGATTACTTGAGTGCTTCAGCTGAACTTCACCGCCTAGAGCCAAAACAAAATGATTGGGCTAAGATATTGCAATCTGTTGGTTTGAATGACATTGCTTCAGAACCGATAGTAGATTGTTGCCGATAATAACCAATTACCCACCATTTTTCCCCTTGGGAATGGTATCTTTATTTATCTGTTTCTTTGTTAGCTCTGCCAAATTCTCTTAATCTCTTATTTCTTAGCGCATATCGCAAGCGTTGCGAAGTGCGGCTATAAGCCGCACTTCGCAACATCAGCTTAGAATCCCCTGTGATTCCATCCAGGGGAGAAGTCAAGCAGGGTTGAATTGAGATCTGCGTTGTAGTAGTTGAATAATCGCAGCCTTTTCCAAAATCCCTACTAGTACGCCGTTTTCGCCAATCACATTCAACGCAGATAGCTGTTGTTGTTCTAGTAGCTGAACTACTTCTACTAATGGCTTGTCAGATTCGACTGTGGTAGATTCTGCAATCGGTCGCATTACTTGTTTGATTTGAGTTTCTGACCACTCGCCTGTGGGGATGGTGCGCAAATCATAAGATGCGATCGCACCTACTAATTGTCCTGCATCGTCAGTCACTAAGAAGCGCTCCCAGCTTTCTCCACTCAAGATGCGCTGATCGGCGAACTCTCTCAAGGTGAGATGAAGAGAAACAATCGGGCTATTGGGCGTAACCACATCCGCTGCTGTTAAACCTGTCAGTTTTTCCTGAACTTTGGCAAATTGCGCCGCATTCCCGGCATTTTGCAACAGAAAGAACCCGACTAACAAGTTCCAGATGTTAGCAAAGCTGCCAAATAATAGTAAAGGAATTAAACCAGTGGCGATCGCCACCCAACCAAATATCTGACCCACGCGGCTAGCAAATGTCACACCTTTATAAGGATTGCCTGTAATCTTCCAAACTAAAGCTTTCAGTATATTTCCCCCGTCCAAAGGCAAGCCAGGAATCAGGTTAAACAGTGCTAGGGCTAGGTTAACAGCAGCCAGAACACCAAGAATTGCGGCTAATGGCCCTGTGGCGGCGGTAGCATAACCAATGCCTGTGGTGAGACCGCATATCAGTAGACTAACTAACGGCCCTGCGATCGCTACCCAAAAAGCTTCACCAGGAGTTTTCGATTCTTTTTCTAAACTTGCTAAACCACCAAATATAAATAATGTGATTGATTTAACATCAATTCCTTGACGAAGCGCAACGAAGCTATGTCCTAATTCGTGGGCGACGACAGAGGCAAATAACAACAGCGCTGTCATCAATCCTAGTACCAAAGCTAGCCCCCCAGATAATTGGGGAAATTGTCCCATCAGTCCGCTGCTATAAGTCCAAGTGACTAAACCTAGCACTAAAAACCACGACGGATGGATATAGAAGGGAATCCCAAAGAGATTACCAACGCGTATTGTGCCATTCATGTCGTTCACCTTTGATTTCAGCATCTAGAGGTTTGCTTTCCTCTTGATGTTTCTAGTGTAACGAAATGTAAACAAAGATTAATCTTTCTTGCAGTAGGGGTGTCCGTCCTTTAAGGTGCGGTTATTTGGATGTAGATGTTTTTACATCTGCTGGCAAAGCGTAAAAACCCAAGTGATTGCCAACTGGACGTTCCCGCATCGGTAATTTGGTATGAACAGGAGCATTTAATACCTTTGCGTTATTAGCCTTTCCCATCACTAAGGTGACGGAACCGCCACCATCTAGGTTGAGTGCGGTATCAGCACCTAAATCTATAGCAGTTTTCGTTAACTCAGCCAGAGTCAGTCCGTCGCTATATAAAGGTTGTTTACCATCGACAGCAATTAGCCAAAGTTTATTACCCTCCCGATTGATTGCTGCTGCTAACCGGGGATAGGGTTTATTCTCAGAAATTCGAGAACTAACAGGCTTACCATCAACCACTAACATTTCTTGACCGGCAATTCCCTGAAATGTATCTTGAGGACATTTGCCAGCAGCGAAGATTTGGGCAATATTATTTTTAGCAAAGCAGATCACAGCCTTATCTGATAGTGCTTTAGTATAGCGCCGTCCATTAGAGATCGATTCTCCTTGAGGATTGGAAGGATCTCCACTATGGGGATAGTAATCCCAAGGTGATTTTTCCTTAAAATGATGAAAGTAGCTACCATTGACAGCCAATTGCAGCTTAAATTCACGCAGAAATTCAGAAGTAGTGCGGGCGAAAGTTTTTCTACCTTTACCGGTGTTTGGTGGAGTTACCAAAGGTTTGATTCCCGGTGCGGTTAAATCAACAGTGACGATATGCATCGTTACAGGACGCGGTTGGGAAATAGCACGACGTTGATAAACAATACCCTTAAACAATACTTGCTGTTGATCAGTCCGGGATGGACGTAACAAACACAACCAGCCGTAGAAGAGTGCGGGTGATAACAATAGACTGAAAACAGCCGCGATTAAAAATCGGCGGATGTAAACTCGGTAGGGATGTGGCATAAATTCATTGCGTAAAGTCAACTGATTTTTCATGCACCCCTATGTAATTATGACAAATGCCCAATCACCCATGCAGCCCTGGAAGTGCGATCGCCACTTTGCCGCAGATAATAAAAATTTTCTCAAAAACCCAAAAGTAAGAAATTCCCGTCTCGAATTTCTTACTTGGGCTGCAACAATCAAGGTAGCTCAATGCTTACCGGAGCCATTATCGCGCAGCTTTCTTGCTCAGCACTGGCTTTTAAGAAAATGCGATCGCTTTTTTAGGGACTTCCAGAAAATAAATTATGCCAAATTGTAGGGGCGGGGTAACCCATACGTGTCAACTTAACGTGAAACCCTTGCCAAGATGTGATTTGATACAAAATCACGTACCACCAAGATCCGCGCTACCCCACCCCAGTTTTGCTGACGCAAAACTTCCCCTCCCCTTGCCAAGGGGAGGGGATTAAGGGGTGGGGTAAAACGCCTGTGGGATAAGCCTTTTAGCTTAAGTTGACACCAATGGGGGTAACCCCGCCCCTACGAGTTGCGGGTTTGGTAGGTTAATGATTGGAATATTTTTTTATTTGGAAGTCCCTTAGGCGCGATCGCTAAAATGGATATGCATCTTATGGCACTTTTAGGATGCCCTAAAATCGGCTTGAAATCACTGGCTAATAGGGGTAGTGTGTAGCTGCAATCAGGGGCAAGATGAATGAACTGAGAAGAGTTTGAGGTTTTGATTATACGTAATGGCTCAATTGTGTAATCGTAGAAAGAACATTCGGGTGGTTTAACCACTACCTTTGTCTTAGCAAGGATTATGAGCGTCTACCAGAAATGAGTGAAGCAGCCATATATGCTGTCATGACTCGTATCATGTTGCGTCGTCTTGTCTCCTAAAGATTTACTTCATAAATAGTCTTTAATTTCACTATTTATTACTTGTTTAATCCGGAAACTGACAGAAGAGGGCTAATTGGGAGGGGCGGAAGATAATACTTCCCCTCGACCTAACTGATACTCGAAGAGGGATACACCACTTCAGTTTGATATTCAGCCAAAATGCTATCAATCCAAAGTTTTGCGCGATCGCTCAATTGAAAGTCATCCGTCATTACCCGATCGCGGACAATAATCCTGACAATATCACCCCCACAATAGCGATAGTTTCCTACGCCAGCCACTCGTTGAACTAAGGCTTCTGTTTTACTATTTAAGCTATGGCAACGATGGTCAAAGCGGCTATAGTCAAGATTACCAGCATCATCCATCGACCAAATTCCCGATTGGGGTGCTTTTATAACTTGCTCAATGCTGTCTTTGGTATGCTTAATAATTAGGGAACCCCAACAGTCCTTAGCTAATGAATCAGTTAGCCAAGCTGTATTAAACCCATGAACATCAAGTTCAAATTCAACATCCGCAAATTCCAGCAAATGAAATAGAAACAGGGGGATTTGAGCGGTGGCAAAGGCAGAATGGCTGGTCAAAGGAGTTACCCCGGAGATGCGGGGGTTAATCTCGCTGAGGTAAAGCTGACCTGACTGGCGATCAATAAGATAGTCAAGGTCAAAATAACCTCGGTAGCCGACTTTGCGTAACTGTTCGGCAAACTTAAGGGTATATTCTTGGGCTTGATGACAAATGGCTGGAGTAAACGCCCCTGAAAAAAGTTCATTCCCAGACCAACCACCGCGATCGGGCGTTAATTCTGGAAACCCAATCACTTCCGTTTGCAAGGGAGCAACAATCGTTCCGACTTTGGTAATGCAAGCTTCTTGAGTGGCTGGAGCACAATTGATCCGTTTCATGATTTTAACAACACCACTACTCCTAATCTTGTCTGCATAGTTTTTCCAGTCGGTTTCATTGGCAATAAAAAACGTAGTATGCCCAGAGTCGCCAAATGCGGTCTGAATCACAAGATCCTGACCAAGATTATGGATTCGGGCGAGGTCTAATAAATGAGGATAACTGTCAACGTTTGATAGGCAGTTAGGCACACTGGGAACACCTGCTAGATTGCCAAGACGAACCGTTTCAATTTTGTTATCGAGTTTGTTGCGGAGTTGAGCAGAGGGAAACCAAATCTCAATTTGATGTCGTTCGCATAAAGCTTCAGTTTCTTCGTCAAACATTAGAAATAGAGCGACCGATTGACTGCCAAACTGTTTGATATAGTCAATTACCTCTGGATGCCGGAGCAGGTAGTTATTATAGTCAACAACGTCCAGTGGTCCTTCTTGAAGATTGTGAATGTTTTCAAAAGGAGAGTCGTGCATTAATGAGGGCGTGAAATGATGGGGACATCGTTTATCCCAACAATCACGATAAGTAATACTGCTAAAATTTTTCACCCATTCATCCATGCCCAATAGATTAAAGTTGGTTGGACTTATGAAAAATAGAGGACGTTCATTAGCAAGTAAGAATCGGCGAATATCTGCAATGCTTTGTAGTTTCAGTGTTGATTGTGTCATAAATCGTTTCTAGTGAGGTTGGGCAGAATAATTCCAGCGACAATGAGTAACGAACCGATCCATTGATAATTAACAATATCCTCTTTGAGAAAGAAATAAGCGGCTATGAGTGCAAAGACTGGCTCAAAGGAGGAAAACAACGAAGCATAGGCAACCCCAATCTTTTCAATAGCTAGATAAAAGCAAATTCCACTCATTGCAGTAGGAACTAGACCTAAGCTGAACCCAACTACTAATTGATTGGCGTTCCAGCTTAATAAATTGGCTACACGACCGTTGAAGCCAAATAAGATTGCCATGAATAAAAAAGTGTAAAAAAGTGAACTGAGAGGATTAATTTCTCTCAACGATTTTTCCACTACAATCCAAGAAAAAGCAGAAATAATGAGAGTAGCAATAGCTAAACCAATACCCAAAATATTTAGTTGGCGGCTAAACGCATCGAAAAAGATAAAGGATGAGCCGACAATGACTAAAACCAATGCCGCAATAAACAAATGAGAAATTCTCTTTTTAAGCAATAAAATTGAGAATAAGCTAATCAAAACTGGATTTAGATAAACAATGAGGACAGTAGTTGAGACAGGAAGATACTTCAGCGATTGATAAAAAAGTAGGCTTTGAATAAAAAATAGGCTGCTAACTATAATGATTTTCCAGAAGGCTGACCTTTTAATTCGTAGAAAACTGGGGTTTTTCCAAATCGAAAAAATAAATACACAGATGGTAGCAACAACATAGCGAACTAGAAGAATATCCATCACCTGCATATTATTGCTGTAAGCGAGTTTGATCAGGATTGCAACCGTTCCATAGGCAACGGACGAAAGCAATGTTAACAATAAACCATGTATCAGATTGGCATTTAATCGAATGGTCAAAATATTTACTCCTGCTAATAACAAGTCATAATTTCTTCAATATCTTTGGTAATTAACTCAATCATGTCAAACGTCCAGTTTTGTTTCACAACTAAACGCAATACTTGGATCGTATTTGTTGTCAGGGGTAGGGCATAACTTGGTACAACCCAATGCCGTTCCCGCAATTTTTGAGAGAGTTCCACCGCAAATGTTGGATGGGCATAGGGATGCTTAAGACGAAGCACTAAAATTGGCAAGTAATTGGAATCACTAACAGTCTCGAAATAGCCTGTTGCCAGTAGCTTAGATTCCAGAGCTTGAGCCTTTTCCAAGGTTTCCAAAACAATCTGGCGATAGCCCGCCTTCCCTAAGCGGAGAAAGTTGTAGTACTGTAACAGCACCATCGCACTGGGACGTGAAAAATTCAGCCCATAGTTGGATAAAACATTACCCATATAAGACACATCAAAAACCAACTCCTCTGGTAGTACTGAGCGATCGCGAAACAACAGCGTACCCATGCCAGGGTAAACCAAACCAAACTTATGATTCGAGACATTGATCGATTTCACTTGTTCAAGGCGAAAATCCCACTGTAATTCGGGATGGGCGAAGGGTGTTATAAACCCACCAATAGCAGCATCCACATGGATGGGAATATCCCATCCCCGCTCTTGTTTAACGCTAAGGAGCAGGTCATTAATATTGGCAATTTCATCGAGTTGTGCCGTGTAGGTATTGCCTAAAACACAACTGACGGCAATGGTGTTTTCATCGATTTCTTTGGCAACCTGATCAGCAGTGAGAATGCACTGGTTCGTTTCTACGGGAATAACACGGCTGGGAACATCAAAATAGAGTGAAAATTTTTCCCAACAAACATGGACATTATTGCCCATCACAATATTAGGGCGGTCACTGGGCTGACGTGTCTGCTCACGCTGTCTACGCCAGGTAAATTTATGTGCCAGCAGCCCTAGCATGATGGCTTCGGATGAACCAACCGTTGCCGTACCAATCAGTTCGCATTTATCAGGAGCGTTGAACAGTTCCCCTATATGGCCAATCACTTGTTGATGGATTTCTTCAAGAATGGGATAGGCGAATTGGTCAATAAAGTTTTGACCAACCACCTGTTGCAGCAATGCTTCGGCTGAGTTCGCGAAATAAACTGGAGTTTGAGTGAAATCATGCCAAAAATAACCAACACACAAGGCAAAGTCTACCTAGTAGGTGGGGTGTTAGTACCATTGGAACAGAAAACCGGGATAAGCGTTATTACATGAATAATACAATTTTGTTTCAACGCTGAAACCCTTGTTTTCTCGTTAAGCAGCTACCTGGTGACTTGAAAAATCAGCTACTACAACCATAAATAAAAGCCTTACTACATAAGGATTTTAAGCTTAACCCGGTTCTCTGTTCTAATGATTCTCATACCCCAATGAGCGCTATTCGTCACATCAATATATATAGTCATTGCGTTACACAATTGGGCTATTATGTGTAATCAGAGCCTCAAAGCCTTCCCACTTCATTCATCTCCCACACGCGATCTCCGTCCCTAGGAGAAAAAGCCAATACCGCGCAAGGAAGTTGAACAGCATTGCTTCACCAAAAGCCCACCTGTAGGAAGGAAGCTTTACGGTGTTTACACACAGGCTTTCTTACTTTTTTCTTTCCGAGAATGAATAAAAAGATTTTATGAATTTTTGCTACGCTGCGAGATCCTCGAGACATACACGAAAACGAGGATCGGCGCAAGAGCAACCCCTAAAAAACTATGTGGTCAAGCAATAGTGTGGAAAACCGCCCTTGAGGATAGAGTTTGAAAAATTCCTACCTCCGGCACTAGCTAGATTTGTTAATCTAGGAATAATAAAAGTAGTACTAATGGTGCTGGCGTAGCTGGGCAACTGCTACCAAGCAGTAAATTGTTATTCAAACTGATACTCAGAGTAAGAATTATGACAGCATTTGAACCAAACAGTATCCGTTCTTATAGCCAAGAAGATGTACAGCAAATTCTTCAGTTGGCGATCGCTAGTCATGCTGAAAATACAGACAGAGAATTTTCTTACAATGAGTTGTTAGAAATCGCAGCTGAGTTAGAAATACCTCCAGATTCCTTAAAACTAGCAGAACGCGAGTGGCAGGTGCAACAGAGCGAAGTGCAAAGAAGGCAGGTTTTTCAGCTTTACCGCCGAGATAGATTTAAGAAACGGTTCGGCAAGTACGCGATTATTAATGTTTTCTTCATCTTAGTGGATTTACTTAGTGGTGGCGGTCTTTCTTGGTCGCGGTATATTTTGCTATTTTGTGCTTTTCTCGTAGGGCTGGATATCTGGAATACCTTCCAAACTAAAGGTGAAGAATACGAAAAAGCTTTCCAGAACTGGAATCGCAAGCATCAGATTAAACAAACTATCAATTCAGTTGTCAATAGATGGTTTAAAGCATTGCAGATTTAGACACCCTTCTAGGCTGCGGGCATTTGTTTATACTCGGCTGACTCTACCAACTCACAAGTAACTCCCAAAGCGGCGGTAAACTTTTGTTCAACAGCCTCTAATTCTTCTAAAGGAATGGCTTTCCACTGTTCTCGTGTTGCCCAACGAATGACAAATATAATTTCTGTAGAGTCGAGAGGATTGATCCAAACTTCTTTACCAATAAAACCAGGATACTCAGCCAGTGCTGTTGTCCAAATTTCTGCATCCTTGAGGAGAAAAGTTTCCCGAATCTCAGTAGCAATTTTAAACTTCAGTAATTCTATAACCACACCAAGCCATTCCTTGTACTTGCGAATTTGCCAAAATAGAGTTGTAGGCTAGAATAGCTACGCTTTTAGCATAGCTTGATTGCATACGCTCCAGAGCAAGGGTAGGCTGGTGGGAAATAACTTAAGAGGAAGGGAGTATGGATAATAACAATTGGATGCAGCAATTATTAATGCTTGGTATTGGCACAACGTCTTTAGTAGCAGACAAACTGCGACAAGTTAGTGATGAACTAGTTAAGGATGGTAAGCTCAATCCTGAGCAAGCAAAAGCTGTGATGGATGATATTGTACAGCAGTTGCGATCGGAACAGGGAACTTGGGAAGCGCAAATGCAACGGCAAATGCGCAATATGATGCAAGATTTAGGTGTTGCTCGTCAGTCAGAGGTGGACGAACTACGGGGTAGAATTGACCGTTTAGAGCGTCAAGTGCGCGATTTAGAAAATAAGCTTTGGCGCTAGGACATCCTTTGTGATTTAAACTAATTGTGTCCTGTTGGTCATGCTGTGACAAACTACCTAAGTAGGGAGGCTTAATTTTGAAAGCAATTTTACTCAGCGTTGGGTTAATGCTGGTATGTGTTGTCGTATTAGTGATAGCGCAAGTTGGCAGTAAACAGGACTCTGCCATTGCTGCTAATCTCACCGAAACTACACCAGCACCCACTACTATTACTGAAAACAATACTTTGATTGCGAGCAACACTATGTCTGATGCCAATACCGTAACTACCCCCTCTGGACTGAAATATGTTGAGATAAATGAGGGGACTGGGGAGACTCCTCAACGTGGACAAACGGTCAAGGTTCACTATACTGGTACTCTGGAAGATGGTAAAAAGTTTGATAGTTCACGCGATCGCGGCCAACCTTTTAGCTTTAAACTCGGCGTGGGACAAGTAATCAAAGGTTGGGACGAAGGACTTAGTACAATGAAAGTCGGTGGTCGTCGTCAGTTAATTATTCCGCCAGAATTAGGTTATGGCGCTCGTGGTGCTGGTGGCGTAATTCCACCTAACGCTACCCTAAACTTTGATGTGGAATTGCTAGGTATTCAATAAGAACTGAGATTTTCCACTATTAACTCAAATCTCGTCAAATCTGTACAGATATCTTCA
The DNA here is from genome assembly GCF_002368195.1 of Calothrix sp. NIES-2100. GTDB lineage: Bacteria > Cyanobacteriota > Cyanobacteriia > Cyanobacteriales > Nostocaceae > Aulosira. Next base: position 3,259,650 of record NZ_AP018178.1, on the reverse strand, counting down.
TCTTGTGCAGATTTTTAGTTTTAGCAGTTTTCATTGATTGAAAGCCCCTAACCCCTAGCCCCTAACGCCTAACCCCTAGCCCCTATTTTCAAGTTATTTCATGAAAAATTTATATATTTTTGCTCTTTTTTTATAAAGAATTTATTTAATATCAGTTTTTCTACTTAAATATTGATTACATTAATACCTGTAAATAACACTTAAAGTCACAAAAGCTAAGTATATTTATTCGCATTCATTGGCGAGTTAAAAGAAAAATGACATTAGCAACCAGACTATTGCAATGAACATTACTCACCTGAAATCAGCCAAATTGTTCAAAACCGAACCATTTTGGCTCTTAAGTATTGCCGCTGGACTACAGGCAATTTATCTTACCTTGGTTTGGAAAGCTGATGATGTCGGCCATTTAGGCATGAGCATTCTGTTTTTGTTCGCTATCAGCTCCATATTGTGGGATAAACGCCATACATTGAAGTTTGAAAGTGATGTTTTCTCCAGCATCGTAGGTTGGCTGATTATTAGTTGGGTATTATGGCAGAGTGCTACCCATATTTCCGAATATGCCCTGCGTGTTTTATCCTTCTCTGCTGCTGTTGGTGTGAGCTTGCTGGCTTCTGGTTTTAAGGGCTTAAAGCAATATTGGGAAGCATTGACTATTCTATTTTTCCTCGAAATACCCAGTGTACTGGCCGAGTTATTTTTGGATATTTCACCTTTAAGTGCTAAATTTGCTAGTCTTCTGTTATGGTACTTAGGCTTTGATGTCACGCTTAATGGTGTTAATATTTATCTGCCTACTGGTAGCGTCAAGGTAGTTCCTGGCTGTTCTGGCTTAGACACGATCAACTATCTATTAGGTATATCAGTTATTGCTCTCATCATGTTCCCCATCGCTAAGAATAAGCGGTTTTTTGTAGCGCTTTTTGCTATGTTCTTAGGTTTTGCTCTCAATGGAGTCAGGATTGCCATACTAGCAGTGATGGTAGGAACAAACGAAGCTGCTTTTCATAGCTGGCATGGAGGAAATGCCTCTTATTCCTTTGGTGTTTTGGCTATCGTGATATTTGGATTAGTTTACATGTTGCTGCTGAAGCAAGAAGAGCGGCAAATTCAGAATAAAGAACAATCTTGATATTGATCCATTTTAGCGGCAACAAAAACAAGCCCCACATCCAAAGAAAAGGCGGTGTGGGACTGAAACTCTGACATGCATCAGGTAAATCTAAAATCCACGCATCCAAAATTCTTTCACCTGTGAACAACCGATGTCAGTATTTGGTCAATAGCTGCTAATACATCCCCATTTAGCTGAACACCCGATGCAGCAGCATTATCAAAAATTTGTTCTGGACGGCTAGCACCGATAATTGCTGAAGACACACGCTCATCTGGCAGCACCCAACTTAGAGCTAACTGTGGCATACTCAACTTTAAGTCTTGGGCTATGGGTTTGAGTTTCTGTACTGCGGTGATTGTGCGATCGCTAAATAGATTCTCCATCATATACCAATTCATTTTTTCATTAGCTGCACGGGAATCTGGCGGTGGTGTCTGTCCTGGCTGGTATTTACCCGTAAGTACACCTTGAGCCAATGGCGACCACACAATCTGACCGATACCATTAGCTGCACACAAGGGAAAAACTTCTGCTTCCGGTTTGCGCCACAGCAGAGAATACTTATCGGGGGTAAGTAGTTAGCCCAATCTCTAGAGATCAGGACTTACGCAACTGGCACAGGCGATCGCTAATTACTGGTACCTTAGTACTATATAACTGACGCAACTGGCATAGGTGATCGCTTTAGAGGTAATGGATAGTTTATTTTGGGATGCACCAGAAGTAGTGCGCTTTGGTGTAACAGAAAACCTCTACGGTAGTGAAGAGATTCGCAATTTTCGCGCCTCTCGACCAAACCCAAAAATTGAGCGCGAAATTTCTAATCTTAAAGTTGTGACCTTTGGCAAGGAGACAGCAACTGTTACTCTAGAATTTCGCCGCATTATCAATAATGTAGAGCGTTTTGGCAGACAAAGCCAGACTTGGTACAGATTTCCTCAAGGATGGAAGGTAGTTTGTGCTCATGTTTCTTTGTTACCAGTATGACTAATATGACCGAATTCGTACCGAACCATAAATAGGTTAAAATGTGGATTCCTTAAATTGGAATATATTAAAGTCTAGATATCTAGTAAAAGATAAATGGCTTGCACATTGATGTTCTCACTTGTAGTAGCCATTTAATTGCAACAGTTTTGCGCGGTTGAAGCTAATTCAATATCGAATTTTTCCATTGTCTTTGAATGCGTAACATTTGAATGTTGTACAGACAATCATCAACGAGTCTTTTATCATGAAAATTTTCTTCAATAATCTGTAAATAATGCTCAATTTGTAAGGCATATAATCGATTAGCTACATATTGGAGTCTTTTACGCATTAAATCTATCCATAGCTCTGTTTCTTGTTGTTCTGTACTCATAAAATATTTCTCTTTCAATCAGCCAATATCTAATATTATTACTAAGCCATATATTAAATAATATACAATGCATCAATCAGGTGTGTAAATATTTTTACTTGAAAATTTGTTAAAGTAGCTCTAATGGCTTTAAACACACCTTGTTTAAGAGCGCTTTTATGTTATTAATATGACTTTCTTATTGGTATTACAATTGCAAATTTTTGTAGGATGGGTAATGACCACCGCCGATGATGACAAATTAAGATATTAGAAATGATATTTTATCTATTTTCAAAATAAAATAGGTCATGAGTAGTAGAGAAAAAACTCCTCCTATATCAAAAGGAATAGTACTATTCCCTAATGTGACGCAGTTAGATTTCACAGGGCCGTATGAGGTTTTTAGCAAATTACCCAATACAAGTTTATACCTGCTAGTGGAAACTCTATAACCCATCAGGAGCGATCGCGGTTTGACGTTTTTACCTGACACCACTTTTGCTCAATCCCCACCCTTGGATGTGTTGTTTGTCCCTGGAGGGCCTGGTATTGATGCCAAACTGGAAGATAGGAATTTTTTCAATTTCCTGAAAATTCAAGGATAAAACGCCCGCTATATGACATCCTTTTGCACGGGTTCTGTGCTGCTAGCTGCGGCTGGGTTACTCCAAGGCTATCGCGCCACTACTCACTGGCTATCCCTGGAGTTATTGGGGTTGTTTGGAGTTTAGGTAGTACCACAGCGAGTTGTGATTGCTCGCGATCGCATTACAGGGGTTGGTGTCACATCAGGAATTGACTTTGCATTAGTGATAGTAGGGGAATTTTTCCCAGAAGCGATGTCTGACGACAAGCCGCTTCTCTTCTCCGAACGAGACGCTGACGCGAACGCGTCTACGCCCAATCAAATCAACTAGGAATAGAATACAATCCCCAGCCTCGCTTTAACAGTGATTCTCCCCACACTGCGCCGGAGGTTTTAAGAACTAAAAACTAAAAAGTAAAAAGATAATCCCCATAAATAAATTGAGGGGATTTTATAAAGACGTATTATTTCTCGTTGCACTTTCCACTCGAAATAAATGTTTTTATTTCGTTTCCTAAATAAATTTAGGTGGCTCACAACCATTTTTATTTGCTGATTTGCCCAATCAAACCATCACAATTCATTTAGTTACAAGATATTTATAACCATACGATAAATCTGTCAAATTCAAGTATTATTTATGATTAACAAATGACCAATGACCAATGACCAATGACAATTAAGAAAAGTAGCAGTTCGGGAAGAGCAGCCAAACTGCTACTAGGAGCAGAAAGAATTAAAATCATCTGTTAATTGGGCGTAAGCGACTTCTTTTGTAGCTAAATAAGTCTTGATCGCTTTTACCAAATCATGCAAAACATCTTTGACATATTCCCAAGTCTGGGCTTAGTTACAACTGTGGGATTCGTGGTGCTAATAGCGATCGCAGTGTCATCCCATCTGATACCAATTCTATGTACTAGTTGGCAATACAGTATTTGGTTGCATTAACCCTTTAAATAGCTGGGATTCCATTGCAACCAGTAACTTTCCAAAGACCTAGCAATTACATCTGCTAATTTACCAAATAAAGCATATAGCAAAATGCTTAATACTACAACATCTGTTTGCATAAATTCTCTAGCGTTCATTGCCATATAGCCAATGCCAGAATCAGCCGCGATGGTTTCAGCAACAATCAGTGTCAACCACATGATACCTAAAGAGAAGCGTACACCCACCAAAATAGAAGACAATGCTCCCGGAAGAATAATTCGCCAAAATAAGCCCCAAGTATTTAAACCATAAACTTTTCCCATTTCAATTAATCCAGCATCTACACTGCGAATACCATGAAAAGTATTTAAATAAATGGGAAACATTACACCCAAAGATACAAGAAATAATCTAGCTTCGTCCCCAATACCAAACCATAAAATTACCAAGGGGATTAATGCTAAGTTAGGAATATTACGTAACATTTGAATAGAAGTATCTAACAATTTCTCAGCCAGGGGAGAAATGCCATTCACTAACCCCAGTATAAAGCCAATACTACCACCAACTAAAAAGCCAGAAATTGCCCTAGCAGCACTAATACCAATATTTTTAAATAATTCACCAGTTTGAGCTAAATGAACAGCAGCACCTACCACACTTAAAGGCGCAGGTAAAATTCGGGTAGGAATTACACCTATAGAAGATAGTAATTGCCAGACAACAATTATCGATAGGGGTACTAACCAGGGAATAAAGGATTGAACTTGGCGATTTTTGAGGAATTGATCCTTTAATTTTTGCTTTTTCATTGTCTGCCTTGATGAAAAACTATTAGAAGTAGAAGAGATAATTTTCATATAAATTCTCCCAAAAAATTTTCAGGTCAAAAAGATCTTTTTTTGGTGAGTGATTAACCGCACTAATTTTGAGAATAATATTTGTAGTCAGCACTTTAGTCTTCTATTCAATCAAAACTGTTGCGGTTATTCACTCACAATCTCAATTACTAAAACGGGCGACTTCCAGCTAAACTTATACGCTTCAATACCCGTCTTTCATTAGGGTCAAATGGTTGTCTGTGGTGCAAAGTAGCTTGATTATCCCAGTAAACAATGTCACCTATAGCCCATTTGTGTTGATAATAAAACCGTGGCTGATTGAGATGTTGGCGCAATTGAGCAATTAATTCTGCTCCTGCTTGCGGTTCTAAGCCAACTACTTCTACTTCTGTGGCGTAATCAAGGTATAAAATCTTTTTACCGCTTTCTGGATGCGTGCGTACCAGAGGATGAGGAAACACAGGGCTAATTAGGGGAATACTCTTATCAAGACGATAATCGGAACGAGGTGCATTCCGATCGCGCAAAAATGGATTGTAAGTAATTAACTGTAAATCTGCTATTCGCTGCTTGGTAGACTCATCTAACGTCTCATAAGCCAAATTCAAATTCAGCCAAGAAGTCTCACCACCTTGGGAAGGAACTTCTAAAGCATAGAGTAGAGAACCACTAGAGGGGTAGGGAGTCCAATGGTGATCGGAATGGAAAGCTAATTCACCTGTACCCGTATAACCACCATCGACGTTAGAAACAGGAATAATCACTGGTGTAACTCCTGTTTCTGAAGCTAAAACCGGGATATCTTCTGGTGGTACAAACAAGGAACCAAAGTAGAACGCAAAGTTCAAAAATTGCTCATCAGTTAGCCGTTGATTCTTGAAAATGAGAATATGGCGATCGCGCAATGCTTGTTTTAGTTGCAAAATTATTTCAGGTGCAACAGCTTGACTCGCATCTAATCCTGTAACAACAGCACCTAAAGGTGCATCTAAGGGAGTTATTTTAACTTCTGTTAACGTTAATGTGGGCATGGTGTTCTTCTTTGTGTTGTGAAAATGGTGAATGAGGAGTGGGGGAAATTTGTAATTGGTCATTGGCAGAAGGATTTTGATACCCTCTTTGTGGGGATATAGAAATTCCCTCTTGTCCCCATCATTCCCCTCATCTTCTAATTACTGCTTGGCCAATACATCTTGAGGTGTAATTTTGGTATATTCTTCAGGTGTCAAAAATCCATCTTTGACATTTACCTTTTTAGGTATGAGTTCCAAAGAAAACCATTTGTCAGCTACTTCTTGTTGTTTGGTAATGATTTTCTCCGTAATTGGTTCCAATGAGAAATCATATTTACCGTGCATAGCTTCTAAGGTTGGGACATCCAATTGCGTCACAGGTGCAAGTAATTCGGCGATTTCTTTTGGATGTTGTTTAGACCAAATTTGGGCTTTTTGTAGTTCGTCCAAAAAGACTTTAATTACTTCGGGATTTTCTTGATAGAATTTGCGGTTTGTGGAGTAAAAATTGTTAGTATCCCGCAATCCATTACCGCCATCTATCAGCACACGACCAACTTTGTTTTGCACATTTCTGGTAACAAATGGTTCCCAAATAAACCAAGCATCTATTTTGCCTTGGCTAAATGCGACATTCGCATCGGGAGGTGGTAGGAAAGCCGACTGGACATCAGATAGTTTCAGCCCTTCTTTTTCTAAAGCTCTCACTAATAGGTAATGACCAATAGATGCTTTTTGAAAACCAACTTTTTTACCTTTCAAATCTTTGACACTTTTAACTGTCGAATTGTTAGGTACTAACAGCGAAACTGCTTTACCATCAGAGGAATTAGCCGCTAAATATACTAAAGGAGTTCCGGCTGCTTGCGCAAAGACGGGGGGAGATTCTGCTGTGGAAGCAATATCTAGACCATTGGCATTTAATGCTTCTAATTGTTGTGGTCCCGCCGCAAACTCAGGCCATTCTAGCTTGTAACCAAGGTCTGCTAATTTTTTTTCTAGCTTACCTTGTTTTTCAAGAACAGCTAGGGCAGTCAGCTGTTTAGAACGTACAATTCTCACTACTTTCTGCCCACTACCAGATGTAGATGTATTAGCTGTGTTAGTAGTTGTATTATTTGTATTAGAAGCAGATGAATCTGCTTGTTTTTGAGGATTTTTATCTGGTGTACTGCAACTGAATAGTGTTGTTGATAACACTAAGCTGTAACCAAGAGCAAATAACGCTGACCGACGAGTAATATGTCCGCGTTTCCCAGATGCTAATTTAGCTTTCAGACCTTCCATTAATTGACTTACCTCTGCCTTAAAAATATTACAAAATACAAACTTAGACAAGACGAAATACCCTCAGCTAATGACTGCGGGTATCTACAAATTTTTTTATCTTGAATTCTAATTTCATAGGGTGTTGTTAAGCTTGAGCGAAATGCACTACAAAAATGTCTTGGATATAGATAGAACTACTTACTATCTAATTTTTGAAAATTAAGTTTGAATAAAATAACTACAGAGCCACAGCTTAGTTTTGATATCAGATTTGAGAAATTAAGGTGGAGTAAGCCACCTTAAGATAGATTCATGAGAGGGTTACTGTGATGGAAAATTGTAATTAAGGAAGCAGAATATGATTAATCTTGGATGAGCCATCTATATTTGGTAAGTATTGTCCGGGTATTTACTGGAAAAATTCAGAGAGGATTTTAGGAAATGGGGGGAAGAAAAATGTTCCGCTTGATGAGAGACGCAATTCTCCTCCCTAATGCCATGTGTGTTGAAGTTGACGAACCACTCAAGATGAAATATTTACCATCTGTGAAAAACTCTGATGGGGTTTTTGGACAGCCGTACCTTTGAAGAAGTCACGATTGAAACTGCTATCTAACTTCAATAGGTGGCTCAAATTTGAGGTAAGGGAAGCGCTGCGTCACTCTCCCGATGAATCGGGATTTACACAACGCTTCTCTGGCGGAGGCAAAGTGACCAATATATTTGTACTGGTAATTACTTAAGGCGATCGCTTTCTTTGTGTCTACAGCGATACATATCACAATTTATACTATCAAAGATGTGAATGACTGTGATTCTTGTAATGCTGGTTCGCGCTCTTGCTGACCCATTACTCGTTGTAAAAGTTTCTCCACAGTCTGAGCTAGTGCAACATCTCCTCTAACTCGTGGACGTGGCAAATTAATCTCTAAATCTAAGCCAATCTGACCGTTTTCAATGAGTAATACTCGGTCTGCTAGTACCACAGCTTCTTCCACATCATGGGTAATTAGTAATGCAGTAAATCCTTGCTCTTGCCATAATTTCTCTAGCAATTGCTGCATTTCAATCCGAGTCAGTGCATCCAACGCGCCCAGAGGCTCATCTAGCAGCAATAAAGCCGGACTACTTGCTAAGGCTCTGGCTAAGGCTACCCGTTGGCGTTGTCCACCAGACAAAACTGAAGGCCATTCGTGGGCCCGATCTTCTAATCCCACAGCACGCAATACTTGCAAAGCTGTTTGTTTTGCATACACTTGCGAGTTAGCACCTAACAAGCCTAACTCCACATTTGTTAGTACCCGTTGCCAAGGTAGTAACCGTGCATCTTGGAACATCATACGGATATCTGGGTTAATCCGATGATGAGAATGCTGATCGTTTAAAAACACACCACCCCCAGTTGGTGCATCTAGTCCAGCAATCAGCCGTAACATTGTACTTTTACCGCAACCACTGCGCCCAACTATGGCGACAAATTCCCCAGGCTTAATCTCCAAATCAATATCCTGCAAAACTGTCTTGTGCCCAAAGGACTTGTTTAGTCCTTGTAGTGTTAAACGCATTCCTCGTACTTCAGATGTCATTCTACAAATCTCCTTTTTTGCTCTCGCATCAGTAAACTGATTAAATGTCTCTATATGGCTAGAGCAGCCTCGTAGTCAAAAAAATACCAGCTAAAATATACCTATATGGTCTTTAGTAACTATATTTCTCATCCGATTCCTACGGTCATGAAGACCAGTTACTTAAGCGAATATCGGGCAAGAATGTCACTATCCTAAGTTGCGGTCTGTTGTAGTAGCTTGAGATTAATGAGATTGCTTCCCTTCACTGCGTTCCCGCCCCTTTTGACAGATACTACCTTTGATTGCAACTTGGTATTAACTACGGCTACAACAAGATTTTCTGCCTGACATTGCTTTTCCTCCCTTAAGTTTCTGTAATCTGAAAACCCTTTCAAGAAGACTCTTACATCAGCTAGCTACCTAGTAATTGTCTAATTGTTGATAAATCATCGCTAAAACTACGGTAACTTTGTCAAGTTTTAGTAGTATATTTCTAGTAGTCTCACATAGGTGGGGCAAAAAGGCAAGTAGATTTTTTATAAAAAAACTTAAAAAATGTGTTGATAGCTACACAATTTAGATATGCTGGATGAAAAAGGCGATCGCGTGATTATCTCTGCCGTGAAAGAATTAAATATCTTGATATATATGAATACCCACAGCTAGACTTACTAAAGTTTCGACTACGGACTCAAAAGGAAAGTAGAGATTTTTAGTAAGCATAAAGAGTCATCTTTGAGAAGATTCACATCAAAAAATTAACCCTACCTTCTTAGTATTGAAAGTAGGGACAATCCTCAAAATAGATTTAGCAAATAAAACTAGGTATCCTAGAAAAAATTAACGCAGTTCAAACCCCAAATTATTCAAAGCTTCCCGCAAGCGATCGCGCCCTGATATAGACTGAGCAAAAGCCACCCGTTTAGCAGAATGTTCTGTCCAATCACCAGGGACATTCATGTTTTGAGACTGGTAAAAAGCTTGCATTGCTTGGTTATAAACAGCGATATCTTCTTCTTGTTCTGCGAGTTTGTACGTTTCCCGATGTAGCACCGCCGTCTGGGGTAAGCGTGGTTTAATTGCTGTTTCCACAGTACCATTAGCATAACCGACACACAAACCAAAAACAGCAAATACCTGTTTTGGTAAACCTAAAACCTCCGCCACTTCTTCTGGTTTGTTACGCAACGCACCAATATACACCGTTCCCAAACCCAGCGACTCCGCCGCTACTACAGCATTTTGCGCCGCTAACGCTGCATCAATCGCCGCAGTCAAAAACATTTCCAGATAATCTAAGCCTTCATGGGGTAATCCCCGACTTTCAGCAATGTATGCGAGTCTCGCTAAATCTGCCAACCAGACAAGAAATAACGGAGACTGGCGAATATGGGCTTGATTATTAGCTAGTTGCGATAACTTTTCCTTGCGGTTTGGATCTTCTATAGCCACTACACTCCAAGTTTGGAGATTTGAGGATGTAGATGCTGATTGTGCTGCTGCTACTAAAGTTTCTAAGGTTCCTGACGGTAAAGCGTCCGGTAAGTAAGCCCGAATTGAACGGTGAGATAACAGAGAACCGATCAAGTCATTTCCAGGTAAATCTGTATTGACTGGGCTAGCGCCATAACGATGATTAAGCAACTCGGTAAAATTAGGCATGTGAAGAATAAAGAATGAAGGATAAAATTCAAGACCCTACATAAGTTTCTCTAACTTGGAATCAAGACGTTAAAAACTTCATCCCAGGGAGAATGGCTATATAGGAATCCTATAGTACGCGCCTATTGATAATTGATTGAGGATTGCGATAGTTTTTTTTCCAAAGTGATTTTTTCTCCTTCGTAAGCAAGAGCCTGATCGCCTGCTTCTGCAAATGTTTGGGCAAGTTCAATCAGCTTTTGTCGTTCTTGTTCATTGGCAATCCCATTTGGCGGAGGCATCCGTTTTTCTTGGATTTGGCGGACTGTTTCGTGTCGTAAGGTGAGTGCCTGATTGGGATAATTCAGGATTAATAAGGGATTCTGCTTACTGGTGTTGTCAGGACTATGACAAGCAAGACAAGAATGCGATCGCAGCTTGTCCTCGAATGCCCGATAAGCAGCATCAACTTTGGCTATGTGTGGGTTGGATGATGAAAATAAACGGGTATATAGTGTTACATAAGGCTGCTGTTTGCCACTAGCATCAGTCCAAACCCACTTACCGTCCCATGCATGATCTACCTTTGGACGTTTTGGATCAACGACAGCTGAACGCAGTGCCCCTTTGAGTTTTTTCTGTTCCAGAAAGAAAAGTAATTCTGTAGTTTGTTGGTAAGAATCCCACTTTTTTGATGAGTGCCAAAACGGATAAGGAAAATCTCCTATATCTAACTGATTGCGGAACTGAGTAGGGAGGTGGATGACGGTTAAGTTATTTACCTGTTCAACTAATGGTTCACCTTTAAACATAAATGTAGACAGGTAAGTATGTCGCCATACTAATGGATCAAATTGAGTGGTTTGAGTATCTTTAATATTGTAATTACCAACTTGACTTTGAGCGCCCCACAAAAATGGTGCATTCATGGTATCGCGGAGGGTTTTTAGCTGAGAGAGGTTGTCGGCGCATGAGTTGAAGGCTGCTAAATTTTTTGGCTCGTTAACCACAGGACAAGCAGTAATTATTTCTGCGCCTAGTTTCTTCGCTAGTTTTATATCTGGGGATATTTCCGGGGCTTGTAGTTTATAGATCAAAAGTGCGATCGCTAAAACTATACCCAAAAACACAAACCGCGATCGAGGGTAAAATTTCCGAAGCTGAGGCATGATGACATTCTTCGGCTAAATAGTCTGATATATGATAGTCAAAAGTTAGTAGGGATGGGGATAAGGCAAGGGAATAAGGGAGCGAATAAAATTCTCTGCCCTGATCTCCCTCATCTTACCCCTTTTCCCTAAATAACTCAGCAGTATTGGCAGTTGAAAAATTTTAGATGGTGACCTTTGTACCATCAAATTTGGTGAATGTGAAACCTGCAAATATTTCGCGGAAGGTGAGTTTCTCATCTCTGAGGATACCAATTGCGATCGCTTCCCCAAGTGCCAACGAGGCTGCTGCATCCGTGCGCCAGTGAATTCCCGCGCTATCACGACCCAAGCCAATATTCGCCGCTAGCTTGTTCAATTCTCCACCCACGGTCAACGGTGGCCCTTCATAGGGAATCAATTTGGTAGGATCTTTGGGATCTGGTATCACTGGATTAGGAATTACATAACTCTCATCAAATAGCGCCTTCAAAATCGTTACGCTAGCACCAGCAGAAACCGAAGCGCCCCCTGGATAAGAAGAGTGGAATGGTGCCCCTTCGGGAAAGGCTTGTGGCAGCAAGTAGGATTTGTTTTTGCTGTAAATGCGATCGAGTGCTTCTGACTTGAATACTTCCTGGTGAATCGGATAGTTCGTTTTATTCACCTTGTTGTTGTGAACCAACCCACCATAAGCCTCTGCCCGCAAACGACGGTGAACATAATACTTCTGCCAGTAGGCGGCTCTAATTGCGTGTGGACTAACCCAACCGATGAGAGATTGTGCATACCCAGGGCCAAATGTCCCTGAACCACCCACTTGAGTTTTTGACTTGTTATAAGGATTGCCAGGATTGTAAGGTGAACCAACGCCACCCGCTAGGGGATTATCACTGCTTGGTTTGGCGAGGAGAATTAACGCAGCATTTGTATAGACTGGTGGTGGCGTGTGGGCTATTTCTGATTGGTCGCGCCCATTGATAAAGTAGCGACGGGTTGAGTCAAACTTAATTGTTCGACCAGGATCACCACCATTTTGCACTAGTAACCATTCATCATAGTTTGTTTGAAATGTATTTTCGGGAATAGCTAGGGGCACACGATTAAGCTGAGGATAACTATGTGTTCCCGCAGGGACAGGACGCAGTAAGAACTGGGATACGTAAGGGCCGACTTCTACCCCTGGTAAGGTGTGGTAAGTCGTTTTACCAGAACCATCAGCGTAAATTGCCGTGCCTCGAAATAGTAGTTCTGGCGTTACCTTTCCATTCTGTTTCGGCCCTTTAAATGCTGATAACCGATTCAAATCTTGAACAGCTGCCAGAATCAGCGGGTTAGTTGTGTCATTACGGAACTCGCTAAAAGGTACATCCTGCAAGAGTTGTTGCCAAGCAATTTCCAGAAATTCCGCTGCTTGCTCTGCACTATCGAGGGTAGGGGGTACTGGAATCGCCAATTGGCAAGTATTTACCCCACTCAAACTAATTGCTAATGGTGTGAGTGGTTGTACCAGTTTCCGTTTGCCACCCAAGATGATTTTTTCATATTCGTTGGGGTCGCCAGAGTTCAGGGCATTAATAAAAGATTGATAAGCCTTCAGATCCACTTCGCCCAACTGATTATGGGGTAATCCGCGTGTATCTGTAGCAATTTTGTTGGCATATTTCGCCTCATCTCCATTGGTGGGATGGGGAGGAATGGGAATTTCCCGATTATTCTTGGCTGCTGTTGTACGGACTTGAAAAGCTTTCTCCCGTAAGTTGTTATGGTCGGACTTTACCCCAGGTTCGGCAGCCTGAACAATGTCTTCTCCCTTTTTGGAGGTAATGGGTGAACCTAAAACTCCAGCTACCACACTACTAGTAGTCAACAAACCGACACGCCCAAGAAAAGAGCGTCTACTAGCGCCACCAAGGAAGCGTCGGGGTCGCTTAACTTGGGGTGTTTCATGAGGAACTAAAGCATCCTGTTCGGAACTTTGGTGAGAATTGGGATCTACTGACATGAGATGTCTCCACTGGCAAAGAATTAGATAAAAAATTTGTAGTCAGGACTTCAGTCCTGAATACGAACTATCTCAACTACATTGGGGATAAAATCTGGAATTGTACTACTGGAAGGTAACTTTAGCTGTAGTGATTTAGTGCTGTTTCTCAAAGCGCGATCGCATAGCTACAACTAACAGGTTTTTCCCAGCATTTTTTAACTACGTTAATCCTAAAAATTTAAAGTACTTTAATCAAAATTTCCCATAAACAACAGCGAAAATCAAGTAGTTTTGATATCCCTTTGCAAAAAATACATTCATAAAAATTTAGATCCCCTGCTTTTGTAAAAAGTCGGGGATCTGGATAAGGCAAGATTTCACCAATTAAATAGGATTACTATATTTCTGAGCCACACCTATATTTTTGGTGAAAAAGCTGCATATTGTTCTGGTGAAAGCATTGCTTCCTTCACATCAATCTGTTTGGGAATCAATTTCAATTCATAGAATTTATCAGCGACTTTTTGCTGTAGAGTAATCAAGTTACTATCAATGGGTACAATGCCAAATTTCTTCCGCTGTGTAGCCTTTTGCATTGTTTCTAAATCAATACCTAACACTGGTGAGAGTGTAGAAGCTACCTCATCCCGATGCTTATCAGACCAATCTTCCAGGGTTTTAATTTCCTCTAAGATTGACTTAATTGTTTCTGGATTATCAGTAGCAAATTTACGACTAGCTAAGTAATATCCCCCTTGTTTATTAACTTCTGTACCATCAATCAAAACACGAGCATTGATGGCTTTTTGGGCGGCTGCATAAAATGGGTCCCAAATTACCCAAGCATCTAAGCTTCCCTTAACTAATGCAGCGCGTGCATCAGCCGGTGGTAGATAAATTGGTTGAATATCACTGTATTTCAAACCAAATTTTTCTAATACTTGCAACAGCAGATAATGAGCGCTAGAACCTTTCTGAAAGGCAATTTTTTTACCCTTCAAGTCAGTTACCGTTTTAATCGGAGAATCTGGAGGAAGGAGAATAGCTTGACCCGCAGGACTAGGCGCAATTCCCGCAATGTAAGTTAATGAAGCTCCCGCAGCTTGGGCAAAAATTGGTGGTGATTCTCCGGTATGTCCAAAGTCAATACTACCGACATTCATTGCTTCTAAGAGCTGTGGCCCGGCTGGAAATTCAATCCACTCAACAGAGACACCTTGAGGTTGTAAACGCTTTTCTAAAATGCCTTTACTCTTGAGCAGAATTGCCGATTTTTGATAACCAAATTTGACTACTGATGCTTTGTTTTGATGGGAATTATTAGCAGAATTAGCAGTATTGTTGCTGGAATTATTGGCTGTGCAAGCTGTAAATAATAAACTGAGACATAATCCAGTAATGAAAGCCCCAGCAACAGGAAGAGGTATAACCCATAAGAACCTGTTTTGACGCGCAAAGTGAGAAACCCAAAATCTCTTCCATGCCGCAATCAATCGTTGAAAAATTGAACTAATCATCAGAATTTACCTATCTGAGATTTATAATCATACAATAAATCTATCAATTTACCGTATTTTAAACTTCTAGTATTTGTAGAGTGCGTTAGGATGGAGTCAGTAACGCACCGTCTGAAGATTTTGGTGTCATACTGTTGCGAAGAACAGTAAACAGCGATCGCACATCGCGTTAAATAGTATTCTGTTAGAAAGTAAAGGTAGTACGGAGAGCGCCTACCCAAATCGGATCATTAGCAGAATTAGCCTCTGGGTTAGTAATGACAAACAACGTTGGAGTCACACTAATATTGTCATTCACCCTGTATGTGTAAAAACCCTCTATATGAAAAGAGGTGTCATTGTCTCTGCGAGTAGCTACATCATTGCTAGTAACTTTTGGTGGTATACCAAAGACAAACCCAGCTAGATTACCTTTTTTGCCTAAATCTGGCAGTGCCAGAGTCAGCGCCGCGTTAATGATACTAGCATCATTACTAGTACCTTCTTGATGGGCTTGTGTATAACCAAACCAACCACCTATATGGAAAGCATTACTAGGTTTCCAGTTAAATTGCAACCCAAAGTTATCAGATGAAGTGGGTGCTAAACCAAAAGGACGACCAGCGTTAGCCGTACCTGTACCACCAGTGATGTTATAACCAGACCCAGGGGCGACAACTACTGAACCGTTGGGGCCAGGAGAAACCGGGGTAGGGAAGTATTTGCGGGCGTAGGCGAAACTAATATCTAGACTGCGGCTGGGGGTGAAGGTTAACTGCGCCAGTGCTTCGTATGAATTACCAAACAATCCTCCTGTATTGGTGGCGTTTCCCCCAGGATTACTACCTAGAGCATCATCTACGATATAACCTGCGTTGAGTTGAAGTTGATTGCTAAATTTATGGGCAAAAGCTAAACCAGCACCATCAAAACCAGGTCGGTAAATCACAGGGTTGAAGAGTCCAAATCTTGAGAGGGTACCAGTTTGGGCATTACCAACTAAGGGATTGAGAGTAGGCGCAAAAGTCACCGGTTGCAGCGCCCTGGCACCTACCCAGACGGTAGTGTTTTTCCCGAATGGGAAGCGATAGAACAATCTATCAAGATAAAGATTACTGTCTGCTGCATAACTAGTGGTTCTTTCTGTATTAAATCGGGTTTGGTTAGTTCCCGTTAAAGGTGTCCCTCCAACAACAGTCGCACCTCCAAAAGCCACAAAGTTAGATGCTGTTAAGCTAGTTGTCAACTGGTCTTTGCCAGTAAAGCTAGTTTGGAGAGCGAGGGTTGCACGGTAGCTTAAAAAAGTATTGGTATTATCTCTATTATTACCGACACGATTACCAAAACTATCAGCGATAAAGAATTGTGCCAGCCCTTGCAGTTTGGTAGTTGTGGAAAATTGCGTGGCTTCTAACTTGGCAGAACGGGCTTCGAGAGAGTCTACTCTTCCTCGCAAAGTTGCGAGTTCAGCAGCAAATTGTTCTTGCAGCTTTTTGAGGGTTTCTAAGTCTTCCCGCCTAACTAACTCAGCAGTGCTAGTTGCAATTAATTCGTTAAGTCTATCAAGGGCTACATTTAAACCGGCGGCAAATTCATAGCGTGTCAGGGCCCGGTTTCCTTTAAATGTGCCATCGGGATATCCAGCAATTACGCCATAGCGCTCAACTAGAGACTGTAGGGCTTGGAATGCCCAATCTGTAGGCTGAACATCAGATAGTTGGGAGACAGAGGTGACTTGTCCTAGGTCGTCATTGGGTGTTGGGACGGTGGGTTGTACAACTGGAACTTGTGCGATGGGACTCAAGGGTGCTGTCTTGGCTGGGGCTGTTAAATCAGCCTCAACTACAGTTTTGTTCCCAGGCGGTAATGTCTGTGATGAAGTTTCTGCCTCTTTTTGTACAGGTACTTCTTGAGCAAGAGTTTTCGCGCTGGCTGCTAATAAAAACAGCACTAGAAACGTTGGTAAAGCTAGCAATGAATTCCCAAAAATTTTTTTCATTTTGATAGAACACACAATTTCGGTCTAGGACAAATATTTGGCAATTTTCTCCGCATCAGCCAGATGACATCAGCATTCGTAAATTTCTGGAAATTCTCTCCAGGTAATGCAATGAAGCCGTCAAGATTGCTGTTGAATAGCTATTCAGACTTCAGATTTTCATCTGATAGTTCTTCAAGAAATCTTTATTTTTTTCTCTGAGAGTCAGGAAATTAGGTAAGAGAAAAGCAATCTCTGGCAGGGACTAAACTACCTTATTTTTGCATACTCCGGTAATTCGGTCGAATTATAGTACTTTTATCTTACTAGATACAAGTATTCCAGAAAAACTGTAGGGGTATAGTATTTTTGGCTACACACAATATATATATTTATCAAAATAATAAATAAACTTGTGACGATGATTAATCTCTGGTAATATACGTATCCTAGATATTAACTACGCTAAATCGGTAGTTTTTTTGTATTTTATTTAGATTTGGCGTTTTATTACTTGAAGATTTGCCCAAGTAACTAAGAGAATTAGTTCCACAACTATGAAGTACAACCAACTCGGCGACAGTGACTTAAGGGTTTCGGAAATTTGTTTAGGAACCATGACTTACGGGCAGCAAAATACTATTGAAGAAGCCCATCAACAGTTAGACTATGCTATAGCCCAAGGGGTCAATTTTATTGATACGGCGGAAATGTACCCAGTACCCCCTCGCGGCGAAACCCAAGGAAAAACCGAAGCTTACATTGGCGAATGGTTGAAAAAACAGCAGCGAGATCAACTGATAGTTGCTACCAAAATTGCTGGGCCCGGTCGTCCAATTAATTGGCTGCGAGATGGAAATATCAAAATTGATAGTAAGAATGTTCAGCAGGCGGTAGATGATAGTTTGAAGCGATTGCAAACAGATTTTATCGATTTGTACCAAATTCATTGGCCTGATCGCTATGTTCCCACCTTTGGTCAGACAGAGTATAAACCGGAGTTGGAACGGGAAACTGTAGCCTTTTCTGAACAATTAGCAGCCTTTGCAGAAGTAATCAAAGCAGGTAAAGTCCGCTATATAGGTTTGAGTAATGAAACTCCTTGGGGTGTGACTAAGTTTGTTCATGCTGCTAAAAAGTTAGGATTACCGAAAGTAATCTCAATTCAAAATGCTTATAATTTGCTAAATCGCGTGTTTGATTCCGGTTTAGCAGAAGTTTCGCATTACACAAATGTTGGTTTACTCGCCTACAGTCCGCTTGGGTTTGGTTTGTTATCAGGTAAGTATATAGAAGGTAGCAAACCAGAAAATACCCGCTTGTCTCTATTTCAAGGTTTTGGACAACGTTATCTCAAACAAAATGTCAATGAAGCTGTAGCAGCTTATGTAGAAATTGCTAAAAAACATAATTTAACACCTGCTCAATTAGCTTTAGCTTTTGTGCGGAGTCGCTGGTTTGTGAGTAGCACAATTATTGGTGCTACATCACTACAACAACTACAAGAAAACATCGACAGTGTAAATGTAGTTCTTAACCCAGAGATTTTAGCAGAGTTAGACGCAGTTCATACACGTTATCCCAATCCAGCGCCATAATTTATGTAAAAACCTGTAGTCAGCACTTTAGTGCTTAAAAACAGCACCTTTGAAAGTGCTGAAGCACAAACTTGTAATCAGCACTTTAGTGCTTAAAAGCCCATTGGGAACAGCACTGAAGTGCTTACTACGCAATATATTTTTTATAAAAATTCATAAATTTAAGCTGATATTTAATATTTTACGCAAATAGATAAAACAGCGATAATAAGCCTATTTTAGGCAAAATATGCAGCTTTAGGCAGTAATTTTCTGATGTTAATCCTGAAAAACTCAGCTTTTTCTTGAGATTTGGAAGTTTGATAAAACTCCCTCTTGATTTTTTGAAAAAATTATGCAAGGCTTTAATTGAAAATAAATACAGTAACTTGACCGAGTAACCGTATTTTATGGTATTGTAAATACCAGTGCTGCAAAAATATGCATTTATCAACTGTATCTAATGACCATAGTTGCAGTTATAAATTGGTGTATTGATTGTGTAATTATCCAAGTTTTTCTGTAGTTCTTAAGTTTAAATATTGAGGCGAGGAATTCAATGAGTAGTCCCCATTGGCGATCGCAGAGTTCATCTACTATTGATGTTGACCATAACTTGCAAACAGATGTTCTAGTAATTGGAGGTGGCCCCGCTGGTACTTGGGCTGCTTGGAGTGCTGCATCTGCTGGTGCAAAGGTAGTTTTGGTCGATAAAGGCTACTGTGGTACAAGTGGCTGTGCAGCAGCATCCGGTAATGGTGTGTGGTATGTACCACCTGATGCTGAAGCGAGAGAAGCTGCAAAAGCCAGTCGGGAATCTTTGGGGGGATTTTTAGCCAATCGTACCTGGATGGATCAGGTATTGAATCAGACTTATACCAACGTCAACCTATTAGCAGAATGGGGTTATCCTTTTCCTGTTGATGACGAGGGAAAACCCTATCGGCGTAGTCTCCAGGGTCCAGAATATATGCGCCTGATGCGGAAGCAAATCAAGCGGGTGGGGGTAACAATTTTAGACAATAGCCCTGCCTTGCAATTATTAGTAGACGCAGAAGGTGCTGTTGCTGGTGCAACTGGAATTAACCGCCAAACAGGCAAGCAATGGGTTGTACGTGCAGGTGGAGTAATCATTGCAACAGGTGGTTGTGCTTTCTTGAGTAAAGCCTTAGGTTGCAATGTCCTGACTGGGGATGGATACCTCATGGCAGCAGAAGCGGGTGCAGAGATGTCAGGGATGGAGTTTTCTAATGCTTATGGCATCTCTCCCGCCTTTTCTTCGGTTACCAAAACCCTGTTTTATAACTGGGCAACTTTCACATACGAAGATGGTACACCAATACCTGGTGCAGGTTCTCAACGAGGGCGTTCAGTGATTGCCCAAACGCTGTTGACACAACCTGTTTATGCCATCTTGGATCAAGCGAATGAAGCAATACAGGCACAGATGCGCAAAGCACAGCCGAATTTCTTCTTACCTTTTGATCGCGCTGGGATTGATCCCTTTAACCAACGTTTCCCCGTCACCTTGCGTTTAGAAGGAACAGTACGCGGTACAGGTGGAATTCGGATTGTCGATTCTACCTGCGCTGCATCAGTTCCCGGACTTTATGCGGCGGGTGATGCGGCTACTAGAGAATTAATTTGTGGTGGCTTTACTGGTGGTGGTAGTCACAATGCAGCTTGGGCGATATCTTCTGGTTGCTGGGCGGGTAAATCTGCGGCTGAGTATGCCCAAAATTTGGGTGAGTGGGGAACACAGCGCTCTGTGCAAGCTGTTGGTGAAGCGGGATTGATTAGTGGTAGTCAACACCAAATCAAGGCGGGAGAAGTTATCCAAGCCACACAAGCGGAAGTTTTCCCGTACGATCGCAATTTGTTCCGTAAAGAACAAGGTTTGACTGCATCATTGCAGAGATTAAATCACCTCTGGCAAGAGATTCGTACTAGTCAAGCTGGGGATGGGCGCAATATTATTCAGATGCGGGAAGCTGCGGCAATGGTAGCTACAGCGCGATGGATGTATAGTAGTGCTTTAGAACGGAAAGAAACTCGCGGTATGCACAAGCATCTGGATTTTCCAGAAATGGATGCTAGCCAGCAACATTATTTAGTTAGTGGTGGGTTGGATGAAGTTTGGGTGAGAAGTGAGGGATTAGGGAGACAACAAGAATTGGTAGGCGCGTCTTCTTGATTGTTTTTTTTCTCACGCAGAGGCGCAGAGGCGCAGAGAGAAAGATTGGAGTTCTTGACTAATGCGCCTCATTCTTCAATCTAAAATCGAAAATCCAAAATTGTATGATTGAGTTAGTCAGCGCGTCGCGGTGTATTCAATGTAATATTTGCGTGAATGTTTGCCCGACAAACGTTTTTGACAAAGTACCAGATGCACCACCTACTATTGCTAGACAGAGTGATTGTCAAACCTGTTTCATGTGTGAATTGTACTGTCCGGTGGATGCTTTGTATGTTGCACCACAAGTTGATCCTCTAGATTCTATTGATGAACAATTACTGAAAGAGGCTGAACTTTTAGGAAGCTACCGGAGAAATGTTGGTTGGGGACGCGATCGCACTTCTCTAGCCAAAGAAGATTCTACACACCAAATTCTCAAGCTGATGAAATAGCATACATTAACTGGGTGATGTACAGATTATCCTCAGGGCACAACATTGTTGTGCCCCTACCTGGGTAACTTAACTATTTTCTTTTTTGTTTTGCGTTACGGGCAGTTTGCTCAAGTCGGGAAACCGCCCACGCAACTGCCCTCCTCTGTGTCTGAAGCGGTTCGTTTTCCATGCTTAAACTACCAACACTAGCTGTATCTGGCCTGTTATTTCTTAGCACAGCTTGTAGTTCCAATCAAACTGTTTCCCAAGCTGTACCCAATCCCACAACTACAACTAAGGCTGAAGTAAAAACTTCTACCTTGCGTTTAGGTTTTATTAGTAACGGTAAAATTAAAACACCCACTGGGCCGACAGGTTGGGCAATGCATCAAGGTAAACTTTTACCAGAATTGCAAAAATCGGGGATTACCGAAATCAAGACGCTGAATTTTCCCAACGGGCCGAACTTGAATGAAGCGTTAGTGGCTGGGGAAGTGGATGTAGGAATTTATGGTGATACACCTGCACTGGTTGGTAAAGCTAAAGGTTTACCCACACGTTTAATAGGTCAAGAACAAGTAGGCACAAATGCTTGGTTATTGGCTAAAAAAGATGGGCCTCGTTCTGTAGCGGAACTCGCAGGAAAGAAAGTAGCGACTTCCAAAGGTTCCTATATGCATCGCTATTTAATTGGATTATTGCAAAAAGCCGGGATAAGCGATCGCGTTAAGGTCATCCATATGTTACCTAGCGAAGCCCAAGCCGCATTAGAACGGGGAGATGTGGCGGCGTAGACGCGAAGCGGCTTGTCGATAGACATCGCGGCATCAACTGGAACCGGGCCGCTGTTAAAATCAAAAGGTTATCCTGTGATTGATGAAGCAATTCAACACCCAGACTTACGGGGAACTAGCGTTACTGTAGCCACGGAAGAGTTCTTGGCAAAACATCCAGATTTACCGCAAAAGTTGAATCAAATCAAACAAGCAGCTGTGAAAGATATTCAAGCTAACCCAGAAGCTTATTATAAATTTCATGCTGATGTATCAGGATATCCTCTTGATGTAGTGAAAGCTTCTTTCCCAATTACACAATTCCCAGTAGAACCTTTACCAGATCAAGGAGTGCAACTTTTAGAAGGAACAAAGAAATTTTTAGTCTCGCAAAAATTAGCCCAGTCTGATTTTAAATTGAATGATTGGATTGTGACGCAGCAGAAGTAATAAAAGACTTAAAATTAATTCAGGAAAAGGTAGCGACTGATGAAAAGGTAGCGACTGATGAAAAACTCAAAAGCTATTCTAGAAGAATTCAGTGAGTTTGGCACAAAGCACTATTTTAAACTGACAAATGGGCAAGTATATCAAGGGTGGATAATCGAAATCTTTGACGATGTACTCAGTTTCGCAGATTCAGGCCCACTAGCTTCCGAAGAAGACATTGAAGTTGCAATCTCAATGATAGATCTAGCTACATTATCCCACTGGGATGAAACGCAACAGCGTTGGCTTGATTCTCATTGGGATGTTGCTAAACAAACCTGGTTACATACTCATGCTAGATGATTAATCTAATATAAAGACTTCTAAATTAGACCAGCGTTCTTGTAGGATTCCAGATAATGAACGTAAACCCCACACTTCACTACAACGATGACCAACTGCGATCGCGCCTATTTTGGTTTCTTGTATTGCCTTTTGGGCTGGCTGGCGAATTTGTCCTGTGATATAAACATCAGCACCACGGGCGGCGGCTTCACGTACTAATGAATCTGTCATTGCACCAACAACAGCAATGCATTTAATATCATGATTAACTGCTGGTAATACTTGTTCTTGTCTGCCAAAAATTTGCATGACACAATTGCATAATTGTGCAAAAGATTTAGTCGGTATTTCTCCAATCATGCCAATGGCTCTATTTTCTTTTTCTCCCAATACTTCTAAATCAGACATTCTCAACACTTGAGCTAACCGGAGATTAAAACCCACTGTCAAGCATTCATCAAATGGGAGATGATAGGAAATTATTCCCAATCCTGGCGGAAGTTTCTCTACTTCTAATTTCCACGGTCGATGTAAGAATAATGCATCTAAACGTTTATCAATTACCCATTCCTGTAATTGCGTCTCTGGTTCAAGTGCTAATCCTAAACGTTCCACAGGATTTGATGTTGGTAAATATATACCGCCTCTTTCGTCCTCAGGAAATTTCTCAACATTAAAGAAGCTATTAAGGAACTCTACTATTTCTTCTATATAAATCGAATTGGATTGAATAGTCATTATTACAGCACATAATACTGGTAAATAATACAAGCATATTAGGATTAATAGTAAATTTTTCGGTTATCTAGAAAACATTTAACATAGATATAAATGGAGTAAGTGACTATGAAGCTAATTCTACCTATAGAAGTTGCTGATGAAATTGTACCGCATCTACCTGAAGATATAAAATATGTCCGGGCTGATGTGGATGGCAATATTGATGGTGATGCTACAGATGCGGAAGTTTATTTTAGTTGGCTTTATTATATAAAACCGACGACTTTACAGAAGGTTTTAGAATCTGCACCTAAATTGCGTTGGCATCAAGCAACAAATGCAGGTGTTAATAATATTCTGACACCACAATATTTAGAACGGGAAATTCTCCTGACTAACGGCGCAGGACTTCATGCAATTCCGATGGCGGAATTTGTGATTGCTTATATATTGTCTTACGCCAAGAATTTTCCCAAATTGCATGAACTACAAACTCAAAAAAGTTGGCAACGAGGACTTAGAAGTGAAGAACTGCTAGATAAAACATTATTAATTATCGGTGCAGGGGGAATTGGACAAGAAATTGCGAAACGTGCCAAAGGTTTTGGTTTTAATATTTATGGTAGTCGCCGTCATCCGCAACCATTACCCAACTTTGATAAAATAGTGGGTGCAAATGAATGGAAACCGCTATTAAGTGAAGCACATTATGTAGTTATTGCCACACCTTTAACTCCAGAAACCAAAGGCATAATTGATGCAGAAGTGTTTAGTTTGATGCGTCCCGATGCTTATTTAATTAATATTGCTCGTGGTGCAATTGTTGATGAACCTGCACTGATTAAAGCCTTGCAAACAAGTCAAATTGCTGGTGCAGCTTTAGATACAGTCTTTACAGAACCGCTACCGCCAGAAAGTCCCTTATGGAATCAACCAAATCTTTTTCTGACACCCCACTGTTCTGGACATTCCCCCAAAACCAGAGAAAGAGCGATCGCACTTTTTCTCGATAATTTTACACGCTATTACCACGGTCAACCCCTGCGTAATGTCGTTGATAAAATTGCTGGCTATTAAATCTAGTAGTGTTCAGATCCCCGACTTCTTGAAGAAGTCGGGGATCTCGCAGCACCGCAAAATTAATGCGATGAAGCACTACTTATCCAGTTAGAAGTCGTTTTGGTAAAATTGTAACCGAGCGACACCTAGAGATTGACCTTCTGTACCCTGCTCTGCGGGAGCAGCTTTGACATTAAACAGATAAAATCCTTCGTAAGCAGGATTACGGTAAGGCTTGAGAGCGATTGTTACCGTCTTACCAGGTGGTAAAGGCTGGGCGAACTGGAGTGTTACGGTATCATCTTGACTGGGGTTGCTAGCGATCGCAAATTGGAGATTTTCTCCACCGCGATCGCTTGTTCCCAAAAAGGCGCTACTTTGTTGAGCATCAAACTCAATATTTTCACCACCTTGAATCTGCGTCAGTGTCACTTGTTGCAAGGGTTTTGTTGCAGAAGCGGGTACTGCGATCGTGAAATAATATGTTGCAGTCGAAACATTGGTTTGATTATAGGTAGTCCTAGCAGCAAGAGCTACTGGAAAATCGGGGTTAGTGTTGGCATAGGTTTTGGAAATAGGCAGCAAACAGAGTCCAAAGCTGAAAGCCAACATAGCTTTGGATAATCTAGAAATATTCTTCATGGCAGTTACGGGATGGATATTTAAATTAGGCTTGAAAATTGGCAATTCAATTACAAAAGCATCCTCAAGTTATAGTCAATTTCTGACTATAAGCTGATGCCGCTTTTGTTGATATGCCATACGAGAGTAGATGATTAAACAACCTCAGGGTAATATATCTGAGGGTTTATCTTCTTACTGAAGACTTCATCTTTCCCAGCCTGATTTTCGGACATGGCAAATATATTCTGGCTTAATTATTGATATTTTTACAAGTGGAATACATCATTAAATAAAAAAAACGTTTACTTGTAAAAACACCCACAATCCTATGTGCATATAGGGCATTTAATTTCTCTTCAAAAAAGAGACTATTAATCGGAAGAAAGATATTTTATCCGGCATTGGGTATATACTTCATAGGCATCTTTTATCTAAAATCAAGCTAGAAATCTTTTAGTCTGGCGTTTAATACCTTGTATTTACAAGATAAAACTAAGCAAATAATTAAAGCAAATATTCTTTGTTCTTAAACTGATAAATAGAAATTATGGATAGTCACTGTTTTTGCCCTAAAGAAGTTACTTCCATACAATCTCACATCTTTGTCAGCAGGTTAGGTAATTTTGTAGTCATGACTAAAGGCTCTATGAACGATTAATAAATTCTGTTTATCGTTTAGACAAAAAATAATATTTGCTTTTATAGAGTGGCAAACCATAATATTAAGAGCATACACAGCAAAGCTAGCTTGCTAAAAAACAGCACAGATGTGATTGCAATCGCCATCAAAAACCACAAAATTTGATTTCAGAATCTGCTGAACTATTCTTACTTCTTCTATCAGCAGAGCAGAAATAGTCAAAAGAACATTGAATTATTGCGAGCAAAGACTATGGATTGGCTGATTGGGACATCAATTCTTGGGATATCTGCGGCTTTTGCCACTACCTTTGACGACAATATCTACTTAACGGCTTTTTTTGGCAAAGTTAATCATGTCTTTCGCCCTAAGCATATTATTCTCGGTGAATTTATTGGATTTACTGTATTAGTTGCTGCCAGTCTTCCTGGTTTCTTCGGTGGTTTAGTCCTTCCAGAAGCTTGGGTGGGATTACTAGGTATTCTTCCGATTACTATTGGTATTAGTAATCTCATGAGTCGAGAAGATGAGGAAGACACGATACAAGCTGTGTCATTAGATTTCAAACATTCAGTTAAATCTAAGCATCATAGAAACTCATTATGGGCAACTATTCGCGATCCCCAAACATACCGCGTTTCTGCTGTCACAATTGCCAATGGTGGAAATAATATTGGCATATATGTGCCGTTGTTTGCTAGTACTAATCTTCCCAGTTTAGGTGTCATTTTGTGTGTTTGTTATTTTACTGTTGGGCTGTGGTGCTTCCTTTCTTACAACTTGACTCGTAATCCTCTGATGGCTCCTGTTCTAGCCCGCTTTGGTCGAAAAATATTCCCTTTTGTGTTAATTTGGCTGGGAATTTCTATTATGATGAAAAGTGGGACGTTTCAACTATTACCAAGTCTGGCAACGCTTTTTAAGTAGATTTTGGACGCTCGCTTAGAGCGTCGCCTACTGTTTTTAAGTAATTTTAAATATTTTAAATTTATTGGATTTTTTATATGCTGAAAATTATAAGATGGGAAAATACATTAGCAAATTTATCTTTGAGGTAGCCCAGAAGATAGCAATGTATTGCTTTGGCTTAAAATCAAATTATTATGAGGGGAAAAAGATGAAGAAAGCAAACTCAAAAAAAATTACTTCCTGGATTTTTACAACTGTATTTCTAGCATTTGTCACAGTATTTTCTCTGTTTGATCAACCCAACGCCCTAGCGCAATCAGAAACGCAACCTATACCTTCTGTTCCTACTGAATCCATACCAGCCCCAGTAGTATCACCAGCGCCATTCACATATCCTACAATCTGGCCTGTAGATCCTGTAGCAGCAAATGTCAGCCGTTTATTAACAACTAATGAATGTGTGGGATGCAATTTGATTGGCGCACAACTAGAAAGAGCAAACCTACAAGCTGCTAATTTGGAAGGTGCGAATCTCCAAGATGCAGAATTAGAAAAAGCAAATTTACAGGGAACAAATCTACAAACAGCTAATTTGCAAGGAGTAGATTTGAGCAAAGCAAATATAGCAGGAGCAAATCTGCAAGGCGCTAATCTATATGATGCAGATTTAGAAGGTGCAAACCTACAAGGAGTAAATCTGCAAAGCGCTAATTTACAAAAGGCAGATTTACAAAAAACCAATCTCTTAACTGCGAACCTACAAGGAGCAAACCTGCTAGGGGCTGATTTAGAAGATGCAGCCCTACCACTAGGAATCATGACAAATAATTACTAAACCTTGTCCATTTTGAAACCTGGAGTAGTGCGGGCTGGAAAGCCCGCTACGAAGAGTAGGGAGCAAGATGCTCCCACTACTTTTAAAATTATGGTTCTCAAAATAGATGTGGTTTAATTCGTAATACTTCTCTTCTCTTCGAGAGGCTTCTCCTAACGGAGACGCTACTAGTACGAGTGTCTCGCGAGCTGATGTTCATTCATCGAGCTTTTCGGCTCGCACTACGGAATAT
Source organism: Calothrix sp. NIES-2100 (assembly GCF_002368195.1). Classification (GTDB taxonomy): domain Bacteria; phylum Cyanobacteriota; class Cyanobacteriia; order Cyanobacteriales; family Nostocaceae; genus Aulosira. The sequence continues at coordinate 3,231,968 of NZ_AP018178.1, read as the reverse complement.
GGGTAATTTATTTTTTGTAAGTCCCTGAGAGGTTATTTATTGAAGCGCCGGGAAACTGTATTCCAAGAGTGGGTGGACGAGGTTGTTTCGCCCGTCGCTTGGGACATTGGCCAAACAGTGGCGGTACAATCTTCCCCATGCCCAAAAACTCCATCTCCTTAAGGGTGGAGTTTTTTATTTATTCTATAGTGTCTACACTAATGACATTGTGTTACCCGAACAAGCACCACCCTGTAGCCATAGTACGTTAGTCATCGGCTATGTTTTTTCACTAGTTAGTATGCATGATTCAGGTGATAAGGATTGCAGCGTATCACCTGTTTATCACTGTTTATCTTTAAAATTAAAATATTTTTTTAAATTTTTCTCTCAGATTAAATAAAAATTAATAATTGCTGGCGGTTGCCATCTCAGAAAAATTTGATTACCAGGTTACAAATATAACTGTTTTTTGGGAAAAAAGCTGGATAATATATAGACCCTCATGAGATTAATTATTTAATTTAAATTTTTATTTTTCGCTAAAATGCAGTCATAGTAAGAATTTTAGCGGTATAAGAGCAAGAATCATGAGCAGATAAATGTTATTTTGTGATACAAATAAATTCTTGCTATTGGCTGAGATAATCACAAGAAATGTATATAATATAGTAGAAAAATTTAACTTGAATATCTACCTGTTTGTGAGCAGTGAATGTAAACTTGCTTAACGAATTTTTTAGGTATTTAAAAATTTCCTGAGTATTGGGAATTTCCCTCTAGATATTTATAAATAAATTGTTTTATAGTTTAAAAGCTTGATAAATTCAATTCCAGGATTGTTCTGTAGACTACTGGTAACAACACCTGACAATTGAAATTCTGGCTTCCCTGTTGTCATACCAACTCTAGGGTGAACAATCTACCTGTATGGTGTTTTGTTGCTAGTGGTGTTAAGAGATTCTTTCCCTGGTGAGGAGAGAAGAAAAGAGGAGGATAAACAGACAAAGTGATATTGGGGAAAATCAGGGAATTCCGCCTGAGAGATTCACAATCTGCGTAAATCGGCTGAGTATGTATAGCCCTTGATGAGATGCGTTTTCGTATCTTCATCACTCGTGGGCGTGGAAAAATTCAATTCCCCAACGGCCAGATTACGATAGTTATGACCCCTAGCATTAGAGATTCAGTAGTGAAGGCGGCGATCGCATCGGAGTCAGCAACTACAGAAGAAAAAATCCAAATGCTGATCGAGATGGGGCTAGGCTTTGAAAAACAGCCCCAAACTACCAAAGAATTGCGGAATGCACTTTCCCTATATTATCGGGCTTATTCCATGTGTGGTGAGGAATATCCCCTACTGAAAGCCAAGGCGCAAGTGGGGATGGCTCGGACATTACAGAGGATTCCGGATGTAGGTGCGCAACTGCTGCTGCAAGCGAAAGTCAGCTATGAAGAGGCATTGCCAATTTTACAACAGTTAGCTTCGCCAACAGAAGTGGCAGAAGCACAAATGAATTTGGGGTTGGTGTTGCAATCACTAGTACCCTTCAATTTGGCGCGGATAGTAGACAGCATCAACGCTTATCATCAGGCTTTGCGGGTGTTTACCTGGCAAGATTATCCGCAAGAATACGCCGTTTTATATAACAATATTGCGATCGCCTACCTTTCTCTACCTCTAGCCTCAGAACGGGAATATTTACGTCAGGGGCTAGCAATACAGTCATTAAAAGTGGCGCTAAAGCATATTCAGCTAATCGATCACCCTAGAGAATATGCGATGTTACAACACAACTTGGGTAACGCTTGGCAATATTTTGTGAGTTCCCATCCTTTAGAGAATAACTTAAGAGCGATCGCCGCTTACGACGAAGCTTTAAAAGTGCGTAACCCCAAAGACACACCCCTCGAATACGCTAACACAATTTCTCACAAAGCCAATGCCCTCAGCAAATTACCAGACAACCCCCAACAACCTCAAGCCGGTAATTTGCACAATCTCTTACAGTCTCGTGCTTACTATCAAGAAGCTTGGGAAATTTTCAGCCAACATCAACAGTTAAAACAAGCACAATTAGTAGCCCAAGCTATACAAAAAATTGTTACATACATTACAAAACATGATTAATAAATAGTTATTTGTTAACAGTTGTCATTCATTAGCTTGTGTACTGTTTACAGTTATAACAATCCTCAAAGATTTGGGTAAAAAGCTATTAGCTATTTTCCGGCAGAAGTTCACAACTTCAAGAGGATTGCTGCAAAAATCAACAAAACAATAAATATATTTCAAGGAAACCAAAAATGCTAGATGTTTTGAGCAATTTTTTATCGGGAGAACTTAACATTACTACAGTAATTTTGACGTTAATCATAGCAACTCTTGTATCCATGCTTGGTGGTGCTATTGGTGCAATGCTATTAGCTGGAAAAGATTTAGGTTATAAGTTTTCAGCAACATTGGGCGGATTATTTGGCCCTGCGGGTGTAATTCCAGCAGTAGTTTTAGGGCTAGCTGTACTTAATTTATTCACAAATTTTTAGGAGGTTTTATGTTTGAGCTTGGGTGGTTATCTGCTAAATTATTTTTCAAAGGAAAGTTACTGCGCGACCCAATATATTTTGTTCGGCAACTGGCAATTGGTATTAGCATAGGTTTCCTAATATTGGTTACACTTGCACAAACTGCCATGCCTTTTTGGTTACCAGTCATCATATCTAGCTTAGCAACCGGCGCAGCTATGCCATTTCTACTAAAAGACTTCAAGATGAAGTAAATTGTCATTTGTCAGTTGTCATTTGAATAAATGATAACTGATAACTTTGGGAGCATCCCAAATGTGTAAATTTATTTTTTTGTAGTGCGGGGTTCTAGGGCGCTGAATTGACATTAGGGAGCAAGATGCTCCCACTACAAATTTATTCAGGCGCTGAATTGATCTTAGGGAGCAAGATGCTCCCACTACAAATTTATTCAAGCGCTGAATTGATCTTAGGGAGCAAGATGCTCCCACTACAAATTTATTCAGGGCAAAATTGGGATGCTCTCATAACTATTGACAAATGACAAATGACAAATGACAAATGACCATTGACAAATGACCATTGACAAATGACCATTGACAAATGACAAATGACTAACCTAGAAGAATTGGTTCAAGAAATCAACCGATTTGAGGCAATTATAGCTGAGTGGGATGAAAGCCAAAGGTGTGTAGTTGTCGGTTTAAAAAGAGCAATTGAAGACTTACATAAAACAGCTTTGAAACGTTTAATTAAAAGCGTAAAATCAGAATCTATATCAGCCTTACGCCATGCTGTAGATGATGAAGTAGTCTATGCAGTATTGCTATATCATGAATTAGTCAAACCACCTACACCACCTTTAGAACACCGTCTGCAAATAGCCCTTGACGAAGTAAGACCAGGTTTACAAAGCCATAAGGGGGATGTGGAACTAGTAGCAATTAAACTACCAGATACAGTAGAAGTTAGGCTAATAGGAACTTGCAGTAATTGTCCTGCTTCTACTTTAACTTTATCTCAAGGAGTTGAACAAGCTATTAAATCCCATTGCCCGGAAATTACTAAAGTTATTGCTGTGAGTAGTGGGTCTGCTGTTGATAATTCTCAGTCTAACTTAACTAGTCCATTTGCGCTAAAAAGAGGTTCTACATGGCTGAGAGTCACAACTGTTGATCAAGTTCCCGAATCTGCTGTTTTAGCAGTACAAGTTGCCGGGAATTCGTTTATTTTATCTCGACAAGGTGATAGTATTAGCTGTTACCATAATGCTTGCACTCATCTCGGTTCAACTTTGGATGGGGGTAAGGTAGAGAATGGTATTATTACCTGTCCTGCCCACGGTTTTCAGTATAAGTTAGAAACTGGTGAATGTTTAACGGTTCCTGATGTGGCGCTTGGATCATATCCGTTACAAATTAAAGAAGGCAAGGTTTTTGTCCAATTGCGATGATTGGAAATAAGGCCATTTACAGGAATAAATATACCGCCGCCGTTGGTTTCGACTTCCCTGCGGGACGCTACGCGAACGCTCAACCAACTCCAGAGTCGAGAGTTGAGCGAAGTCGAAACTCGCCAACACAGGTAAGTAGGTCAACCTTAAAAAAGGTAAGATAGATTTTTTGAGATTACTTCGCTACACTACGTTCCGCTCGTAATGACATTTGACGTTTAATTAGTTTGAACTACTTATTTTCTTTCGCGGAAATCACCTAAGGCAGGAGGCAGAAGCGAATCAGATTTTTATACTGATAAATAATTAGGCTGTAGATATGTTTCCGGAAACGTCTCTACAAATTGCTTATTTAATAGTTAAAAGTTGGTGAATTGTAGCTGTTAGTTGTTTGAGTTTAACTGGTTTAGCAAGATATTTACTCGCTCCAGAGGCGAGACATTTTTCCCGATCGCCAATCATTGCCATTGCTGTCAGAGCAATGATTGGGATGGCGGCTAGTTGGGGATCTTGACGAATTCTTTCAATTGCTTGTAATCCATCAACTACTGGCATTTGGATATCCATGACAATCAAGTCAGGATGGTGGGTTTGGGTAAGGTTGATCGCTTCTTGTCCATTTTTCGCTACCAGCATCCGATAGCCTTTGGCTTCTAGGTAGCTAGAGATGGTGTTAATATTGGCTTCGTTATCTTCTGCTAACAGGATGAGGGGCGAATGGGGAGTTGTGGGTACAGTGATGACTTGTGTTGGGGCGATCGCTACTGAGTTTTGCTCTACATCAACAGATGGCGGTAAGCTGGAAGTTGACGTTTGCTGAAGTTGACAAGCATTATAAGGCAAGCTCACGGTAAAGCAGCTACCTTGACCGAGTTCACTGCGTAGGCTGACATTTCCCCCATGCAGTTCGATGATTCGTTTTACCAGCACTAACCCCAGTCCAGTACCTTCATATTTACGGTTAAGGCTGCTATCAATCTGCACAAAGGGTTGAAACAGTCTGGCTTGATCAGCCGGAGCAATACCAATACCTGTGTCGGTTACAGAAAACAGAATCCAGCTATGAGTATCTAACAATTCGCTGGAATTTTGCACAGTGACATCCAAGGTAACTTGACCACCATTAGGGGTAAACTTAATTGCATTGGATAATAGGTTAATCAATACTTGTTGGATGCGCCGCTCATCCGCAGAGATTTCTGCTTGGATTGTCGGCAAGGTGAAATTTAGTTGAATCTGTTTTTTAAATGCCTGTTGTTTAACAAAGTCCAAACTGATTTTGCAAAGCTGAGCAACTGAAACCGAGCTAACTTTCAATTCTAGCTTATCGGCTTCAATTTTTGAGAGTTCCAGAATGTCGTTAATCAAAGACAAAAGATGCTGACCGCTGCGTTCAATGGTGGCGATCGCTTCGTGCTGTTGGTGGTTGAGGGAACCGAATACCATCTCGATTAAGCTTTCCGACATCCCCAAAATCGCATTGAGGGGGGTGCGAAGTTCGTGGCTCATGTTGGCGAGGAATTCGTCTTTGAGGCGGGTAGCGCGGCGCAGTTCGGCATTTGTGCGCTCTAAGCGCTGTTCATATTCCTTGTGAATGCGCATATCACGCATGATGGTTGAGAAAAATTCTACTTCCCCTTGGGGGGATTTATGAGCCAGAAGCAATTGGGAGACGGGAATTTCTTGCCCTTGGGCATCTAGCAAGATGTTTTCTCCCAACCAACTACCGTTGGCGATCGCGGCGGGTAAAGCTTGCTGTTCGAGTAATTCCACACCCCTTTGGGGATGGTAATCAATTGGTTTTTGCTGACTAACTGCTAGATCGTCAAGCCCCCGGAAGCGTTTGAGTGCAGTATTGTTCCAGATCGCTGTACCGGCTAGGTCGGCAATCAGGATGAAATCAGTTGAGGCTTCCAGTATGGCAATCAAGCGATTTTGTGCTGCTTCCAAGCGTTTGCGATCGCTAATATCAGCACCATACCCGACAATTTCAATGGGATTTCTCTGCTGATCGCGGATTAAGCGTAGTTCATTCCGCATCCAGACATAATGTCCTGCTTGATGCAAGAAGCGGTATTCATGAATATGCTGCCCTTGCTCATACAATTGAGTCATGCCAGCCACTATCTGTGGTGCATCCTCCGGGTGAACATGGCTAGTCCAAAAGCCAGAATCCAAAACAAAATCATCCGGAGTATAGCCCAGCATTGTGCGGATATTATCACTGACAAAAGTAATTTCATTACTATTGGGTTTAACAGTAAAAATCACCGCCGGACTGGAAGAGAGTACAAATTGCAACCGTTCTTTCAGCAGTTGATTTTCCTGTTCAGCCAGTTTGCGAACGGTAATATCCTGGGCTGTACCGATGATCTGCTGGACTTGTCCCTCGGCATCGCGGCTAAATACCGCATCCCAACTGTAGAGCCAACGCCATTCGCCATTGGCATGTCTCATGCGATATTCATATTCGATAATTTCCCCATCCTTAGCTATTTTCAGGCGTGACAATTGGGCGGGTAGTCGGCTTAAATCGTCGGGATGTAACAAGATTTGAAACAAATTAGTCCCCATTGCCTGCGCAGCCTCAGGGCTGTAGCCCAGAATTACGCTAATCTCACGGTTTACGTAAACATTGCGCTGTGTTTGCAGGTCGCAAAGATACAGCATATTGGGTGTTGCATCGGCAATTTGTTGAATAAAACGCTGACTTTCTTGCAGCGCCAGTTCAGCAAGTTTGCGATCGCTAATATCGACAAAGTAACCCACAAATTCCTTCGGCGTTCCCTGCTGATCGCGCACTACACGGAGTTCATCCCGTATCCATATATAGTGCCCTTGCTGATGCCGGAATCGATATTCACAAGTATGCTGTCCCAATGCCAATATTTGGGTAGCTTCGCTCAACACCCTAGGCAGATCCTCTGGGTGAACACGATCAATCCAAAAGCTAGACTCAGCTAATAATTCTGCACTAGTGTAACCTGTCACATTGTAGATATTTTCGCTGACAAACGTAGCACCATAATCGCCCTCTGGTCTACAGGTATAAATTACAGCGGGGTTAGCGGCGAGTACAAATTGTAACCGTTCTTTTAACCGTTGATTTTCCTGCTCGGCAAGTTTGCGTAAGCGAAGCTCGTCGTAGACATCGCTAATATCGATAGTATAGCCGACAATTTCGAGCGGGTTGCCCTGGCGATCGCGAATGAGGCGGAGTTCATTCCGTATCCATATATAATGTCCTGCCTTATGTAAGAAGCGGTATTCATGAATATGCAGCCCTTGCTCAAATAAAGGGGAAATTTCCGCCATTACCCGTGGTAAATCCTCTGGGTGAACACGTTCAACCCAAAAGTTAGACTCAGCCATAAATTCTGCGGCAGTGTAGCCCGTCACATTGTAGATATTTTCACTGGTAAAAGTAAGACTATAGTCACCCCCAGGTTGACAGGTAAAAATCACAGCCGGGCTGGCAGAGAGTAAAAATTGTAATCGTTCTTGGAGCCGTTGATTTTCTAGCTCGGCAAGTTTGCGATCGCTAATATCGGCAAAGTAACCGATCCATTCTATCGGCGTTCCTTGCTGATTCCGCACTACGCGGAGTTCACCCCCTATCCATATATAGTGCCCCTGCTGATGCCGGAATCGATATTCATAAGTATGCTGTCCCGATATCAACAATGGGGCGTGAGCAAGCAAGGAAGGGAGATCATCTGGGTGAACACGATCGATCCAAAAGCTAGACTCGGCCAAAAATTCTGCACTGGTGTAGCCCGTCACATCGTAGAGATTATCGCTGACAAAAGTAGCACCATAATCGCCCCCAGGTTTACAGGTAAAGATGACGGCGGGGCTGGCAGAGAGTACAAATTGTAACCGTTCCTGAAGCTGTTGATTTTCTTGCTCGGCAAGTTTACGAGCGGTGATATCGGTTAATGTGCCAATGTAGCCAATAACTTGACCATTGGCATCAATTTCTGGTGCAACTTGGACGTAGAACCAATTAATGCTACCATCTGGACGTAAATGCCTACCCTCACCGTGGTCAATAAAATGATTACCTGAAGTCGCTTGGGCATAATTTTCAGTCCATTCAGCAAGGCGTTGCTCGCGATCGTCTGGATGTAAGGCTTCGATCCATCCCCTACCCAAGGCAGATTCTTTTGGTCTACCTGTCATTTGGCTCCAGCGATCGTTGACATAGACACAGTTTAAAGGCTGATCAAACCGAAAGATGGCAACTGGAGCAGCAGCGGCGAGAGTGCGATAACGGCGTTTACTTTCCCGCAGTTCTGCCTCAGCTAATTTGCTCTGGGTAATGTCTTTCTCGGAACCAGTCATGCGAACCACTTCCCCAGATTCATCGCGCAAAGCCTGACCCCGATCCAGCACCCACATATAACTCCCATCTTGACATTGAGTGCGATACTCAGTTTCAAAGAACTCAGTTCTGCCAGCACAGTGGTCATTAACGGCAGCCATGACGCGATCGTAGTCATCGGGGTGTATCCGGCTTAAGCAGTCATCCGGGGAATCACCAATTTCATCGTCAGTGAAACCACGCATTTGTTTCCAGCGCTGGGAATAAAAAATTTTGTTAGTCTTGAGATCCCAGTCCCAAATACCATCATTAGTTCCCTTGAGGACTAATTGCCAGCGTTCTTCACTAGCTTGTAAGGCAGCAGTGCGTTCTGCAACTCGGTTTTCTAAGTCCTGGTTTAATTGCTGTAAGGTTTGCGTTGCTAGATGCCGTTCAATGGCAATACTGGCAATATTTGCTGCTTGGGTCACAGTTTCTCGTTCTGGCATTTGGGGGACGCGGTTGTCTCGATAATAAACGCCAAAGACACCTAAAATTAAATCATCACTGCCAATAATCGGCACTGACCAGCAAGCTTTCAAACCTTGTGCTAAAGCCAATTCTCGGTAATTCTGCCAGAGTGGATCGGTAGCAATATCCGAAACGATGACGGTGTCTCGGCAAAAGGCGGCTGTACCACAGGAGCCAAATCCTTCATCAATTAGGATGCCATTGATTTGTTGCAGGTAGGCGGCGGACAATTGGGGAGTAGTTACCGAATACAATTTACCATCGCCATTGTGTAGCATGATGGAACATACAGCATCAACCAGTTGCATCTCGATTGCTTGCAGCAGATCCTGCAAAATTTCTGCTAGTGGTTCGGCTTTGGCAATGCGTTCCAATATCGCATTTTGAATTTGTAGCTGTTGGTAAGCGGTGGCTTGCTGAATTGCGATCGCTAATTGCAGGGAAATCTCCCCAAGCAAGCTCAATTCTGCCGCTTGCCAATGTCGATAGTCGGCACATTGATGCCCAATTAACAAACCCCACAGTTTCCCTGAGACTAAAATCGGCACTACCAACTTGGCTTTTACCTGATGTTGCTCTAACATTCTCAGGTAACAGGCGGGATAACCAAAGGTCTGGATGTTGTCAATGGCAAGCGTTTTGCCGTCGCGATATAAACCCGCCGCTAGGTGACGAAAACATGGATCTGTAATGTTAGCTTCTCGCAATGCTTGCCACTTTTCAGTCACAGACTCAGCAACGACGATGCCACTCCAATCTGGCTGGAATTGATACACTAGCAGGCGATCGCACTGCAAGAACCCTCTCAAGGCTGTCACCGCAGTATCTAAAACTTCTGCAAGGTTGAGGGAGCCGTGAATCTGGGTAGCGATTTGCGTCAGCAATTGTTCTCGTGCTACCTGTTCCTGGATCTTGCGGGTGCGTTCCTGCACCAACCGCTCTACCAAACCGGAGATTGCCATCGGGTTTAGTAGATTCAATAGCAAGCTTTGGGTGACAATGCCCAATAACTCACCGCGATCGCTCTTGACAATCACCTGATTGATTTGCCGCTGTTGCATTAATTGCCACACATCCCCCAGGGAGGTGTCTGATACCACAGATACCACAGACCGACTCATGATCGTCTGGGCTTGGACGATGGCGAAATCTAGCTCTAGAGCTAACAACCGCACAATATCCCGTTCAGTCACAATCCCAACCGGAATAACATATGACTCAGTAATATCCACAATCACCACCGCCCGAACACAATGGCTACTCATCAACTGGGTGAGTTCGGCTAGAGTCGCCGTAGGTGGTGCTTGAACTACAGCTCGATTCATCACCTCGGCAGTTTTGAGTAAATTCAGGATGTCAAACGGGCGCAATAGTGGGCGTAAGCTATCATGGGTGAGCAATCCCACCACCCTACCTTGAGCATCCACTAAAGGCAAATGACGAATGGGATAGTGCTGAAATAGACTTAGGGGGACAAAAATATCGGTGAAGTTGGCAGCTTGCAGGGTTCGCACCGGGGAAGACATGACTTGAGCGATCGCCACTTCTGCCAAATTTTGCCCAGAAGCAGTCAAGCGCACCAGATCCTGCGCCGTGACAATCCCTACTAGTTGAGTATCATCTATTACTAAAACACAACTTTGTTGCACCTGGGGTAGCAAAAGCCCAGATGCAGCATTGATTTCATCTGTAAAATTACCAGTTGTACTACCTGCATTCATTAAAGCGATCGCATCCACTACACTAGCATCCGGTGCGATCGTCAAAGGGTCAGTAACGATCGCAGTTACCAGTTCAGCTTGAAGCAATACAGTTGCAGGGGTAAACATACGTGAGCGCAAAACACTGAAAGAGCCTGAGACTGTAATTCAAGGCACAACAAACATCCAGTCTCACCAATGTCCAGCTATTTTACCTTGGATGGAAGTAACGCAGATTTCTGCAATGTCAACAATTTTTATCTATTGTGTAATCTTAGTAGCCAGGATTACATATTCCCTTAATAATTAGCTGGAAAATCAGGCAGAGGGAAAAAGGCAAAAGGCAGAAGGGGTAAGATTTTCATGCTTATTTGTGCCCACACTGGATGTGAATAACTATCTTGAGGCAGCAAATTAAATTTAATATTATTTTTATTTCATTAATTTCATTAATATTAATCAATATTTTTTGTTTAAGTTAAGTCGGTGCGAAAAAAGTAAAAATTTGGGAATTCATTTCGTAGTCAGGACTTCAGTCCTCTGGTGCATCCGTTGTGCGTAGCTTGCTTCCCCGCCCTCGGTTGTATTGCATCCAAGTGAGAACCGCTATAGTAGTCCTATTTGATTGGGTTTCAGATCCCCGACTTATTGAAGAAGTCGGGGAACTAGGAATTTGGGCAATTGCATCAAAAAATACAGATAATTCTCTAATATTAATTTACTAACATGATGTAGAGATTTGTTATTAGCTTTAAATGACATTAATTAATAATTAATTAATGTATTTTTTGATTCAAGTTGGCTATATAAATTTATTTATACATCAAAAAATTCAGTAGAGTATCTAATATCAATCTAATAAGATCGTGTAGCCTAAATAGCAGCATAATAAAAGATATTAATCAACAATTAAATTGTGTATATTTTGGTTAAAATAAGCTTGATAAATCTAGAAATTAAGCCGTAAATTACTCTAAAGTAGAAGCAACTTTCGCGCTAGGAAATCAATTGCGGCTAACCCTAAGTCAATTTAATAGGTAGAGAGCAGAAAAATCTTCTGCTTGAGACTGTCTAGCCTGCTTGAGTCGAGAATACTTGCCACTATGTGTACACCAATCATTTCATATTTGTTCAGATGATCCCTAGTATTACAGATTCAACAGTCAAGGCCGCGATCGCAGCGATTGCATCGGAGTCAGCAACGACACAAGAGAAAATCGAGATGCTGATTGAGTTAGGACAAGGTTTACAGAAAAAGCCACAAACTGCTCAAGATTTATGGAGTGCGATCGCACTTTATAAACGGGCTACGGAAATGTGCAGTGACGATTATCCCCTGATGAAAGCCCGCGCTAAAGTGGGTATGGCTGGGGCTTTAAAAACAATTCCCCAAGAGGGAACCGAGTTACTGCTAGAAGCGAAAGCAGCCTATACAGAAGCATTACCAATTCTGCAACAGTTAGCTTCTAAAGAGGAAGTAGCCGAAGCCCAGATGAATTTAGGGTTAGTGTTGCAATCCTTAGTACCGTTCAATTTGGCACAAATAGCGGATAGCATCAAAGCTTATCAAGATGCATTGCGGGTATTTACTGCGGATAATTACCCACAGGAATATGCAATTTTACACAACAATATTGCGATCGCCTATCTTTCCATTTCTGTGGGAATGGAACAAAAACAGTTGTGTGAAGGTTTAGCGGTACAAACATTTGAGGCTGCACTCAAGCATATTACCCTGATTGAAAACCCCAGAGAATATGCCATGTTACAAAATAATTTGGGGAATGCTTTACAATATCTTCAGAGTAACCATCCTGTAGAGAATAATTTGCGAGCGATCGCAGCTTACGAAGAAGCGTTAAAAGTTCGGAATGCTCAAGATACACCTTTAGAATACGCCAATACAATTTCTAACAAAGCTAACGCCCTATTCAACCTACCTGATGATCCTGCAAAGCCAGAAGCAGGTAATCCAGAAAATCTTGTCAAAGCCAGGAATTACTATCAAGAAGCTTGGGAAATATTCACTCAGCGTCAACATTTAGAACAAGCGCAAGTTGTTGCCCAAGCCCTGCAAGAAGTAGAAACAGAAATTCAAATGCAATATGAGAAAACATAGAATTATTAAGTACTAACGCAAAATTAAATGTACATTTGTCATTGCGAATGAAGCGAAGCGGAATCAAGCAATCGCAAGGGTTTGGAGATTGCTTCTCTGCGAGACGCTACGCGAACGCTACATTTTATTTCGTACCCTACGGGAAGGCTGCGCCTACGCAATGACATGAATAATTTTGCGTAACCACTTATCCTATAAATAGCCATTTGCAGGTGACACTAAAAATCTCCTTTCCTCTCTGCGCCTCTGCGTCCTCTGCGGTTTAAAAATAATTGATTTAACCGCAGAGGCGCAGAGAACACAGAGATAAGAGATTAAAAGGGATTTTTTGAACAAAATTTTTAAGCCAGTTGTAAATCAGAACAGTGTAGTTTTAGTGAAGTTGCAATGGCTGATACAGCAAGAATAAATCATTGGTGAAAAAATAAATACAAATGACAAATGACTAATAATAATTAGCATCACTCAGCATTCATCAGCGGTTAATGCCTAAATTTATTAAACTTAATTCCACACCTCCATTACCGCCAGAACTAACAGAAATTACCCCAAAATTACCCTTTTCCCTTCCAGGTGCCGAGGTAATTTTAGGTAATATTCTCGAACCAGGACAATTTGTCATTCCCATAGCGCCTAGTCCCACAACTATGTTTGGCCCTCGTGGTGCTTGTTTATTATCAGAAACAGGGCCATTATGGGTAGCTGATACAGGACATCATCGATTATTGGGATGGCAAAATTTACCTACTCAAGATAATCAAAGTGCTGATTGGGTAATTGGACAACCAGATTTTTACCATGAGGGACAAAATGCTAAAGGTACACCAGGAAAAGCAACTTTCAGTGTACCAACAGGGATTTGTGCCTGTGGTGAAGGATTAGCGGTTGCAGATGCTTGGAATCATCGGGTATTGATTTGGAAAAAATTACCAGAAGATAGTAATGTTCCAGCAGATTTGGTGTTAGGACAAGCTAATTTTACTGATAACGAACCAAATCGAGGTAGTCAACTAGCCGCAGCAAATACAATGCATTGGCCTTATGGGATTTGCTATCATCAAGGGCAACTATTTGTCACTGATACTGGTAATCGTCGGGTGTTAATTTGGCAGGAATTACCAACAGAAAATGGACAACCCGCCGATTTAGTATTGGGACAACCAGATATGATATCCCGTAATGAAAATGGCGGCGCTTCTCCCACAGCCTCAAGTATGCGCTGGTGTCATGATATTACCTTTTGGGGAGATAATTTAGTTGTTGCTGATGCTGGCAATAACCGGGTGATGATTTGGCAAGGGATGCCAACAGAAAATAATGCCGATTGTGCAGTGGTATTGGGACAAAAAAACTTTGATTGTGTAGAAATGAATCAAGGGGTTTATTCTCCCAGTGCGGCTAGTTTGAGTATGCCTTATGGTGTGGATGTTGCCGGCGATTGGTTGATAGTGGCGGATACTGCTAATTCTCGCTTGCTAGGATGGAAACAGCCAGAGTCAATTTTATCACTGCAAGGTGTGGCAGCAGATGGAGTTGCCGGACAAACAACTTTTAAAAATAAAGGTGAAAATCGTGATTTTGGATTGCCAACACGAGACAGTTTAAATTGGTGTTACGGAATTAAAATTTGTGGGAAAACTGCGGTAATAGCTGATTCTGGAAATAACCGAATTTTGCTGTGGCGATTTAATTAATTATGGCAAGTGAAGAAATTAGAGTTCGCGGTACAGTTCAGGGTGTGGGATTTCGCCCGACTGTTTACCGTCTAGCTAAAGCCTGCGGTTTGCGGGGAGATGTTTGTAATGATGGACAAGGTGTGTTAATCCGCGTAACTGGTAGCGAAGCCGCTTTAGGAGAATTTGTCCTCAGATTACAGCAGGAATGCCCACCTTTAGCCAGAATTCAAGAAATTATCAGAACTCCGGCTGTAGGTGAATTTAACTTTGAGGATTTTGAGGATTTTGCGATCGCTCATAGTGTCAGTGATACAGTAAAAACAGAAATTTCTCCTGACGCTGCTACTTGCCTTCAATGTCAACAGGAAATTTTTGACCCCTTTAGCCGCTTTTTCCGTTATCCTTTCACAAACTGTACCCATTGCGGCCCCAGATTGAGTATTATTCGCGCCATTCCCTATGACAGATGCAATACAAGTATGTCTGCATTTGCCATGTGTCCCGAATGTGAGAAGGAATACCACAACGTCGAAAACCGCCGCTTTCATGCGCAACCTCTAGCTTGCCATATCTGCGGGCCTCAAGCTTGGTTAGAACGTGCTGATGGTAAAGCGGTTACTGCTTCAATGTTCTCTATGTTAGATGATGTTGATGCTGTCTGTACCTTGTTGCAAAAAGGCGAGATTGTCGCCATTAAAGGATTAAGTGGTATTCATTTAGCTTGTGATGCAACTGTGGAAACCGCTGTGCAAAAACTGCGTCAGCGTAAAGGGCGCTATCACAAACCCTTGGCGTTAATGGCAAGAGATATAGAAATCATTGCCGAATATTGCACAGTTAGCCCTAAAGAAAGGGAATTATTAACAAGTTCCGCTGCGCCTATTGTTTTGTTGTCAAGGAAGGGAATAGGGAATGAGAAATTAACTCAATACTCTATCGCGCCTTCAGTTGCACCTGGGCAAAATCGCCTTGGTTTTATGTTACCTTATACGCCCTTACATCATTTAATTCTTAAGCGGATGAATCGCCCAATTGTCTTAACAAGTGGCAATTTATCTGATGAACCACAATGTATTGATAATGGTGAAGCCAGGGAGAGATTAAGCAAAATCGCTGATTATTTTCTCTTACACAATCGAGATATTATCAATCGCGTAGATGATTCAGTCGTGCGGGTTATGGGCGATAAAGTCCAAACAATTCGCCGCGCTAGAGGATATGCGCCAGCACCGATTAATTTACCACCTGGATTTGCGAAAGTACCGCCAATTTTAGCAATGGGTAGCGAGTTGAAAAATACCTTTTGCTTATTACGCGAAGGAGAGGCGATTCTCTCGCAGCATTTGGGAGATTTAGAAAATGCCGCAGCTTTTAATGCTTACGAAGAAACCTTAAATTTATACTTAAATTTATTTGAGCATCAACCCCAATCTATAGTTATAGATCAACATCCAGAATATCTTTCCAGCAAACTTGGTAAAGAACTAGCAGCCGCTAACCAAATCAAAATTTATTCCATCCAACATCATCACGCCCATATTGCTGCTTGCATGGCAGAAAATGGCATTCCTCTTAATTCCCAACCAGTTTTAGGTATTGCTTTAGACGGCTTGGGTTATGGCGAAGATGGTACATTTTGGGGAGGAGAATTTCTCTTAGCAGATTATCGCCAATTTCGGCGATTAGCTACATTTAAACCAGTGGCTATGATTGGGGGAGAAAAAGCAATTTATCAGCCTTGGCGTAATACCTACGCCCAACTCATAGCCGCTGATAGTTGGCAAAATTTAACACAGAAGTATGACAATTTAGAAATATTAAATTTTTTAAAGCAAAAGCCACTAAAGTTACTCAATCAGCTTATAGAGCAAAATATTAATTCACCCCTAGCATCCTCAACAGGGCGATTGTTCGATGCTGTAGCTGCCGCAATCGGCATTTTTCGAGAAGAATGTAGCTATGAAGGACAAGCTGCGATCGCAATGGAAGCATTAGCGGCTATCGATAGCTTAAATAATGATGAAGAAAAGCCAAACTATCCTTTTAATTTTACCTTTTTCGATAGTATTTATTGTATAGACTCTAGCCCCATGTGGCTTGCCTTGCTCACAGACTTGCAACAGCAAACATCTCCAGGGATGATAGCTGCAAAATTTCATAGAAGTTTAGCCAAAGCAATTGTCGAAATGGTCAAACATCTATCTCACGAAAATCTCATTAATCAAGTCGTCCTCACAGGAGGCGTATTTCAAAATTGTCTGTTATTAGAGCAAGTCATTCAGGGGTTACAAACATTAGAAATCAACGTCCTCACTCACAGCTTAGTTCCCCCAAATGATGGTGGTATATCTTTAGGTCAAGCAGTGATTGCCGCCGCTCATAATTTAACAGAAAACACACTTATTTAAGTATATATTCTCTCTGCGTCCTCTGCATCTGGGTGGTTCATTTCTCTTCAACAAGGAAAATAACAATGTGTTTAGGAATTCCCGGTCAAATTGTTGAAATAACAGACAATAATCATAAATTAGCCATTGTCAATGTCGGCGGTGTTAAGCGACAAGTAAACATTGCTTGTATCGTTGACGAACAACATCCCCCAGAAGCTTGTATTGGTGATTGGGTATTAGTACATGTAGGTTTCGCCATGAATCGCATTAACGAACAAGAAGCAGCAGAAACATTAAGACTGTTAGAAGAAATTGCCGCATATATCTAGCGTTACAATAATTATCTTTTCCTGCTTGACATCTTTGGCGGTTTCATAAAAGATTCATCTGTAAAAACTCTTCCCCACACCATCACAATATGAAATACGTTGATGAATTCCGCGAACCGGAAAAAGCTCTTGGTTTACGCCGTGAAATTACCAAAATCAGCCAGCAGCTAGAAAAACCAATCAAAATCATGGAAGTATGTGGCGGGCATACCCATTCTATATTTAAATATGGTATCGAAGAAATTTTACCCGATCGCATTGAATTAATTCATGGCCCTGGTTGTCCAGTATGCGTCATGCCAAAGGGGAGGATAGATGATGCGATCGCAATCTGCCAAAATGATAACGTTATCTTCACCACCTTTGGCGATGCCATGCGCGTTCCTGGTTCTCAAACTAGCTTACTGCAAGCCAGAGCCACAGGGGCAGATATCCGCATGGTTTACTCGCCCTTAGATAGCTTACAAATAGCCAAAGACAACCCAGACAAAGAAATAGTATTTTTCGCCCTCGGTTTTGAAACCACAGCCCCCAGCACCGCCTTCACCATCCTCCAAGCAGCAGCCGAAAACATTCCCAACTTTAGTATGTTTAGCAATCACGTTCTTGTGATTCCCGCCCTAAAAGCACTATTAGATAACCCCGACTTGCAACTAGATGGATTTGTCGGCCCTGGTCATGTCAGTATGGTAATTGGGACTGACCCTTATCAATTTATTTCTCAACAATATCATAAGCCAATTGTTGTTTCCGGCTTTGAACCCTTAGACATTCTCCAATCAATTTGGATGTTGTTGCAACAGCTATTAGAAAATCGTTGCGAAGTTGAAAATCAATATAATCGCATTGTGCAACCAGCCGGAAATCAAAATGCACTAGCAGCCATCAACCAAGTTTTTGTGGCGCGAGAAAAATTTGAGTGGCGCGGTTTAGGTGACATACCTGACTCAGGTTTACAAATTCGGCCAGAATATGCGCAATTTGACGCTGAATTAAAATTTACCATTCCCAACCAAAAAGTTGCCGACCATAAAGCTTGTAAATGTGGAGAAATTCTTAAGGGAGTCATGAAACCTTGGGAATGTAAAGTATTTGGTACAGCTTGCACACCAGAAACACCCATTGGTACTTGTATGGTATCTTCTGAAGGTGCTTGCGCTGCCTATTATAAATATGGCAGACTATCTACTCTTGCTAAAAAAACAATGCTAGAAAAACCAAAGCTAGCATTATCTCAAGAACCTCTGCCATCCTGTAGTACATCTTTGGTATAGCTAATCTCAACCACATATTTGAGGAAAAACTTTATGCCATTTGTCACAGTTAAAATTGCTAGAGGACACTCCATTGAAAAAAAGCGGCGGCTAGTAGAAGCCATTACTAATGCCTTAGTTACAGCCTTAGATACCAAACCCGAATGGATTACCATTCATATTGATGAATTTGAGAGAGAAAGTTGGGCTGTAAATGGCTTATTACTTTGTGATAGACATCGTGGCAGACACGATGAATCCGGTAGATAAACTAGGGGCACAACATTGTTGTGCCCTTATCAATCAAAGCGTAAAAAAATGAGGGGAATCTCCATGAATACTACCTATAATCAGCGTCAAATATGGCTACTTGTTTTAATAATCATTAATATATTTGCTTCCATTTTGCACTACGTTGATAATATTATTTTCTTTGATCAATATCCAGAACCATCTTGGTTTACGCCTCAGATAACAGATTCTATCTGGTTAATTATGACACCTTTGGGTTTAGCAGGATTTTATCAGTATATTAAAAAGGCATTTTCATCTGCATATTTATGCCTTTATCTGTATATCATCATG
This sequence comes from Calothrix sp. NIES-2100, assembly GCF_002368195.1. Taxonomy (GTDB): domain Bacteria; phylum Cyanobacteriota; class Cyanobacteriia; order Cyanobacteriales; family Nostocaceae; genus Aulosira. The sequence goes on along the minus strand of NZ_AP018178.1, from coordinate 3,213,124 downwards.
AGCCAGATTACTCTAGGGCACTATATTATTACCCCAATGTGGCATCTATCATTGAAAATGAACACCTTGATTTTATTGGAGTCAATTACAGCAATTCCTCTGTTAATTTTCGTTGCTTGGTCACAACTGTTTCTCAAAGAGTCAATAGTCAATAGTCAATAGTCATTGGTCATTAATCATTGGTTAGTTGTCAGTTGTCAAATTTCAACCGTTAACTGTCAACTGTCAACTGTCAACTGTCAACCGTTAACAGTCAACAATCAACCGTCAACCGTCAACATTCAATGGATTTATCACCAAATACCTCAGAACAAAATTCTTTATTTCAAAATCTGGAAAAAATTCGCCGTCGCCAAGGTAAAGTGCGAGATACTCATATTACTCTCGCACATGGTAGCGGTGGTAAAGCCATGCGCGATTTAATTGACGATATTTTTGTCAAGAGTTTTGATAATCCGATTCTTTCCCAATTAGAAGACCAAGCTAGTTTTAATTTAGCCCATCTCATGCAACAAGGAGATAGACTAGCTTTTACCACAGATTCCTATGTTGTAGATCCGTTATTTTTTCCTGGTAGTGATATTGGCGAATTAGCTGTCAATGGCACAGTTAATGATTTAGTCGTAAGTGGTGCTAAACCTTTATATCTTACCTGTAGTGTTATCTTAGAAGAAGGATTAGCAACAGAAACTTTACGACGGGTAGCCGCTAGTATGCAAGCCGCTGCTAAAAAAGCAGATATTCAAATTGTGACTGGTGACACAAAAGTTGTCCATCGTGGTGCGGCTGATAAACTATTTATTAATACCGCTGGTATTGGTGTTATTCCTAAAGGAGTAGACATTTCTGCCCGGAAAATTCAACCAGGAGATGCAGTTATTATTAATGGTGAATTGGGCAATCATGGGGCAGCCATTTTAATTGCTAGGGGTGAATTAGCTTTAGATACTGATATTAAAAGTGACTGTCAACCATTGCACAGCTTAGTAGCAACTATCCTTAGGGTTTGTCCAGAAGTTCATGCGATGCGCGATGCAACACGCGGCGGTTTAGCTACAGTCTTAAATGAATTTGCTCTCAGTTCTAATGTGGGAATTCGCCTTGATGAAACATCTATCCCAGTGAGGGAAGAGGTTAAAGGAGTTTGCGAAATTCTCGGTTTAGATCCCTTATATTTAGCTAATGAAGGTAAGTTAGTAGTAGTACTACCTAGGAAATATGCCGAGGCTGTTTTAGCAGCGATGAAATCTCACCCGGCCGGAAAAGATGCGGCAATTATTGGGGAAGCGATCGCTTCGCCGACTGGGGTGGTTTTATTAAAAACTCTGTTTAATTCTGAAAGAGTTGTTGATATGCTAGTCGGTGATCAACTGCCACGAATTTGTTAATAAATAAGTTGATAATTGCACCTACCTATATTACCAAACGTAAATGAGTTTTAACTCCTTACCAATGACAAATGACAAATGACAAATGACAGCCCTAGCCAGTATTTTCATTGGGACTACCTACTTATTTAATAGATATTTTGTATGCATGAACTAGGAATTACGCAAAATATTGTGGCGATTGTCAAAGAACATGCCAATGGCAATAAAGTCAGCCGAGTGTTATTAGAAATTGGCAAGCTATCAGCTATTATGCCTGATGCTATCCGGTTTTGTTTTGATATTTGCGCTCAAGGTACAGTTTTAGAAGGGGCAAAGTTAGAAATTTTAGAAATTCCTGGTTTGGCAGAATGTCGCCAATGTGGTGCAAAAATTCCTTTAGAAAAACCCTTTGGCATTTGCCAATGTGGTAGTGTGCAATTGAATTTAATCACTGGTGAAGAACTCAAAATTAAAGAAATCGAAATAGAGGAAATATGTGTGTAACTTGCGGTTGTTCTGAGGATGGAGAAAGCAAAGTCACTAATCTGACAACTGGTGAAGTTGATCATCATCACCACCATGATCATACTCACACTCACACTTTGGCTGATGGGACTGTAATGACTCATGCTCATAATCATGATGAGCATTCAGAGGCATCACAAATTCATGCCAAAATGCATGGCACAACAATATCATTAGAACAAGATATTTTAACAAAAAATAATTTACTAGCTGCCCAAAATCGGGGTTGGTTTAAAGGTAGAAATATCCTGGCTTTAAATTTAATGAGTTCTCCCGGTGCAGGGAAAACTACATTATTAACGCGCACGATTCATGATTTAAAATCTCAGATATCTATTAGTGTAATTGAAGGCGACCAAGAAACAACTAATGATGCGCAAAAAATTCAAGAGACAGGCTGTAAAGTTGTGCAAATTAACACAGGTACAGGCTGTCATTTAGATGCATCAATGATTGAAAGAGGTTTACAACAACTCAACCCGCCGTTAAATTCAGTGGTGATGATTGAGAATGTGGGTAACTTGGTTTGTCCCGCTTTATTTGATTTGGGAGAACAGGCGAAAGTTGTAATTCTTTCTGTGACGGAAGGGGAAGATAAGCCAATCAAATATCCCCATATGTTTCGTGCTAGTCAGGTGATGATTCTCACGAAAATTGATTTGCTACCTTATGTGCAATTTGATGTGCAAAAATGCATACAATATGCACGCCAGGTTAATCCAGATATACAAATTTTTCAAGTTTCATCTACTACAGGTGCTGGGTTGGATAGTTGGTATTCTTGGCTATCGCAAAAGGTTGGAGATTTGCAAACTCTTGTTAATGTATGAGGAACTTACAATTACAAAAATCTCCAATTTTTAGGGTTGTAGAGTGATGAATTGTCGTGATGGGCGGGGTTTCCCCGCCCCTACGGGGGTATTTTTGTTTGAAATTGGTATGATTGGCTGCTAGATCAACAAATTTGTTGTGAGTTGTCATATTCTAGCATTAAGAAAAAATGAAGCTGTTATTTACTGCACTGGCTATTACTTCAACTATCTTATTAACTCAAGGTTGCGCTTCAGTTGTTCAATCTACTGACAATTCAAAATCTGATCATCACAATCATTCTGATGGATCAAATAACCACGATCATCATGGAGGCCATTCCGAGTTAGAATCGGCTTCTACTATTGCCAAATTAACATTATCAGGCAAGATTGCTGCTAACACTCCTGTACCTTTAGTGATTGATGTTAAAGATAAGAATGGTCAGGCGATCGCATATTTTGATAAATTCCAAGAACAATTAATGCATCTCATCATTGTTGGTGATAATCTTGATACCTTCAATCATATCCATCCTACTTACAAAGGCAATGGACGCTTTGAAGTTCAAACTAGTTTTCCCCATCCAGGTAATTACACGCTGTTCAGTGATTACAAGCCAGCCGGCAAGGCTGAAGAAGTTTCTCTATTAAAAGCACAAGTTCCCGGTGAAGCGCCAAATACGCCGAAAATTGACTTTTCTAGCACTAATACTTTTGGTAATACTCTGGCTAATCTCAAGTTTTCCCAACCTACTTTAAAGGCTGGACAAGAAGTAAATGTAATTTTTAATTTACAAGATGCTGCTACTAAGCAACCAATTAAAGATTTGCAGCCTTATTTAGGCGAAAGAGGACATTTAGTTATTATCAAACGCACAAAATCATTAACACGAGCAGATTATATTCATGCTCATGCTTTGAAAGATACCCCAGATGGCGAGGTTAATTTTATCACTAATTTTCCGCAACGAGGAGATTACAAACTCTGGGGACAGTTTAATCGTAATGGCAAAATTATTACTGCTGAATTTTGGGTGACTGTGCAATAGTGAAAAATTAGATTCCCGACTTCGTAAAAGTTGTCGGGAATCTGGAAGTATCTGATATTAATTGCTGGAGACTTCTATCCCATTACTATATACATGAGGATCGACGGAAACGATCGCATCAAAGAATTCCTGATTATGTAAATCCTTAAAACCCTGAGTGTTTTTCATCGCCGCCAGCTGTTGTGTAGTTTCCCAATTAGCGATCGCGGTAACTCTTGTGCCATCATCGCTCTTGAGTAATTTAGCAGCAATAAATCCCGGTTGATGCTTGACAACCTCGAAATAAAGTTTCTGGATGTTTTTCAGCGCTTGTTCCTGCTTTTCTGGAAGGACGGTAAAAACATTGACAACAGTAATCATGATAGTCAGTAGTTACTAGTTTATAGTTTGGCTCTCCCTGGGCTAAAAGGCGCAGTAATTATGGCAATTTGTGGCGAATACACCTAAATTTTGGCTTTTTCGCTCACTATTCTCCTTGGTATGTGCCAACTGTTTTATCCTAGCTTGGGCAAGCCACCTCCAGAATATCAACTGAAGGCTGAAGTCTGTAGGACGAAGTCCTTCCCGTTCGCGTAGCGTCTCGTAGAGAAGGGTAGTATAAAATGACTCCACCCACAAAGCGAAAAGTCGAGGTAGTACGTCTACATCCTTTTTTGCTCAATCAATTTGGATGACAACTTTGCCAAAATGAGCGCCACTTTTGAGGTAATTGTATGCTGCTTTGGCTTCGGAAAATGGAAAAACTCGATCAATCACTGGCTGTAATTTATACTCTTGTATCGCGTGATTCATCGCCTCAAACATTTTGCGACTGCCAACATAAATGCCTTGCAGTGTTATGCTTTTGAAGAGTATGGGCATGGGGTCAATCACATCTCCTCTACCTGATAGCACCCCAATTAAGCTGACACGTCCCCCAATTCGGACTGCTTGTAAAGATTTTGGTAAAGTACCTGTACCACCTACTTCTACTACATGATCTACACCTGTGCGATTAGTCAGTTCGTAGACTTTCTTTTCCCAATCTGGCGTTAATTTGTAATTAATTGTCTCGTCTGCACCCAAATTTTTCGCTCTTGCTAATTTCTCATCACTGCTAGAAGTGAGGATAACTCTAGCACCGTATAATTTTGCAAATAACAGCGCAAAAGTAGATACTCCTCCTGTACCGAGCAATAATACACTGTTACCTTCAGTAATATTACCTTTGCTCACCAGTGCGTGCCAAGCTGTGACTGCTGCACAGGGTAAAGTTGCTCCTTCTACATAGGAGAGATGGTCAGGTAATATTACTACACCCTCTTGGAGTAAAACTACATACTCAGCCAACATCCCATCGATACCACCGCCTAAATCAGATTTCATTGACTCTCTGGTTAAAGCGCCAGCAATCCAGTCTTGGAAGAAAATACCAGCGACGCGATCGCCTACTTTCACCCTGGTGACACCTTCCCCCACCGCTACAACTTCCCCAGCACCGTCAGATAGGGGAATTAAGGGATATTTTACACCCGAACCGTAAGCCCCAACAGCCACCAGCAAGTCACGGTAATTCAGAGATACAGCTTTAACTTTGATGAGAACTTGTCCCACACTTGGTTGAGGTTGGGGGCGTGAGCTTAATGTCAGTGCATCAATTCCAGTATTACTTGACAGTACGTAAGCTTTCATGAAATTGCTCCTAGGCGAACAAAACAACAAAAAACCTAAAATTTGGCAAATTTCGCCTAATCACCAGAAATAGGCCTGTAGATAAACATGATGGCTTAAGTACAATCTAAAACTACAATTTCCAGTATGAATATTTCTTATAAAATATATCCGGAAAACTCTTGGAAATTTTTTCTTTGGAGTCAGCGGCTTTATCCTTCGTCTTGAAGACTAAAGTCAGAACTACGAACTTAAAATAATCTGCGAGTTGCTTAAGTCTTGAGTTAATTTTAGCTGTAAGAGGTTGTTTGAAAAGTCAAGCCGAGGTATTGCTATACGAACAAAACCTGCTTACCCTTCAAGTAAACAGGTTTGGCTTTTAGCCAGGGGCGTTTTTGCACATTTGGGATACTCAAAGCCGGAGAGGGAAGTTAGGGGACTTCCAAGTAAAAAAATATTCCATTGCTATTGTTCACTGTTGACGGTTGACGGTTGACGGTTGACTGTTAACTTTGAACAGTCAACCATCAACGACTTTAACAGCCGCTACGGGTCGGGTTTCATCCCCTGCTTAAAAGCGAGGGGTTCTCACCCTCCCGCACTATTTTTGATAGTTATTGCACTTGGTTGGGGAAAGCACCAGGTTGCACAGCTAAGTTGACATTCTGGCCATTGCGACGTAACTCTAGGCGCACCTCACCACCAATTTGGCTATTATCAACAGCTTGTTGGATACTGCTAGCGTCGGTGACTGCTTGACCATTGAGTTTTTGGATCACATCACCAGCACGAATTCCCGCTTTAGCTGCGGGAGAATTCGGTACTACTTTCACGACTAATACACCTTTATCTTCCTGAACACTCAAACCACTATTAGGATCTGAGTTAATGTTTTGCTTTAATTCAGGTGTCAAGCCCACCATTTGAATTCCTAAATAAGGATGTTGCGCTTTACCTGTAGTCGCCAGCTGATCAGAAATCCGTTGTACTGTGTTGATAGGGATAGAAAAGCCCAAGCCTTGCGCACCCTGGATAATAGCTGTATTCATACCAATTACTTCACCACGGGCATTAAGTAAAGGCCCACCAGAATTACCAGGGTTAATGGCTGCGTCAGTTTGAATAAATTGCACTCGTTTATCAGGCGCACCAATTTGATTGCTACTCCGTCCAGTAGCGCTGATAATCCCGGTGGTAACAGTATTATCTAATCCCAAGGGGTTACCGATCGCGATCGCCCATTGCCCTGGTTGCAGTTGCTCTGAGTTCCCTATAGTTACTGTTGGTAAATTCTCTGCCTGAATTTTTACCACAGCCACATCTGTTAACTCATCTTTGCCCAACACCTTACCTTGAAAACTGCGCCCATCCTTGAGGATCACTGTCACCGTATCAGCACCGTCAACGACGTGGGCATTAGTCAAAATCCGACCATCTTTACCGATGATAAACCCTGAACCCGTACCCCTTTGTACCTGATTTTGTTGTGGTGGTAGTTGGGAACCAAAGAAACGCCGGAAAAATGGATCGTTAAATTCGTCTGGTATTTGAGTTTTAACTGTGCGGGAAGAGTTAATTCGCACCACAGCAGGGCCGACCCTTTGTACCACCTCTGTAATAAAGTTAGGGTCTGTGGCTGCTGGTAATGGAGGTGCCGCATTTACTGGGCTAACTGCCAAATTCGATGCAGTCTGAGATAGCTTTTGAGGGTGTCCCGCTAAATAACCACCTGCCAATGTCATCCCAGATCCCAGCAGCACCAGCGATACAGAGGCAGCTGCCTTTTTCCAGGGTGCATAATTATGGTGTTTAGCGCTATCAGTATTCAATGAATTGTAGTTTGTGAGCTTTTCTCCGTCCCGTGGTTGGTTTTGCATTTGCTATCTGGAAGGATATTTTAGATGTACTACTAATATAGATAACCTTTTTGAAGCTTTTGTTGCAGGACTATTGCGCTGGTGTGAAACGCCTCTTTATGGTAAGCCCAGCTATCCGTGTTTTTACGCCATTGCCGCAACTCAGTATTCACCTCTAGCTTTTTTTGCACTAAAGTTAAGTCGGCAAAATAAAGCCAAACTATGTATCGCTTTCATCCAGGTCAAAATTAACCCGCTCATAAATATCCCGTAAGGAAATCTGGAAATTAACAGAATCCATTCCTAAAACTGCCGCTTCCCCTTCATACTCCCTAAAAATCCATTGACCTTCGGTTTGTTTAGCAAATTGTTCAATTGCAAAACTATACTGGTCAATCAAAATATATTCTTGAAATCCAGAAATTGAACGATAATATTTAAACTTGTCGGTTTTGTCATAATTCTTAGTTGAATTTGATAAAACTTCAACTATTAATAATGGGTTAATAATAATTGTTGTACTAGTTCCCTCGTAGATAGGTTTACCTTTAACAACCATCACATCAGGATAAGTGTAGATTTGATAATGAGGTATCGATAGCTTCACATCACCCATGTATATTTCATAATCTTCCTGTTGAATTGTCAAAGGGAATTTTCTACAAAAATTCAGAGCAATTTTATTGTGGTTAGTTGTACCACCTGCCATTGGCAAAATTTCTCCTCTTCTATATTCACTTTTATATTCAGTTTTTTCTTCTAATTCCAAATACTCCTCTGGAGTATAATGGCGTTTCTCTATTTGTAAAACCATATTCCTGACCTTTATTAACCAAATTATTTCCGAATAATTCAGTTTTTAGTTGTATTAATTCTAGCGACTTCGAGCGTCTGCTCCTTGTTTTCTCTGCTTCGCCGAAAATCCACTACAAAATCACAATTTTTATCCGCAACTATTGCTCTCTGTGCCCTCTGCACCTCTGTGGTTAATAACTTTTTAACCGCAGAGGCACAGAGAACACACAGAAGGGATTGTTCTACCGAGGGTTCAGATCCCCGACTTCTTCAAGAAGTCGGGGATCTCTCAGCCCAGCAAAATTAATGGGACAGACTACTAGCCCCTAGCCGATGACAAAATTCACCAACTTCCCAGGTACTACAATTACCTTTTTAATCTCTTTCCCCTCAATATAACGTTGAGCAACTTCTGATTCTCTGGCATATTTCTCTAAATCGGCTTTATCTGCTTGCGATGGTACTTGAATTGCACCGCGAGTTTTGCCCATGACTTGAATCACCAAAGTAATTTCATCAGCTACTAAAGCCGCCGGATCAAAAGACGGCCAAGTTTGAGTATGAACAGAATCACTATTACCCAATAAATGCCACAATTCATCAGCGATGTGTGGAGCAAAGGGGGCTAGCATTACTACTAAAGTCTGAATCCCTTCCGTGAAAATTAGTGAATTTTTACTGCTGGTATCAGCAAGGGCATTACTCAACTTCATCAATTCAGAAATAGCTGTGTTGAATTGATATTCGTCTTCTACATCTTCTGTAACTGCTTGGATAGCTGTATGAATTGCCCGCCGTAATTCTTTCTCTGGTTTCGTTAAATTTGAGATATCAGCTGTCTTTTTCGATACTCCAGCGGCAATATAATCTGTTACCAAGCGCCAAACCCTGTTCAAAAAGCGGAATTGTCCCTCAACATCAGCTTCATCCCATTCCAAATCTTTTTCTGGTGGCGCTTTAAACAAGATGAACATCCGCGCTGTGTCTATACCATATTTGCTAATTACGTCTTCTGGTGCGACACCATTACCTTTTGACTTGGACATGGTGGCGTACAGACGTTGTAATGCTTCCCCTGTCTGAGGATCTCGTGGATTGGCAGGATCAACTAAATGGGAGGGAATCCATTTATCTTTCCCGCCCTTATTAGGATTCATGTAAGTTAAACCCTGTACCATTCCTTGAGTCAACAGGCGTTGAAAAGGTTCGTCAAAGTTCAACAAACCTCTGTCACGCAGCACTTTAGTAAAGAAGCGCGAATATAACAAATGCAAAATCGCGTGTTCAATCCCACCCACGTACTGATCAACTGCCATCCAGTCATTGGTTTTACTGGACTCAAAAACCTGCTGTTCATTCTTCGCGTCAGTAAACCGTAAGAAATACCACGAGGAATCAATAAAGGTATCCATCGTGTCGGTTTCCCGCTTAGCTGGAGTGCCACAAGTTGGACATGGCACATTTACCCAGCTTTCTAACTGAGTCAAAGGTGAACCACCACGTCCAGTAAATTCCACTTCTTCTGGTAACTCAACTGGTAAATCCTTGTCTGGAACTGGGACTATGCCACAGTTTGGGCAGTGAATCACGGGTATTGGTGCGCCCCAGTACCGTTGCCGAGAAATCAACCAATCCCGTAAGCGATATTGTACCCGTGCTTTGCCAAAACCTTGTTGTGCGGCATATTCAACTATTGCTTGTTTGGCATCTGTGGAAGCCATGCCACTAAAATGACCGGAATTAATTAAAATTCCTGGTTCTGTGTATGCTTCGTTGTATTCAACCTGGATGATGTTGGAAACTTCACCGTTTTCATCGGGAATTGTGGCACTAAAATCTTTATCTGCAACTGCCTCTGGTTCGACAATGACAAACTCAATCGGCAAATTATATTTATTGGCAAACTTGAAATCTCGGGCATCGTGGGCAGGCACACCCATTACTGCCCCTGTACCATATTCATACAGTACATAGTCAGCAATCCAGATGGGCAGTTCTTCCCCGGTAAACGGGTTAATTGCCTTACCACCTGTGGGGATACCTCGTTTGGGTTTGTCTTCAGCAGTCCGTTCCAATTCACTTTGATTGGCAACTTCTTGAATAAAAGCTTCTACTACTGCTTGCTGTTGTTTTTCGGTAACACGCTTTGTTAAGGGATGTTCTGGTGCTAATACCAAGTAGCTCACACCATAAACTGTATCTGGGCGTGTAGTGTAAACGCTAATTTTTTCATCCAAGCCAACAATGGGAAATTCCAGGTATGCGCCTGTTGATTTGCCAATCCAGTTAGCTTGCATCAATTTGACTCGTTCTGGCCAACCTGTCAATTTATCCAAGTCATTGAGTAATTCTTCGGCGTAGTCTGTAATTTTGAAAAACCACTGCCGTAATAATTTACGCTCAACTTTAGCACCGCTGCGCCAGGAACGTCCTTCGTTATCAACTTGCTCGTTTGCTAATACTGTTTGATCGATGGGGTCCCAGTTAACTGCTGCTTCTTTTTGGTAAGCTAACCCCGCTTGCAAAAACTGCAAGAAAATCCATTGTGTCCACTTGTAATAGTCTGGTGAACAGGTAGCTAATTCGCTGTCCCAGTCAATGGACAAGCCAAGACGCTGCAATTGCAGCCGCATCTGGGCAATATTTTGATAAGTCCACTTGGCTGGTGGTACACCACGATCAATCGCGGCGTTTTCTGCTGGTAAGCCAAAAGCATCCCAACCCATTGGGTGCAGTACCCGGTAACCTTGCATTCGCTTGAGGCGAGCAATCACATCAGTAATTGTATAATTACGAACGTGACCCATGTGTAGGCTGCCCGATGGGTAAGGGAACATGGATAAAGCGTAGAATTTTGGCTTGGCTGTATCTGTAGGTGTCTTATCTAAGCCAAGTTCAGCCCATGTTTGCTGCCATTTTTCCTCAATCGCTGCTGGGGTATATCGGGAATCCACCAAAAAATGCTCCTACTGGAATCTTTGTCTGTATCTGCCTCCATAATTGTAATGGTAGGCAAACAAATTCAGTTGGTTAAAATAAGTTATGACTGAATTAAAAATAAAATCTTCTGGTCAAGTGCGTATTTTTGTCTACGGCACGCTCAAACCAGGTGAAGTCAATTATAAAAGATATTGTGCGGCTCAGGTGATAGATACCAAAAGAGCGATCGCTCCAGGTAAACTGTTTGCGATGCCAATGGGTTATCCAGCCATGACAATTGAAAATAGCCAAGTTCATGGATATTTACTTTCATTTGCTGACCCAGGAATTTTAAGTCAGCTAGATGAACTCGAAGATTACCACCCCCATAGAAACATGTCAGAAAATCTCTATAACCGTCAGCAAATTAAGATCCACGATTTGCAGGGACTATCCTTGGGGTTGGCTTGGGTTTACTTTATGTCTCCACAAAGAGTTCGCCAATTAGGAGGTGTCCCTCAACCTGATGGCTGGTGGAGTGGCTGCGGTTTGACAGCCAGCGAATTGCAGTTATGATGGGTTAATGAACTATTAACTGGGAAATTAGTTAATGTTCTGTTCCCAATCTCCCTGTTTAGGCTTTTGATGATGGGTTGGCTTAGGCGGAGAAGTTACTGCTGCTTTCGGAATTTCCACTACTGGTTTATTTAAAGTCACCATCAGTGGTGATACAGGCACAGCAGCAGGCTCTTTTGTTTGTTGTACTGGTTCTATTCGTTGTTGCGCCAGTTGTAGGGACTTATCCCCACCAGGAATAATACCTGCTAGTGAGCCAATGACACAAGCAGCAACGGCAGCGCCTCCAAATGCCCAAGCTAGCTGGGAACGACGACGTAAACGTGCCATCACATGCTGGACTGTTTTTTCTAGGGGCTGTTCGGAGGCTGGTACAGGCATACCCTGCAAGCCTTGCCTTAGCTTTAACAATCGAGCATACAAGCATTTGACGGAGGCATCGTTTGCCAGCCATTCTTCTACTTGTCTACGTTCAGCGGCTGTTACCTCTCCATCGAGGTAAGCACTCAATAACTCGAAGCGATCGCGCTTCACCATATCTTCCATAGCACCCGTTGATTCATTGGTATGCTTTGCCATTCCATCTGCTAAATCTTGAGAAATTTGCCAGCGAGAACGGTCGTAAAACTGAGAATCAGTAGTCATCTTAACATTATTACCAATTCATACACGGGTAAAGACGGGGAATATTTTTGAGAAATTCATCGATTCTCTTCCTAATGACAGACTCTCTTTAAGACTTCTACACAATTAGTAACAATTATTAATTAATGCTTAAATTCTGCCCAGGGGCAGCAGATAGATTCTGTAGATTAAGAGTCTAGGTAATTTTGCAACTGGGCTTGCAATCTGGATCTAGCTCTAGCGATTCTTGACTTCACTGTTCCTAAAGAAACGCCAGTGATTTCGGCAATTTCTTCATATGCCATACCTTCGATTTCTCTGAGAACAATGGTAGTGCGGAACACTTCTGGTAAATCAGCGATCGCTTCTCGCAGTTGTTCGTAAAATTCCCTCGTGGTCAGTTCTTCCTCAGGGCCTGGAGTATCTCCAGCAATTTCCCAATCCATCTCACCATCATCTACCGAGCGGGGAGCATCCAGTGATAAGGGGCTAACAACTCGCTTGCGTTTGCGCAACTCGTCGTAAAACAAGTTGGTAGCAATGCGGCTTAACCAGCCCCTAAACTTAGCTGGTTCTTGTAATCGGTTAATATTCCGATAGACTCGAATCCAAACTTCTTGAGCCAAATCAGCTCTGTCAGCCCAATCTGGTGCTAAGTGGTATAACACCCTATCGACCTGTGTCTGATAACGACGCAATAATTCCGCAAACGCAGCACGATCAGGACGCAGTCCAGTTTGACAGCGTAAAATTAAATCGTGATTAGAGAGTTTGTCAACTTGCACTGATGCTTCCGGAAACCCCGCATCAACCGTTGACCAGGATACAGTAATCGATTGACTCATAGATCGTACTGGCTGTAATTCATCCCTTACTATTAGACCTGTTAATTGGCTCTAAGTTCCTGAATCAGGGACGGATTTATGACTGGAACAATCAGGTATATAAGTTTGAGTCAAACTCTGGCAATGAAGTCAACTTTTTTTTGACTATAGATACTGCACAGCAAGCTTTTGAGCCATAGTGTACCAGATGCTAGAATTACAGCAATGTTACGTAAATCTGTGCTGCCACTAACATCTGGCACGATACGCTTGACATAAAGGGTAAAAATGGTTATAGCAGATCAGGGAAATTTGACAATTGTCAATAGTCAATAGTCAGTTGTCAGTTGTCATTGGGCATGGGGCATTGGGGAGGCAGTGCGTTGCTGGTTTCCAGTATTGTGCAAACTGCCGTCATTGGGCATTGAGAATTTCTTATTTATCTCCCTTGTCTCCCCTGCTCCCCTGCTCCCTTGCTCCCCTACTCCCTTGTCCCCTTCCGCGTCCCCATGTCTCCTTGTCAGAGCATCTGCTGTACTAGGCACAAACTCAGAATTCCTTTACGAGACGCTGTTGTAACTACTAGGACTGTTATTTATCTGGTCTTGTGACTAAAATTGTTGCTGATGTTTCTGTGTGCTGCTGATAAGTAGCACCAGTCTGTTCTTGATTGGGTACACGCACTTGCAAAAAGAAATTAAGGGAAAATGTAATCGTGACTGCTAGCAATAGTTTTTCAAACATGGTCTTACTCCCACCCACACCATTAATGATTGATTGCTGCACCCCAAGAGTTCCAAGTAATGAAGTTTCTTATTTAGAGTTATTCTTGCTGGGACTTCTGCATAGCCCTAGTGTGCCCAAAGGGATTAATAGATTCATAAGGGAACCAATAAGTATTGATAAATTTTTGATGAGTTAACGGTGAAGACAGCGAATTAGCCAACCGGATATGTCAGGGATCAACAAAAGGTGGTGGCAATGGTAAGAAATGAATCTGTAACGCGGATAATCATGTGGCTCTGTTTTGGGACAGCAATTTTATCTCTGGCTGTCCATTGGCGCGTTATGACAACAGGACAGCAGTTTGAGCAGCAAGCCTCCACGAAGACAAGCCATGAGAAGTCATCTCCAGGAGGCAGCTTCAGCGCTTTGGGAGCATCTGTACCCCCTGGTGAACGCAAACAGAGGATATCTACATCCCAATCCTCAGCAACAAAGCTTCATAATACTAAGTCGGGAACAGCCAGCAAAAATGTAGCTATAGCAACTGACGAGTCTCAAATAACGCCCTTAGTGTCGCCAGAAAAAAAACTCAACCCAACTAAGTCCTTTTTGCCGCAGTCGTTGTTACCTCAGGTTAGAGCTCAACTATTCAACACTGATAGGCAGATATCTAATACAAGGCAAGTGGTGGTTGATTTAAGCGATCGCCGCGCCTATGTTTACCATTCAGATGTTGTCATCGCCAGCTACCCAATTGCTGTGGGTAAGAAAGGGTGGGAAACGCCTACAGGTTCTTTTCAAGTGATGCACAAGCAACACAATCCTATATGGCGTCATCCGATTACTGATAAAGTATTTGCTCCAGGTACTGATAGTCCTCTGGGAGACCGATGGATTGGTTTTTGGTCAGATGGACATAACGAAATTGGCTTTCACGGTACGCCAGATACCAACGTTATGGGAACTGCTATTTCTCATGGCTGTTTAAGAATGCGTAATCCTGATGTCCGATTGTTGTACCAGCAGGTAAGCGTGGGAACACCAGTGATAGTACGCGAATGATTTTTGTCAATAGTCAACGGTCATTGGTCAATGGTCATTGGTCATTTGACTATGCACTCTGGACTGTTGACTATGGACTATTGACTCTTGACTATTAAGATTGGGATTTTTGCTCAAACGTGGGGGCGTAGACTTGTAGTAAGTTACTAACTTGGCGTAACACTTCATTGCCAGTACTTTTGCCCAAGACTGGGGTTCTGTTGTCATTGGGTTGGTCAAGGTTACGACCAATGGCCTCACCTATTTGCTGGGCAATTAATTCTTGAAGTTCTGCCTTAGCCCTTTGGCGCTGGTAGTTAGCACCTTCTTCGGTAGTGGCGTATAGGGGCGGAAGACGGTTCAGCGCGTAAGCAGCTATATCCCCAACATCTAAGGAGCTTTCGCTAGTAGCTTCTATTTCTGCTACTCTGGCGATCGCTTCTGTGAGTACCAACTCTTCCATGACGTTAATGAATTGTTTGCGAGGTACCGCCACAACCTCGCCCGTCAGTAGCGCTCCCATTAGTCGATCTAACGCCATATACTCTTCTATGGAGAGTTCGGAGGCGTTATCACAGATGCGCCCAACTTCTGCTTCCATTGCTGGTGTCAGATAACCATCCTGGAGAGCTTGTTCTACAATTTTTTCAATACTCATAACGCTAATCATCTTTAAGCCACCGCAGCAAGGTAGGGACGGTACCAATCTAGTTTATTTTGCCTAATTATAGGCAAAATAATATACAAATGATGTACAGTCGTGATTAATTTTATCTCTGTTATTCAAAAACCTTGGTGCGCCAAGGTGTTGGATCAACAGATAGTCCATTGACATACAGACCCCAGTGTAAATGAGGTCCAGTGGAAGCTCCCGTTGCACCTACTGCGCCAATTACCTGACCAGCTTTGACAATATCGCCTTCTTTGACATTGATGCGACTTAGGTGCATGAAAATACTTGTTACTCCTTGACCGTGATCGATGCCAATTACATTACCGTGAACCCGGAACCCTTGAGATACTTTGCCAACCAAAGCTACTTTGCCTGCGGCTGGCGCAATTACGGGTGAACCCTCTGCACCAGCGTAGTCAACGCCACGATGATAATAATCATTGGCGAATTCACCATTATAGTAGCGGCGTACACCGTAAATTGTACTTATTCGTCCCTGATTTGGCTTCAAAAACGAACCGTTCCAATACTTTTGGGGAGTTTGTAGTGCTTTGAAAGCTGCCACGCGTTTGAGTTCAAACTCTGTGGCATCTACTCCGGCTTTTCCTGGCGGTAAATTAATCCGTTGTACGGGAAATTTGTGATTTCGTACCTGTACAGAGAGGTTTTGCACCTGACCATCGCCGGATACTTGGATAGTTCTAGTTCCAGGTTTTTCTAGGGGCGTGGTGGGGATAAAAGCCCGATATTGATTGGGTGCGATTTCAAATGCTGGGTAAGACTTATCGCCACTAACCACTGTTGGGTTATTACCATTCCCTGGATTATCTAGATTAATCACAACTGAGACAGTATCACCCAACTGGGGATTATTAGGATTTACCTGTACCTGCAATGCATCTACAGGCAGAGCCAAAGCGACGGGAAAGGCTGCAAACATCCCCATCAACAGATTTGTTGTACAGCGATTGGCTGTCAAACCTTTGATATTAAAACCAAGCAACTTTGTTTGATTATTATCAGTCCGATCCTTAATAGTCATAGAGCCACAAAAAACTTTACTTCTGTGGACAACAGACTAGCTTACTACGACTCATGTTTCCTCATGGAAGTAAATGTTCTGTAGAAAGATAAATCTCCTTAAATTGTTCAGAGACTAAACTCTAATTGCCTTTTTGTCAAGAATCGGGAACGTTAATTAATTTAGCTGTACGACTACCTCAGATGTACAAGAGGTAGGCTGAGGCTAAAGAGATCTAGGGAACAACGGGTAGTTTAACTGTCTTTTTTATTTTAATCTATTGATCTGTGGCAATTATTTTTATACTGTTACAAATTTTAGCTGAACCAGAAAAGCCAAAGGGGAAGTGCTAGTAGTAATCCCACAAAAGTTAAGGCTATACTGCTCGCCAATAAACTCCGATCTAATTCATAAACTTCTGCCAAAATCAGTACAGACAGTCCTGTAGGTGTTCCAGACATGAGTACTAGTACTAGACGTGGTTCACCAATCACACCTAAATATGTAGCACATATCCCGACCAACAGAGGCACAATCACAACTTTCAGCATACTGGCAACTAAAGCCATCTGGAAATTTTTCCAGCCCTTAATTGATTGCATCCGTAGACCGACGAGCAATAAAGCAAAGGCGATTACTACCCAGACAGCTTGTTCAAGCCCTGACTCAACTACTGCTGGCAATTTGATAAACTGAGTATTCAACCCTATAAAAAATGTCCACAAACTGGGGACTGTTACCAAATCTCGCAGCTGAATCCACCAATGGTTTTTGGTTTGTCTGTTGCCAAAATAGCTGGCAATGAGGACAGCAATCCCGTATGTGCCGACAACGTTGTTGGTTACACTAAATAATACTGCCCAGTCCATATTTGCTGGGCTAATCAGCACTTGCGCCAATGTTAAGCCGACGAAGCCTGTATTGCCTAAAATAGTCGCTAAAATAAAACTGCCTAAACTTGCCCGTGATGGGGAGTTAACATGAGATAAGGAACTCTTGCTAGGCAAATGTGAACTTACCTGTTCTGGTGGTTTTTTTCGGCTTGCTAAGGATTGTAGACCCCACCAAATTAACAATGCTAGAACCAGACTCACTAGTAATATGAGTACTGCGATCGCGGGTATGTTTCCCCCATGAGATAAATCAGTGTGACGTGCTAGAACGAAAAGTTGCAGGGGAACTCCTACCCAGTAGAGCATATACCCCAGTAATTTGAGAAAACTATCGGGGATAAACCGAGACAGTATCAGTCCTAGACCAATCCAGGTTAACAGAGGAGTATAAGCATGGAGCAGGTTTTCAATCATCTAGTCAATGGTCAATTGTCAATTGTCAATTGTCAGTTGTCATTGGTTATTGGTCAAGGTGAATTACTCTGGACTTTTGACTAGAGACTATGGACTCTGAGACTCTTGAGTTTTGGCTGTAATTTGCCGTCTTCGAGATGGACAATGCGATCGGCGATATCAAGGATACGGTTGTCATGGGTCACCATGAGGATGGTACAGCCTTGTTCTTTAGCCAATTTTTGCATGAGGTTGACCACATCTCGACCAGACTGACTATCAAGGGCTGCGGTAGGTTCATCAGCTAGGACAATTTTAGGATGACTAACTAAAGCACGGGCGATCGCTACTCGTTGTTTTTGCCCGCCTGAGAGTTGTTCGGGATAAGAATCTAGGCAATTTCCTAATCCTACCTGTTCTAGTATCTGGGTTGAGCGCAGGTGTATTTCTGGTAATTTAATCTGCTGATGTAGTTCCAAGCCCATTTTGACATTCTGAAGTACGGTCAAACTACCATGTAAATTATGAGCTTGGAAAATATAACCGTTACAGCGTCTCACTTCTAGTAGTTCCAAAGGACTAGCACCGCATAGTTCTCGTTCTAATACTCGCAAACTACCAAACTGAGCAGAACGCAAACCACCTACTAAAGTCAACAGTGTCGTCTTACCTGAACCAGATGGCCCAGTCATCATAATAATTTCACCACTGTTAATCTCTAGATTGATATTAAATAAAACTTGCTTGCGGAGTTGACCATGACCAAAGTAGTGGTCAAGATTTTTAATTGAGATGGGCATGGGGCATGGGGCATGGGGGACAAGGGGGACAAGGGAGATGAGGGGGATGAGAAAGACAAATGACAAATGACAATTGACAAATGACAATTGACAAATGACCAATGACCAATGACCAATGACCAATGACCAATGACCAATGACCAATGACAAATGACAAATGACCAATGACAAATGACAATCAAAACATATCAGCGGGATCAGCTGATTGGAGTTTACGAGTGGCGATCGCACCTGAAATCATACACATAATTATTGTCAAAAATAGCACTTGTAATGCCCTGAGTGCAGTCATGTACATTGGTAAATTTGTGGCACTAAGAGTTATATAATAAAGTCCTAAAGATACGGCTGTTCCTGGTATAAAGCCTAAAATTGCTAAAATTACTGCTTCTTCAAAGACTACGCCAAGAAGGTATAAATTGCGATAGCCCATTGCTTTAAAGGTGGCATATTCTCTGACATGGGCGTTCACATCTGTAGAGAGGACTTGATAAACCAGAATTACCCCTACTGAAAAACCCATTGACACACCCAAGTTAAAAATAAATCCAATTGGGGAATTTCTGCTCCAAAAGTCATTTTCAAATTCAATGAATTCTTGGTGTGTCAGCACTTTGACTTCATTTCCTAGATGAGATTTTAATGCTGCTACTACTTGCTTTTGGTCAGCACCAGGTTGCAAACGAATCAAACCAAGACTGACATTCCCTGCTGGTTGTCGAGAAAATAACCGCAGAAAGTTTTCATCGCTAGTCATTAAAGTACCATCAGCCCCAAAGGAAGCCCCGACTTTAAATAGACCACTAATAGTCACTGTCTGGCGTTCTATTTCGGTTTTCACGGGGTTACCCTGTTCAATTTGGGCAATGGTTTTTTGATATTCTCCTCTAGCACCACGGTCAAAGATGACGGTGTATGGCTGTTTAATCACCTGCAATTGTTGATTAACTTCTGGTAAGTCAAAAGTTGGCTTGTCTGGATTGAAACCAATGACGAGAATTTCTGTGTCCCGCTTTGTTTGAGGATTTTTCCAGATCATTGTCCCGATATAAATTGCTGCTGCTGACTTTACTCCTGGTATGTCCATTGCTTGGTAAAGTCGCCGTCGAGAAAAGCTAGATATTCTTTGTAGGTTACGGGTTTGGGAACCGATAACAACGATGTCTGAGAGTAAGCTGCGATGTAGTCTGGTGTTACTGTCATACAAAGCACTCTGAAAGCCAAACTGCATGAACATGAGAACATCAGCAAAGGCTATTCCTGATAATGCTACTAGCAACCGACTTTTTTCATGACTCAGTTGTAGCCATCCTAAAGGTGTTCGTCGTCGCAGTTGTTGGATGAATCCCATCATTGAAAGTGCTGAGTAATACTAATTTGTCATTTGTCATTCATCATTTGTCATTCGTCATTAAGAAAGTCAGATTTAATTTGGGTTGTTAGGCTTTGAATTTATTGCCAAATTTGAAAGGTATAAATAAACCAATTTTTTTCTGGTGCAAAGGGGCAAAGTAGAAGGTTTTATAGTTGAATAACTACTTGGACTTGCATATTGGTAAATTTGGCTGCTTTATTGCTGGAAGACCGATCTAGACGCACACGAACTTCAATGACTCGGCCGTCAATGTTGCTAGAAGGGTCGGTATTGATGACATTTTGTCGGCGCACCTGTAAGCCAATCCAATCTACTGTTCCCTGTAATTCATGAGGGAGAAATTCATTCATTACTTGCACTTTTTGTCCGGAATGAACTTTGCTGATATCGCTTTCGTAAACTTCGGCGATCGCATACATTTGGTTGGTTTGTCCAATATTGGCGATTCCATCATCTGAAACTATTTCTCCTGGACGGGTATGGATCTCGAATACTTGTCCATCTTGGGGCGATCGCACGTAAGCTTGTTGTAAAGAAGCTTGTGCTAAATTCATGGCTGCTAGGGAACGTTGTACTTCTGCTTGTGCTGCGGCGATATCTACGCTGCGAACTTCCGCAATTTGTTCTAAATTGGCTGTGGCTTCTTTAATTTGTTGCTGGCTGGTTGATTGGATTTGCTGCAATTGTGCTTTTGCACCTTGCAAACTTGTGCGTTCTCTTTCTAGGGTGAGGCGTTTGCTGTCTTTTTGGGAGGCGGAAACTGCTCCTTGTTGATACAACTGCTGATAGCGGTTGTCTTCTTCTTGGGCGTTTTGCACTTGAGCTTGTAAGCGCTCAATTGTGGCTATTTGTGCTTCGATATTACCTTTGCGTTCTGCTGCTAAACGAGCGATCGCCGCTTTTTGGGCTAAAATCTCACCGGGTTTGGCTCCTGCTTGGATCTTAGCTAGATTCGCCTGGGCTACCTTCACTTGTTCTTGGGCTTCTTTTAATGCTGCTTGGAGGCGATCGCGGCTGTCTAAAATGGCAATAATTTGATTTTTTGTAACTGTATCTCCTTCCTCAACTAACAACTGCTCTACCCTGCTTCCTTGTGCAGATACAGTAGCAGAAACTTTGATTATTTCTCCTTTTGGCTCTAGCCTTCCCAAGGCTGTGACTGTTTTAATTTCTGGTAGTTTTTTTGCTGTTACTTGTGCATTGAAATTGCCGGAATCTTGCAACCGTTTCCCTGTATAAAAGCTAATTCCGCCAACCAATAAAGATGCAATTATACCGATCAAAACGGATGGACGCAGAATAGACTTAGGGGACAATGTGTACCCTAGTTTTGAGTTTTGCACCATACATTACCTCTTACTGGTGGCGCAGAAAGTTTGAAAATTTTGATTTTTTCCTCAGTTATGAATGCAACTTACTTAGATACTGGTGTTGATTAATTGGTGTTTTATCGCTTTAAATTCCATAAAAAATTGCTAATTTTTGATAGGTGGACTACACAAAAATCTGTGAATGTATACAGCAAAAACAAGCCTTTCCCAGAAATGAAAGACTTCTGCCTAAATGTATTGAAGTATATTAGACGAGGAAAATTTTCTGGGCTGTAACAGCGCCAACAATCACAGTGAAATAACTGTATTCGTTGACTTTCAGAGCTTACATCTTTTTTTTATAATCTCAGAGAGGTCATCTTGCGTAAAGTTTCACGATTAAATAGTTAAGTAAATAGTCAAATGTCAATACTTGTCGGTTAAGGCGAAAAAGGAGAATGGGAAAGGGGAAACAAAAAATCTTTAACCCTTACCCTTTAACCTTTTCCCCAAACCAAATTTTAAGTTCAAAATGCTATCCCTTGTAGTATTGAGTCAAGTGTTGTTTGCATTGAGTGCTAATGAACACCTTGCACTGAGATTAAGTTACATCTTCAGAACTGACACTATTTTAATGACCTGTACATAATATGAATTCGATAGATTCTGTTTCCCCAGCTGACAATTACGATCAACCAAAAATCCAGCGCCTGCTATCCATAGATTTATGGCGCGGACTTGTGATGGTGCTAATGGCTTTAGACCATGTGCGAGATTTTTTTACCAATGTCCGCTTTTCTCCTTTGGATGTCACCCAAACGACTATTCCTTTGTTTTTCACCAGATGGGTTACCCATTTATGTGCGCCCTCTTTTGTTTTTTTAGCAGGTATCGCCGCTTATCTTTCTTTTCAACGCCACAATAACAAGCGAAAACTTTCTCGGTTGCTTTTTACACGCGGACTATGGTTAGTGTTTCTGGAGTTGACAGTCATTAGCTTTGCATGGACTTTCAATACATCGTTTTTTGGAGCAAATGTGCTGTGGGCAATTGGTTGGTCTATGGTAGTCTTAGCAGGGCTGATTTATCTTCCAACTAGAGCGATCGCTACATTCGGAATACTGCTCATAGTCGGACACAATTTGTTTGATAATTTACATGTTGAACAACTAGGAAGTTGGGGTTGGATTTGGGCGGTGCTTCACGAACCAAAAATGTTCACGCCTTTTGGGGGAATTCGCTTTTTCATCGGCTATCCCCTGATTCCTTGGATTGGCGTGATGGCGCTGGGTTATGCTTTTGGCAGAGTATTGAATCTAGAAAAATCGCGGCGTAGCCAGTTACTAAAACGCCTTGGGCTAGGTCTAATTCTGAGCTTTATTATCTTGCGGACAATTAATATTTATGGTGACCCTAAACCTTGGTCATTTCAGTCCAACTTTGTACGCACTCTACTATCATTCCTTAATGTCAATAAATATCCACCTTCATTACTCTTTTTGTTGCTCACTCTCGGAATAGGAATCTTGATATTTAACTTGTTTGAAAATCGCCGATTTAGAATTCTCAAACCCCTCACAATCTTCGGTAGTGTTCCTCTATTTTTCTACATTATTCACTTGTGGCTAATCCACATCTCGGCTGTGATAATCGCTTTCCCTACTTACGGTTGGAAAGCAGTTACTCTGCCCTACCTGATTTCTACTCTTATGCCACCAAACTATGGCTATAATTTACCCAAGATTTATATCATTTGGATAGTCATACTGGTTATTTTGTACCCCATCTGTAATTGGTTTGCCAACTATAAGGCAAAACATAAGAGTTGGTGGTTGAATTATTTGTGAACTACTCTATTGAAGATGTTAATTACGAATTCCATCATTATCAATGGCGCTGTAGCTATCAGTACTCATCAGTCCTAACCAGGGGTCGGAACTAGGAGTTAAAAATAATTCGCTGTAAACTTTTTCATTCAACGTTTTCACATTATTTGTGGCATTTTCCTGCATAAACCACTGATGAATTTGGCTGTGCAGTGTATACTCATTTCTCACAGTATCTAATGCCATTGCTGTTTCAAAATTGCTGACAACACGCGGTAAATTATCAGCTTTGTTGCCGGAAAAACGTTTATTTTTAATTAATGCTACACTGTTATTATCTAACTTGGCATCTGCTGTGTAACGTTGGGCAATTTTTTGCCAGGTTGCTGCGTCAGTAATTTCTTGGAGTGCGGTTTGATTGCTGGTAGCACCATTAATGTTACGAAGCAGAGGAGATTCGACGCGCATTTTGCTGACAGCTAGTGTACCAGCTACGGGAGCGCTTGGTGTTTCATTACTATTAGTAATTTCGACAAGACGCGGTGGATTTTTGATACCTAATTTTGCTAAATCTGCTCGCCATTGACTTTGAGTAGATGCTAATTGTTGACGGTGGTAGTCACGTAAAAAGCTTTCACGGGCTACACCTTGTAAATTAGTATATTCTTTGACTGCTTTTTCGCCAGCAACTAACTGACGGAGAAAGGCTTGCGGCCCGTACAAACCAGGAATTGCATCCACGGGGACACCGGAACTATCGAGGATGTAGTGAATGCTATTTCCAGTCAGGGTGCGTTCTAGCTTGCGTCCATCGCCAAAATCTACGGTAACTTTTGGTACTGGGCGGACAGATTCCCAATGTAGAATATAGCGATCGCGCAGGAATTGGGAAATTTCTGCATTGGGATATAAAGCTACACGGAAAAAGCGACTGTTAGCACAACTTAAATCTTGGTCAAGATTTCCTAATAAACGTAGTGAAAGGATGGGTTTATTACTGGCTTTAGCAGCAGCTTTGGCTTGTTCTATATCGGTGTACCAGTAAAGCTTAGAGGCGTAGCAGTCCCGTTGCTGACAAAGTTTATCTAAGGCTTGGCGTATTTGCGGTGAAGGATTTTTCAGTTCTGCTGCGTGATTATTCAGAAATTTTTCTAACCCACTTGACCCCTGTGCGCGGAGTACCGTTACTTCTTGCGTTAGTTGTGCTGGTTGTGCGGTGGGAGTTTGTGTATACGCAATGTGTGAAAATCCCACACCGATCGCGCTGAGTGCGATCGCAGTTGAAATAGACTTAAGTTTCATATTATTAACTAGCTAATTTATCAGGTATATCTTTACCCAGTATGACTTTTGTCATGGTTATTAGTTCCATTTGTTAAGTAAAATTATCAACAGCTATTAATTCAACAGGATATTTGCTTGCAAGTTTTCATAATCCTGGGGAGTGTCAATATCAATTGCGCCTAATGGAAAATCAACACCAAATACTTGCTCGCGGTATTTTTTGATTAGATGTTTTGCACCAATACTCTCATTCAATGCGGCTAGTTCGGAAAAAAACTTACTGCTAAATAAAGCGGGTACTCCTAAAGCTTCTGCATATTGGGAAGCTACAATCGATTTTCCTGTGGAATCATATGCTGATACTAAGTTATTAATAATTTCTGGAGAAATAAAGGGTTGATCACATACAGTTATAACTGCTGCATCTATATTTTCAGAATAATTTGCAAGTGCTAAAATACCGCTACGAATTGAAGTACTCATTCCCAAATCCCATTGGGAATTCTCAACTATTTGTACCAAAGGTTGATTGATTTCCGCACGGATTTGTTGTGCATTAGCTCCTAAAACAACTATTACAGGTTTGCACAATGAAGCGATCGCACTCGCCACTATATGCTGAATTAGACTGCGTCCTTGATATAGTAATAGTTGTTTCGGCTGACCCATGCGAGTTGATGCACCCGCAGCTAGGATAATGATGGCAATATTTGCAATATACAATTCGTCATTGGTCATTGGTCATTGGTCATTCGTAATTACATTATGAAAATAATAGTAATTTTATATAGATCCCCGACTTCTTGGAGAAGTCGGGGATCTAGTTTTTAAAGAGTGATTTTGTAGAAATCTGTTTTACAGTAGGTTTTCATTACAAATTACGAACTTGTACTGAGCGACTCGCCCTGAGCGCAGTCGTACCCTACGGAAAGCAAGCTACGCGTAGCGTCTCGCACCAGAAGGGAGTCGAAGTATTAGTAATGATTTATGACAAACTAGGATTATCGGAATTTTTGATTTTTTGCAAAATTTGTTCAACTTGATAAGCTTTTTCACTTCTATTTTGGGCTTTGAAGATATCTAAAGCTTTTGTCAAAGAAGCGAGAGCCTCATCTTTTTTATTTGTTTGCCACAGTGCTAGTGCTAAATTAGTCAGTGCATCAGCATAATCAGGATTAATTTCCAAAGCTTTGCGATATTGACTCATAGCATCATCCCAGTGAGATTGACTAGCGTGAACAATCCCGATCGCATTGTAAGCAAGAGCATATTTTGGTTTGAGACGAATTGCTTCTTGGAATGAGCTAATTGCTTCATCTAGTCTGTTTTGGCGAAACAGTACATTTCCGAGTTGATAATGTCCAAAAGCGTCTTCGGGGAATCTTTTGAGGAATTTACGTAAACTTTCCTCTGCGCCTTTGAAATCTCCTTGACTGTATAAAGCATTAGCTTTTTGAATGAATTGCGATCGCTCTTGAAGCACTGAGTCTTCTTGAACCTGTGCTAGTTTTTGCTCTCTGGTGTTGAAGTTTGGCTGTCTGGGAGAATGTAAAGAATTTTGTGCAGTTACGGCAAATACTGATGGTGAGATAAAAATTGTAGTTACGATACTCAGTGTTATGTAACTAAGAGGTTGAACAAATACTGTTTTAAGTTGGTTGTTCAGCTTCATTGCCCTCATCCCTCAAGAGTGTTCTGATCCCTATAATAAATTGAGGTGCGTTAGCTCATCACAAACGCACCTCAATTAAAATTGACTGTTAATCCTGTGTTAAATGTTCCACAGTTGGTCATTAGTCATTGGTCATTGGTCATTGGTCATTGGTAAGTTGACTGTTGACTGTTGACTGTTGACTAAATATATTACGCGCCTTCCCGCAATTTATCTAAGACACTGCGGTCTTCTAAAGTTGAGGTATCGCCGGATACTTCTTGACCTGCGGCGAGATTTCGTAGTAAGCGGCGCATGATTTTACCCGATCGCGTTTTGGGTAATGCGTCTGTAAAGCGAATTTCACCGGGACGGGCGATCGCACCAATTTCTTGTACAACGTGTCGCTTGAGTTCTTTACTCAAATCTTCACTGGCTTGGTAAGTTCCTTCTAACGTGATAAAAGCGACAACTTCTTCCCCTTTGATGTCATCTGGTTTACCTACTACCGCTGCTTCTGCTACTGCGGGATGAGAGACTAAGGCTGATTCTACTTCCATTGTCCCCAGGCGGTGTCCTGATACATTGAGTACATCGTCTACCCTTCCCATTACCCAGAAGTAACCGTCTTCATCTTTTCTGGCTCCATCACCAGCAAAATAAGTATAGTTACCATCTTTGGGGGGTATGTGTTCCCAGTAGGTACGGCGGAAGCGTTCTGGATCGCCGTAAACTGTGCGCATCATTCCCGGCCAAGGATGGCGTATTGCTAAATAACCGCCTTGGTTGTTGGGGATAGAATTACCGTCTAAATCTACGATATCTGCAAGAATGCCAGGGAAGGGAAGTGTGGCTGAACCGGGTTTGGTGGGAATTGCTCCAGGTAAAGGTGTAACCATGATACCGCCAGTTTCCGTTTGCCACCATGTATCCACAATCGGACAGCGTTCACCACCAATGACTTTGTGATACCACATCCATGCTTCTGGGTTGATTGGTTCGCCGACGGTTCCCAGTAATCGCAAGGATGATAAGTTGCGGGCGTTGGGATGTTGTTCGCCCATTTTAATAAATGCGCGAATTGCTGTAGGCGCAGTATAAAAAATATTCACGCCATATTTTTCTATGACATCCCAAAAACAGCCGGGATTAGAAGCACGGGGCGCACCTTCGTACATCAGGGTTGTTGCACCGTTGGAAAGGGGGCCGTAAACAATGTAACTGTGACCCGTAATCCAACCGACATCAGCAGTACACCAGTATACATCTGTGTCTTGCAAATCGAAGATCCATTTTGTGGTCATGTGAGTATATAAGTTATACCCAGCCGTTGTATGTACCACACCCTTGGGTTTGCCAGTGCTGCCAGAAGTGTAGAGAATAAATAGTAAATCTTCGCTGTCCATTGGTTCGGCGGGACAATCTGCCGATACAGCTTTTTGTAAATCATGCCACCAATGATCGCGTTCTGGTTCCATGTGAGTTTCTTGCTTGGTACGCTGTACTACCAGCACATTTTTCACATTGGGAACGGCGTTATTGGCTAAAGCTTTGTCTACCTGTTCCTTGAGAGGAACGATCGCATCTTTACGCCAACCACCATCAGCCGTAATTACCAATTTTGCTTCCGCATCAACTAAGCGATCGCGCAAAGCTTCGGCACTGAAACCACCAAATACTACACTGTGGGGTGCGCCAATTCGCGCACAGGCTAACATGGCGATCGCGGCTTCGGGTATCATCGGCATATAAATACCGACGCGATCGCCTTTTTGAATTCCCAGTTGTTTCAAAGCATTGGCGAACTGGCAAACTTCCCGATGTAATTGCGCATAAGTCAAAGTCCGAGAATCTCCCGGTTCACCTTCCCAAATCAGTGCAGCTTTATTCTTACGCCAGGTGGTGAGATGTCTATCTAAGCAGTTGTAAGAAATATTTGTCTTACCGCCAACAAACCATTTTGCAAAAGGCGGTTGCCAGTCTAGAACTTTATCCCATTTTTGGAACCAATGCAACTCAGTTTCCGCTAATTCCCCCCAAAATGCTTGCGGATCGGCTTTAGCTTTGTCGTAGAGACGTTGGTAATCTGCCAGACTTTTAATATGAGCGTTTTGGGAGAATTCCGCAGATGGGGGAAATAAACGGGTTTCTTGTAAGATTGATTCTATGTTGGGCTGAGACATGATTTTAATAAATTAGTGCCTGAAAACTATTCTGTACTGCAAGTTACTCAGAAATGTTTTGCTTTTCGTTAAGAAATCAGAAGTATGGGCATGGGGTATTGGAGTGTCTACATCATGTGTATTTTGCGCTAGTCTGCCATTCTTCTGTATAAATGCTAAAAAAATAGCTGTTAATTTTACGGACATATTAAATTAATCTTTAAGCTCGTCCTACCCGTCAAAGGGAGTGATATGTCACGGGCGTGGGGCATCGAGAAAGAATCTCAATGCCCAATGCCCAATGCCCAATGCCCCAAGTCGGAAGACTTTCTATGAATCTAGATTTACAAAGATTTTTTGACAGTTGCAATCCTAGTAAGACTTTGGTCTTAGAAAATCCTGAAGAACGGCAATATTATATTGATTTTGCCTCTGTACGGGGTGGTAAAGTTATTGAAGCCCTGGGGCGAACGATTACCCGCCTTGCGCCAAATAAACCTACTTGCCAATTGTTTACTGGGCATATTGGTTGTGGTAAGTCTACAGAATTGCGGCGACTGGAAGTAGAGTTAAAGCAGCAAAACTTTCATGTGGTGTATTTTGAGTCCACCCAGGACTTAGATATGGCTGATGTGGATGTTACCGATATTATGCTGGCGATCGCACGCCAAGTAAGTGAAAGTTTAGAAGCTGTTAATATCAAGATTCGCCCTGGTTACTTTACCGGGTTGCTGAATGAAGTAATCGATTTTTTGCAAACACCGATAGAAGTAAAGGCAGAAGCAGAGCTTTCTTTACCGCTGAAAATTGCCAAAATTACGGCGAAAACCAAAGATAGCCCCAAGCTGCGCAGCCGCTTAAGGCAATACTTGGAACCGCGCACGAATAATATTTTAGAGTCGATTAATCAAGAAGTTCTCGAACGTGCCCAGCAGGAACTCAAAGCTAAGGGTAAAAATGGGCTAGTGGTAATTATTGATAACTTGGATCGGGTAGATCCACGCGCGAAAACTACAGGGCGATCGCAACCTGAATATTTGTTTGTCGATCGCGGTGAGCAGTTACGCAAACTCAATTGCCATGTAGTTTACACCATTCCTTTGGTGTTGATGTTCTCCAATGAAATTGAGGCGCTGAAAAATCGTTTGGGCGGCGGGATGGCTCCCAAGATTTTACCAATGGTGCCGGTGCAGTTGCGCGATGGCAGCGACTATGAGCAAGGTTTAGCACTTTTGCGCCAGATGGTGTTAGCTAGAGCTTTTCCTGGGATGAATCCTGACAGTAGATTAGCTTTAATTACAGAAATATTTGATACACCTGAAACTTTAGATAGACTGTGCCGCATTAGTGGCGGGCATGTGCGCAATTTGTTAGGACTGCTCTACAGTTGCCTTCAGGTAGAAGATCCACCTTTATCGCGGGAATGTTTAGAAAATGCTATCCGCGAATACCGCGAAGGTCTAGTATTAGCAATTACAGATTACGAATGGGATATACTGCGGTTAGTAGTGCAGAAACAAAGCGTTAGCGGAGAAGTTGACTATCAAATTTTATTACGCAGCTTGTTTGTCTTTGAATATCAGGATCAACAAGGGCGCTGGTTTGGGATCAATCCTGTCTTAGCTGAAGCAAAGCAATTTCAGGTATGAGTCAGCCAATCAACCCCGATGATGTAAGAGGATGTTTTAAAAGTCCTCTGCTTGGTAGCAAAACATTATAGATCCCCCTAAATCCCCCTTAAAAAGGGGGACTTTAAGAGTTTTTGCCCCCCTTGAAAAGGGGGGTTGGGGGGATCAAAACGTTGTGGGGCTAGGTTATGAGACTTGTGTGTACACCGTAGCCTTTTTAAGGGGGGCTAGGGGGGATCAAGCAGTGCTTAAAATCACAGCCAATTACTTTTCAAACAGCCTCTAACTGCTCAAAATGAGCGATCGCTTTCTACATTTGTAGGTTGGGTTGAGGCTTTGCATAGACCCGGAGCGGCTTCCCGCAGGGTAACCCAACAAAACCAGAGATTCTCTGGAGTAGTGCGGGACTCAAAGCCCGCTACTAAGATCAGGGAGCAAGATGCTCCCACTACTTTTAAAACTATGGTTCTCAAAATAGATGTGGTTTAGATGAGGGAAGAAGAATAAACAGACGCGGGGACGCAAAGAAATAACAAATGACCAATGACCAATGACAAATGACAAATAACAAATGACAAACCCCGATGATATCACTGCTCAAAATGAGCGATCGCTTTCTACTCTCGTTAGAGCTATTATCCATGCTCAAGGACGATTTTCGCTAATTTTAATCCGCTGTAATTATGGCGGTATCCAAGAACAGATATTAGCCCAAGTCCGACAGGATTCTGGGTTAGAGATTTTCGCAATTAAGCTGCAAAATTCCGAAAATAGCCTTTATTCTACCATGACAGATGCTATTGGTTCATCAACACCAAACGCTGTCATGGTATTTGGGATCGAGTCAGTCAAAAAATTAGATGATTTTTTGGTGGGGATAAATCGCTTGCGGGATGATTTCTTGCACGATTTTCCTTTCCCTTTGGTGTTGTGGGTTAATGATTTGGTGCTGCAAAAGCTGATCAAGTTAGCACCAGATTTTTATACTTATGCTGCTGTACCGATTCGGTTGGCGATCGCTACTTCGGAATTATTACATTTTCTCAACCAAGAAGCGGAGGAAATATTCACTAAAATCTTAGCTGTTGGAGCCGATCAATTTCTTGATAATGCGGCGCTTAACTTGGGAATGGTTGCAGGGAAACGCTTTGAAATTGAGTCAGCATTACAGGAATTGCAAAAGCGTGGGTGTGAACAACTAGAAATAGCCGCTAGCCAGAAATTTATTTTAGGGCGTGATGCTTATGCTAAAAATCAAATGGAAGAGTCCCGTGAACTTTATAGACAGAGTTTAGCATTGTGCTGGCAGCAATATATTGATGAAGTTCATCATCGAGCATCGGCAGATTTAATTCAAAGAAATTTACAAAAGCAAGCTTGTATCCTATTTTATCTTGGTTTATGGTGGCGGAGATATGCAGTTTTACATCGGGCGGAATATGATAAAGCTTGTCGCTGCGCCCGCAATTATTATCAGCGATGTATTAAAAGATTGCAAAAAGCCAATCGTCCCGATCTAGCAGCTAATTTTATCAATTCCTTAGGGGAAGTTCTGCAACAATTGGGAGAGTGGGATAGGCTTGAAAAACTGGCTAAAGATGCTATTATCTTACACACCAAATATTACCAGCCGATTAGATTGGCTAATGCTTATGCTACTTTAGCTGAGGTAGCGCTGGCTAAATTGCAATGGCAAAAAGCCCAAGAATATGCAGAAATAGCGATTAATAAAATTGCCCAAACTTCTCACCTAGACATTGAAAAAGGCAAGCCGCGCACTGAGCGGAGTCGAAGTGCGCCGGAGGCACAGAGCAGTATTCCTTCTGCCTCCCAGACTCTGCCCTCTGCCTTTCTTGATAATTGGGCGATTCAATATTATAGGAGTTGGCATTTATTATTACTAGCTCAAAGTAAACGCCATCTGGGACAGGCACAAGCAGCCCTCAATGATTTAGAAATTGCTAAAAGTGAATGTAAGCCTGAGTATAATCCTAAACTATATATTCGCATATTAGATGAAGTAAGAAAATTATATTTTGAACAACATCAATATTTAAAAGCATTTCATCTCAAACAAGAGCAAAGTTCTATTGAACAGCAATATGGTTTACGGGCTTTTATTGGTGCGGGTAGATTGCAGTCTCAAAAACAAGTAATTCATCCGGCTTTAGTTAGCTCAGATGAATTAAATAACTCTGTTTTACGGATAGAGTCTGAAGCCGGAACTATTGCTCAAGAAATAGTTGCTTATGGGCGCAAATATGATGTTGATAAATTAATTGAACGCATTAGCCGCGATGACCAAAAATTGATTGTTATTCATGGACAATCCGGTGTTGGTAAAAGTTCTTTATTGACGGCGGGATTATTACCAGCATTGCATCAAATTACTGTATTTGATGGTCGGAATATTTTGCCTGTGGTGGTGCAAATTTATACAGATTGGGTGGGGGAGTTGGGGATGTTGTTGCACCCCACCCCCAGCCCCTCCCCGCAAGCGAGGAGGGGGGTAGGAGAAGGAGAGGGGGGAGGAGAAGGGGGAGAGGGGGGACAAAGGGGACAGGGGGGACAAGGGGGAATTATTGAGGAATTGCGGGGAAATGTTGAGCGTAGGTTGGTGACTGTTTTAGTTTTTGACCAGTTTGAGGAATTTTTCTTTAATTGTCCTAACCCAGTTGAACGCAAAAATTTCTGGGATTTTTTACATTATTGTTTAGATGATTTTCATTTACCTTATGTGAAGGTAATATTATCACTGCGGGAAGATTATTTACATTATTTATTAGAATGCGATCGCCTGACTAACCTGGAAGTTACTGAACAGGATATTCTTAATAAAAAATTTCGCTATACTTTTGGTAATTTTACACCCTCAGCAGCTAAAGTAGTTATTCAAGATTTAACAGAAAGGTCTTTTTATTTAGAGCCTGCACTAATAGATGAATTAGTTAGAGATTTAGCCGGCGAATTGCAGGAAGTCCGCCCAATTGAGTTGCAAGTTGTTGGGGCACAATTGCAAGCAGAAAATATCACAACACTAGAGCAATATCAGCAAAGTGGACTGAAAGATAAATTAGTTGAGAGATTTTTAGAGGCAATAGTTAAAGATTGTGGTGCAGAAAATGAACGTGCAGCCCAGTTAGTTTTGTATTTGCTCACAGATGAAAATAATACTCGCCCTTTAAAAACTAAAGCTGAGTTAGTAGCAGCTTTAGCAGCAGAAGTCGATAAATTAGATTTGGTATTAGAAATTTTAGTGACATCAGGGGTAGTATTTTTAATTCCCCAATCTCCGGCTGACCGCTATCAGCTAGTTCATGATTATCTTGTGGCTTTTATTCGCCAACAACGGGGTGCTGAATTACTGGCAGAATTAGAAAGAGAAAAAGAACAGCGCAAATTGGCAGAAGCAAGATTAAATCAAGTTTTAAAACAGAAATTGCGCGAAGCTTATTTAGCAGGTTTGGGCTTGACAACATTAACAATTCTCGCTGGGATATTTGGCTGGCAATCATTTGTTGCTAATATTAATGCCCAAATTAACCTGATCAGTACCTCTAGTGAAGCGCTATTTGCCTCAGAACAAGATAGAGAAACCTTAATTGAAAGTGTAAAAGCAGCAGGGAAGCTGCAAAAAACACAAAAATTTTTGCTATCACCAGATACTAAAACTCAAGTTATAGTGGCATTGCGGCAAGCAGTATATGGAAGAAAAGACATAGAACTCAAAACCTTTAAAGGTCATAGCGATTCGGTTACTAGCGTCAGCTTCTCCCCCGACGGTCAGGCGATCGCTTCTGCTAGTGGTGATGGGACAATCAAACTCTGGAGTTTAGAAGGCAAAGAACTCAAAACCTTGAAAGGTCATAGCGCTTGGGTTTCTAGCGTCAGCTTCTCCCCGACGGAAAGGCGATCGCTTCTGCTAGTGCTGATAAGACAATCAAACTCTGGAGTTTAGAAGGCAAAGAACTCAAAACCTTGAAAGGTCATAGCGCTGAGGTTACTAGCGTCAGCTTCTCCCCCGACGGTCAGGCGATCGCTTCTGCTAGTGCTGATAAGACAATCAAACTCTGGAGTTTAGAAGGCAAAGAACTCAAAACCTTGAAAGGTCATAGCGCTGAGGTTACTAGCGTCAGCTTCTCCCCCGACGGTCAGGCGATCGCTTCTGCTAGTGCTGATAAGACAATCAAACTTTGGAGTTTAGAAGGCAAAGAACTCAAAACCTTGAAAGGTCATAGCGCTGAGGTTACTAGCGTCAGCTTCTCCCCCGACGGAAAGGCGATCGCTTCTGCTAGTGGTGACGGGACGATCAAACTCTGGAGTTTAGAAGGCAAAGAACTTAAAACCTTTAACGCCCCGGTTACTAGCGTCAGCTTCTCCCCCGACGGAAAGGCGATCGCTTCTGCTAGTGCTGATAAGACAATCAAACTCTGGAGTTTAGAAGGCAAAGAACTCAAAACCTTTAAAGGTCATAGCGACCAGGTTTCTAGCGTCAGCTTCTCCCCCGACGGTCAGGCGATCGCTTCTGCTAGTGGTGATAAGACTATCAAACTCTGGAGTATAGAAGGCAAAGAACTCAAAACCTTTAAAGGTCATAGCGCTGAGGTTACTAGCGTCAGCTTCTCCCCCGACGGAAAGGCGATCGCTTCTGCTAGTTATGATAAGACAATCAAACTCTGGAGTTTAGATGGCATAGAACTCAAAACCTTTAAAGGTCATAGCGCTTGGGTTTCTAGCGTCAGCTTCTCCCCCGACGGAAAGGCGATCGCTTCTGCTAGTGGTGATGGGACAATCAAACTCTGGAGTATAGAAGGCAAAGAACTCAAAACCTTTAAAGGTCATAGCGCTTGGGTTTCTAGCGTCAGCTTCTCCCCCGACGGAAAGGCGATCGCTTCTGCTAGTGATGACAAGACGGTAATTCTCTGGAATTTGGATTTAAATAATCTTGTGGTTTTGGGCTGTAATTGGCTGCAAGATTATTTACCTAATCATCCTGAGACTTTAGCAGAATTACAACTATGCCAAAACAAGTCTATGCTAATGGCAGCAGCGCTTACTTTAGTTACCCAAGGTGAGAAGTTAGCTAGTGCAGGTGAATTTGAGAAAGCAGTTGCCAAGTTTAAACAAGCTAAGGAATGGAATCCTGAATTAGTTATTAATCCAGAGACGAAAGCAAAAGTTCCCTCTCTGCTGTTTCAGGGTAAAGAACTAGCCAGCAAAGGAGATGTCAAAAAAGCCATTGCAGCCTATGCTGAATCTGAAAAACTCGACCCAAAACTAGAAATCTCTGCTGAAGATTGGAATAGCCTGTGTAAAGATGGTAGCTTGCATGGATATGCAGCTGATGTGATGTTTGCCTGTGAAAAAGCCGTTACCCTTGCACCCAAAGATGGAAATATCCGCGATAGTCGTGGACTTGCTAGGGCGCTAACTGGCGATAAAAAAGGCGCGATTGAGGATTTCCAAGCATTTATCCAATGGTCTAATAATTCTGAGCAGAGATCACAGCGCCAAGGTTGGGTTAATTCCCTCACTGCTGGTAAGAATCCGTTTACAGAAGAAGAGTTGAAGAAACTACGCCAGCCTTAGATAGGGAAGTTGGGTAGATTGCAGTACTTGTCGGTTAGCAATCACAAAAGCACGACGTAAACCATACACCCCTTCGCCATTGGTTGTGTTACCCACACCAGTCTGACAGGCGGAAAGTACGACTAATTTAGTACCTGATAAATTTAAGGAAGATGCTTCTAAAGCTGTCAGTACACCATCTTCATTACCACTGCGACGGTTGTTAAACCCAGCTAACGCAATACCGGAACGTAATAGGGGATTTTCCAGGTTTCTACTCACTCGCTGTCTAGAACCAGGTTTGACGATGATTCCCCGATTTCCCACGGCTAAATCATAAGTATCGGGAATTTCTATTTTTTCGTCAGTTAAAAAGAACCCGTGGGTAGCGATATGGAGAATACTAGGCGATCGCATTTGTTTGAGGGCGTTTTCTGTGGCTTGATTTCCTGTTAACAGGTTTACATTTATACCTTTTTGTTTCAGTATGGGTAAAATCGCATCAGCTTCTTGCTTTGTTCCCTGTAAGGGACTAAATGTGAGTCTGTTGATTTCTGAGGAGCGTTTTAAATCTTCTTTTGTACCTGGGGGTATAGGTGCGTTATTTACCGCATTATTAAAATCAATATTCGCCATCATCACAGGTGGTTGAACACTAGATGACTGATTAGATAATCGCAGTAAGTCACGCCCTGTCGTTAAATAATTAATAGTATAATTTTCTACTAAATAGCGGTTATTTTCATCGACTAAGGCAGCAAAGGGAATTAAATTAAGTTGGCTGTCGGGAGAAAGTAGCAGTTTTCGCTTGTCACCCAACAAGTTGCGGATGGGTTGCATTAATTGGGTATCCAGACGACGCGCTACTGGTTTAACATCGCGGGATTTGCTTTGCAGAACTGTACCAAATTCGGCTATTTCGCGATCAATGGTTTCTGCTTCTCCTAAATCTACCCATTGGGTTGAGCCTTGGGATGTCAGAATGTAGGCAGCATAGCGAGGTTTACCATAGCGATCGCTTCGTTTTGCTCCTTTGATGTTGGTTAAGGGTTTATACTGAACAAATTCTACTAAAGCTGTATCCGCAGGTATCAATTTTTGTACTGCTTCAATAGTTACAGGTTGAGTTGTGATGCGAAATTCCGCGCTGCGTTTAGAGAGTTGTGCTTCTAAATTCTCGGCTTTAGTCTTCAGTTGGGCAATTTCTTGACGATATTGTGTATTCGTAAAATTACTATTTCTGTTGTATAAAAGTCTTGCAAGCTGGGAGTTAGTGCTGGAAAGTTCGTCAAATAATTTTTGGTTTTCCGGGGTAAGATTTTGTCGCAACCAGTTTCGACTATCGCTCTCGACATCAAGTATGCGTCCTTTGCAACGGAGGATTGTAGTTAAAGCAAGGTTTGCTGCTTGGGGGTTATTGGGTGCTGACTGGAGGTGAGAGGAAATTGCAGTATCGCCTGATTCCACAAGTAACGCCATATAATTTTGTTTTTGGCGTTCCGAACCAATGCCAAGGATAATATTGAGATTGCGATCGCCTATTTCTAAACCACGCTTTCTCAACTCAATTGCACGAGATGTATCACCTTGGGCATTGTAGTACAAAGCTTGCATTCTCAAGTTATTCGCAAAATCAGGGTGTTCAGAACCAAAGATACTTTCTGTGATGTCAAGAGATTTTTGGGTGAATTCTATTCGTCTCAGGTAGAATTTCATAATCTTTCCTCAATCGTCGGCACCAGTTAACTCAACCAAAAGTTCGCTCAACCAACCAACGTTTAGGAAGTACAACAAAACCTTTCTGTTCCTCATGGCGGGTAACGACACTCAAAATCCATCGGTAGACATCCATCACCCAATGCTGAAAATCCTTACCGCGATAGCCGCCATCAACCCAAATTGTGATTAACCGACGGAAGCGATCGCGTATTGCGTCCAGCTTCAAAAGTACTTGTTTAGCGCCTGCTTGTTCACTAGTACTAGCAGCAGTGATCACCACGACTACCAGTAAACCCAAAGTATCTACGAGTATATGCCGTTTGCGACCCTTAATTTTTTTGCCGGAGTCGTAACCAACTTCTTGAGACACCATTGTTGCTGTTTCAACAGTTTGACTATTTCTTCCATTCCACCGACATAGCGATCGCCCTTCAGGAAGGTACGCGAATGCTCCAAGGAGGGCGATCGCTATCATCACAAATAAGGCTGACACAAAGCCATCGCGTCTCTACGAAACAGCATTAAGGACTATCTTCTGAGCCATCCTTCCATTATTCAATAGCTTTTAAAGCTGTGGTGCTTGTTCCGCATAGCTTATAGCTTTTCTTAGTGCCATTCCGCTATAAAAGTAATACCTCTGCCCAATTACGAGGGTTCAACGCCTGTAGAAACGAGAGTTTTTAACTTTTGACTTTCGGTTACTGGGCTTGTTGAAGTATAACTTCTGCCTTGCACTACTAGGGGATATTTGATTTATTATTGCGTGATATTACTAGTGCAATAATTCCATTTAAGTTGTAATATTGACTTTATACTTAAGTAAAAAAACTGTGGTTTGTTTTGCTAACTCATATCAGGTGGCAAACTACAAACATTTGTGATTAATTAAATGAGCTGACTAAAAATCCCGTTTTGGGTGGGATTATTAAAAATCTACCAATCATAAAATTAAAAACTCGCTGAGCGTGAACTATAGCGAGTTGCAAACGAGTGACATATACAGGTATGGGTGCAATAATGTTGCACCCTATTGAGGCCTGTACTTGATCTAATTGCAAATACTATATTCCTGTAACTTCACCACATACTAACCTTAAGATGACTACTCCTAACTTCATCAATACCCTTCTGTTTGTCGATCGCAATGTCGAGAATTACCAAACTATTATTGCTAATGTCCAAGCGGGAACTGAAGTTATTCTCCTTGATGCTAACCAGGATGGGGTAGAGCAAATTACCAATGTTTTAGCCCAGCGAAGTAATATCGCCAGTGTGCAGATTATCTCTCACGGAAGTGAGGGACAAGTTCAGCTAGGTTCAACTCTTCTCAACACAGAAACCATAGCTAACTACCGTCACTTACTAGAACAGTGGCGCAATTCTTTGACAGAAAATGCTGATATTTTACTGTTTGGTTGTGATGTAGCTTCAGGAGTAGGCGAGGAGTTTCTACAACAGTTAAGCGAAATTACAGGGGCTGATATTGCCGGTTCTACAGATATTACCGGGAATGTAAATTTAGGAGGAAATTGGAATTTAGAATTTCAGACGGGAAGTATTGAATCGAGTTTAGCAATTTCCGAAACAGCGCAGCAGGATTACACAAATATATTGGATTTAAAAGCACGATATTACAATGATCTGCAAAATGGTTCACTGACTGACTACAAAGGCACAGACACAGTTAATAATATTAATTATCCTTCTAGTAATGATAATATAAATTTCTTAAACGGAAATGATGATAGAGGAATAACCTGGGAAGGTTATATTTATATACCTACTAGCGGTTATTACAATTTCTATGCAGATATTGATGATCGTTTACGCTTATATATAAACAATAAACTCTATCTGGATTTATGGGATCGTAATTATAGTTCTGGTAGTTCAGGTAGTCAATACATAACAGGAGAAACATGGTATCCGATTTCGGCACAATTCTATAATGACGGAGGTGATTGGAAAGCCATTCTTAGCTGGAGTGGCCCTGGTTTTTCTAAGCAAGTTATTCCTACTTCAAATTTTATTATCCCTAATGATGTTCCATCTTACAAAGCCGTAGAAAGACAATTAAATCAGCAAGAGAGCAATCAAGTATATAGGTTTTTTGGTGGATATTTATGGAATGGGAAGCTAGTTGAACTGCGTGGAAGCAACTATTATTTAATAGAATATTTTCCCAACCCATATCAAGTTTCTATTACAACTTCTACATCAACACCAACAGAAGGCGAAACCGCGAGATTTACTATTACATCTGATCGTGCTGTTTCAGGAGAAGTAAAAGTTTTTTACAAGGTTGAGCCTATATCTGGAGCGGATAGTAATGATATTAATAATATTCCTCAATATCAGTATGTAGCCAAATACGTCATACTATCTGGGAATAGCGCAACAATAAATATCCCTATTACTGACGACTTACGCACGGGAGAATTTGGAGAGAAAGTAAGAGTAACCTTATTATCTGACCCTTCTAATGCTTACTCGATTAATACCAGTTCTGCTACCGTAACTATCAACGATAATGAACCCGTAATTAGCATCGAAAAAATCAAAGATGGTTCAGAAAACATCCAAAATGCTCAATTTAACCTAATTTTAGATTGCGCTGCTTCTCAACCGTTTACAGTTAATTTTAGCGTTAGTGGTAGTGCGACAATAGGTAATGACTATACCTTCTCCACTAGTCGTACAATAAATCCCGGTGATGGCACTAAAATTACCATTACAATTCCTATCATTAACGATGCAATTAGAGAAGGAGATGAAAGTTTTACAGTTTCCTTAAATTATCCTAGCTCTAGTGATGGATATACAATTAATTCTTCTCAGCGGATAATTAGTTTTAACCTCATTGATGATGAACCAAAAATAGGGATTACTAAACTCAAAGATGGTTCAGAGAATATCGGAGATAATGCCGAATTTGAGCTAACTTTTGACCGCCAACGAACCGAAGATTTTGTATTAAAACTAAACGTCGATGCTGTCACAAAGAAAGACGCATCAGACCCGAATAAATACCTAAAAACTACAGGTAGTCAAATTATTCGCGGCGATTATATCGACACAGCTAAAGGTGCTGACTATCTCTTTTATTGGCGCTACAAAGATGGTAGTAAAAAAGAATATATACCAGCCGATCAATTTACAGTTACCGCTAACACAGGACTTGGTGACAAAGCAATTATTATCGGCGTTGAACCGATTAATGACGAAGTAGCCGAAAATACTGAATCTGTAAAAGTCGAATTAGTTCAACAAACCTCTGGTAATGACAAACTCTACTATGAAGTTGATAGCAGTAAAAAATCTGCCACCATTAATATTAATGATAATGAACCAACCCTCGAATTAGTAACCGTCAAAAACGCCAAAGAATACGATACATTCTTACCTGATGGCGAAGATTCAGGAACAATTGGTTATATAGAATTAAAAGCTGATAAACCCGTTCTCAGTCCTTTGGGATTGTGGGTTAAGTATACCATTACGGCTGGTGATACCGTTATTGAAGGGGTAGATTATCTCAGTTCGCAATATCGTAAAGTTTCTTTCCAAGCCAGTACCCAAACAAAAGGGATTATAGTCCCTAACAGTGAAGACTTAAAGATTGCCGGTAACAGCGTTGTTGATGCTTCCAAAATCCGCATCTACTTTATGGCCTTACCAGATGCAATTAAAGAAAATCTTGAAAACTTAGATATTAAGATTCAACCCTATCACTTTGATTTAGATACGACAGGTAATAAGACAATCTCCAATTACTTCCTCAAACAAAATGGTACGATTGTCAATTCTATTAATACTACATTAAAAATTGAAGATAGCGGACTATATTCACCACAAGTATTAATTATCGACCAAACTGGTCAGTTAATTAGTGATAAAAATCCCTTAGCAGTTACAGACGGTAAAGCTACCTTTAAACTCAAATTAGGTAGCCAACCTTTAAATGATGTTACTGTTAAATTTAATCCCCCTGCACCAACAACATCTGCTTCTTTACCTACAGGTACAACTACAAAAACTGAAGGAACAGATAATAATGACCAACTGGTTAATGCTATTGCTATTACCACCAGTTCTTTCAGATTTGAGGGTGCAATCAGCAGTAACAAAGACATTGATACTTTTAAGATTGACCTCAAAGCAGGCGATAAACTTAAAATTGATACTGATGCAAGAAAACCCCAGTTATCAACACTAGATTCCCAAATAAATCTCTTAAACTCTCAGGGTGAAATAGTTGCTAAAAATGATGATAACCCCGGAGATGATTGGGATTCTTTACTAGAATATACTGTCAGCAAAGCTGATACTTACTATATTCAAGTTGTTTATAGTGAGTATTACGGTGCATCAGGTACAACATATAATAACGGTAAGTATAAATTAGCTGTAGATGTGACTCCTGTTAGTGTGGCGTTAAAACCTGGTAATAGTATCACTTTTAATGCGACTAATTGGGATAAATTGCAAACTGTAAATATTGAAGGAGTCACTGCTGATTTTAATTTACAAGCTCAACTTACTAGTAGTGATGCTAACTATCAAAACCTCAATCTCAGTCTTCCTGTTACAATTACGCCACCTCTACAAACAATAGTAAAAGAAGGTGTAGCAGCACAAAATTTAGGTACACCCAAAGTTAGTATTTTTGCTGTAGGTGATCCGACCTTAAACAATAAAGACCCACGCATTCAAGAAAATAGTTTAGAAGCGGCTCAATTTGTTGTTCAACTAGACCATGTAGTTGCTCAAGATTTAACAATTAGCTATAGCATTAATGGTACCGCAACTAAAGATATTGATTACTCCGGTACATTTCAAACAGGTGCTAACAATACTTATTCTGTCACAATTCCCAAGGGTGAAATTTCAGTTGCTTTACCTGTTGTGCCGATTGCTGACGATATCAAAGAATCACCAGAAGCAATTACCATTACCTTAAATTCTGGAAACAGCTACAATGTTGATGCAAATGCTAACAGTAAAACCATCACTTTAATTGATAGTAATATTGTTGGTTTTAAATTAGCCAATGTCAGCTTTGATGGCACTAACTTAGATGCACAGGGTAAACCTACAGCGATAATTGCTTCTAGCTTCCGTCCATTGCAAACTAAAGAAAGTGGCGAGAGTGAAACATTTGCTATTCGCCTAAAAACCAAACCAAATAGCAGTGTTACTGTAGATTTTACTGGACTAAATAGCAAAGAAAGTAGCCTCAGCACCTCTAGAGTTACCTTTACTCCTGATAACTGGGATCAATACCAATTAGTGACAGTTACGGGTAAAGCTGATAATCTGATTGATGGTGATATTACTTACGATATTCAAGCAAAAAGTAGCAGTAATGACTCTAATTACAATGGGTTAGGTATTCCCATTACCGTTACCAATGAGGATATCGACAATAGCATTGATAAACTTGTCACCTTAGAACGTCCCGATCCATCTCTACCGTTGGTAACACTCCAGGGAACTAATACTACCTTTGCAGAAAATAGCACTGGATTTACCACAGTAAAAGTAATTTTAGACCGACCTGCACCCCAAGGAGGATTACCAGTATTCTTTTCCTTTGATGGTAGTAGTGCTACTTGGAAACAAGATTTCACTGTTAATACTAACTACTTCCAGCCCCAAACCGAAGCGAAAAATCCTTTTAATAGTATTAATGTTGGTAAATTCAGTAATCCTAATTTTGCGGATCTCGATAAAGATGGAGATTTAGATTTAGTTGTTGGTAATGGTAATGGTGTTGTCCAGTTTTATCGCAACATTGGTAGTATAGCAACTCCCTTCTTTAGTGCAGAAACAGGTAGTAGTAATCCCTTCACAGCCATTAAGGTTGATGGTAATAGTACACCAACTTTTGCAGATATAGATCAAGATGGAGATTTAGATCTAGTTATTGGTAGTTCCACAGGTAATCTCTCTTATTCAGAAAATATTAGCGATAGTAAAGGAATTAAATTTGCACCACTGCAAAAGCTAGAAATAATTGGACAACCAACATTAACTAATAGTGCGCCTACTTTCGCAGATATTGATCGAGATGGTGATTTAGATGCAATTGTCGGTGCAGGCGATGGCACAATTAAATATTACCTAAATACAGGTACAAAAAATACAGGTACAAGCATACAACCAATCCTCATTCCCCAAGCAGACGCAAATAATCCCTTTAAGGGTATTGATGTTGGTGATGATAGTAAACCGAATTTCGTAGATGTTGATGGCGATGGTGATTTAGATTTATTTGTTGGTGGTAAAGATGGTAAAGTTTCCTTATACCGCAACATTGGTACAGCAAAAACCCCTCAGTTTAGCCTTGATAATAATACTCTTACTAATACCTGGAATACAGGGGGTAATAGTGCGCCCTTATTTATAGATTTAGACCAAGATAAGGACTTAGATGCAGTTATTGGTCGGGCTGATGGTACGCTGCAATATCAAAAACAATACCAAGCCATAGTTATTCCTGAAGGACAAACTACAGGGGAAATTACAGTTCAAGCTATTGACGATCAAATTCAAGAAGGTAATGAAACTATTAACCTAAAACTAGCTGAAGATGCTAGCTATCGGGTTAATAAAAATCAACCAGAAAATTATCGTCAAACTCTCTCCATTCAAGATAACGACAAAGCTGGATTACTACTAAAAAATGCTCAAGGACAACCTGTCCAAAGTCTGAAATACCAAACACAAGAAAATAGTAATACTCCTGTTAATTTCAGCCTTGAACTCACTAGTAAGCCGACAGATCAAGTTAAAGTCAGCGTCTTTAGTCAAAATGTCAGGGAAGGATTACTCCAGAAAACTGGAGATACCTCTGCTAATCAAGTTGTTGATTTAATCTTCACCCCAGACAACTGGAATAAACCTCAATCCTTTTCAATTATTCCCCAAGACGATCGCGTTCAAGATGGGGCAGTTGCTTATACACTAGGACATCAGGTTCAAAGTCTTGACCCTAACTACAATGACACCGCAGACTCTAAACTAGGTTTTGGTATCAGCGATAGATTAGTTGATCGGGTAAGTATTGCCGCAGATGGTACACAGGCAAACAACTATACCAGCATCTTTGATTCTCCAGCAATTAGCGCTGATGGACGTTATGTTATTTTCTCTTCTTTTGCCAACAACTTAGTAGAAAATGATAGTAACTCTAACTCAGACGTTTTCATCTACGATCGCAATACCAAAGAAACTGAACGCATTAGCGTCAGTAGTGATGCTACTCAAGGGAATAATTATAGTTTTCAGCCTGCGATCAGTGCTGATGGCCGCTACGTAGTTTTCACTTCTGCGGCTAGCAATTTAGTGTCGGGTGATACTAATAGCAAGACAGATATATTTATCTACGATCGCACTACTCAAGCAACCCAACGGCTGAACCTCAGCAATAATGGTACACAGGCAAACGCTGATAGTTATACCCCCGCAATCAATGCTGATGGACGCTATGTTGTCTTTGAATCCGATGCTAGTAATTTAGTATCTGATGATACTAATGGTAAGCGAGATATTTTCATCCGCGATCGCACTACCAATGAAACCCAACGGATAAACCTCAGCAATAGTAATCAACAAACAACTGGTAATAGCAATAATCCTGTAATTACTGCTGATGGTCGCTACATTATCTTTGAATCTGATGCTGATAACCTGGTAGCAGGTGATAATAACGGCAAAAAAGATATCTTCATTTACGATCGCACTACCACTCGCACCACCAGCTATAAAACTGTCACTAACCCCATTAACACCACTGACGG
Source organism: Calothrix sp. NIES-2100 (assembly GCF_002368195.1). Taxonomy (GTDB): domain Bacteria; phylum Cyanobacteriota; class Cyanobacteriia; order Cyanobacteriales; family Nostocaceae; genus Aulosira. The sequence goes on along the minus strand of NZ_AP018178.1, from coordinate 3,168,252 downwards.
GACTATTTCTGTCTCTAGTACAAATTCCCCAACTGGTGAAGATAAAAGCAAAGCATTTGATGGCAATAACAGCACCAAATGGCTAGTTTTTGGTTCATCAGCTTGGATTCAATACGAATACCCTGCTAGTAATGTTGTCGCTAATAGCTACTCAATTACCTCAGCTAATGATTTTGCCGAAAGAGATCCAAAAGATTGGCAATTACTCGGCTCAAATGATGGTATCACTTTTGAAAAAGTTGATGAACAAACAGGGATTACCTTTAGCAGTCGCTTTGAAACAAAAACTTTCCAATTAAATAACACCAAACAATATCGTTACTATCGCCTGAATATTCTCTCTAATAAAGGTGGTAGTATTTCCCCATTATCTCAGTATGCTAATACGGTAATTGCTAAAAGCTCTGAATATTCCAGCAGCAGTTGGTCAGCACAACAAGCATTAGGCGTACCCAATGTAAACACATACGGGGACATTAAAGAAGCTTGGGCACCTTCTCCTACCAATAATGCTCAAAGATATGAGTTTCTGACAGTTGGCTTTAACACACCTGTTTATGCTAATGGTGTCACAATTCGAGAAAGCTATGGTAATGGATTTGTTTCTAAAGTAGAAGTTCTTGGTGTAGATAACACATACACAGAAGTTTGGGCAGGGAAAGATAACAGTCCTCAAGGTCAAATTGTTGATTTTAGAGTAGATTTTACTCAAACAACCTTCCTCGTCAAAGGTGTCAGAATTACCGTAGATACTAACGCCAGTAGTAGTTGGGAAGAAATTGATGCAGTGCAATTACATGGAACAACCTCCCAACCTAATGCGGTTCAATTAGCTGAATTTAAACTCAATGCTAATACCTCCACCACTGTCCCAGAATCTGTAATTACTGCCGGAGAAGGCATACAACGGATTAGTGTTAGCAGCGATGGTACACAAGCAAATGGCAATAGTGCGATCGCTTCAGTGAGTGCCGATGGACGCTATATTGTTTTTGAATCGGAAGCTAGTAACCTGGTAACGGGTGACACTAACGGCAAGAAAGATATCTTTATTTATGATCGCACTACTAAACAAACTCAACGCATCAGTGTTAGTAGCGATGGTACTCAAGGTAACGGCGATAGTTTAGATCCTACTATTAGTGCTGATGGACGCTATGTTGTCTTTGAATCGGAAGCTAGTAACTTAGTAGCAAATGACACCAACGGCAAAAAAGATATTTTCCGCTACGATCGCACTACCAAGCAAATCGAACGCCTCAATATTGCAAATAATAACGCCCAAGGGACTGATAACAGTTTCGATCCGGCGATAAGTGCTGATGGTAGCTATGTTGTCTTTGGTTCGCTAGCCGAAAACCTGGTTGCAGGTGATAGCAACAAATTTAGTGATATCTTCGTTTCTTCGCCTACTAACGATTTAGTTATTACCAATCTAGATGATAATGACACTGCGGGATTTGTCATTACTCCTTTACCAATTACTACTGAAGGAACTCAGGATGCCTTTAGTATTAAACTTGCCAGTCAACCCACAGGTAAAGTGGTTCTCACACTGACACCCCAGGATGATGAATTTTACTTTGTTGGTAAAAAACCCGGCGATACCATCACCATTACCTTTAACGCGCAAAACTGGGATAAAGCCCAAACCCTGCAAATTGCTGCCATTGATGATAACAAAGTAGAGTATTTACAAAGAAGTGCGATCGCCTTTGAGGTTAGTGGCGAAGATCCACTTTATAACAATATTGGTGCTAACCTTAAACCCATAACTGTCCTCATTCAAGATAACGATCTTCCCACAGCAAGTATCACAGCCGGCAGATCCGCCGCCGAAATTTACTCCACTCCGGGCTATTTTGTTGTCGAATTAAATCGCAATCTCCTCGAACAAGGTACATTAACGCTGGATGGAGTTGATGATTATGTTACTCTGGGCGATCCCAAAATTGGTGGTGATTTTACCCTTGAAGCCTGGATTAAGATTGACAAATATCAAGATTATGCAACCATTATTGATTTAGGAAATGGTCAAGATAAAGATAATATCCTTTTACAGTTTGATACTACAGGCAAACTACAGTTAAACACTCGCAACGGTAGTGGTAACCAGAAAATTATCACCACAAATCAAGTATTACCTATTGGTCAATGGATTCATGTCGCCGCAGTTAATGATGGTAAAGGTAATGCTTTTATTTACCTTAATGGTGAGTTAGCTACACAAGGAAGTGGTCAAACCATCGTCAACAATATTGGACGTACCAGTAACTATATTGGACGTAGTAACTGGGATAGCGATAAGTATTTTGATGGCAATATCACCGAAGTCAGAGTTTGGGATACAGCCCGTAGTAGCGATCAAATTCGGCAGAACATGAATCGTTTTCTCACCGGTACAGAAAACGGTTTAAAAACTTACTACAGCATTAATAATGCCAATCCCACTAACTTAAATCCCGAAACCTTAACCGACTATACAAATAACGGTATTGATGGCACTCTTAAAAATGGTGCAACTTGGCAAGTAGGTAATTTTGACGCGCCTGTTTATGCCCTTCCTGTTGATAATACAGGGCTGGAAATCAACTACAAAATTACAGGCGGAACTGCGACAAAAGACGCAGATTATCAATCAATTGGGACAGATGGTAACAACACAGGTAAAGTGCGGGTTTTTGGTAATCAAATTCTCATTCCTATTGTTCCTATTGATGATAAGAAAATCGAAGATGTAAGTTTTACGGTTAACAATGTTTCTACCGTATCTAGCAGTAATGGTAAGACAACTTTACGGCTAGATGTTCTGGGCAAAGCCATACAACCTTCCTTAAAAGTCAAGGAAATTAAGGTTGACAATACTACTTCTCCCACAGGAGAAGAACAAGAAAAAGCAGCTGATGGTAACATCAATACTAAATGGCTGACTGATATGAAGTCAGACAGCCCAAATATTGATAACTGGCTGCAATATAAATTAGAAAATGCGGCGGTTATTAAAAGTTATGCCATAACTTCAGCTAACGATCAATCAAGTCGAGATCCTCAAACTTGGCGAGTTTGGGGTTCAAATGATGGTCAAACATTTACCCCACTCGATGAGCGTAAAGGTATTACTTTTGCTAATCGCCTGGAAACTAAAACTTTTGATTTTAAGAACACTACACCATATCAATACTATCTTCTAGAAATCGTCAAAACCAATGGTGCAAGCTCAGTTCAATTAGCAGAATTTAAACTTCTGCCTACTGTTGATGTCAATTTACCAACAGGTAGTTTTGTTGATTTTGGTAATAACTTAACCGGAAACCTAACTCAGGATGTTACCCTGAATCAATTAGATCAAGGTTCATTCAGCTTTGATGGTACTAATGATTACGCTTCTTTAGGCAATACAAAAATTGGTGGCGATTTTACAATTGAAGCGTGGATTAAGATTGATAAACATCAAAACTATGCAACTATTATTGACTTAGGAAATGGTGAAGATAAAGATAATATTCTTTTACAGTTTGATGGTACTACAGGCAAACTACAGCTAAACACTCGCAACGGTAGTGGTAGTAGTAACAGGACAATCATCACTACAGACAAGGTGTTACCTATTGGTCAATGGATTCATATTGCCGCAGTTAATGATGGTAAAGGTAATGCTTTTATTTACCTCAATGGTGAGTTAATTAAAGAGGCTAGTGGTCAAAAAATCGTCAATAATATTACCCGCAGCAGTAACTTTATTGGTAAGAGTAACTGGAGTAATGAATACTTCGACGGGAATATTGCTGAAGTCAGAGTATGGGATACAGCCCGCAGCGCTGAAGAAATTCAGGAAAATATGAACCGTTTTCTCTCTGGTAAAGAAGACGGTTTAAAAATCAACTACAGCGCCAATACTGCTAATGCTAATGCCACAAATAAAACCATTGGCACAATTAACGATTTGACTGGTAATGGTATTAATGCCACCTTACAAAATGGTGCAGCTTGGAATGTTAGCAAACTTGATTGTCCTGTTAACAGTAACGTCATCAATTACACGGGAACATTAGAACTAACCGTTGATAATGCTGTTGCTAGTCAAATTAAAGCCGGAAATGCAGTAAGAATTCCTTCCGAAACAGTCACGGTAACATTACTTCCTGGTGACGGCTATAAATTAGGAGATACTAGTTCAAAAACTGCCAGCCTGAATATTATTGATAACGATGTTCCAGGGGTGCGGATTGTTCAAGGTGGAAATCGTACTATTGCCATTGAAGATGATTCGTTTAAAACCAATGATGGTGATACAATTCGCACTTCTCAGTTTGAACTCTCTCTACTCAGTGAACCTTCATCTGATGTCACCCTGACGTTAAAAACTAACACCACGAAGAAAAATGCCGCTGGTGAAGATAAGAAACAACTAGGCTTTATTGATAAAGATGGTAAGTTAGTTGATACGCTGCAAGTTACCTTTAAACCAGAAGAATGGTATCAATTAAAAACCATTACTGTTCAAGGTATAGATGATGGCATTCTGGAACCGGATTTAGAAACAAATATCGCTGTCATTGATTATAAACTGAGTAGCAATGATGCTAACTATGACAATCTGGCTGTTGTACCCCAAACAGTTTATATAGTTGATCGGGTTCTGGATAAAGTTGAAACCATCAAGGGGATTGAAGCTGGATTTGGTACACTTCAAGGTACAATTGATAACTTAGAATTACCCATTATTGGTTCACTCAAAGGACGTTCTCCAACTTTACTGCAAGATTTAGGCAGCATTGTAAGTAAAGGTGTCAGTCAAACCGATCCTAATCAACTGACAACAAAGTCGCTAGATAAGCTGATAGAAGATGCTTTAACTCAGTTGGGAATTTCTGGGGTAGATGTCAAAACTACAATGACAGATACCGATGTTTACTTTGAGTTTAATGCTAAGAAAAACTACGAATTTTTTAATCTCAATCTTTCCTCAGATTTAGGTGTTCCGGCTTTAGGGATTGGCTTTGAAACTCAAGGTAATTTAACGGGTAATTTTAATTATGATTTATCTGTTGGTTTTGGCTTAAATAAACTCCTCGGTTTCTATATTAATCCAGACAAAACTAAGTTTCATGCTGATGTCAGCCTGAATTTGAGCAAAGATTTTAAAGGTGTAGGTAATTTAGGCTTTCTGCAAGTTGATTTTGCTAACGATCCGAAGAATCCGACAAAATTAGGAATTTCTGCGGATATTAGCTTTAAAGATCCAGACGCTAGCAAGAAAAAACTTGTCACACCACAACCAATCACCACAATTGATGTCACAGCTACCAAGGTAGACAGTACCCCCGCCGATACTTTAGTTATTCCCACACCGCCACAGCTTCCACCTGCACCTACCGAAAAATTAGCGCCAAAATCACCAGCCGCTACCACACCAAATTTACCCACTCCGGTAAGTAAAACTAATCCTAGTCAAGAAATTGCAGAAATTCCCGTAGCCAACCCAGTTTTAGCGCAAACAGTAGATACAAAGACGGTAGAATATAACCGCAATCTGCAAACTATTCCCCAAGCAGCGCCTTTTACCTCTTCTTTCTCTAATGTTTCAGCATCAACACTAGCTGCATGGTTAAAGAATCAAGCGACAGCAACTGCGGGTATTCCCCAAGAGGTGCTGACAGCCTTAACAAATGCTTCCCCAGAAGTCAAAGTTCTGCTGCAAATTCTGTTAGCAGAAACCACTGGGGTAAATATTGCTTTTAACGATAAACAACTGCAATTTACCTATCCCGGATCGATTGATTTTGCGAAGTTAGCTACTGTGATTCCGGGAGTTAAGAATATACCCCTCAATGGCTTAACTTTGCCTGTTACAGGTGCAAAACTCACCATTAATAATCCGGGATTAGAAAATGCCGACTATACATTTAGTGCAGCTAGTTTACCAAAGGCACAGTTAGTTAGTTGGTTAAGTAATCAGGCAAAAACAGTAATACCGCAAAGCGTACAAGATGTCCTCAATTCATTACTAGCATTAACTAATAATGTTGATTTAGTATTAGGTAGAGATCAACTGCAAATTACTTATTTGGGTAATTTGGATCTTGCCCAAATTAAAGATAAAATTCCGGGGATTAAAGATTTACCTTTAACTGGCTTAACTTTACCTGTTACCAATCCCACAATTACCATTACTAATCCTGGTAATGCTAGTGCTAATTATGCTTTGTCGGCTGCGAGTTTACCCAAAGCACAGTTAGTTAGCTGGTTAGGTAATCAAGGCAAAACATTACTACCCCAAGGTGTACAGGATGTTGTCAATCAACTATTGGCGTTAACTAATAATGTAGATTTGGTATTAGGTAAAGAACAAATCCAAATTGCTTACCAAGGTAATCTCAACCTGACACAGTTCATAGGTATAATTCCGGGGATTAAAGATTTACCTTTAACTGGGTTGAATTTACCTGTTACCAATCCCAAGATTACAATTACTAATCCTGGTAGTTTTAATGCAGATTATGCCTTTGTTGCCGAAAAACTCCCGAAAGAACAATTAGTTAGCTGGTTAGCTGCTCAAGGTAAATCTTTATTACCCCAAGGTGTACAAGATGTTTTAAATCAACTCCTAGCACTCACTAACAATATTGATTTAGTGCTAGGAAACAATCAAATCGAATTTGCTTATCAAGGTAATCTTGATTTGGCAAAATTAGCAGCTTTGATTCCTGGGGTGAAAGAATTACCTTTAAATGGTTTAACTTTACCTGTTACTAATCCTCGCCTCACAATTACCAATCCTACAGGAACTAATCCAGATTATGCCTTTGCTGTTGATAGTCTACCAAAACGTCCAATTCTCAATTGGTTAACTAATCAAGCTAAATCTGTATTACCAGAAGCGGCTCAAAACCTCCTGAATCAGCTATTTATCGAGAACTTTGAACGAGTAGATTTGCTATTGGGTAGCAAGCAAATGCAAATTACCTACAAAGGTGATCTGCAATTGGATAAGTTAATCTCGGCGATTCCTGGGGTGCGAGATTTACCGTTAACAGGGTTAAATTTACCTGTGACAAATCCGAGTTTAACTTTATTAAATCTCGGTACACCTAATGTTGATTATGCCTTTAGTGTAGAACGTTTACCCAAACAAGAATTAATCAACTGGGTGAAAGGACAAGCAGTAGCTTTGTTACCAGAAGAAGTGCGTAATGTCCTGAATGGGTTACTAAATTTAACAGAAAATGTTGATTTACAACTGGGTAATAACCAGATTCAAATCGGTTATTTAGGTAAATTAGACCTGAGCAGTATTTTACAACAAGTTCCGGGGCTGAAGGATTTACCACTCAATACCCTCAAGTTACCTGTTACCAATCCGCGTCTGACAATTATTAATCCCAATAGTCAGGATATTGACTATAGTTTTGCGGTTGAACAGTTACCCAAACAAGAATTAGTTAATTGGCTGGTTCAACAGTTACCCACAGAAGCCCAATCTATTTTGAATACGGTTTCTGATGTTGCTCAACAGGTAGATGTTCTATTTAGTGACAAGCAATTAAAGCTGGCTTATCAAGGTAATTTAGATATTGCCAAAATTGCCAAAGTCATACCAGGAATTAAAGATTTATCTTTAGATGGCTTGGCGTTACCAGTTAGCAATCCCCAGTTGATTTTAAGTAACTTAGGCACACAGGATCTCAGTTACGCCTTTAAGAGCGATCGCTTACCCAAAAAAGAGCTAGTTACATGGTTAACAAACACAGTCACCAAGCTACTTCCGGCTGATGTGCAGTCGTTTGTCAAGCAACTGCTGAGTGTAGTTGAGAATATTGATTTGCAATTTGGGAATAATCAAATTCAAATTGGCTACTTAGGCGATCTCAACCTGAAAACCATCATCGATGGAATTACCAGTCAACTTGGCGATTTTCTGTTACCACTCAAGGGATTAAACGTCACCCTCACTAATCCCAGTATCACCATTACTAACCCCAATGTTGCACCAAGTTTTAGCTTTAATTTAGAGCGCCTCCCTGTAGCTCAAATTAAAACTTGGTTGGTGGATCAAGTTAAAACCCTAGTTAACGATCCGAGTGTGCAAGATTTCCTCACCGGATTATTAAACAACTTAACCAACATTGATTTAGTTCTCGGTGATAACCAAACCCAAATTACCTATTTAGGTTCAGTTGATTTAGTCAAAGCTTTAGATATTATTCCGGGTTTAGACTCTGTTACCCCCAAAAATTTAAGCTTACCTGTTCTCAATCCCAGCTTTACAATTAACAAAACCGGAAGCGATCGCAACTATAGCTTGACGGCGGAAAGTTTACCCAAAGACGAGTTAACCCAATGGCTGAGTAAAGAAGTCATGGCGCTGTTACCTACAGAAGTTGCAGGGATGGTGAAATCGCTGCTCAATGTAGCGCAACGCATGGATGCAATCATTGGGAGTAATCAACTGACGCTGAGTTATCAGGGTAATTTGGATTTAGCGACGATTATTAAAGAAATTCCTGGGTTAAATGAGTTACCCCTGAATAATTTATCTTTACCTGTGCTGAATCCCAAGATTGAGATTCTCAACCCAGGTAAGAATGCTAGTTATAACTTTAGTGCCGAGCAACTACCGAAGCAACAGTTACTCAATTGGTTAGTTCAACAGTTACCTGCTGAGGTGAAATCGGTATTACAGGCGATCGCATCTGAAGCCCAAAACCTGGATGTGGTTCTCGGTAATAGTCAGATTGAAATCGGTTATAACGGTAACATCGATTTAGCTAAACTCCTAGCGTTGATTCCTGGTGTTAAGGATTTACTCACCACTGGGCTAAGTCTACCTGTATTCAATCCCAAGCTTACCATTCTCAATCCTGGAGCAAATGCTAGCTACAGCATTGATGCCGAAAAATTACCGAAACAACAGTTAATAAATTGGCTCAGTTCTAAGTTACCCAGTGAAGTACAAACTGTACTGAGCAAGCTTTCTACTAATTTAGATATCAATATTGCCCAAAATCAACTGCAACTTAACTATCGTGGTGATGTTGATTTACTAGAACTAGCGGGAGTGATTCCGGGTGTTAAGGATCTACCTCTGCAAGGATTAAAACTGAATGTTACCAATCCCAGTTTTACCTTGATTAATCCTGGTAAAGCCAACGCAGATTATCTCTTCAATAGCGATCGCCTACCTACCAAGGATCTTCTCGCTTGGCTAAAAACGACAGCTACCAATAGCCTACCCGACGCGGTGAAATCGGTTCTCAATCAATTACTAGCGCTGGGAACCAATATTGATTTAGTTTTGGGTAAGGGACAAATGCAACTTGCTTATAATGGCAATTTGGATCTTTCCCAAGTGATCGGCTTAATCCCTGGAGTGAAAGATATTGGTGCTTTATCGGGGTTAAACCTCCCTGTTACTAATCCTAGTATCACCATTATCAATCCTGGTACAGCCACAGCACAGTATTTACTCAAGAGCGATCGCTTACCTAAAGAAGAACTGGTACAGTGGGCAAAAGAAAAAGCCACAGAATTACTACCCGCAGATTTAGTCAAGGTATTCAATACTTTGATGAATATTTCTGAAGGTATTGATTTAGAAGTAGGCAATAATCAGCTAGAAATTGCTTATGAAGGTTCGGTTGATTTAGCTACCCTCCTCAAAGAAATTCCCGGCTTAAATGAATTACCCCTCAATAACCTCAAATTACCTGTACTCAACCCCAGTTTAACTATTACTAATCCAGGTAAGAGTGCAAGTTATAGCTTTGCTGCTCAACATTTACCAAAACAAGAGTTAATTAGCTGGCTGAAAGACCAAGCAAAATCTTTAATTCCCACAGAATTACAGGGAATATTCAACGCTTTAGCGGCGGTAGGCGAACAATTAGATATTCGCTTTGGTGATAGTCAATTCCAGGTAAATTATCAAGGCAATCTCAATCTAGTAAATATCCTTAAAGAAATTCCTGGTATCAAGGATTTTGACTTTACTGGTTTAACTTTGAATGTTAAAAATCCCAGTATTACGATTACCAACCCAGGTAAGGATGCAGACTTTAGCTTTAGTGCCGAAAAACTACCAATTGCTGATTTACAAAATTGGTTGATTACTAAAGCTGGTAATGCTTTACCAGCAGAAGCTAAGGATATTCTTAATGGACTTAAGGGTTTAGCACAGGATGTTAATATTCTCCTGACGGATAAACAAATCCAAGTCCTTTATGACGGTACTGTTGATGTCGTTGGGTTAATTAAAAATATTCCTGGAATTAGTAGCGTTCCCCTACCACCAAATAATGCCCTTACTGTTACTAAACCAACTTTAACTCTCACAAGGGTAACTACAAATAACATTACCAGCACAGATTTTAACTTTAGTGCTGAGAAACTCAACAAAGAGGGATTGAAGAAATGGTTAATCGATCAAGCAGCGAGTGCGCTACCGTCATCAGTTAAAAATATTATTAGTTCTCTCATTACCACCGCCGCAGACTTTGAGGTTCTCTTCAAAAAGAATCAACTACAAATTAGTTACCCGGGAACTCTGGATTTAGCTAGTGTTATTAAACAGATTCCTGGCTTATCGGAATTACAAACCACTGGCTTAACTTTACCAATTACCAATCCAGTACTCAGCATTTCTAACCTAGATAAAGGTGCTTCTAATGCCAACTATTCCTTAACTGCGGATCATCTGCCAAAACAGGAATTAGTAGATTGGTTAACCAAACAAGCAAAAGCCGTTTTACCTGGGGAAGTACTTAACGTAGTTGAGGATTTGCTGGATTTAGCTAGAAGAGTAGATTTGCAAATTGGCGATAGTCAAATTCAGATTACCTATGAAGGTATCCTAGATTTGAGCGATGTTTTAGAGAAAATCCCAGGCTTAGATGCGCTCAATGTCAAGACTCTAGATTTACCAGTTACTAATCCTAGTCTCACCCTGACTAAACCCCTTGGCGCTACCAGTTGGCGAGATGCTAATTTTAGCTTTAAAGCCGATCAATTACCTACCAAACAATTAGCAGATTGGCTAATTTCCCAAGGTTCCGCATTAGTTCCTAGCAGTGTAGCTACGCCTGTAAAAGATTTACTCAATGCTTTTGGTAATGTGAATGTGGGGTTGAGTAATAATCAATTCCAATTCTCTTCTAACCAAATTAACCTCAGTCAAGTTATTAATGCTATTCCCGGAATTAATAGCATTTTCACTGCACCGCCAAATCTTACCCTGACTAATCCCAATCTACTGTTAACTAACTTTAAATCTGGGACTACTAGTTATCAGTTTTCCGCGTCTGGGGTTAATTTAGGTACTTTAGCGAGTTCTTTGGGGATTCCTACAAGTTTAAGTAGTAAGTTACCAACAGTCGATTTCTTTGTTAGTAACGATAAAGTGCAATTTTCTGCACCCCAAGGCATTGATTTGAAGTCTTTAGTATCTTTGGATAGTCTCGGTTTACCAGATGTAATTACCAAATACATCCCCGAAATTAAGATAGATAATCCGCAAATTACAGTAACAAAAGCTGCTAATTCCGCTAATAAAATTATTGACCTTTCGGGAACGGTTGCTGGGTTAAATATCGGCTTAAACTACGACGGTAATAAATGGATATCGAAAGGCATTGATGATGGTGGTCGCCTCAGCGCTTTAGATTTAATTAATGTCTTCAAGACAGCTAAAACTAATCAGCAGGGCTTCTATAACTTCATTGATTATCAACTTAAAGGTGAAGCCAACCTGGGTTTAAAAGCCAAAACCAGTATTAATGGTAGTCCTGTCTTTCCTTCCTTTAGTTTCGACGTGGCTGCTAATTTCCCCATTTTCAACTACGGTAATGTCCAACAAGCCAACAAGAATGGGACAAATATTAAACTCAATAATGTGGCGATTGATTTAGGCTCATTCATTAGTAATTTAATGGGGCCAGTCATCAAAGAAGTTAATAGTATTATTGAGCCAATCAAACCAGTTATTAAACTCTTGAATGCTGATACCAAGTTATTTACTCAACTCGGTTTAGGTGATTTATTTGATGCCAATCACGATGGTACAGTCACAGTTTTTGAAGTCGCTAAACGGTTAGCACCTCCAGAAGATCGGGCAAAATTAGAAAAATCTGAGCGCTTTATTAAAGCTGTAGGTGATATTGTCGATCTGATTACTGCACTCAGCAAGATTCCTGCCAATGAGCCGATTATTATTGATTTAGGTAGTTTTGCCCTCAGTGACTTGAAAGCAGCTAGCAAAGATACCACCCAAGCTGCGAATAAAGTTGATACCAGTTCTAGTAATACAGGCGGTTTACAAACTACCAAAACAGCAGCAGATCCCCTCACTAACGCCACCAATAAAACTAGTGGTAGTTCTACAGGTAGCTTCTTAAGTAAGCTGAAAAATATTGAAGGTTTAGAATTCCCAATTCTTACCAATCCCCTCAAAGCCATTGATTTGCTGTTAGGAAAAACCACCGACTTGGTGATTTATGATATTCCTGACTTGGAATTTAACTTTGGCATTTCCAAGAGTTTCCCAATTTGGGGACCGATTAAAGGTGAACTAGGTGGTAGTTTCTCGGCGAAAACTAACTTGGTTGTAGGTTTCGATACCGCTGGAGTTAATGATTGGAAAAATGATGATTTTGAGTTCAGCAGTATTTACAAAATCTTTGACGGTTTTTATCTCAAAGATTGGGACGCAAACGGTAAAGACGTTGATGAATTGTCTCTGAATGCCAAGATTACTGCTGGTTTAGGCTTAGATGTTGGCGTAGCTGATGCGACAGTGCGGGGTGGTGTTCAAGGTTATCTTGGTATTGATGTCGTAGATACTGGAGAAAATACAGGGACTAGCGATGGTAAAGTGCGCGGTTCCGAGATTATTTCCCGTATTAGCAAGCCTTGGGAACTGTTCAAGCTCAATGGTAGTATTGATGCTTTCCTGGAAGCAGAAATTAAAGTACTTTTTGTCGGGACTGTATGGAAAGAAGAATTTGCCCGCTTTAACTTAGCTAAATTTACCCTGAGTGCTGATGGTTTTACTTTCAGTGGCGCACTTTCCCAAAGCTATATTGCCGGCGCAACAATCTTCCTGGATACCAACTTTAATAATCAATGGGATGCAGGCGAAGTTAAGACAATTTCCGATGAATACGGTCAATTTAACCTGGATATTCCCCAAGAAGTCGATACCAATGGTGATGGTGAGATTGGTGTTGATGAGGCGCAATTAGTAGGATTAGGCGGCTTTGATACTTCTAGTGGTTTGTCTTCTGGTGCTTTAATTGCTTTACCGGGTTCGGCGATCGTCACACCTTTAACTAGCTTAGAAGCACGACTAGTACAATCGGGCTTGAGCCGAGAGGCAGCCGATGGCATCATTAAACAGCAATTGGGCTTAGATTTGGCATCAAATCTCGAAAGTTTCGATCCCCTCAAAGCTGTGGGAGAAAAGCAAGAAATTGGCTTAGATGTCTATTTGGCACATATTCAAGTACAGTCTCTGCTCAATGAAACCCGTGCTTTCTTAGATGGTTTGCAACAAGCTGCTACAGGTGTAGTCAATCCTAATAATTTACTAGAAGCGATTAATGCCCTAGCGGTATATCTGCAAAATAGCACTTATTCTCGCCTGGATCTGGCGAATACAGAGATTCTACAATCCTTCTTTAACTCAGTATTTGAGCGCAATCAATTAACTGCATCAGCTGAACAAGTAAGTGCTTTAGCTTTAGCCGCCGCCGCAGGTAATGAGTATTTAGGGAAAGTGGCGAAAGTGGGTGCATCAAAAGCTGTATCGGAAGCCTTACCAGTACTAGCCTCTCTCAAACGAGTTACCGAAGAACATATTCCTGTATTAGTACAGCAGATGGCTGCGGGGGAACTGACTACTGAGCAACTTATAGGTGCGATCGCCGCAACTTTTGATCAAAACTATTATTTAGTTGATGCTAACGGTAATAGCTTCGGTAATCGCTATGCTTCTGTGAGTGTATCGCCAGCACGGGTTTCTGAGGCTGATGCGACTAAGGTACAATTCCACATTGACTTAACCCAAGAAGCACCAAACCAAGGCTTAAAGATTCTCTATGATATCTCCGGTACAGCTACTTTAGGGGAAGATTATCAAATTGTCGGCGCAACTACAGGGGAAATCAATATTGCTCCTGGTGAAACCACTGCTGTGATTGAGATTCAAATTCTCAACGATAACTTGGCAGAAAACTTAGAAAGTATCACCTTAAATCTGAAATCTGTAGGTGAAGGTTATGCGATCGCGCCAAATGCTAAAGTCGCTTTGATCGATATTCAAGATGATGACCAAACAACCACAGATTCAGCGACTAAAGGAGTTGTTCTTAAGGGTAATTTGTTGGCTAATACCCTCACAGGTGGTGTTGGTAACGATCAACTCGAAGGTAAAGAAGGTAACGATTATCTTGATGGTAAAGAAGGTAATGACTTCTTACTCGGTGGTAGCAGTAATGATACCCTGATTGGTGGAGATGGTAACGACCAACTTGAAGGTAACGCTGGTGACGACTCCTTAGAAGGTGGCGCAGGTAGCGATAGATTAGAAGGTGGCGAAGGAAGCGATCGCCTTTTAGGTGGTGTCGGTAGCGATATTATCTTAGCTGGCTTAGGCGATGATTATTTAGAAGGTAATCAAGGTAATGATCAGCTAGAAGGTGGTGGTGGTAAGGACACCATTTACGGTAACGAAGATAATGACTGGATAGTTGCTGGCGATAGTAATGATGTCATCGTCGGTGGTACGGGAGATGATATCCTCAATGGCGGTGCTGGTGCAGATGTCTTCTTCTTTAACTCTCCCAATGACGGCTTTGACACAATTCTCGATTTCAATCCCGAACAGGGAGACAAAATCCAGATTTCGGCTTCAGGTTTTGGTGTGAGCGACCTCAGTGGTTTCCGCTTTATTAATGGTGTCTTAGACTTCCAAGGAAAAAATCTGGCACTGATCCAAAATCAAGGGAAAACCTACGCTTACTTTTCTCACCTTGAGAAAGTTGTGGAAATTGTTGACCAACCCACCCCAATTCCATCTACTGAAAATAAACTGATACAGGAAAACCTGTATAGCTTTAATGCTCCCGCAGTATTGAACGATCTAGTTCAAAGCAGCCAAGGAACTGCGGCTAACCTTTTAGAGACAATTTTACAAAGAGGTTATCTCAAAGTTGCTTCCTCCAGCCAAAATTCGATTCTCAGCTTTGATTTAGAGTTTGTTGGTGCTTTAGCAGCTGCTTTGTTTGGTAACAAAAACCAAGTCGAAATTGTTAACACCACCTCTAGCGATGGTTTTACTCAAGTTGCTAATAAAAACCTTGACCTCAGTGTTAGGCGAGTGACTGAGAATCTTGTCCGAGATGGTGGTTTAAATGTCGATTTTGGCCCGGTGTATCTTTACGATCACCAAGGTATTTTAGTCCCTACTGACGGCAAGATTCAAAAAATTGAAGATCTCAAAGGTGCAACAATTGGTGTTGTTAGTGGCAGTACAGCCTACGCTAATTTAGTAAATGTACTACAACCTTTAGGTATTAGCTTTACACCGCGCTGGTTTGACAATGGAGCGCAGATGTTTGCGGCTTACCAAAAAGGCGAAATTCCTGCGCTGTCTATTGATACAGCCTTAGTAGATAATTACTTACGTGACTTCCCAGATCCACAAAAACACAAGCTTCTCGATGGCGAATTTTCCAAAGAACCAATCGCCTTAGTATTACCAGAAAATGAATCTGCTTGGGCTGATGTGGTACGCTGGGTGACTTACGCCACAATTCAAGCGGAAGAATTTGGGATTACTTCTCAAAATATTGACCAAATCCTCAAAGATAATCAAGATGAAAACCCCAATAATGATTCTGATCCTGCTATTCGCCGTTTCTTAGGCTTGCAGGAAAAATTGGGGACTGCTTTAGGTTTGCGCGATGATTTTATAGTGCAAGTGATTAAGCAGGTTGGTAACTATGGCGAAATTTATCAACGTCACTTCCCCAATTTAGAACGCGATCGCAATCTTCTGTGGACTGATGGTGGTTTAATGTATACACCGCCTTTCTCAGGGACTCCGAAGGAACTGAACCTGATTGATAATGACAAACGCAACGTCTTAGAGGAAATCAAACAAAGAGGTGTACTGAATTTCGGTTTACCTGAACCCTTGAACTTCCCCGGTTTTACAGTCAAGCAAGCAGATGGCACACTCAAAGGCTTTGATGCAGATTTAGGTAGGGCTTTAGCAGCAGCCGTATTTGGCAATCCCAATCAAGTAGAATTTGTACAACAAGCCTTCGCCGATGGCTTTGGCAATACAGCTAATGGTGTGGTGGATGCTTCAGCCGCTGCGTATACAGAGAACTTAGTCCGTGATGCGAGTTACGGAATTGATTACAGTCCGATTTATCTCTATACCGGACAGGGTATTCTCACCCGCAAAAATAGTGGTATTAATTCCATCCCAACTCTTAATGGTCGTAAAATTGGGTTGCTTAATGGAATGTCAGGTACAACTGCATTGAGCAATTTGCAAGATGCATTGGTAAAATTTAGCGCCAGTCCTACCCTTGTCACTTTCGATAATTCTGCTGATATGTACGCCGCTTACGATCGCGGTGAGGTCGAAGCAGTCTTTAATGACGTTACACTCTTAGCAGGCAAAATTCCCACTTTATCTCAGCCACAAGAACACCAAATTCTCCAGGATACTTTTTCTAAAGAACCTTTAGGTTTAATCATTGATGAAAACCAATCGGATTGGGCTGATGTAGTTAGGTGGACAATGTATACTTTGGTGCAAGCTGAAGAATACGGCATTAGTTCCACTAATATTGATGACTTTATTGCTCGCAATACCGATACTGACCCCAATAATGATTCTACACCGGCAATTCAGGCATTCTTAGGAATTAAAGGTAATCTTGGTGCAAAGCTGGGACTGAATAATGATTTTGCAGTTAAGGTAATTAAGGCGGTAGGTAACGCAGGTGAACTATACGCTCGTAATTTTGATACTAATTTGTTACCTCGGGGACTGAATGAACTTTATACCAGTTCTGGCTTACAGTATGCAGCACCCTTTGGAGGTATCGAGCCACAACAGCCGCATCTTAGCTTTAATGCTGATACCAAAGTATTCCAACTAGATGGCGATACTGACTCAATTAATCTCAAGTTTAGTCTGAGCAGTAAACACCTCAACCGCCAAAACATTCACCAAATTGCGTTGGTTGCTTATGATAACGCCCAAGGGGAAGTTGATGGCTTCAAACCTGGACAAGATGGCTACCTCAATGCTGTACTCAAACGTTCTCAGGTGCTGTTCTCGGTACTCCCCGATGACTTTATTTCTAATCCAACAAAAATTATTCAGAGAGCCAGTCGTGAAAATTTGGGATTGCTGTTTTTCCAAAATACCAGCTTAGATGCAGTTATCAATGATAGCAGTCTGCTCAATCGTGTCTTCCTTGGTTCTCCTTTTGGCAATAGTTCTACCCAAGCGATGACGGTTGCATCTCTGGATAACAATCAATTTAGTTTGAGCTTTGAGGATCAATTAGGAGATATTGACCCTGATTTAGTAGTGAAGTTAGAGATTACTAATGAAGAAATTCCTTTAGGCGCGAAGTTACAAAAACAAGGTACAGAGGAACTAATTGACTTCACAGATTTACCTGGGTTACAAGTTCAAGTTTCTTTCCCAATTGTGAAAAGTGAAGCGGCTTATAATAACGTTGTCGGTTTCTACCAAATTGAAGATCTTCAAGGTACTGTGCAAGACTCCCTCACTGGTAAATTGATTCGTGCTGGTGAAGCAGGTTACGCTCAAGCCGCAATTCGCAACAGTCAACAGCATGGTATGACTATGAATGACCAAGGGGTATTAACTGGTGGTACCTTTGCAGGTGGGAAATTCTATGCACCATATCTGATTGCTAATGGCACGGTAGATGCTGGGCTGAAAGGCGATGTTTCTGTCTATTTTAGCTTTATTGGGGCAAATTCCGACCATACAGATCACTTCCTCTCACTCGGCAATAATGCTTGGGGTGTAGAGGATTTAGCAGGCGGTGGCGATCGCGATTTCAATGATATTGTGATTCAAGCCAATTTCAAAATTGTCTAAGTATGATTTGAAAGAAAAAATGAGGTATTGAGCCGAGATAAGGATACCGTTGGCGAATTCCCCAAACAGCTAAACTGAACCGATTTGTTCAAAAATGAAAACTTTTAGGCGATCGCGTAAAATTTCAAGTTCTGAAATAGTTAGCAACCCAACAGATTGTCTTTCGCTGGCGGTATCAGATGTTAAAGAAAACTCCCTCTGCCGTGTAATACTCGGTTGAGGTTCGTTTCCCCTTGATGGGAAGCTAAAAATTCTGAGTCTTCCCGTGTAATACTTGGTAGAGCATTATGTCTAACAATGTGTTCTAAATAGTCAGCAGGAGTTAAACCCAAACATTCAGAGGCTATCCCTAAGCTCTTCCAGGTATCATCAGTCAGTCGCAAAGAATGTACTTCACGATAATCATCATTCTTGAGTGCAAACTTTAGAATGACAAACGAACTGTGCTGTTCGCATAGCCACAACAAAGCAAAAGTGTTGCGAGGTTGCAGCTGCTGAAACCTTTACCACAAGAGATTGCCAGCTTTTTACTTGCTCACTATTTCTTAAGGAATTTTCTTACTTGGACTAGAGCAGCACTCTGCTGTCCCACAATGAAGACAGTATTGAATATATAGATACTTCAGCCCAAGCGTCAGTTCTCCATCCCAATTTCTCACGGTGCAACTGAAGTTATTCACTTGAGCGACAATCGCCCAGTAACCGCCTTTGCCCCTCAGTTCGGGATTGTCCTTGGCTAAGATTTGGCATACCTCACCCAACTGGTAGGTGTTGGGTACTTGGGTACGTTCCATGATGCGCTGCACTATATCTTTGACGATTTTACCAGTCGGCACTTTACCGCCAGCTTTCTGTACTGCTTGTTGCCACACTTCCTGTTGTTGCTGGGGTTCGAGTTTAGTGAGTGGGCGAATTTGTCCTTCGGCTGTCGGTAAAATTTGCGATCGGTTAGTTTCTACTTGACCCGATTTCTCGTTTTGGGAACATCTTGACGAAATAGATCAAAAGTTCTGTGTAGTACCTTATAACCCATTCTCACTCTCATTAGAACAGGAGGAGCTAAAATGTTAATTCCGTTTGGAGTATTGGAAGAAGGTTTCCGCTTATCTTAAAAAGCAATTGATTATTTAAAAGAATGGAATACTGAAGCGCAAATTGCTTCTAGTATTTCTCGAACAGCCCAAGAAGTTGTTGAAATATTGGTGAATGTGCCTGGTATGACTATGGCTCATAGTAGAGATTTTCAAAGAGCAACACCTTTTTTTACACTGAAAGATAAAACGGTAGTTAAAATTTTCATAAATCCAGCACAGGTAAAACACATATTCTTAGCAGATTACAACAATAAGATGATTTTTGGAGGCTATGTAGGTTGGATTCATACAAAAGAAATGAATAAAGCTATAGATAAAATCAAGAAATAATTTACTTCCGAGATTATATGAAATCTCAAGAGTCTATCATTTAAACTTTTTGTTGAACGATACTGTTAAAAAATAAAACCTTTTTAACAGTATCGTTCAACAAAAAATTAGTTTTTCAGCCTATCTTGCTGCCAATTACACCTAAATAAGGCTCAATGCCTAGACCGAATACTAGACTTGGAATGCCAGCAATACCTAAACTTACAACACTCAAAATATTACCGAATAAATTAACTATTTTTGTAAAATAATGATAGAGTCGTTACTAATATTAATAATATTTTTAAGGTTTTATGTAACTGTATCAATTCGAGTTTGCTGTGCTGTAAATACTTGTGTAATTCCTTGAAAAATTTTAATTGTTAAATCATTAAACTCTGTGCGAAGTGGTTCTTCAAATTCTTTACTTATTTTGGTATATTCATCTGGAAGTAGTATGACTCAACCCAATTCTGATTCAACTCAAAACACGTTTAACATATCTGGCAGTTCAGTTGGCAATATGTTGGGTAGTGGCACGATGAACATTAACGAAGCCACTCAACAACGAAAAACTGAAAATGCTTCCGCATCATCTGAGACAGTTCTGGAGGAACAGCAGAAGGTCATTCTGATTCTGGCAGCAAATCCGAAATCTACGCCTGCCTTGCGTTTGGATGAAGAAGTGCGAGAAATTGATGCAGGGTTACGACGAGCTAATCAACGCGATCGCTTCCATTTAGAACAACGCTGGGCAGTGCGATCGCGAGATGTTCAGAATGCTTTACTAGATCTCAAGCCACAAGTGGTTCATTTTTCTGGGCATGGGGAGAACGAGATCGGGTTGATCCTGGAGAATGAAGTTGGAAAAGCAGTGGCAGTTAGTACGGAGGCATTGGCTGGATTATTTGAGTTGTTTGCGGATCGAGTAGAGTGTGTGGTGTTGAATGCTTGCTACTCTGAAGTTCAAGCAGAGGCGATCGCCAATCATATTCCTTATGTCATCGGCATGAATAAGGCGATTGGCGATCGAGCGGCGATAGAGTTTGCTGTGCTTTTCTATGCAGCTTTGGGGGCTGGTAAATCAGTGGAGTTTGCCTACAAGCTCGGTTGTAATGCAATTCGCATGGCAGGGATTGAGGAGTATTTGACCCCTGTCCTGAAAAAGAAACCTGCCTAAGAGCCTTCAGGCGGAAGGAGGAGGGCTACTGGGATTTTCTGTTGCAGTCGGAGGCTGACTCAGGCTTGCGGATGCAGGCGGTGCAGGAAACCAGGTTGCACCTTGAATTAGACCGTGATTGCTGTCGGATTTAAGGTTACGTGCTTGGGTATTGCCTTCGCCGCCATCGTCCAGTCGCCAGTAACCTAAAAGATCTTGCCAATCACGATCTCTGCGGCTCAAGCGGCAGGTCATGTTGGTCTTGATCTCATCTTGAGTGCGAACTTTTTTCCAAAGCCGCACTTCAGCGATCGCCACATCGGAGTACCGCTCTTTCTCGGTTGTACCTCCGATGATGAGATCAGTTGTGAGGTCAGCTAGAGAGCCTGTAAACAACGCTGTACTTTTTGTTTGTCCGGCATAGGCGATCGACTTGGTTTGCCCTTCTATCACCACACAATCCTGCTGTCTGCCATCCACATAGATGAAAATTTCGTGTGAGGTTGCATCCCAGGTAAAGGCGATATGATGCCACACTTGGTCAACAGGAGCCTTCTCTTTGGTATCAACGATCGCTTTCTGTTTTGCAATCTTATCCAGAAGCATCACCCGAATTTTACCATCATGCCAGCAGAGAGAATAACCGTTGTCAACATAGCAACCCCGACTAACAATCAAACGATTCCCAAACTGATGTTTCACCCAGGCTTCGACGGTAATGGCATCATCAGTCGCATTCAGGCTTGGATCGTGACCACAATTGACCTTGACCTGATCGTCCTTGCCGTTAAACCTCAGTCCACAGGGTAAAGGTAAACTAGCAGGACATTCAGAGGCTTTTAACCATTGCACGGCTCCCAAAGCCACCCCAAAATCACCCTTACTTTTTTCTCGAACGACATATTGCGGCTGCAACCACGTTCCCCCATAAACTACTCCTGGCTGAACTTCACCAGCAAGATTAGCGGCTTCATTTCCGGTTTGCTCGTCTAGCCGCCAGTATCCTACTAATCCTACTAGGTTAGTGTCTTTAATTTTATCATCCAGCAGATACCTGGCATCCCGGATTTCTTGTTCAGAACGTGCTACCTTCCACAAACGAACTTCAGCGATCGAACCTTTGAAGTAATACCTATCAGTAATTGCCTTATTACGACCAATACATAAATTCATGCCAGATAATCCAATCGGACCGGCAAAAGATTCTTGATTACCGTGAGCAATATTTCCGTCAATATAGACGCAAATATTGCTCCCTTTGCTCCAGGTGAAGGCGATGTGGTGCCAATCGTCATCATCTGGCATAGGCACGTAATTTTTTGTGTGGATTTCAGTCTGATCACCCTGGAGTTCCACAACAATGCTATTGTTGTTCCACCACAGACTATACCCTTGTCGTTCCCAACATCCTCCTTGACCTGCAATAAAGCTCGGTTGATCTCTCCCGTTGGTGGGCTTTACCCAAGCTTCAAAGGTGATGGCTTTGTCAATTGCAACGCTGCCACAGTCGATATAATCGGTTTCTCCATTTAACTCTAAACCAAACTGAGGCGGAATTTTGGGAGGGGGCGTGGAAAGCTCGATAGATGGAACCTTCGATCCACGATCCGGGGAGGCAAGATTATAAATGTAGGTCTTACTGGCTTTATTTTCTTCAAATTGCCAATAACCAATCAACCCTTCTTTGCGGTCGCCCATTAACCGCCGATACATCGTTTCTTTAATTTGAGCTTGACTGCGCTCAGTGTTCCAAAGACGAACTTCGGCAATCGCACCGCTAAGGTTCGCTCCAAGCCGTCCTCCAATCCATACGGGTGCATCAACATTAATTGGACTTTTCAGAGGGATTTGTTCCTTCTTTAGAGGTTCTTGCTGTTCTCCATCAATATATATTTGAATTTTTTCTGACTTGCTCCATGTAAATGCAACATGATGCCATAGGTTATCTTGAGGTGCGGTATTTTTTGTGTCAACAATATATACCTTTCCCTCTGATTGAACCTCTACACGTATTTTTCCACTAAACCACCATATCCAATATCCACTTTTCATGCCAATTTCTCGGCTAAAAATAGCACCATTTTCATCATCGAGCTTTGCAACCCAAGCTTCAACAGTCATCGCTTCAGGGACATCTAAACTGTGATCATTACCGCAATTAAAACAGCCATTTTTTTGATTGCCACTCACTCCTTCGTTCAATCTAGCTACAGCAGGTAGAGGCGGATAGTTTAGCTGTTCAGCAGTAATCACAAAATCCTGGATAAAGCTTTTCAACTTGGGATTCGTAAAGCTTCGCTGCTTGAGATCTGCAACAATTCGACAAGTCCTAATACCTTGATGACACGCGATCCCAGGTCGATCTGATCCCTGGTTAGACGACTCTTCAGCTTTTTTAGGAACCGCAGCATGATGGAGCGCGACTAGTTCCCAACGAGTATTGAATGCAGGACTTCCAGACGAACCATAGTCTGCGTCTGCTTTATATCTCAAGAAGTTTTTGTAGAGTCCATTGGTGATGACTTCATTGTTGTTTAGAACAATCTGCTTTTGTCTGCCTTTCGGATGCTGCACCACAATCACAGCATCACCCTTCTGCTCTGTATCTGCCTTTTTTTCCATCAATTGACTTAGTTCTTTGATGAGTTTTTTGATTTTGTTAAGTTCATAAACCTGTGTTTCTGAGGAGTCAGCATCAGGATGCCAGATGATCAAAGAGTCTTCTGAGTCTATAATTTCGTATCCGTAGGATTTGAGCGCAGCGATCGCGCTTTCACCTGATTTGATTGCTGATTGCACTTGTTCGTGACTGCCCTTGAATTTAACGCAAACCAATCCAGGAGCGACATTCTCATCATTCTCAACTAGTTGAATCCAGCCAAACTCGAAACCTGCTTGTCGAGTAAACTGACCTGATTTAAGTTGTACTAGCGTGTAATCAAGTTCGGGATTGGAAACGAATAAGGTGGAATCAAACTCATAATCAACCGAGTTGCGACTTTCACCCTTTAGATTTCCGACAAAGCCGAACTGAGCAACACACTGAGCAGCGGTTTTTGCATCTGGAATCACATGATGATTTGTGAGCAGATGGCTGCCACCAACTAGAAAACCAGACCCGATCGGGATTGGTAGAATTTTGCCTAATTGATTTTCTGTAACTCCCTCAAGCACCTGAAGCGGAGTTTTTTCTTTTGCGTCAATTTGCTTTCGGATTGATTCACTAAAAATTTCTTCCGCAATTTGTTGAGGAATAGAGAAGACCTCAATCACTTTGTCAGCAGTATCAAAGTTGTGAGCAGTCAACTTTAGGTCATCGATAGTCTTTTCAAGATCCTTAACAAAGTCACGGAACTCTAACAGGGAAAAATATCTAGCAATCCGACAAACAGATGCACTTTGCTTGATCCCTTCCTCTAAAAACGAAATTGGTACAAAATCTTCATCTTCATCTTCAATCCCAACGCTAACCAAGGAGTGTTGCTTAGTACGCAACCGCGTTCTGACAATTTCAGATACTTTACTAGAACTCTCAACTTCAGGAGACTCAGCAGTACTCAATATACCGATGGATGATGTTGTTTGTATCCCCCCCCCCATCGACGGTACACCCCCCTGTAAGTGTAGAGCAGCCTGTTTTAATTGAGTCATATATTTAAGCCTGTACTTGAAACGGAAATATCATGACTGTATAGTAATACTGCTGAGGCTTACAGAACAATATTAATTACTCTATCATTCTGATAGTTTCAAAATGTTGAGAGCTTTAAAGATATATTGTCTGAACTTTTTGTTACCTCAATTCTATTGAGTAACTTCGATTCTCGTTCAGGGTGTGCAGAAATGAAACCAGAGCAGCAGAGACGCAAAGCTAGCAGCATTCAAGGCAAGCAGTTTTTGCAGGATGATTTATTAAATGCAGATTTTCAAAATAAGCTGGCGGGTCAACAGTTTTTACTCAAGTTTACTTTGGCTGCGATCGCTATCACCTTGAGTATCTTAGCACATCTGCTTTCGGGTTATGTTGGCGGATACTTTAGCTTATACTGCATAATCAATCATTCTACTCGTCTGCAATTTCATATAGCACTGGTCATTGTATTGATTGTATTTGCAACTGCTATTACTCAAGATACCATTAAAGTTACACTATCTCTAGTCATTAGTTTGAGCGTTGCTATTGTATTGTCAATACTATTGGCGTCTCTTAATCTGATTCAGGATTTTTCTTCATTTCTACTTGGTATCATATATGTAACAGGTCTATGTTTAGGATTAAGCATTGCCAGTTTTCTCATAATTCGTTTTACCCTTGCTGTCGCTGACATTTTATTTATCAATTCCAAAATACTCAAAATAAGTATTGTTACTAGCAGTACCTATTTTGCAATGATCAGTTGCCTCAGCGTGATTACTGATGCATTAAAGTACAGGCAACCATCTAGCGAAATTTTGCTCACTTCGCCGATAATCTATTGGACGGTACTTTTGCTGGGTGCTGGATACGGTGTGTCTCTTACACTCAGTGCTTGGGTTTCTAATTATCTTAAGAGAACACCTTGGTCATATCCAGAACTTCAACGATTCTGGGCACTGATTGTTGGCTCTTGGTGGGGAACTTCTTTCGTCAACCTGGATTTAAGTAATATCAACTTTAGAAATGCTAAGTTGGCAAATTCTGATTTACGGGCACGTAAACTATATCGGACTTGCTTTCAAGGAGCGATCGGGCTAGAAAGAGCCAGAGTTGATAATCAGTACCTCGATTTAGAGATCCCCAAAGTCCAGAAGTTACTGACTCATGCCTGTAGTGCCGATCGCAACTTTCGGGGGTTAAATCTCCAGGGAGCCTACCTGCAAGGGGCAGACCTACGAGGCTTCGATTTCACTGATACCAACCTGACCGGATCTGATTTGAAACAGGCAGACCTGCGAGAGAGTCGCTTAGTTCGGACACAGCTTGCAGGCGCAGACTTTCAGGGCGTTGATTTAAGGAAAAATGTGCTGATTGATGCCAATCTCACCGAAGCCGACTTTCGGGGAGCCGACCTGCGGGGTAGTATTTTTGTACGTACCCAAGTTGCCAGAGCCAACTTTCGAGGAGCCGATTTGACGGGTATTTGCATCGAAGACTGGAGTGTCAGTAATAAAACTTGCTTTACCAACGTGCGCTGCGACTACATTTACCGCAAATATGAGGATAATCAGCCCACCGATCGCTATCCGGTCGATCGAGATTTTGAAGCGGGTGAATTTGCATACCTCTATCAAGAATCAGAAGATGTGGTGGAGTTGGTATTCAAGGGCGAGTTTGACTTCAGTGCCCTCAGCCTTGCTTTTTACAAGCTGCAAACAGAAATGCCCGAACTGGAATTTGAGCTAAAGGGAATTGAACAACGGGAAAACCTCTGGGTTGTAAAAGCCAAAACGAAGGGGAGTGTTACAGAGCGCCTAATTGAAGCACAGCTCAATTTGACCTATCAAGCCACTGCTCGTGAAAGTACGGTAGAAACTACTATTCGAGACTCTATCTACCGGGACTATGAAGAAATCAAAGCACGACTGGCAGCCAGTGAACAGTTAGTCAACCAACTGGCAGGCGTAACGGGTGATCAAGCTGAAGCCTTAAAAGAATTGAGCAAGCGATCGCTGGGCAACAGCTTTTTTATCACGGGAAGTACCATCACCAATTTAGCTGGGTCTGGACAAATTGAATACACTGAAGCTGCCGATCAAATTCGTCAGGTGATGACGAATTCTAGCGATCCAAAGCAGGTGACTAGCATCCTTCAAGGCTTGATTACCCAGTTCAAACAACAAAATGTAGCGACTACCGTCAGCACACAACTGGAGCTAATTCAACAGATCATTGGCGTAGAAGCGGAGAAAGATCCGAGGTTCAAACAATTTTTGATTGAGCAATCCCAACAGGTGATTGGATCTATGCCCAAAGGTGAGGTTGCTACTGCGGTGGAAGCAGCGATTGCTCAACTGAGAATTTAAAGTTTTCCTTTCTGAAGACTGTCAAACTGACATAGGGGTTTTTTGTATAAACCTGTGATTTGAACGATGATTTGCTGTTCGCTCGACTCACTTTCAATTTATGTCTCATAGATTGCTGTGGCCCATCACTTGAGTCAATTTCTATTTGAGTCCCAATGAGACACATTTGCATGAGATTTTTGCGTTCGAGATGCAAGCGATGTCTACGACAAGCCAATGCAGCGTCTACGCTTTGTTCTTCTGGGGTTAATTCAGGTACTTCAACAGTAGTTACTGTAATAGCTTTAACATCATCATTTCATTACCCCCAATACGTGCAATATATCCCTAACGGCTGCTTTCTCTCGCTCCATCTGCTGAACTCGCTTCAGTAATCTCTTGGGAATGTACTTCGATGACTTGACCAAGCGATCGCCTTCGCTCCAAAACTCATAATGATAGTAA
Source organism: Calothrix sp. NIES-2100 (assembly GCF_002368195.1). Lineage (GTDB taxonomy): Bacteria > Cyanobacteriota > Cyanobacteriia > Cyanobacteriales > Nostocaceae > Aulosira. The sequence continues at coordinate 3,141,092 of NZ_AP018178.1, read as the reverse complement.
GCTTGCTGGTAATCCTTGCCGTTCTTGGTGATGGTTCGCCAATGAATACTGCCGCTTCCCTCCCCCTTGTTTCGTCGCATTTTACTAGGGGATGTGTCATTACTAGGGCTTGTTTCATCAGTTGCATTACTAGGGTTGATTGGTTTATCCCCTAGTAAATCACTAGGGTTTACCTCAACACCCAACAATCGTAATATCTCTAAGACTGGGCGTTTTGCGGTTTCGGCTTCTTGAATTTCCCCTAGTAATCTTTTGGGAATGTATTTTGTCCTTTTGTGTCCTTCTTTTTGCCAGTGATAGTAAGCTTGGGGGTAGTCCTTGCCGTTTTTGCTGATTGTGCGCCAGTAAATAGACCCGTTCCCCTCACCCTTTCGTCGCCGATTATTACTAGGGTTATTATTCATTTCCCCTAGTAAAACACTGCGTGCAAGGTTTGAGGTTTAGCCATTGTTGAATCTTTCAATCTCCTTTTTTTATTGCATGACAAAGACTGCAAGCGATCGCAGTCATACTTTAAATGGGTTGTTTTGTCTTTTTTTACTAATTTAGTTAGTACTATAATGTATCATGTCTACTAATCCAATTGGTGAACTAGGTAATGAATTAATGATTATCGATAAAAGCTTAATTGCATCTATTCGATGGAATAAGGAATTGGGTAAGAAGCTAAAAATCTTACGAGACAAAGAGTCTATGCAGTCTCTAGCTAAACGTGCTGGCTGTGCCTATCAATTAATTCAACATTTAGAGCGTGGACAATACCCACAGTCAAGCCCAAGAGATTCAGCCCCTACAGTTTCTACTGAAAAGCTAGAAGCTATATGTCAAGCACTTTCGGTAAGCATTGAGGATTTTTTGGGTTGTCCGTTAGTAAAATTACCTCAAAAAATTAAAGATATTGCTTGATTATTACTAACTAAATTAGTATAGCAAAGTCATAACAAAAGACGACCGCTCCGTCTCGCAAACAAGCGCGATCGCCTTTTAGCCCTTTAACAGGAATTACTATTATGACTTACCGGACATACACCCATCAACTTGCACGTACTACAAAGCTGGCGTGGAGCGTTTCCCAATTTGGTCAGCTACACTCGGTTTGTAGAACTGATGCCCTGGTGTTTAATGCTGTTATGTTGCTTTTTACATACACGTACAGGAGAAATCACTGGGATTAGCTTCATCGATTCTACGCCGATTAATGTTTGTCATAATTGTAGAGCACATTCTCATAAGGTATTTAAAGGATTAGTGAAATGGGGAAAAAATTCTGTGGGCTGGCACTTTGGATTTAAACTACATTTGATTATTAATGAACGTGGAGAACTACTAGCATTTCAGCTAACTCCAGCAAATGTGGATGACCGAAAGCGAGTCCCAGACATGACTAAGGACTTAATTGGTAAACTGTTTGGTGACAGAGGATATATATCTCAAAAATTATTTGAGGATTTATATGAGCGAGGATTGCAATTAGTTACAAAATCTAAAAAGAAAATGAAAAATCGCTTGGTAAAACTAATTGATAAAATTTTGTTACGTAAACGTGCCGTGATTGAGTCCGTCAATGACCATCTGAAAAATATATGTCAAATATAACACTCTCGCCATCGTAGTCCATTTAACTTTTTGGTTAACTTGATGGCTGGTTTAGCTGCTTATACCTATTTGCCTAAAAAACCTTCCATTGACATTTACCCAAAAGATTTGCCTGCACTGCCTCCTGCGATTTTTTAGTTCCGTCGAACTCACGTTAAATAATAAGCTCACTAAAGCAGAAGCACTAAGACTTGCACAATTACATGTGCTGTCAAATCCAGAATACCAACACCCTTACTATTGGTCAGGATTTGTTCTAGTTGGTAGCTGGCTTTAAAAGCCTGTGGTCTGACAACCATAAGTTGATCATTTTGTTTTAGCGTATACAGAAAAAATGGCTAGATACCTTTGTTTGTAAGGATTTTATTATAAATAAAATCTGAAACTATGATTCACGCCACAAGCTAATATGCCAGCCAGGGAATAAATTCCCTGTCTAAAAGCTAAAGTCCTCTGAAGAAACTGATACTAAGAATCGTATAGGACTCCTATTTGATTTCTGTTGGCGTAGCCTGCGCTTGCGCTTACAACCAAGTTGGTTATAAGCTTGCTATACAAAGGTTTGTTTCTCAGCATACTTAGCAAGATTCAAGCAGGATTCCTATAGGTTTATGGTGTGATGGGAACAACCCCAGTTAACTTACTCAACTTCTGCGGTACTAAGTCAGAATCTTTCGCATTAGTAATTTGAGATAAATAGCAATCAACAACAGCAATCAAAAATCCTTTGATGGCATCTTGATGATTGTTTTTAACCAAATCATCAGCCTTCTTCAAGAAATGCGATCGCCATTTGCTTTCGTTACTTTCGTACATGTCCACCAGATACAATCCAGCTAAATATTCGGCTAAAGGATCAAGGCAGAATTTAATTTTATCTTTTGCGGAGCCAATTGTTTGAATTAAATGTAGACTATTTTCCAGGTAATCAAGGCGTGCATCTGGATTGTCTGGGTTTAATGCAGCTAAAACAGCTAATAAATCCTCACGTTTTGCTGTTCCTGGTTGGTAATTTTCCCGCAAACATTCCCAAGCAATGACTTTTGCATCTTGATGTACAGTTCTATCATTCAATTTTTCCCCCATAACATAGCGATTTAACTCGTTTAAATATCCCAACATCAAATTGGGAACTGTTTCGGGGACACCACCATTTTGTACAGCAATGTTTGGAGACGCGATATTAGCAATTAATTTTTCGGCATATAATTTTGCTAATAACACCGTGATATTACGTTGTCCCACCATTAATGATAGTTTTGTACAAGCATCAAAAAATTCCTGGTCGGTAAATAAATCTCGCTTCCCTCGCTGCATTAAATACGCTTCCATAAACGACGAAAGCTTGTTTGCTTCAATCCTCAATGGCTTGATAATAGTCTTATTTACTTGTCCTAATTTTTCTTCCAACCGGGAAGTAATCACCAACGCATTTACCGGGAACTCTGGTGAATCTGGTTGTAAAGCTTCACGAGTAGCTGAATTTAGTTCTGAGAATCGATCAACTATGACTAAAATGCGTCTTTTTCTGAGCAGCTTTAACAGCAACTCTTCGCATATTGGTTCTGGTTCATCAATAAGCGATCGCAATTGTCCGCGAATGGCTTCAATTAGTGCCAACTTACCATCAACTTGGCGAAATTCGTCTTCTAAAAGCACAGGCAACATCAAATGTTCGCAAAGTCGTAGATCTTGCTGTGCTTCAATACTCCAATTGGCTATTTGACAAGCTAAACTGGTTTTGCCAATCCCACCTTCACCACAAATTACCAAACAACTGCGCTGTTTCTCAAAAGTTGGACGTAAATTCTCCGGCGTTAATTGGGGTAAGGTATTGCCATCTAAGACAACCGGAATCGGTATATAATTACTACGACTAGTAACTGTGTCTTTTTTGGGAAACTCCGATCGCGCTGACTCAATATACTTGTCTACCCATGCATCCAGCACTTGGGGATGGAAATGAAACCAACCAATAAATAACACGTACCTCAACGGCACATTAATACTGAGAAATGGCAGGGAAAAATCGGTATAAGGTTTTAGGGCATTATTAATTTGTAATAACCATAAAGGTTTGATTTGCAATAATATCAGCCACAGCGAAGGGAGGAAAACTACATAGATTATTAATCCTAGTAGTAGCTTATGTTTTAAAGCCCACGCGCTCGCAACATCAAATAAACGGGTTTCCTTCTCCGCTTTCAATGCTTCCAAAGGACGACGGATTCGAGCATTATCCACTTCGGTAAAATTATCTTTGTGTGATTCCAGAATTTGAATCACCTGCTCAAAATCCCCTATAACCTTCGCCAATTTTGCACTAGGCAAATTATCAGCCACATCCTGATAACCGCCAAGAATGCTACCCAAACCCTTAACTACTGCATATCGCACATAATATTCGCTATCATCCAACAAAGGAATTAAAACCTTTACCGCAGAATTAGCTTCAGTTCCCATTGCACCCAAAGCCAAAGCTGCATTTTTCCGCACCCGTGGATTACTATCTTTTAACGCATTAATCAAAGACGGAACCGCAACTTTTGCCTCCGTACCAATCCGTCTCAAAGCCGAAGCTGCATAAATGCGAACATATTGTTCCTTATCCTGCAAAGCTGCCATCAAAGCCGGAACCGCAGATTTTGCAGGTCTGCCAATTTCACCCAAAGCCAATACTGCATACATACGTACTTGAACATCTTCATCCTGCAAAGCTTCCGTCAGCGCACCCACCGCAGTCGCAGCTTCCGTACCCATATCACCCAAAACCCAAGCCGCACGCCAGCGAATGTTACAATCTGGGTTTTTGAGGTTTTCTACCAACGTCGGTACTGCCCCCGAACCAATACTCACAAGTGCATCATGTGCTTCTAAACGCACACGGGCATTGGTATCAATGAGTTTTTCAACTATGGGGGTGATTTTTATCTCACTAGGAATTTGTGCCCAGCTATTTCCCGTAAACATCAGGAATAACAACAAACACAGTACAGACAAGGTGTAGAATTTTTGGGCGATCGCTTTTGTGGCTTTCAGCAGTGTTATAGCTCCAGTTAGGTAACTGTATCTATTTTATTGTTTTTCTGCGATGCAGGAACAAATAAATACAATAGACCTGTCCGAAAATTCCCAAGCCAGACTGTTCAAAGCTTTGGGGCAAAACTTTGATATCTTCATAAAAACGGAGTTATAAGAGGCTATTTATAAAGTAAATCTAAAAGTCAGGAGAAAGGATTTCTGGTACCGATAAGATACTTTATATGCAGTGTATTTACATAGATAGTCGGTATGACACGAAAGTCTTACCCCACAGATTTAACTGATATGGAGTGGGAAATCTTGGCTCCCTTGATTCCACCAGCTAAAGAAGGAGGACATCCACGCACAACAGATATGCGTGAAATATGCAATGCCATCTATTATCACTTGAAAACTGGATGCCATTGGAAAAAGTTGAAATCATGTGGGTTGACTCGGGGTATGACGGCGATAAGTTTGCTCGCTAGTTGGTTGATGATTCAAGCTCATGTTGAGGTCATGGGCCGTACTGATAAAGAATTTGAAGTTTTACCCAAGCGTTGGGTAGTAGAAAGAACATTCGGTTGGTTTAACCAGTACCATCGTTTGAGTAAGGATTATGAACGTCTGACACCAAATGAGTGAAGCTGCCATATATGCCGTTATGACTCGTATTATGTTACGTCGTCTAGCCGTCTAAAGATTTACTTTATAAATGGTCTCTGAGCAGGTTAACAGTAATACTAAAAAAAACTGCTCACCAACACGATAACCCGACTCATTGGGTAGAAAAGTATTGGGTGCAGCGTGCAGGTAACAAATACTGGTATTACCGTTACACCTGGATGAGCGGGCGAAAACTTCAGCGCCGCTACATTGGCTCAGTCGAAAGCGCGATCGCAAAAAATCGAAAATCTGAAGTTGAAATTGCGATCGCGGATGGTCAAACCCCCGGCGAAATTCAGCAACTTATCAAAACCTGGAGTAATCAGCGATGCAAATGACAACAGAGGAATACTTACAATGGTCTAAACTTCGAGCAATTGAGACACTTGAATATTACAAAAGCCCCACACAAGCGTTTTTATCCTTGTGCAGCGATTTGGGGAAGCATCCCGAACTGAAAAAGCACTTAGCCATAGAGCTTGGGACTAATTTGTTGCTCTTGGGAAAAATAAATACGATCGAGACCATGCGCAGGTTTATTGAAGATTGCAACTAGCCTTTACCAAACAGCAACTGAGGATTCTCTTGCAACAGCTTCTGAAACTTCCGCAACTCGTCCCAGGCGCGGGTATTAATGTCGAGTTGGCGCGAATTCTGGTTTGGGTGATAGTTGGTACGCTTGTACTCAATATATTTGGCGATCGCCTCAAGAATCAAAAAAATATCCCCCGCTCGCCGGGAGATATCCACAGAAATGTTATGAAATCCATCAAGCTTTCTAGCATACCCCATGACCGGATTTTCTAGCGCGATGGGTACGCGAATAGTTTTAGTTTTCCCATGTCGCCAACTACTGCCACTTTCCCAGGTGGTGCTATTCCTTGCCATTCCATATTGCCTCAAGTGCCGTGTGACACGGCACTTGAGGCAATATCTCCGAACATTACCTAGCTAGCTCCGAACATTACCTAGCGAGTTGAGGTTTGTTATTTGTCCCCCTTGTCCCCCCTGTCCCCCTAGGGCGTGTCTTCAAAGTATCGAATGCAACTACATAAGGCTGACAACGGGACAATGGGACGCGGCGACGCGGTGAAAATTTGTTCAAAAAGCTCTCCGCGTCACCGCGTCTCCCCCTCTCCCCCTCCTCCCCTGATTCAAGAAATGAGTTTGAAAACACGCCCTAGTCCCCTATGCCCCTATAGTGTCAAGCATTCTCAATAAGGTAGTTTGAGGCAATCGCCATTTTTAGAGGCCCGCCCGTAGGGGTGAAAGCGTTGATTTTTCGTGATTATTTTCTGACAAAGTGCTTAAAAGCAAAATTATTATTGCTAGCTAGTTGCATTAAGGGAATGCGATCGCGCTCTCTTGGGATGGGGTGCATCATCAAACGCGATCGCGGCAAGCAAACAACAATGAGATAGATACAACCCTGACTCTACGGGTCGATTCTAAGCGATGGCTGGTAAATTTCATCAATCTCATCCCAAGCGAGGTCAGCTAAAGTTTGCAGCCCTTGAGCTAAATCTAACGGGTGGTCATATTCGCCCGCCTGGAGCCGAGAAAAGAAAATTTCAATTTGGAGAAAAAGTAGTTTGGCGTTCATAGAGTGGCGATCGCCTCCCTAGCGTCGTCGTCGGAAACTTCGATGTAACGCGATAAAACCTTTAAATCTGTGTGTCCTGTAATTTTTTTGATAGTCGTCAAACCGACTCCGCGCTTGGCCAGTTTGGTAATAAAAGTCCGGCGGGTGGTGTGCGAGCTAATGCAAGAGAAGCAGAAGATATTGCAACCGTTGCTGATGTTAAAGCACAAGCAGCGCAAGTTGATATTTTAAAACTACGAGCCAAGGTTAACACTTTAGAACAAAGTGATAAGAGCCAGGATTCAGAAATTCAGCAAGCCAAGCAAGCAGCACAAGCAGCTTTGCAATTAGGAGGAATTGCTTTAACAACAGCCGCCAATACTGCTCAAGGATTATCTATTCTACAAGGACAGATTGGGAATGCGATATATTTATGGCAACTCAGAGAAGCGCAAGCTAGCGGCAGAGCGTGACTTTAACCATCTTCGGAACAATCAAAAAGATATTTCCACTGGGATTGCTCATGGTTTCGACGAGGTGGAGGACAAGCTTGACGCGATCGCCCGTGACCTACTGGAAATCAAAGTTTGGTTTATGCGCAATTTCAAGGAACGCGATCGCGATTAGTTCATTTGGGGATTCCGCCCAGTCAAAATTAGAACAGTTCTTAGGCGAAGATTCAAATACACCAAAACCAAATCAACCCACTCAAAACCCATTTGCCAACAGAAAACCGATTAAGCATCTGCTGATTGGTTCAGCCAAAGCTGTTACCAGTACAATTCACTACTTGCAAGTAATTGGTTACGCCGGCGTAGGCGAATGGACTCCACTGCTACCCACCGAGAAACCAGATGAAGTGATGAGTATTTTAATTCGCCAAATTCTGATGCAATAAACCTCAATCTTAGATCCCCGACTTCTTGAAGAAGTCGGGGATCTAAATCTATTTAAGTATTTTTGTCCTTGATGTATTAGGACTTTTTTAAGAAAATGTTAAGACTTAGAGTGTGTCGTGCTACACTCAACAGACCCTACTTTCCTTGCGATCGCCTGAATGTAACAGTCTTCAGAATGCACTACAGCCAAGTTAAGCTGGATAAAAGAGCAATTTGTTGCACTTGTGAGGATAAAATTCGCGCTTTGCTGTTAATTTTTAAATTTCCCTGCTTGAGATACCTGGAATGCTAGACAAAATTTTTGATTATCTTCATTTTCACTTTACCGTTGAAGCTCCTATAGTTCTACTTATCCTGGTGTTTTTAGAGGCGGTGCTATCTGCTGATAATGCGATCGCCCTCGCTGCGATCGCCCAAGGATTGGAAGACAAAAAGGTTGAGCGTCAAGCCCTAAACCTGGGTTTGGTTGTTGCCTATGTGCTAAGGATTACATTAATCCTCACAGCTACTTGGGTACAAAACTTTTGGCAATTTGAACTTCTGGGTGCTGCTTATCTACTATGGCTAGTATTCCAACATTTCACATCCCAAGAAACGGATGAGGAAAATCATCATCACGGGCCGCGCTTTCAGTCGTTGTGGCAAGCAATACCAGTAATTGCCTTTACAGACTTGGCATTTTCTTTAGATAGTGTGACAACTGCGATCGCGGTTTCCCAAGAAAGGTGGTTAGTACTAACAGGCGCAACCATTGGGATCATTACCCTGCGCTTCATGGCGGAATTATTTATCCGTTGGCTAGACGAGTTTGAGAACCTAGAAGACGCAGGCTACATTACCGTGTCCTTCGTCGGTTTGCGTCTGTTGTTAAAGGTGGTGAATGATAGTTTAGTCCCACCAGAATGGTTAATGATTGCGGCGATCGGTCTGATCCTAGCTTGGGGATTTTCTAAACGTACTGAAATTAAAGTACCCCAAGAACTACCTGAAAAAAGTGAAGTAACAAAGTAGGAAATGGGGCATAGGGCATCCCTTCTGGTGCGTCCGCTACGCGAACGCCTCCGCTCAGGGCAAGTGGGCATGGGGCATTTCTTATTTATCTTCCTTGTCCCTCCGAAGTTCTGTTCGTCGAAGACGTTGGCGAAGCCATCGCCGGACGCCGGCGCTCAGACTTCTCTCCTTGTCCCCCCTGGTCGCCGAGCGAAGTCGAGGCGCTGCCCCTATGCCCTGGTCGCCGAGCGAACTTGAGGCGCTGCCCCCTGGTCGCCGAGCGGAGCCGAGGCGCTGCCCCTAACTCCCTACTCGTGCAACCAAGGAGTCAATTCTGGTTGCCAGTTAACTAATTCTTCGTCCTTAAACCACAGAGCAACTTCTTTTTGCGCTGTTTCTGGAGCATCGGAACCGTGGATGATGTTGCGACCAATGTTGATCCCCAAATCGCCGCGAATAGTTCCGGGTTCAGCGTTGAGTGGATTGGTTGCACCAATAATCTTTCTGGCAGAAGCAATTACGCCTTCACCTTCCCACACCATCGCTACTATGGGGCCAGAGGTAATAAATTCTACTAGTGTTGCAAAGAAGGGTCTTTCGCGGTGAACGTCGTAGTGTTGTTGGGCTAGTTCCCGAGTCGGTTTGAGCAGCTTCAAACCCACGAGGGTAAAACCTTTTTTTTCAAAGCGACCGATAATTTCACTTACCAGTCCGCGCTGTACTCCATCGGGTTTAATTGCCAAAAATGTGCGTTCCAAAGCTATCTCCGAAAACTTAATAAATTTTTCAAGATCAATTGTCCTTTGTCATCTGTCCTTGATTCTGAGTGATTTGTTGAGAGTTTCCGGATTTGCAACTCTTCACTAATTACTCATGATTGGTAACACATGACTCTTGACCAATCAGAGTTTATCTCAGAAATTATCTTTGGGTGCATATGCGATCGCAAATGAATGCGTTAAATTGATAATTCGTGGGTGAAACACAGAGGTCAGGAAGAAATGGGTGTTGAATCAACTGCTACATCTGAAGAGGTAGTTAAGCTGTTGTCCAATGGACACAAACCAGAAGTGAAAAACCATAAGCCCAAAAAGCTTTTACCACCTAGTACTAGTACAGAAGATTCGCCTCGTTCCTGGAAAATAGAGGACAGCGAAGACCTGTATCGCATTGAAGGTTGGGGACAACCGTATTTTTCCATCAATGCTGCCGGTCATGTCACTGTTTCCCCCAAGGGCGATCGCGGCGGTTCTTTAGATTTGTTTGAATTGGTTAACGCTTTGCAGCAGCGCAATTTAGGGCTGCCGATGTTGATTCGCTTTTCGGACATTTTGGAAGATCGGATTGAGCGGTTAAATGCTTGTTTTGCCAAAGCGATCGCTCGCTATAACTATCCTGGTGTCTATCGGGGTGTGTTTCCTGTCAAGTGCAACCAGCAACGCCATTTAATTGAGGATTTAGTCAGGTTTGGTAAGCCCCATCAATTTGGTTTAGAAGCTGGTTCTAAGCCGGAATTAATGATTGCTCTGGCTATATTAGATACCCCAGGCGCATTGTTAATTTGCAATGGCTATAAAGACCAGGAATACATCGAAACGGCAATGTTGGCTCAAAGACTAGGGCAAACACCAATTATCGTCTTAGAGCAAATTGAAGAGGTTGATTTAGTAATTGCTGCTAACCGCCAGTTGGGTATTAAACCGATCTTAGGGGTACGGGCTAAACTCAGTACCCAAGGTATGGGACGCTGGGGAACCTCAAGTGGCGATCGCGCTAAATTTGGTTTAACTATGCCGGAGGTAATCGAGGCCGTTGACAAGTTACGCGAAGCTGATTTACTCGATTCTTTGCAGTTGATGCATTTCCATATCGGCTCGCAAATCTCCGCCATTAATGTAATTAAAGATGCCATCCAAGAAGCCAGCCGCATTTACGTAGAGTTGGCAATGCTGGGGGCGGATATGAAATATCTGGATGTCGGTGGCGGCTTAGGTGTAGACTATGACGGCTCCCAAACCAACTTCTACGCCTCAAAAAACTACAACATGCAAAACTATGCCAACGACATCGTGGCAGAGTTAAAAGATACCTGTACAGAACGGCAGATTCCCGTACCAACACTGATTAGTGAAAGTGGGAGAGCGATCGCGTCACATCAATCGGTACTGATTTTTGATGTTCTCAGCACCAGCGATGTCCCCCTCGATACCCCAGAACCGCCACAAGAAGGCGAATCCCCAATCATTAATTATCTGTGGGAAACCTACCAATCAATTAACAAAGAAAATTATCAAGAGTTCTACCACGACGCTGCTCAATTTAAAGAAGAAGCCATTAGCCGCTTCAACTTGGGGATTTTGCGCCTCCGGGAACGTGCCAAAGCCGAACGCCTTTACTGGGCTTGTTGTCACAAAATTCTGAACATCACTAGGCAGCAAGAATACGTACCCGATGAACTGGAAGACCTTGAAAAAATTATGGCTTCCATCTACTACATCAATTTATCAGTGTTTCAATCAGCACCTGATTGTTGGGCGATCGACCAATTATTCCCAATTATGCCCATACACCGCTTAGATGAAGAACCAATCCGGCGGGGAATTTTGGCAGACCTTACCTGTGATAGTGATGGCAAAATCGACCGATTTATTGATTTGCGTGATGTCAAATCTGTTTTAGAACTGCACACCTTTAAACCAGGAGAACCCTATTATTTGGGAATGTTCCTCAGTGGAGCTTACCAAGAAATCATGGGTAATTTACACAACCTATTTGGCGACACTAACGCAGTTCACATTCAATTGACCCCCAAAGGTTACCAAATTGAACATGTCGTCAAAGGCGATACCATGAGCGAAGTAGTCAGCTACGTGCAGTATGACTCAGAAGACATGGTGGAAAACATCCGCCAGCGTTGCGAAAAAGCCTTGGAAGAAAAGCGCATTACTTTAGCCGAATCTCAGCGACTCCTACAAACTTACGAGCAGAGTCTCAGAAGATATACGTACTTGAATAGTTAGTCAAAAAGTCAACAGTCAACAGTCAACAGTCAACAGACTAATGACCATTGACCATTGACCATTGACCATTGACCATTGACTAACTAGCAGATGTATTGAGTAATTCGGCGATCGCTTGTCGTTCGACAGGAGTATGAGATGGTGGAGACTGGCGCGCATCGGTAATCAACCAGTCTAAAGCAGCAGCTTGGACATCAATAGTTGCGCCAGTTTTATCAACGCAGTAACGTCCAAACACCAGCTTATCAACTAGGCGGATTCCAGGCCCCAGACGCGACCATTCAAAAATCACGCTATTTTCTACAGTCGCACCACTACAAATCCAACAATTGGGGCCAATCATCGCCGGGCCGACAATTTTAGCCCCGTCTTCGATTCTGGTCATGCCACCAATGTAAACTGGGCCTGTGATATCGACTTTGTCCCAATTCACAGCCACGTTTAAGCCAGTGTAAATCCCAGGGGCGACTTCATGTCCAGGAATTTGCACGTTTTTAATTTCACCCATGAGTACACCCTGAATCGCCCGCCAGTAGTCTGGTACTTTACCAATGTCTACCCATTCAAAGTCCATAGGAATGGCGTGGAAAGGCGCACCAATTTCTACTAATTTGGGGAATAGCTCGCTCCCAATGTCGTACTCTACTCCAGAGGGGATATACTTAAATACCTCTGGCTCAAAGATGTAAATACCTGTATTGATGTTGGTGCTGAGGGCTTCTTCTGTTGAGGGTTTTTCTTGGAAAGCTTTAACACGACCATCTTCGTCAGTGACGACTACACCGTAGCTAGAAACCTCTTCCAACGGAACTGATTTGGAAATAATGGTAGCGATCGACCCTTTGGCTCTATGCCACTTTACTGCCTCTGTTAAATCTAAGTCAATCAAAGCATCACCGCACAATACCACAAAGGTATCGTCAAAAAATGGTGAGAAGTCTTGGATGCGCCGCATTCCGCCGGCTGAACCAATTGCTTCCCCAACTAATTTACCGTTGTCATCAATTTTGCCTTCAAAAGAATAGGCAATCTGTACACCAAACCTTTGACCATCACGGAAATAGTTTTCGATTTCTTCAGCCAAATGGCTAACGTTGACCATAATTTGGTCAAAGCCATGTTGGCGTAACAGTTCCAGTAAAAATTCCATCACTGGCTTTTGCAGGATAGGAATCATCGGTTTGGGGATTGTATAGGTAATCGGACGTACACGAGTACCTTTACCCGCCGCAAGAATCATCGCTTTCATAAATATTATTCCTCAACCACAAGCCAGGTTACTTTCAAAGAGTTATATTTCATCGATTTATTCGGTTTTGAGTCATCCCCGATAGCACAAAGACAGCGCAATTGTTGGTTGTTTCAACTAGAGTGATAGCAAAATCACAAGCGATCGGCCATATTTTCAATTTACCCAGATTTTGAGGTTGGCTCCAACAAAAGTCTATAATTTATATCTATCGATGAGTTCAGTTATTCAGTTCATAGGCTGCTCCACAGGTTTGTAGGGGTTAGCTGAATCTATGAGTAAGCGAATTTTAATCTCCTTGTAAAACTCCTCTTGCCATAGCTCTACCTTGGATTGAGCTGATAACAGTAGTAGTGCCCAGAAAACACTGACTAGATGGCTGTGTTCTGATACATGGGCCGTGCCATTTTGGGATGGTTGTTTACTTTGAGTCCATAAATCCACTAGCTGTTCTAAATTCAGCCAATTTTGCTCCAACTGTAGCTGTGCTGCCGAAACATGTAATACTTGTTCTAGTTCCCCGGCTACTTCCGTCAAATTCTCCTGGTGAGCTAATTCTAGCGCTGCTCGCATAGATTGGACACTAGGCTGCCGCCGAGGACGCACAGGTTTGGTGCTTTTTTGTACAAGTTTCAGCTGGTTTGCCATGATCTGCAATTGCGCGATTAATTCTGGCAGAGTCACCCGACGTTTTGACGGTGGCATGGCTGCTGGACGACGACGCAAGTGATGCTCTAAAGGCAAGCGAGGGGTTAAATGCAATAGGCCATTTTCACTTTCTAGCAGTTCTTCATCTAGTGTTTCTGCTTGTTCATCTGCTGCTGATTGTAACTGCATTAAGGTGTTTGCCTTAAATAACACCAGCATTGATGCTGATAAGAACGCCTGTCCCGATTGAGACAAGTCGGCTTCATAGCCCCTTGCGGTAGACTCCGGAGCCATTAGTTCTAAGTAACGGTCAATAACCTCAATTACCTGGACATCCCAAGGATCAATTTCCCCTCTCTGGGCCTGCTGGATTAGGAGTGTAATTGTTTCTAATAGCTCGGAAGCATCCATCAATTATTTTCTGTGATTAAGTTCAAACTACGTAGATTAAACATTGAGACATATGGATCGAGCAACGATGCTTTTTTGTGAAAGCATCACTGGCTACCATGTAGCTACAAATTAGCACAAAGCTCCTCTGTCTCATTAATACTCGATTAAAATGTATTAACTTACACATATTTTTTATACGAATTTTGGATTCAATACTATTGTGAATTGTGATTTGAGATTATGCAACGTTGATTCTTTAGTAATTTGAAATATTCATTAATTTTAATCTGACTAGTCAATGCTCTAATTTTCAGCATAATTACTCAAGAAAAATATAATATTTTTATACTTAAAATTAAGTAAATAGCAGTAATTTACAATACTTCCTTACTTAAAAATTTTAGGTGGACTGGGTCAAGGGGAGCCACTGCGGTCTTGGGGTTTCCCCAAGTAGAGCAAGTGGCGTTCAATGGTCAATGGTCAATTGACTTTGGACTCTGGACTCTGGACTATTGACTCTGGACTATTGCAGTTGGTGGATACTTCAGATTTTACTGTCTTCATCGAAGTCAGATTCATAAGTAAAGGTAAAAGGGGATACAAATTCGCCAGATTGGCCGCTCCTGAGAGCATCGAAAGTGCCTTTGATGGTACCAGCAATGGGAACAGAAACGAGTGTTCCTAACAAACCAGCAATTTCAAATCCCATCAAAATAGCAATAAAAATCCAGATGGGGTTAAGTCCAATAAAGTCGCCTAGTAATTTAGGCGCTAACAGGTTATCTTTGACTTGTTGCAAAAGAATTGCCGCTAAGGCTACTTGAACTGCCAACCACCAATTTTGTAGCAATACTAATAATGTCACTAAACCAATAGCGAGAGTTGCTCCGACAAAGGGAATTAATTCACCTATGCCAATGACTATGGCAAATAATAAATCAAATCGTACCCTCAGAATCATGAAAATTGGTGTTAGGGTAACTACCATAAATAGCCCCAACAACAACTGACTGAGAAAAAAGTTCTGAAAATTTAATCGTAAGGATGCGGTTAAAGGGATTCTAATATTAGGCGGTAAGAGGCTAACCAGACCCAACCAAACGCGATCGCCATATAGGAGCATATAAAACGCTAGCACAACCACTAACACGAGATTCAGTATCCCTGATAGCAGCGTCCCAGCAAAACCGAATGCACCCGAAGCTAGTGGCTGCACCAAGTTCTGAATGTTAGCATTAATTTGATTGGTCACCACTTCCATATCTATAGGTAACCGCCGCTGTCTGATTAAAGCTTCAATATGCTTGAGATTTGTTGAACTGTTATCTAACCAATTACTAATTGTCTTTGAGAGTAAATTTGCTTGTTCAATTAGCATTGGTACTAATGTGATCACCAGAATCACCACTACTGTTAAAGCGAACAGCAAAACAACGATCACCGCCTGCGTGTGCGTGATCCGCGCCCGTTTAAAGAACTGCACCGGATAATTTAATAAAAAAGCCAGAATTGCCGCAATGCTCACAATAGTAATAGGATGCTGAAAATACTTAAATACTAAGGACAGCAGCCAGACATTGAGAGCGATAATCGGACCGCTCAGACCATAAATTAATAAATGTTTTAGGGAGGCTGAACGGCGCATCATACTAATTTTTGATTAAATATTATCGATGTAAAGGATGTAGACACCCTCACAGGTGGCTTGGCGAAGTCTAGAATGAAAAAACGTCTGTACATGCTGCTGTATGCATAACAGCAACAATTTGTCAATACTCAAGCCTCGTCCCCTGGTGAGTGAGGTAACTTCAGACTTCATCCTCGATTCTTCAGATGAGTGCAAAGCAAAGCCAGCGATCGCAAACAATACTGCTTATACGAATTTGGTATCAGATGTCATCTTTTTTCCAGATTCTGGGAAATTAATTTGCTCAATTGCTGGCATTGGTGTCAATGATGATAATAGATATTTTAAACAAAGATATATATACGCATATCCGATCGCCAGGAAGTAAATCACCATGCATCCTACCATTGCCGACCTTCGCAAAGACTACACATTGCAAGATTTAAGTGAAACTGAGGTTGACCCTAATCCTTTTATACAGTTTAAACGCTGGTTTGATCAGGCATTAGCTGCCCAACTTCCGGAACCCAATGCTATGACTATAGCAACTGCTATGCCAGATGGTAAGCCTTCAGCCAGAATGGTGTTACTAAAAGATTTTGATGAGCGGGGCTTTGTCTTCTTTACCAACTATAACAGTCGTAAAGGGCAAGAACTGGCAGAGAATCCCCAAGCCGCATTGGTTTTCTGGTGGGCAGAATTGGAACGCCAAGTCCGAATTATTGGACATGTAGAAAAGGTTTCCCAACAAGAGTCAGATCGGTATTTTTACAGCCGCCCAGAAAACAGTCGCCTCGGTGCATGGGCTTCTAATCAAAGCGAAGCGATCGCCAGCCGCGAAGTTTTAGAACAAAATTTGCAGGAGTTGGAGCATAAGTATCAAAATCAGGAGATTCCTAGGCCTTCTCATTGGGGAGGTTTGCGAGTAATTCCTACAGAAATTGAGTTTTGGCAAGGAAGGCCCAGCCGCCTACACGATCGCTTGCTCTATTGTCGCTTAGATGATAAAAGTTGGAAAATTCAGCGATTGTCACCTTAATAATTACGATCACCAAAATAGCGATTTTAGTCCAGAAAATGGCAAATGCGATCGCACTTATCAACTGATGAGCTGCAAGATCCCCGACTTCTTCAAGAAGTCGGGGATCTGACTAAAAGCTGAAGCTTTATTCAGCAGCCACACTTTCAGAAACGGCTGCTTTCGGCGCAAACTGAAGCCTGGGATCTGGCATAAAGGTGTATCTCAGATATATTCCTCCCCAGACAAACAAGGAAATCAGCAATGCACCAATACCTAGGGGACTGGGAAGCCAGAAAACTACTTCTATGTGGTTTAATTCACCAGTTCTCAGCTTCCATACTAGTTGATTTTTGTTGATTTCCGGCTCGATCGCATTTTCTGCAATGGGAATATTTTTGGCTCCAAAAGGAGTTTTCAAGCTAAAATCCAAATCGAGAATTGAACCTGTGTTGGCGAGGACATTACCGTTGCTGGCAATTAAAGATAGCGATCGCAAATCCAAATCATAAATTAAGCGATTCTTTACTAACAGTAAAAAGTTGTTCTGCTCTATTAGCAAGTTAGATTCAATTTTTGGCAGTTCTGAATCTGATTCGTTCTCTACCGATTCAGGTTTTTGATTGACGTGGGAATTAAAAAAGTTGTTGAACTTTTCTTGTAGTTCTTGTCCATTAGTAAACGGAATTGACACAATAATTTCTTCTGGAGAAATTCGCCGAGTTTTTCCTTCTAGTTTCTTAGCGCGACGCTCTATACTATTTAACCATTCATATACGTAGTCGCCACTAAAACTAGTCAGCCTTTCTCCTAGTTTAATGTGTTGTACAAATTCCCCATGATTTGAGTGGTCAAAGTTTACTCCTACGTCATACTGGACGCAACCAGTTAAGAGCAAGGATGCAAACAGTACAAACCACAAAATAGGTTTGGGGATTTTGGTGTTTTGGCTGTTTCGTAGGGTAGGAAAGTTGCGGTTAATCGACTTTTGACCAGCAAATTTTGTGAATAATTCTTTCTTTCTGCTTACAAAACTTAATGAAGTAATTAACCGCCCTAAAATCTTTCCTAAATACGAGAAATTCATGATGATAATTCTCCGCAAGCATCAAATATTTAACCAATCTTCACTTCTAACTCTTAGCATGGTTTATGTAAAGAAAGTTTTCCTTAAAAACTCAACCACACCAAGTAGGAAAGCATTAATCCAATGACAATTAATGCCAGCCAGATAAAGCGATTATCCTTGGTATTGACCTGGCTCAGATCGACAAATTCTGGTTCCGCAGATTTGTTTTGTCCTGAAGATTGGTGAGGTTTAACAGTTACACGAATTTGCGATTCATTTTCTGGTAACTTGCCCAGATCAGGAATTTCCGTCATCCACTCGTTAGGTCTTTTCAGCTTTGGTGCTTTTAAAATGTATAGTAAATGCCGAGCTTGTTTGCTAGTTTCTGAGTAGGGATGGCGTTTAAGTTGTTCGCAAAGTGCGATCGCTTCCTCTGTTCTTCCAGCCGCTTCATAAGCTGTCACTAGCCATATATCAACTTCACCCCCAAAACGAGAATTGCGAGACAAGAGGGCGCTAGCTTTTTCCAGGTTTTCTACAGCTTCTCGGTAATGCCCAGTTTCAAAAGCAACTTTCCCTGCTTGGTAGCGAGATTTGGCAATTTCTAAACTTTCTGTACTCACGTTTTGTAGACAAATTAGTACTGCTTTAATTTATTGTGCCAATCTCCGCAATCTTTTTGGAATCTGGCAAAATTAAATTAGATAGAGATCTAAATTTTCATGAAGTAGCTACAGGTATTTTTTAGGTATTTGTAGCTAATAATTCCGCGTTATCAAATTTTTGGAGAAGCAAAATATGGATAACATCAAGAATTGGCTCGGTACAGGTATCACTCTGGCGTTGATCGGTGCTACAATCGCCCCCGCTTCTGCCGAAATGGTGATTATTATTAATGGTGTGAGACAACACTCGGATGGTGTGAGTTCATATGTTTACAGTAACTCGATCGCTACTCCCATACCTATCAATGGGGTAACTGAGCAAATACCGTGTAACACAGATAACTACTATCGTCGCCGCACTGAGTACTACCAACCCAGAACTACTGTTTATTCTGATCCTCCATACCAGCAAACTATCATCAATCCTAGTTTGACTTATCCCAATTTAGTTAATCCCATCTTCCGCAACTCGACACTGAGAAATCCTGTGTTTGAGCAGCGTTCTGAATATCATCAAAATCATCAACGATTTAGAGGGCGATCGCGCGGAATTTTGATTTATCCGCGTTAATCAGTCGCCGAGAATGAAGGTTCTAGTGGTCTATCGCATTAATTGTGATGCGTCGCGGATGTTCAGATCCCCGACTTCTTAAAGAAGTCGGGGATCTCGCAGCACCGCAAAATTAATGCGATGAACCACTAGGGATTAGAGATTTGCATATCCTCGTTTTGGGTGCGTTCGTTGTTCGCTAAACGAACGGCTGGTTTTGCTGCGGAAGGCTACGCGGTAAGCTAAGCTATGCCCGAAGGGCTTTACGTTCTTGGGAGACTGGCTTTTCGGCTATATCTAAGTGTATATACTTAAATAATTAATTTTAATTGACAATATTTTTACTAATTTGTACTCATTGAGAATGGATGCAAAAGTGCAACAGGGAAACTTGAGCAGTTGAGAGTTCAGTAACAGCGATCACATAACTCTTCTTAACATAAAAGAATTTTGCACTAACATAGATGATTACAGCTAATTTGTAATCCATCTGACAGAGTATTTACACAGAATAATATTAAGATTGTATTAAGCCATAAGCATTTAATCGCTGCTCATGTTTAAGCAATGCTTAAAAATATCTAACTTTAGACCGATGTTATAAACACAACCAAAACTATAATTCTAGATGTCAAGTGCGTTGAATAAAAACTACCGCTACATCAACTAGCCAGCTAATAAAAACTATTTTTTATCCAGCAAGTTTATCGAGTGCAACAAAAAATTAATAAAGATTTAATATTTTTTTTGAGACAATAAGTATAACTACCGTAAATAACATAGAGAAATGGCATGAAAACTGAAACAGTAAATTTACCCAGATCTATTACTCATCATCTGAGAATCACTAGTATAGCAATCTTATTGATCAGTGTTTACTTGGTAATTCCTAAAACTGCCAATACTACAGCAGACTTGAGTGTTGTGAATGTGAATAGTTTTAGCACTAGTGGTGAAAGCTTAACCACGCTAGGAGCTACTATTCAGGATTTAAAAAAAACTTATACACCACCGAATTATGGTGGGCCTGACAGTCAGCATGGTAGTGGTACTCGCTGAACTACCTACATAGATGCAAGCGGTCAGTGACTGGTTAATCATGGCTCGAAGATTTTTAATAGTTTAAGATTGGGCATTTCCACCAATGATTTTTTTGGACAAGGGTGTGAGCTTGCCAATCGAAGTCTGTCTCCGGATAATCTGAGCGGTAGTGTCCGCCCCGGCTTTCGGTTCTAAAAACAGCGCTTTTGAGAATTAAATCAGCCACATCTAGCAAATTACGAGTCTCAGCCCAAAGTCGCAATTGTCGTTCGACATCAGGTAATTTTAAACGAGCTGGTTCTGCTGGAGTTAAAGATAGCAGAAATTCACTCAAAGGTAAGGCAGCAAAATCTCGCTGCCAAGATTCAACAGTGGTGATCGCGGCTTCCAATCCTGACTGCGATCGCGAAATCCCTGCACTTTGCCAAACCAATCGCGGTAACTTCTGACGCAGTGTTTCTAAGTGTAATTGTTGTCTATTCCACTGCTCAACTTCTGTTTCAAATTCTCGGATTGGCAGCATTGATGTCTCTTTTGGCGCATCAACAGGCAAATCAATATTGGCCATCTGTGCGCCAAATACGATACATTCTAAAAGAGAGTTACTGGCTAAGCGATTGGCTCCATGCACTCCAGTACTGGCGGTTTCTCCCACAGCGTACAAACCAGGAATATTTGTCCGATTCATCAAATCTGTGACAATTCCACCCATCCAGTAATGAGCCGCCGGGGCGACAGGAATTGGTTCTTTAAAGACATCAATACCCCAATGTTGACAAACTTTAATGATGTTGGGGAAGCGATGACGAATCTTGTCAGCTGGGATGGGGCGCATGTCTAACCAGACATAGGCAGTGGAAGGATCAGCTGAAGTACGTTGCAAATGGCTGAAAATAGCTCTACTAACTATATCGCGAGGTGCAAGTTCACCCGCAGGATGGTAGTCAAAGGCAAAACGCCGTCCCTCATTGTCAACCAGGTGTGCGCCCTCACCGCGTACAGCTTCACTGATGAGAAAGCGATCGCTCCCTGGTTTAGTCAGGGCTGTAGGGTGAAATTGGACAAATTCTAAATCGCGGAGGATCGCCCCAGCACGGGCAGCGATCGCTACTCCATCACCTGTACTCACAGCCGGGTTAGTAGTTTGCGCAAATACCTGCCCACCACCACCAGTTGCCAGTACCACCGCACCAGCTCTAATCCAATGGATTTCGCCTTGATAAAATAGGCTAACTCCTTGAGTTTGATCACCTTGCGGTGTCATCCACAAACTCAAAGCCAAAGCCTGCTGAATAATTTGAATATTGGGGCGGCGCAATACTTGGGCAGTCAGGGTTGTGATCACTTCCCTACCTGTGGTGTCAGCGGTATGGAGAACGCGATTACGAGAATGGGCAGCTTCTAAAGTTAAAGCCAAAGTATTACCATGACGGTCAAAAGCTACTCCCAACTCGACTAGAGATTGAATACAGCTAGGGGCGTGTTCGGCAAGGAATTCTACCGCTGCTTTATCACACAAGCCTGCCCCTGCCCGCATTGTGTCTTCAATATGTAAAGTTGGAGAATCTTCAGGGGCGATCGCGGCAGCAATCCCACCTTGTGCCCAATCACTGGCAGACAAAGCAACTGTTTCTTTGGTAATTAAGCCGACTCGCAATGACTCTGGTAGACAAAGTGCTGTATACAGTCCCGCAGCACCTGCACCAACTACTAAGACATCAAATTGGC
Source organism: Calothrix sp. NIES-2100 (assembly GCF_002368195.1). Lineage (GTDB taxonomy): Bacteria > Cyanobacteriota > Cyanobacteriia > Cyanobacteriales > Nostocaceae > Aulosira. Next base: position 3,119,330 of record NZ_AP018178.1, on the reverse strand, counting down.
TAGGAATATCTAATTCAGGCAAGGTAAGAGATTTAGGGGTTTGGGGTGATGTGACAAGTATAAGTTTTTTTCAACAACGCGCTCAACCGGACTGGGAAGAAAAAGCTGTTTTCTCGGTTCCGATGAGAGTCTTGACTCATATTTTGAGTACAAACCTACACCTGTGAAGGAGAGGAGGAAGAGGGAACAAAGGCATATATTGTCCATTGTCCCCTACTTCTACCCATTTTTTAGCAAAAAATGCTACTCCAAAACAGTAGGAGTAAGCGCTGATTCACTACATTAACTGCACTTGCAGTTATCTATAAATGCCATTGTTAAAGCGATCGTCTCCCTCGTTGAAGGCAGGTTCTAGTTCTGTCACTGTAAATTTATCTAAATTGGCTTGCAAAGTTTGTTTTTGGCGATCGCTCAAGCCGGGAAGTTCCAAGACATCCTCTACCTTTTGGTATGGAGCATTCTTGATGATTTGCTTAGCTAGGGTAGGATACAAACCTGGATACTGTTGAAAAGCACGGACGTTGGTATTGTTCAAATCAATTTTTTTACCGAATTCCGTTCCTAGCTTAGCGTCTGCCCGATTCTGCCCAACTGCCAGAACCGAGACTTGGGGAAGAGTAAAACTATTGAAACTGGCAGCTTGGGCTACCTGAGTTGTTCCCAGCCATCCCCAACAACCGAGCAACAAGCTAAACACTGTTAATAAACGCACCAATCCTTTCACGATTTTTTTACCTCTTTCCATCAAACTGAAATAAAATTTTTAAGCTAACAGATGTCAACAGTCCAAGATCCATAGTCAAGATGATTGACTATTGACTTGTGACCCTTGACTAAAAGCTGTTTGCCTAATCAACACACAGCAGTCATCAGAAACTAATATACAGCTTAATGAACTACCCACAGTTGGCTTTGCCTGAACTGTGGGTTTCTACATCCCTCAGTTCGTGTTTAGCAAGGCTTTGTGTAGATTTTTGTCGCTTCTTCGCCCCTAGTTGCCGCATCTGTCAGCTTGCTTGCACTTACTGGTAGACGTGGTAGAGCTAGGCGACTCTGCGACTGCGAAGCCAGTTCCTGACTCCGGTAGAGTACCTTTTGCCCAGTAAAGCATTACTTGAGCAGCAGCAATATCCCGGTCTTGCGAATATCCACAAACAGCACAATTATGTACACGAATATCGAGGGTTTTCTTGTGTTGATGACCGCATTTTGGGCAAGTTTGACTAGGCTTTACTTTCTTGGTTGGAACTTCTACAAATACACCACCAATTTGCTCAACTTTGTATTTGATAGTGCTGCGAAGCATTCCAAAACCCACGTCAAGTATTGACTTATTCAGCCCAGCCTTCTGCTTTTTACGCTTGCCTTTTTTAGCTTTACTTGTCATCTTTATTACCTGAAGGTTCTCTGTTGCAACGAAGCTATTACCGCTAACAATGTCTGCTGCAACTTGATGTACCCAATTCTGGCGCTGATTAGCAACCTTGCGAGTTATCTTGCTAACCTTCGATTGAGCTTTTTTATATCTTCTAGAAGCCTTGATTTTCTTCTTTCTATTTGGTGCTTGTTTCCGTCGTTTATTCTTGGATGCTTTTTTAATTAGCTGTTCAGCGTTTCTCAAAAACTTTGGCGCTTGAATCTGTTGATGATTTTCCCCATCAGTAATTGATAATGCTGATTTACAACCTAAATCAATACCAATAGCACCAGTTGGTAAAATTTCAGTCTGTAGCACTTGGTCTAAAACATCAACTGTGATTGAGGCGTACCATTTTCCATTGTGATAAACGATAGTACAAGTAGTGGTAATTCCCCAATACTTAGCCTTACCACGCATCTGGATGCGTCCAATTTTTGACAGATTCAAATAACCATTTTCGCCATTAGATTCTACGGAATAACCGCTTTTGGCTGGATATGTCCACCCTGAGTAATGACGAATTGATTTGAACCGTGGACGCTTACCTAATCCTTTAAACCAACGTTCAAAAGCGAAATCAACACGCTTCAAAGTCGCTTGTAAAGCTTGGGAATTGATTTCCTTATACTCTGTCCAAACTTCTTTAAAAGCTGGTAAAGAGTTCTGTTGCTCAAAATAGCTAACAGAACGATTGAATTTTTGATATTGAGTAAATCTGTTGTACACAGCGCAGTTGTACAAGTCTTTGTGGAGCTTTCGGTGATACCTCAAAGACCAAAGAATTTGTTTGTTTGGGTATAACCTAAAAGTCATTCGCCTTGTAGCCACTGCTTTGCAATCTCCTGTTTTATTTGTGATGTTGATTATCACACAGGATTGGGGGATGGGGCATGGGGCAGAGGGGATGAGGGGACAAGGAGGACAAGGGAGATAAATAAGAAATGACCAATCCTCAATACTTCGACTTGCGAGAGTACAAGTGCCCAATGCCCAATGCCCAATGCCCAATGCCCAATTACCATTGACTATAATTTTTAGGTGGGGAATGGGTTTACAATTTATTGTTCCAGGGCGACTCGCTCCCGCGTCCAGCCATCAATAGCATCACCCAAAGCGGTAGTTAAGTTATTGCGGGTTTGGGCGTGGTTATCTTGTTCGGTTTTCAAAGCTTGCAAGAGGCGATCGCGTTCTTGAATGACTGTCAATAATTTAGTTTTCAATTCATCCGCTGATTGGAGTTGTGCGATTTCTTGTTGAATAGCTGTGACTGCTGTGCCATCAGGGAGTGCGCCTGTATCTAAACCTTGGACTTTTTGCAGTTCTGCTTTGAGGGATGCGATCGCCTGCTGAGATAACTGAGTATCAGTGCGTCGTTGTTCTGCCTCTGTGTTATACAGTTTACGCCATTTTTGGGCACTTTCCCAAGCTGCATCGCGCTCGTGCTGAATATCTACTATCTGCTGTCTGAGGGACTGGATTTCAGTCAACCATTGTGTTGTTAAGTCTTGACTCATAGTGATTTTTGATTAGTTAATAGTCAATAGTCAATGGTCAATTGTCAATGGTCAATTGTCAGTTGTCAGTTGTCAGTTGTCAATCGTCAATGGTAATTGGGCATTGGGCATTGGGCATTGTGCTATGGGAAGACATGGGGAAGAAAACTCCCCAATCAAGAGTTTCAGAATACCAAAATCATGTACCAGTATCGTTTTGTCCGCTTCTTTCGTCACCTCAACTGGCGGACGCTCAAGAAAACTTTTGCCAGGACAATGGAAAGACGACTTTTGGGACTTGCTTCGGAAATTGCTTTCAACGCTATGCTGTCACTATTTCCAGCAATTCTGGCTTTGGTGACAGCTATTGGCTTATTTGCAGAATCCTTGCAAGACACTTTTAAACAATTAGCGATGCAGTTGAGTCAAATTGCACCAGACGAAGTGCTAATTCTGATTAGTGATTTTGCCAGAACAGAAATCGCTAATTCCAAAAATAGCGGTTTGTTTTCTCTCAGCTTTGCGATCGCAATTTGGACTGCTTCGGGAGCGGTAAGTACTGCAATGACGGCTTTGGATCAAATTCATCAAGTTCCCCCACATCAAATGCGTCCCTTTTGGAAAGCCAAGCTGATTTCTCTGGGATTAACAATCGGTACTATGTTGCTGTTAGTATTAGCGTCATTTTTAGTTTTTATCAGTGACCTACTCTTGAAAATAGCAGTGCAAGAAAATAATTCTTTAATTTTCCTGTTTGATATTTGGGAATTGTTACGCTGGCCTGTAGCTTTAAGTATTGTTGCTTTTGCCTTTGGCTTTGTTTATCGCTATGGCCCTAGTATCTGGAATCCAGGGACACCAATGATGCCAGGAGCTAGTTTAGCAGCAGTTTTTTGGGCAATTTTGTCTGCTCTGTTTCGACTTTATGTCGCTAATTTTGGTAACTACAATAAAGTATATGGTGCTGTGGGGGCTGTGATTGTCTTAATGCTTTGGTTGTGGATGAGTGCTGTTGTTCTTCTCGTAGGCGATCAATTAAACGTCACAGTCGGTGAAGATATGCGCCCCCAAAAACAAGCAACTTTTCTTAAACAAAATTAATAATTTTACTGCTAATGACAAATGACAGCCAAAGTGCTGTAAATAACTATTGAACTTCCAAAAGCGATCGCACTCATGCCTGATTTACCTTCTCGATATCCGATGATTGAACCTGATGCTAAAGCACCTACTGTGCGGCGGCTACGTCAGCTAAGTAGGCTCTTGGATAACTTGATTACCATTCCCGGAACCCAGGTTGGTGTTGGTTTAGATCCTATTTTAGGATTATTACCTATTGGCGGTGATTTTGTCGGAGTTATACTTTCTTGCTACATTGTCGTAGAAGCAGCGCGGATCGGTGTATCTAGAGCTACTCTCGGCAGAATGGTAGTTAATATCATAGTGGATGGTTTGGTGGGCGCTTTCCCCATGCTGGGAGATTTGTTTGATTTTGCTTGGAAAGCTAACACTCTAAATATACAACTGTTAGAAGAACACTTAAAGTCTCCCCAACAAACTCAAAAAGTAGATAAGTGGTTTATCTTAGCACTTGTAGCGGGATTATTGCTAATTGCCATTATCTTAGTTATATTGCCTATGATAGTAATTAGATGGCTGTGGCAAGCCTTAACTGGTGGTTAATTAATTAACTTATAAATGAATGAAAGATTGGTGGCAAGCTACTTTTCCTAAAGGGCGGCAAAGTGTAATTATTACTGATAATCAAGGGTATCCTGTACAAATTGCTTATGGTGAAAAAGGTATAGGTAAGCCGCTAATTTTTTTACATGGCATGGGCACTTGGAGCTACAATTGGCGTTATAGTATAGCTCCATTATCTAAATATTGTCGGGTAATTTCTTTTGATGCCAAAGGCTACGGGTTTTCCGAAAAACCTTTGAGTAGACGAGAAAATAACGGTCATCAAATTGTTGAAATAGCGCGAATAATTCAGGAATTATGTGATGAACCACCTGTAATTGTTGCCGAATCTTTAGGGGGATTAGTTGCCCTTTCCCTGGCTCAAGAATATCCAGAATTAATCGGGCGGTTAGTAGTCGTTAATGTGCCTATTTTTGCCGAAAGATTACCTCATTGGGCAATGTGGATACTGGCGCAAACGCCTTTAGAAATCATCGAAACAATTGATTCTTTACGGCTAGCATATTTATTTGCACCGCTATTTAGAGAAATTATGGCGATGGAAAGGCGGCAGGTGCTATTTAATCCCTCAATCCTCACCGAGGAAGATATCCATTGGATAACTTATCCTTTTATTGAACTGCCTGGGACGATAGTCAAAGTTGCTGAAGAGTTACAAATAGCAGCCAGAGAAATTGAAAATTGGCAAGCTCAAAAACCAAATTTACTCAGTAAAATTCAAAGTAATTTAAGTGCTATTCAATGCCCCACACTAATTTTATGGGGTCAGCAAGATAGTTGGTTTCCTGCTAGTCATGGGGAAAAATTGCATAAATCTATTCCCAATGCAAAATTACAAATTCTGCCTAACTGTTGTCACGATGCCGCAGCCGATTCTCACCAAGAGGTAAATACAGCGATTGTTGAATTTCTCAAAGAGAGCAATTTCTTATAAGTCCCTGCCAAAAAAAACGATTTAGCCATGTTTGCCCTGATATCCCCAGAAAAAATTCAATTGCGCCCTGGTTCTGTGGTGCGGTTACCTGCTACTTGGCAAGAGTATCAATCTCTCTGTGAACAGCGGGGAGATGGTTCAATTCCCCGTATCAAATACCGCGATGGAGAAGTATTGCTGATGTCGCCTTTGCCTGTACATGGACGAGATGCTCATTTGGTTGCGGATATTGTGAAGACACTTTTGGATCATGATGAACGGGAATATGATGCGTTTACCCCTGTAACCATGACCTTACCAGAAGAAAGTGGTATTGAACCAGATTATTGTTTCTACATCGACAATTGGCAAGCGGTTTCGGGAAAAAAGCGGATTGATTGGACACAAGATCCGCCAGCGGATCTGGTGATTGAAATTGATGTGACTAGTTATTCCGATGTCCAAGATTATCTTCCCTACCGTGTACCGGAGGTTTGGTTATTCAAAAAGCAGCAGTTATTGATTTACCAGATACAAGGAACTGATTACCAACTGCAAACCCACAGCCGCTATTTTCCTGAGTTTGACTTGCAAAGTGCCATCGCCCGCTGTGTCCAAATTGCCTATGAACGTAACACCAGCGCCGCTATTCGTCACCTTAAACAACAATTAAGCAACAATTCTTAGTGTTATCCTGTGTTGGTTCCTGCTTCTATGGGTACGCAAAGCTGGATTTTACTGGGAACTGAAAGAAGCGATCGCTTACCACGCTTACCAAAATTACAACATATATAAGAAAAGTTACAACATTAAGTCTTAAAGTTACAACATTACTTATAAAAGTTCCAATATTAAGTCTTAAGGTTACAACATTACTTATAAAAGTTCCAATATTAAGTCTTAAGGTTACAACATTACTTATAAAAGTTCCAACATTAAGGCTTAAGGTTCCAACATTACTTATAAAAGTTCCAACATTAAGGCTTCAGGTTCCAACATTACTTATAAAAGTTCCAACATTAAGGCTTCAGGTTCCAACATTACAGCATCTTCCTGTAAATGAACCACAAACAGACCTCACTTCCATTCCTCTCTCCTACCTCTCCCTGTTCTCTCGCTTACCCGACATACCGCCCGCAGGCTAGAAGCCTGGGGCTAACGCTACAAAGCCCAGCTTCGTGGGCTAAATTTTCTTAGCCCACAAAGCTGGGCTTTGTTCGATTAGCCGCACCCGGAGGTGACGGCTCTATTGCGGGATAAGCGAGGGGTCTTACTACTTCTTTCAATATACAAGGGTGTGTTGCGCAGCGAAGGATTTAGCCCCCAGATCATTCAATTACGAATTACGAATTACGAATTACTTTAAAACGTCGGCTTTTCAAATAAAACTAAAGACAGAAAGAAATCCATCATAAAAATTGCCACCCAAGTAGTGACAACTGCTGTTGTGGCGGACTCTCCTACTTCCTTTGCTCCACCTCTGGTAGTTAGCCCCCAGCTACAGCCATTGACAGCAACTATAGCTCCAAAAAGAAATCCTTTGAGCAAAATAATCCACAAATCTGATGGTTCTAAAAAATTTCTGACGGAATCTAAAAATGCTTCTGGAGTAATTTGATAAAACTGTGAGCCGGCAAAAATTCCACCGATGATGCCTGTAACTAACCCAAAAATTGTTAATAATGGTGTCATCAAGCAGCAAGCAATCACTCTCGGAAGTACTAGATAATCAATGGGATCGGTTCTGAGCATATGCAGTGCATCAATTTGGTCTGTGACTCGCATTGCACCTATCTCTGCTGCAAAAGCTGAACCTACTTGACCGGCAATAATACTCGCGGACAATATGGGAGCCAATTCTCTGCAAAAAGCTAAGGCAAATGCACCACCTACAGCATTCAAAGCCCCAAATTGCACTAATTCTCTAGCTGTTTGAATGGTAAAAATCATACCAGCAAACCCACTGACAAGAAGAACTGGAGAAAGTGAAGCGGGGCCAGCAGTCACCATATGTTCGAGAATTTTACGATGATAAGTTTTTCCTTGGAGTAAACGTAGTAATACTTGACCCAAGAGAAACATTACGGCAAAACAGCGAGAAATCGAAAATTGCTTGATATTTTTTCTACATTGTACTTTTACTACCATCTGTTCATCCCTCAAAATGATTGTTCAAAATTGGCTTTTGCTGAAAATTTGGTTGTTGTAGGAGATTGAGGGACATATCTTGACTGTATGAATTTAAGGTAATCAAATAACAACGGCATGTAGTAATTGCTGAAGACGTTAAAAGAATACCCCATTCTAGTTGGTTGTGGTCAATTTTGGATATAGCGGAGATCTCGCAGATTAGGGGTATGGGGCATGGGGCATCCCTACCCTGCGGGAACGACTTCGTCGAACGGCTCCGCTCAGGGCAAGTGGGCGAGACAGGGGATTTTAATACCTGGTTGTGGGTAATTTCTTGCCCTTAAGGGCGGGATCTATTGATCGTCAGGTGGGCAGTGCCCACCCTACTATGATAAGGTGCAAGATGTTAGTTAACTAAATGTGCGAATAAAAGCACCCTGCCAAAATGCAACTTTGGCGGGGTGCTGTTGTTTTCTAATGGTCAACAAATTCTTGGGAGTCCCCAGGCTATCGCTATTTATTTCTGAATCAAAAGTTAGAGACGGTTACCTTAATACCAGAATCGAGAGGAGGAACTTTGAAATATTCAATTGGTTCAGCAAGCTGAGCTGTTGTTTTAGTTGTCGGCTGCTGACATGGCGTAAATAAAATATTCGGGTTTTTGATAATCTCAAATGGGTTAAGTTTTTTGCATTCTTTGTTTTGCTCTAGCGCAATTGTATTGGCAGTAGCTGGAAAAGAATTATTTTGGTTGAGACTATAACCCCATTTACCAAGCAGGGTTACTGGTTTTGTGGCTAAAACCCTAGCCTGATTATTTTGATTTGTTGCAATTGGAACATTTTTTTGATTAGCATAGGCACTCTGGGTGATGGTAAGCGCACCAATGACAACGGCTAAGGCTAGGGGAGCAGATTTCATAAATGCTAAGTTTAGCTTCTAATGTAGACTTCTGTTGTGTTGCTACATCAAAGACTTGCCATTTTTCGGAAGATGGGAAAGAAACTTGAGCATGGCTGCGGCGACAGTCTCCGGTGATTCAATCAAGAAGCCGTGACCACCATCTTCAAAAACGATTAGTTCGGACTTGGGTATACCTTGGGCTAGTTGTTCAGAAAATTTGACTGGGGTGAGAATATCTTGTTTACCTACCAGAATTAAGGTAGGACATTGGATATCTTTGAGGCGTTGTGTTGTATCACCGCCCAGGATAGCTCGGCTTTGATGATATAGTCCATGAGGGCTGGGCGAAAATGGGTAGTGAAGCCCTATATCGAGAATCATGTCAATCATCCCAGGGATAGAGTAGAAGGCATCGGTAAATATCCAAGGCAATATTACTTGCTGATAAAGTTTCCGGTCTAGGGTATGAGCGAGTTCACCCCAGGTCGAGATAATACTGTTGAATAAAGTATCACCTTTAGCTAAGGATGAGAGTAGTATCAAATTTTGTACTTTTTGTGGGTGTGCTAATGCTAGTTCTTGAGCAATAAGACCACCCATTGAATGGCCTGCGACATGTACCTTCCTGATGCCAATGTGTTCCAGCAGTGCGGCTGTATCAGTTGCCATTTGCTGAATAGTGTAGGGACTGTCAGGGGCGGAACTTCGCCCAAAGCCGCGATTATCCAAGCGAATTACCTGATACTGCTTCACGAGTGAAGGCATTTGCAATGACCAGTAGGTATGATCGCTAAAGAAACCTGAAATTAATAATAAAGGCTCGCCTGTTCCTTTAATGTCATAAAACAGATCGATGCCATTAACGTGAATTTTGGGCATAAGTCAGTAGGCGCAATTTAACCGAACTATGTAAAGTTAGGGGGAACTCGGGGCCCCCTGTGGGGATAAGGGGGAAAGGGGAAAGGTTAAAGGTTTTTCACCTTTCTCTTTACCCTTCTTAATATAGTTATGTTTATTTGCGTTGGTCTAACTTGAAAATAGGGGTTAGGGACTAGGGGAACCAGGGTTAGAGAAGAGAGATTTTCATGTTTGGTTGTGGGTTTTTCCCATGAGGGGCTAACTTGAAAATAAGACCCCGCTCCCAACGCCTAAGCGCAAGCGAGGAGGAGAATCAGAAATTTTTTAGTGTGTCCTGGTGTACGCAGTTCATGACGACTGCTTTTGCTTGACTAGCCAAAGGGAAAGTAAAGCGATCGCAATTCCTGTAATCATAAAACAAGCAATATAGCCGAAGCGATCGACAATCCTACCAAAGGCGGCTGCACCAATTCCCTGGCCGATAAATAAGTTAAACGCAAATAGTGACACCGCAGTACCCCTAGCTTCGGGTGCAAGTTCTGTGGCTTGGGTTTGGAGTGTGCTGTGCATCATGTAAAAGCCTAATCCCATAAGAATATTGAAGGGGATAAACAGCACCCAATTCTGCAATAATGCGATCGCTAAAAAAGAGATACACATCAACGCCCCACCAACTCCCATCAAGCCCCTTTCTCCCAATGAACGCACCAACCAGTTAACACAACGGCTGTAAATCAGTCCACCTAATCCAAAAGCACTGAGCATAAAACCGATCGCTACATAGGGTAAGCTGTATCTGTCTCTGAGGAATGCACCAACATAAGCAAATCCCCCAAATAAACAAAAACCTTCGATAAATACGCCGATAATTACAGTCTGGGCGACTGGTTGAGCGATCAGTTGGAAATAAGGGCCCAATGTTGCCCAACTAAAGGGAATTTGAGAATGTTGTCCATTGTTGAGTTTGCCCATCTTGCGCCACAATGCGATCGCAATCATCAGGGAGACAACGCCAAATACTAAAAAGATATCTCGCCAGCTAACATATTCCCCAAAGATACCGCCCAAACTACCGCCGAGAATTTGTCCTAACACCAGCGCACTCAGATATCTGCCAATCGCCGCTTGGCGTTGAGAGTAGGGGAAGTTGTCACCAATGTAAGCTAGGGTAATGGGGATAATACCCGCCGCCACCATGCCTGTGAGGAAGCGTAGTAGAGTTAAAAGCAAGATATTTGGCACAAAAGCACAAGCCGCAGTCCCCACAGCAAAGGCTGTCAGCGCGGCTGTAATGACTTTGAGTTTGCCAATGCGATCGCCCAATGGGCCGTAGACTAATTGAAATAGCCCATAAGGAATTGTGTAGGCACTGACAATAATCGCCGCACTACCGACACTCACCTTAAACTCGTCAGCGATAATGTGCAATAGTGGGTCAATTACCCGGACATCAGCAATTACCATAAAGGCAGCTGCACCCAACAGCCCTAATGAGACAGGCGTATTACCTGCGTTGTTCATAATTGAGAACAGTTTAAAGGCCAAAACATCTATTATCCGGCCGCTCAAGAAAATCCAAAAACCTAAAAATTCGTAGTCAGGACTTTGGTTTTCAACATCGGGACTGAAGCGGCGATATTTGTGAATTTTAATTAAATGTATTGATTAACACTACTAATTGCAGTTTATTTCTGGTGCATTACTAATAATTATGGTAAGTAATGAGTTAAAAATCGCTGTGATTGCAGGCGATATAAAAACTAATTTAGATGACCAAATTTTGCGGACATATCATGTTAATGTGATTGCAATTAATACAGGTATTATTGTCATTTAGATTCGCAAATGGTAGCTGGTGGCATTCATCGTTGGGAACATGAATACAATCCTTCAGACTTGGATTTAGTATTGGTGGAAAATGTTGTTAATTTAGTTTGTCCGGCTAAATTTGAAGTCGTAGAACACGCTAAAGTTGCGTTATTAAGTATTACCGAAGGAGAAGATAAACCTTTTAGCTGTCTGCTCATTAATTTCTTAAGTGTCTTAACTGTCCTTGTCAGGATATTTGATTACTGGTATATATTTAATGACTAAAATAAACAGGACTTAGGCAACGGGCAGACTAAATCAAGGTGAGGTTAGGCAAAAGTCCAGAGTCAAAAGTCCAAAGTATAAAATCTCTTGTTGACTATTGACTATTGACAACCTCAACTAAAAATTTACGACACCCAGCTTTAACCCTCACAAATTTTCCCAAAGGAAAAATAGCAATGTCTACAACCACAGTCGAAACATCAGATATCGCATCAGATATCCAAGTATTGCCATTCTTCGCCAAGTTCTTGCAAGTGCAATCTGCATCTGAAAATCCAGAAACTCCTACTCCCCCTCCTCCACCTCCTTTCACTTTCAAGTTTCCTTCTGATTGGGAAGACTACTAAATCAGAGCGATAACCATCGTTCATTCAAGGAGTAGCATTGCTCAAATCGCTGAATGCTACTCCTCAGACCCATCAACCGAGAATCTGGACAACCACTTTTTGAGGTAGTTCTGAACCACCTCAGAGCTAAAATTCAACCTAGAACATTTTTTATCCACCTGTCGCGTGACGTTGTTTTATTAATCACCCACAGTGGCAATTTTTCACAATAGGATGTCGGCGCATGGGAACATCATCAGCTGACTGATGAAATAGTGCGTCGTCTGCAAACTTTTATGGATAGTTTTGGGTAGATTTCATTTTCACAAATATTTTCCGAGCCATTCTTTGAAAAATTATTCGGTCAGCTAAAAGATATATTTATCCAGCCAAAATATTCTTCTGAAGGTATATAAGAAATTTTAAAGCAATATTTTGGTGATGCGCTGCTAGCAAATAATCTTAAAGAAGGTTTTGTTACTGCCGGAGAATTAGAACGATTGTTTGAACCTCTAAGTAAAGACAGTCCTAATTATTATAGTCAAATGGTTACATTATAACGAAGATATTTGTGACTCATCTGTAAATTCATTTGCGGAACCTCTGTCAATGGGAGCATGATGCGTCAAGACTTGGCTCATAAGGCAGATGCACTTGTTTTTTGCTCGGGTTAAAATTTGTAACCAAGATTTGTAAGCAAAAGTATAGGTGATGAGTACTATGAATCTTTCTGATATAGAAATAGAAGTTTTACTTTTTGGAAAATGGCGTTTTAATACAGATTGGGAAAAAATTTCTATTGAATTTAAAGATGATATGACTTATGAGCAAAGCAGGATTCAAACATTCATTTTATCTAAACCTAGAGAATTGATCACAGGTAATAAATTTAATGGTGTATGGTATGTCAATGATGGAAAACTGTGTTTGATTCTTAAGACTGTTCCCAAATCTTTTTTAAATTTACAGTTAGCGATATTACCTAAGGTTTTTCTTGCAGATATGGTAGTTAGTATCGCTTCTTTATTTCTTACAGAGAAATATGAACTTACTGAAATTAATAATTCTAAATTTATCATCAAAGATGAACAGCAACCAATTGTTGCCACAAAAATAAAATAATTTTGCAAATTACTGAGGTAGTTTCTACTCTTTTACATCTTTGACAGATTTTCTCTTAACTATTATACCCAAGTTTTTTAAAGCTTCATTGTTGCTGCTAGTCACATGAGTTAACTTTTTACCCAATAGATAAAAACTGCCACTAATCTGGACAGAATTGTACAGTCCATTCTTGGCTTTTTTAAGTGTTATGGTTGCGTTTTTCTGATTTCTTGCGCCTTTGAGGATTAAAACGCCACCAAAATTGAAGCTACCAGACACAATTAATTTACTGCTATTAACGCTTGCAATGATGTTAGCGAATTCGTAACCCAAAAACTTGAGATTTCCCGCAATACTGGCAGAATTACTAATATTACCATTAGTCCCTGGGTTGAAAGAGACTGTAGCACCATTGAAAGCTAAAATACCAAAATTGAAATTACTGCTAGCTTGAAACCCAGTTTCATTAAGACTAATACCTAACGAGGTGAATTGTTTTCCTAGGAAGGTAACATCGCCTAAACCAAAAAGTTTTTTATTCGTCAAGTCAAGTTTGAAACTAGGAACGTTCAGTTTCAGAATATCCCCTAAACCGAGAGAACTATTATTAATAGTCACCTGCTGAGTGTTAAATGATAAAGTTCCGCTACCCAAAGATTGATTAAAAGCAGTAATATTTGCGGTTCCCTCTGCACTTTGATTTGTCAAATTAACCATGAGGATGGGAATATCGACAGTCAAGAACCCTGCTAAATTGAATTTGGTATTCTTCAGCGCTACACTATTCTTAGTAACATCAAACGTTATACCAGCTAAGGTATTTCCTAAAACTAAAATCTTTCCTGAACCGCTACCACTACCAGATTTTAAATCGATACTGAGAGCATCAACATCGATACTTAGCAAATTAGCTAAATTCAGGTCAAAGTTTTTAAAGATAGCATTGGTAGGCGTAATTTTAAATTCAACATTAACAATTTCATTGTCAAGAATTTCTACATAACCATCACCCATGAAATATTGCTCGGTGGGTGTCACCTTCAGTGCTAAATCTAAAGTATCGTCATCCGTTCCGCCAATTTTTACCAATCCCAAATCAATTTCCGAAACTTTTAACAAACCTTCAATATTACTGAAAGTTTTGTCTCCCTGAAGGCTTAAAGTTGCGTCACGCTCCCAAGCCGTAATTTTACCATTAATTTCCAATCCTTCTGCTATCGGGTTACCTGCAATTGTCGTCGGGAAAGGAACATATTTAATTAAGGGGTTGAGTTCTCCATCTTTATCCCTATCAATTGATTCGATGTTTAAATCTACAAAGTTTTCTAAAAACCCTAATGCTTTGTTAACCAAATCAGGGTGAAAATTAGCTTGGTTGAGAATAAAAGCACTAACTGGCCCCCGCCACAAATCTACTAAGTTAACTACTTGATTGGTATTTAAAACTAAAGCTAATTTTTCCGGATCATTAGTATCAATGAGGAATGCTACCTTGAGGTCTATTTTTTCCCATCTCAAATCACCAATGAAGCCAAAGTTATCAAAATAGGGAGGTAAATAAGTCCCACCTAGCTGAAAACCGACATTGCGAAATTCAGTTCCCACCAGTCCATAGGGATTAGACCAAGATTTTTCACTTTTTTGATAGAAAAATGCGGTTAAAGATTCGGGTTCGAGGGAAAGATTACCAGAGAGAAATAATGTAGGTTCGTCTTTTTGCGTGGGATCATAGCCTTGAAGAATCAGATTTCCAGTTAATCCGAAGTTTGGCTCTAAATCAGAACCAATATTTAAACCAAGGAGCAGGTTATTAAAAGTAGCATTAAATTGTTCCACAGAAAATAGTTGCATATTCTGAGGAATATGACCTGTTAAGCTAACCTGTCCTCCAGGATCAAAGCTAATTAGTACTCTTAGGTAACTAGTTTCTAACTTGCTGTTAATAAAATTACTAAAATTTGTATCGAGATTATTAAAATTAACATCTCCAATAAAGTTGAATCCTCTGCTTAAGTTAATTTGACCTAACTTGGGATGGTCAAAAGGATAGCCAGTATTAGTTATGATTATTTCTGGTTTAATTAGCTTTAAATCTTTGATAATAGGGATGCTGTTCGTTAAATCACTAAAATCAATTGCCCGGTTTAATTGATATTTTAAGGTATTTTCTTTACCAAAGATAACTTCAATGTTTTGGCTATTCAGTAAGCCTGTAAAACTAAAGTCAAATCCTTTAATACTTTTAATAATACCGAAGGTTGGTGCGGAAATTATCAATTGCGAATTTCCGAAAATTCCAGCAATAATACTATCAAAAGCCTGTTCTATGAATGGGACAGGACTATGAATACTAAAAATATCGTCTAAATTTAACTGCAAATCATTGGCAAAGTTTAAGTAAATCCCCGAATTTGATAAGACTAAACCTACATTATCTAAAGACTCAAGTTGTAATTTTAAAGTCTCAGGTAAGGTAATGCCTGGTAAATCGCTGAGTAAGCTAATAATATATCTCGAATTCAGTTGGGGAATAATGACTTGATAGGATTGTTGGCGGTTAGCTACTACCTGAATATTAATACTGGGATTCCAGACTTTAAAAGTTTGCAACTTAGGTTTATTTCTACTTAAACCTAAGTTTAACAAATAGGCATTGAGCATTTCTTGAATCTCAATTTTTCCCAAGAATTTGAGATTGAGAAATTTATTGCCTAGTTGAAGTTCAATATTACTTTGATTAATAAAGCAGTCTTTGACAAATTGGGGTAAAACAGCGCTGTTATTCAATAGTGTGTTGGCTTCTGTTGGGGAAAGGTGGGAAATGTTGTTTGTCATTTGTTAGTTGTCAATTGTCAATTGTCATTTGTCAATTGTCATTTGTCATTGGTCATTGGTCATTGGTCATTTGTCTCCCTCATCTCCCTTGTCTCTCTTTCCCCCTTCCCCATCACTCCGGTAATCCCTCCAAAATCTCTCGCGCCACTGTTGCCCAATATAGCGGTTATCGGTTGAGTTCAATACACTCTTTTGGGCACGGCAGTGCCCATTGGTGTCAACTTAAGCTCAAACGCTTATTCCACATGCATTTTACCCCACCCCTCAATCCCCTCCCCGTTTACGGGGAGGGGAGGTTTTGCGTCAGCAAAGCCGGGGTGGGGTAACGCGGATCTTGATGGTAGGCGATTTAATTCAAAATTACGTCTTGATCAGGGTTTGGCGTTAAGTTGACACGTATGGGCAGTGCCGTGCCCCTACACGCGACGATATAATTTTGTATTGCATCTAAACCAGAAGCGCTATATTCATCTTTATACTCAACATATATCGCCAACGCTGTCTTTGCTTCTGCAAGCAATCCTAAAGCGTGGTAAGTGAGTGCTTGGTTATAGCGATCGCCATATTCGATTTTAATAGCCAAAGCTTGTTGATAATTGCGCCGCGCTTCCTCAAATTCTCGCAAATTTTGGGCAACTCTTCCCAATTGGTGGTAAATGTTCGCTAGCTTATTGTGAGCGCCTAGCTCTTGCTCTATCTCTAAACAATGCTGCTAAAATTTCTTAGCCTGTGCAAATTGCCTCAAGTCTAAGTAAGCTTTATTTCTTGAGGTTCCCTTAATTATAGTGGTTTTCACTTGGGTGCAATACAACTGAGGGCGGGGAAACCCCACCTCTACAGGCTTTGGGATTTAAAACTTTACCTCACTCAAACGAGAAACGCTATATTGCAAGCCGATGCGATCGCATAACAAGCCGATGCAATTCAATTGCAGCCCGATGCGATCGCATAACAAGCCGATGCAATTCAATTGCAGCCCGATGCGATCGCATTGTCACCTGACACAATCGAATTGTCACCCAATGCAATAACATAACAAGCCGATGCAATTCAATTACAGGTCGATGCGATCACATTGCAGCCCGATGCAATCAAGCCCGCCAGTGCAATAGTTGACTCTTCACCGGATTGACAAATGGACGACCTTCAGATATTGAACGCGCATATTCTCGCTTTAACTGGTAATACCATTGCGCTTGCACATCTGAATCTTTAATCAGTCGCAGTACTGGATCGTACTTGAGACCAATTTGCTGCTTTTTAACTACTGTGAGGTCTTGTCCCAGAAAAGCCCGCGCGAATATACGGATCAACGGCTTGGCAAATGTTGCCCAAGTTGGTGTCCAATAAAGAGCAAAGGTGACTTCGGTTTCCGTTTCGGAAATTGGTGTAATTGCTGTGAGGTTACAAACTTGATGCTTTGCAGTTGTGGTGTTTTCTATTCGCACTCCCGGTATGCGAAATGAAATCTCGGTTTCCGGAATTCCGCCGCCAATGAGCTGATAAGCTTTACCTGTATTGGCTGGTAATTGGTGTTTACGCATGGTAAACCCATAAGGTGAAGGGTCAAATTGCTTAATTTCGTCGTGGAGTTGTCCAGAACGCCACCACCATACTCGATGAACATAAGGTGAATGGGCTGGATCGATCAAGCCTAAGACTGCATGATCGATAAAACAGGGGAACCGCATCACTTCTACTAACTGCGGCGGGCGATCGCCAAAACCGGGAATCACCGGAATTTCCATATCTGAGGCGGGAGACTGAGATTTACCAGTTTCTGGCATATATATCCAGATATTACCCTGACTTTCCCGGATTTCGTAGGATTCCACATTGTAGCGGTTTAAATCTACATTTTGCCCTTCTACTAAAGAAGGAATCACAGTACAACGTCCAGCATGGTTAAAACGCCAACCGTGATAACAGCATTCTACTTCCTGCCCATCAAATCGCCCGCAACTTAAAGGTATACCACGATGGGGGCAAATATCCCGCACAGCAAACACCTTACCCTCTTGGCTACGACACAGTAATACTGGTTCTCCCAAGAAAGTACGGGCGATCATCTTCCCAGGCTTCAGGCGATCGCTAGGCAAAGCATAATACCAAACATTACGCAAGAAAAAGTTGTCTGTTGTCATTTGTCAATAGTCAGTTGTCATTTGTCATTTGTCATTTGTCATTGGGCATTGGGCATAAGTCATTTCTTATTTATCTCCCTTGTCCCCCTTGTCCCCCTTGTCCCCCTTGTCCCTAATCCCTAGATTGCTCACGTTGTTTGCTATACTCTCGCAGTTTCTGTAATAGCTGTTCTGAGGATGGTTCAGGGGTGGATAAATTCACCGGGGGCTGGGGGTTTTTATCTAGACTTTTTACAGCCGGGGTTACAGTGTTAATTGTTACTGCCTGTTGCTTTATGGCTGGAGTGGGAACTACTGCATCTGCTTGATTAATCGATGCTTTGAGTGCATCTAAGCTAGCTGCAACTTGTACTTGCTGCTCCATTTGTTGTGTAGAAGATACCAAATTACTCAGACCATTCACTAATTGGCGCAGATTGCTACGGAATTTGGGATCGCCTGTCAATTCATCTAAATCAGAGGTGATTTTTTGGGTGTTTTCAAATGTGAGTCTGGCGGAATCTAAGGTTTGTTGCAGTAATAAGGCGTTTTTTGGATCGTTTAAAGAGTTAGTGGCCGTGCGTAAATTTGCTGATGCTTGGGCTGCATTTGCTGAGAGAGTTTCTAAATTTTTGATGATTTCTCCTTGAGTTAGGCGATTGACCGCAGGTGATAAGGTAGTGAATGTAGTACGTAGTTGGTTGCTGGTTTCGGTGAGATTGTTCAACGCTGCAACTAAGGTCGAACGATTTGATGTGACTAGGTTATCAAGATTAGTTAATAGTCTACTTGCTTGCCCTGCGGTGAGACTAAATTGTTTTGCGGCTGAGCCAAGTTCATTAACTGTGCGAGTAGAAGATGTAGTTAGTTGATTTGTCGCCCGTTGTACGGAAGTTGCAGTGGCAGCAAATGTGCCTAGTTGACCTTGTGCGTTTTTAGACAAACTTTGCAGATTCTGGCTGAGAGCAGTGAGACTAGTTGCTGCGGCTGTGGAGGTTTCTAGTAGCCGCTTGACATCTCGCTTGAATTCTGGGTCATTGTATCTAGTTGCTAAATCAGTGCTGCTGCGAATCAGTTCATCAAGACTGATACCAATTTGACCTTTTAATCGAGTGCCGTTACAAATAATTAAATTTTCAGTCTGGCAATTTTTGTCTAGGGGTTTAGCGATCGCAGTCCCACTAGGTAGAGAACTTTTTGGTCTAATATCTATAATACTTTCACTAATCAATCCACTTTGATTGGCTTCTACTACCACATCCTTAGGAATGATTAAATCAGGTTGGAAGATTTCAATTTCGACTTCTATATTATTAGGCTGTGGGCGAATGGCGGAAATAGTGCCTACTTTCACGCCCCGGTAGCGGACTGTTGCGCCTTTTTGCATCCCGCCTGCGTTAGCAAATTCCACAATCGCCTTGTATGAACTGCGACTAGCGGTCACTCGATTCAACCAGACGACTATTAGCCCAAAGACTCCCAGTCCCATGAGGAATAAAAGCCCTACAGAACCTTCTCTAACTGTACGCGATCGCATAATTTTCCTCCATCCATCTAGCCGACAACCTGAATTGGGCCTTGCACACTTCCACTCATAAATTGTCTAATCAATGGATGGTCTGTGCTATCTATTTCATCAACTGTACCCTGCCATTGCACTTTACCTTGATACAGAAATATGATTTTGTCCGCAGTCCGACGAATGGTACTATCTTGATGAGTCACAATCGCGTAAGTACTGCAAACTCCTTGTGATTTTTGCAAATGGCGAATTAAATCTTCGATCACTGTGGAAGCAATGGGATCGAGTCCGGCGGTCGGTTCATCGTATAGTAAAAGTTCTGGCCCTTGTTTGTCGCTATCGGGGTTAGACATAATAGCACGGGCAAAACTGACTCGTTTGCGCATCCCGCCAGAAAGTTCCGATGGGTAAAGTTCACCGATTCCTGGTAAACCTACCATTTCTAATTTGGCATTGACCATGTCTCGAATCCGCGATCGCGATATTTTGGAATTTTGATACAGTAAAAACCCGACATTTTCTTCTACTGTTAAGGAATCAAATAACGCCGCTTGCTGAAACACCATCCCAATCCCAACATTCTCAGCTGCATCCTCAATCAAACCATTTCGCCGTACCCCTTGGATATAAATTTCTCCAGCATCGGGAAGCAACAATCCCGCAATTACCCGTAAAATTGTCGATTTACCAGTCCCAGAAGGGCCAATAATTCCTAGTGCCTCTCCCCGATAAATGGTCAAATCTATATTATCTAAAACCTTATTGCTACCAAAGGACTTAGACACGCCTTTTAATTCAATTAATGGTTCATTAGTCATTGGTCAGTTGTCATTGGTCAGTTGTCATTGGTCATTGGTCATTAGTCATTGATTTTAGACAAAGAACAAAAGACAAACGTAATTGGTTTTAGACAAAGGACAAAGGACAAAGGACAAAGGACAAAAATGCAAGATAAAGATTCTGTCATAGTAATTGGTAGCGGTATTGGCGGGTTGTGTGCTGGGGGATTACTTGCTTATTATGGCAAGCGAGCGATCGTCTGTGAAAGTCATCTAACTCCAGGCGGTGCTGCTCATAGTTTTAGACGACGGGGATTTGAATTTGATTCTGGCCCTTCTTTCTATTGTGGTCTGACTGACAGCCAAAGTTTAAATCCAGTCAAACAAGTTCTAGATGTTTTGGGTGAATCCATTCAAGTTATACCCTACGATCCTTTGGGACACTACCATTTCCCTGAAGGCACTATTGCAGTTTATAGCGATGCTAAGCGTTATTACCCAGAGGTAGAGCGCATTACGCCGCTAGGTGCTACAGAACTCCAAAGGTTTACGGAACGCTTGTTAGGCTTGTATGAAGCAATGCGGGGTATTCCCACTTTAGCGTTGCGGGCAGATTGGCAGGTAATATTAACATTACTTAAAAATTACTTACCTTCTTTAGTAAAAATGTTACCCTACTTGCCGCTGGTGCAAAGTTCAGCTGGTAATGTAATGGATGCAACAGTGCAAGATCCTTGGGTGCGACGGCTGATTGATTTAGAATGCTTTTTGCTCTCCGGTTTAAAGGCTCATGGAACAATAGCGCCAGAGGTAGCTTTTATGTTAGGTGAACGTTCCCGTGCTGGAGTTGAGTATCCTGTGGGGGGGAGTGGCGCAATTGTTCAGGCTTTAGTTAAGGGCTTAAAACGCTGGGGGGGACAGTTGCACTTAGGATGTCACGTTGAGCAAATATTGGTGGAATCAGGTAAAGTTGTGGGTGTGAGGTTGGAAAGTGGGGAAATCCTCAAAGCGCCGATTGTAATTTCCAATGCGAGTATTTGGGATACCTACAATCATTTATTACGTCCCGAAGATTTGCCGGCAAACTATCGCCAAGCAGCTTTAGAGACACCAGCGGTTGATAGTTTTATGCATTTACACTTAGGTATCCGCGCCGATGGCTTGGAGAATTTAACCGGACATCATGTGGTGGTTCATGATTCTCAGCAAGATATTACGGTACCAGGAAATACCTGCATGATTTCGATTCCCAGCGTGTGGGATGCTAGTTTAGCGCCAGAAAGACATCATGTGATTCATGCTTACACCCTGGAACCATATACTGGATGGGAAAGAAATCAGGAATATGAAGAAAAGAAACGACAGCAAGCCCAAAGTTTATATCGCGCTTTAGAGAAGATTATTCCTGATATTCGAGAGCGTGTAGTAGTGGAACTGATTGGTACACCGTTAACTCATGCCCATTATCTCAGAAGATATCAGGGAAGCTATGGCCCAGCGATCGCAGCTGGTAAAGGTATGTTTCCCAGTACCCACACGCCCATAAAAGGTTTGTATCGTGTTGGTGATAGCACCATACCAGGAATTGGTGTCCCCGCAGTCGCCGCATCTGGAATTTTGTGCGCTAATACTTTAGTAAATAGGCATTGGGAATAGTGACTTCAGAAAGCTTCCGATCAGTGGTGGGTTGCTCCATTTGTAAAAGCAATTGAGGCTGGGATTAAAGGAGAATCAACTTAAGTCAGAATTTAGGTGATTGTCCATTCAATCACCATGATTCCACCTCAAAGCTTCAACTTTCAACCTCAGATCTCAAAAGTTGCACTTCAGAACACGAAAATCCGAGATCGGAACACCAACATCCGAGTAAAAAGCTCAAACATTTCCCTTCTGAACTCCAAACTTCGCCTTCAGAACAGCAACGTTGAGCCTCTGAACTCCAAACTTCGACTTCAAAACCTGAAACTTCCCCTTCCGAACTCAAATATTCAACTTCAGATGTCAAAGTAGCGAGCAAAAAGCTGAGAATTTGAGTTACAAGAGATATAGCTTACTGGCATAAGGGTGAGAAAATGAGTAAAACTCAAACCCAATTACCAACAGATACATGGATTCCTGCTTCTTGGCAAGAATATTTACAAATACTCACCGATCTGCTGAACAATCAGGCAAAAAGTTATTACTATAAAGGACACATGAGGCTGGAGATGGCACCAGTTAGCTTTGATCATGGTCAAAACCATGTGGTAATTATCTTTGCGGTAACTTTATTTGCAGCCCTCAAAGGAATTCCAGCCACAGGTTTAGACACAACCACCTTTCGTAAAACTGGAATTCAGGATTGTCAGCCTGATGTTGCCTATTATGTGAGAGAACGTGCCCAATCTATCCCAACTGGTACAGGAATTGTCAACCTTGATTTGTATCCTGCTCCAGATTTAGTCATTGAGATTGCGAAAACTTCTTTACTGGATGACTTGGGTACAAAGCGAAGTCTCTACGAAGATTTGAATGTATCAGAATATTGGGTAGTAGATGTGCAAAATGCCCAAATCATCGCCTACGCTATAGCAGAGCAGGGTAGTAAACGTATTCAAGTATCACAGGTATTACCAGGATTAGCGATGTCTATCTTAGAAGAAGCTTTACGCCGTAGCCGGGAAATGAATCAATCTCAAGTTGGAAGTTGGTTAATCAGCCAGTTTCAGTAATAGTCAATGGGCATTGGGCATTGGGCATTGGGCATTGGGCATTGGGCATTGGGCATTTCTTATTTATCTCCCTTGTCCCCTAGCCCCTAGCCCCTAGTCCCTAGCCCCCAATCCCGAAAACCCGCACCAAAAACGCCCATTTATCTGTCACTTCCTCAATCATCTTCGCTGTGGGTTTACCTGCGCCATGCCCCGCCTTAGTCTCAATTCTAATTAGTACTGGTGCATCACCAGCTTGAACCGCTTGCAAAGTAGCTGCAAATTTGAAACTATGAGCAGGAACGACGCGATCGTCATGATCGGCTGTAGTAATCAAGGTTGCTGGGTAAGCTGTACCTGGTTTAATGTTGTGCAGTGGTGAATAGGCGTATAAAGCTGGAAATTCTTCGGGATTATCGGGCGAACCATATTCGGAAGTCCAAGCCCAACCGATGGTAAATTTGTGGAATCGCAACATATCCATCACACCGACTGCAGGTAAAGCTGCGCCAAACAAATCGGGACGCTGAGTCATACAAGCACCCACTAATAAACCACCATTGCTACCACCTGCGATCGCCAATTTTGCCGATTTGGTATATTTATTAGCAATTAACCATTCAGCAGCAGCAATAAAGTCATCAAAAACATTTTGCTTTTTCGACTTCATTCCAGCTTGATGCCATTCTTCACCGTACTCCCCACCACCTCGCAAATTAGGCGCAGCATAAACACCACCCATCTCCATCCACACCAAAAGACTTACAGAAAAAGTAGGTGTCATTGAGGCATTAAAACCACCATAACCCCAGAGGTAAGTAGGGTTATTTCCATCTAACTTAATGCCTTTTTTATGAGTAATAAACATTGGCACTTTTGTGCCATCTTTACTTTGGTAAAAAATCTGTTTTGTCTCGTAATCTGCTGGATTAAAATCCACCTTTGGTTGCCGAAAAACTTCACTTTTTCCCGTTACCATATCATAGCGATAGATAGTACCTGGTGTCGTGAAGCTAGTAAAACTATAAAAAGTTTCCGTATCATGGCGCTTGCCATCAAAGCCACTTACCGAACCAAGTCCAGGCAATTCTACCTCACGCACAAATCTACCCTTGAGGTCAAAAATTTTGACTTGGCTGCGAGCATCTTTTAAATAATCAGCAACAAAATGATTATTCAGTATACTTACACTTTCTAAAGTTTCTGCTGATTGGGGAATAACTTCCTGCCAGTGTTCTGGTGTTGGTTTTTTGATATCAATAGCAATTACTCTGCCACGAGGTGCTTTTAGATCTGTGCGGAAATAGAATATACTATCATCACGATCAATAAAACTGTAATCAGCTTCAAACTGGTTAATTAGTTCTACAACTTCAGCATGGGGATTAGTTAAATCTTTATAAAAAACTAAATTTTTAGAATCAGTTCCCAACCACACGGAAATTATTAAATATTTCCCATCTTCAGTCACATAACCACTAAAACCCCATTCTTTCTGGTCAGGACGATCATAAATTAATACATCTTCTGATTGTGGAGTACCCAACCGATGATAATAAAGCTTTTGATAATAATTAACATCTTCTAATTTGGTTTGTTCCTGGGGTTCATCGTAGCGACTGTAGAAAAAGCCTTGATGATCATTTGTCCAGGAAACGCCTGAAAATTTAATCCACTTCAGTTGGTCTTTTAAATCTTCACCTGTTTCGATATCGCGTACTTTCCACTCTTGCCAATCAGAACCAGAGGTAGATAGACTGTAAGCTAAAAATTGACTATTGTTACTAATGGATAAGCCGGAAAGGGCAACTGTACCATCTTCTGAGAGTTTATTAGGGTCAAGTAAAACTTTTGGTTGGGCATCAAGAGTTTTGAGAGTGTAGAGAACGCTTTGATTTTGCAGCCCATCATTTTTGAAATAAAAATAGCGTTCGTTGTCACTATTTTCCAAAGATTCGCCTTCTTTAAATGGGATACTATATCTTTCATAATTCCACAATTTAGTCAGGCGCTGTTTAATTTTTTCCTGAGCAGGAATCTGATTGAGGTAAGCAAAAGTAACTTGATTTTGGGCTTCAATCCAAGTTCTTGTTTCTGCCGAATCAGGATTTTCTAACCAACGGTAAGGATCTGCCACTAAAGTACCGTGGTAGTTATCAACTTGATCGCTTTGGCGGCTGGGTGGATAAGTCAGCATAGTTTTTGATGGGACTCTTTGCCGTGCGTAGTGTTTGCGGAACTGGTTCCTATTCACATTTTCCGCATCTGTTAATTTCTCAACTACTACCTGTGAAGGGAACTTTCTGGAAATTGTAGCATTAGCAACACCCGCAGGTAGCAACCATCGGCAGATTATCACTGTTGCCAAGAAGATTGCTAACAGCCGAGTCCATGAGACTTTGAGCATTATAAATTATGAATTGTGGCTTGTGTACAGGCATGGGGCATGGGGTATGGGGCATGGGGAAGAAAACTTATTACACTCCCCACACTCCCTTGTCCCCCTTGTCCCCCTTGTCTCCCTCATCCTCCTTCCAGTCGCCTATTTTTACGCACCAGTACTATGAATTAGTTTTTCTCCCTTGAGCATTCGTACTGCTGCTTCTAGTAGCGCTTCTTCTAGGTAAGGCTTGGTAAAGTAGCCGCTAGCACCGAGTTGGATTGCCATTTGTCTGTGCTTATCTGCACCGCGTGAAGTCAGCATGGCGATTGGCAATTGGTTGAGGTTGTGATCTTTCTGAATCCGAGAAAGTAACTCCAGTCCGTCGCAGCGGGGCATTTCAATATCACAGAATACGATATCGCAAGGCAATCCAGAGCGGAGTTTATCCCAAGCTTCTTGTCCATCACGGGCTTGTTCTACGCGATAACCTGCTTTGTTAAAGGTGAGAGAGAGTAATTCTCTGACTGTAATCGAGTCATCGACAATCAGCACAGTTGGATCAATTTTAACAGCAGTGATTTCTGGTACAGGAGGAGTGGTTTTATGTTGCCAAATACCACCATTTTGTTTAGACATCCGTCCTTGGAAGATGTCAATGATTTCTAGCACGTCAGCAATCGGCATAATTCGTCCATCACCTAGGACTGTAGCCCCAGCTACACCCAAGGGTTTGGGGGCAGGCCCTTCAAATTGCTTAATTACAATTTCTTGCTCACTCAGCACTTGATCAATTTGTAGGGCAATCAGGTTATTTGCCGATCGCACTACAACTACAGAAACCATGTCATCATCACGAGTTCCACCGTAGACATTACCCCGACTGAGTTGGCGGTTGAAGGCTAAAATATCTTTTAGGGGACGGAATGGCAATACTGTATCTCGCCAGGAAATATATGATTGCCCATCAGCAGTCTCTTGGATGTTTTTGACTGGAATATCTAGGGTATCTTCTACACCGTCCATTGGGAAGGCAATTCTAGCGCGATCGCTAACGCAGCACAGTGCTTTACAAATACTCAGGGTGAGTGGTAGCCGAATTGTAAAGGTTGTTCCTTTACCCAGGGTAGAATCGGTGTTAACTATGCCGCGAATTTCGCTAATTTCGGAGCGTACCACATCCATACCCACACCACGCCCGGAAATTTCATCTGCCTGATCTTTAATACTAAAACCAGCCTGGAACAGTAGATCGTAGATTTCTGGGCGGGTGATGGTTTTTGCCTGTTCTGCTGTGAGCATACCCAGCTTCAAGGCTTTGGCTTTAATTCGTTCTGTATCGATACCTGCACCGTCATCGCCTACAGAAATTACAGTTTGGTTACCTTGGTGAAAAGCACGAATTTTGATTTCTCCCACAGGCTGTTTACCAGAGGCTTGTCGCACTTGGGGGGTTTCAATTCCGTGAGCGATCGCATTATTCAGCATGTGAGTTAATGGATCTGTTAGGTGATCCAAAATCATTTTGTCAATCAAGGTGTCTCCACCTTCAATGACTAACTCTACTTGTTTGCCATATTTAATGGCATTGTCTCTGACTCCGCGCCGCAAGCGATCGATTGCTTGGGAAAACGGCACCATTCTTGCTCTTGTCAATCCCTCCTGGAGTTGGGTGGTTACTTGTCGGAATTGTCTAGCTACTCGCTCGGTTTCTTCCGTCACAAAGTCGATGTCACTGGCTGACTCCCGTACCCTGACGATCATTTCAATCATTTCTTGGGACAATGTATGGAAAGGCGTAAACCGATCCATTTCTAGTTCACTAAAACCCCTGTCAGAATTAGAATCATAGGATGGCACACCAGAATCTCTAGTTTTGCGGCTGGCTAAAAGTGAGGCTTCGAGGAGCGATCGCTCATATAATTCTTGCATCCTCGCCCCGACATCAGATAGAAGCTGTATCTGAATCAGCAAGTTATCTAATGATTGTCGCAAGCGTTCTTGATCCTGCTCTAAGGTATTACGATTTACTACTAACTCCCCGACTAAATTGCTCATATCATCCAGTTGCTTAACTGGAACTTTCATTGTTTCTTCAAATCTTGCTCCACGACGAGGAGCGGAGCGTGGTGTTTTGCCTGTGTTTGATTTAATTGATGGTGAGTGTGATATCGTTTGATCTGCTTCCGCTAGCAACTTCTCCAAATCACCAAATTCATCATCTATCTCTGGTAGGACATTGTTAGCAGTTGTTGGTGGTTGCAGTTGTTGTGGGTAAACTGGTGGCGGTGCAACGGCTACCTCCTCATTTTTGTCTCCATCTAGCAATGCTTCCAGTGCAGCAAAATCTTGATCTGGTATGGGGGATGCGAATTCCTCGTTTAATAATGATTCTAAGTCGGCAAATTCGTCTTCTTCCGCAACTGCTGGTGCTACCTCTAATTGATTATTAGCAACAACATTATTATCTTCCTCAGCTATTGTTGTAGCTTCAGTTGTCTGGGTTATTTTTAATTCGGTTACATTTTCTAGTAAGTCTTCTAAGTTTGCGTATTCTTGCAGGATATTTTCTGATAATTCATCAACTAAACTCAGTTCTGCACTCTCAGCAACAGTATTTTCTGCTTTTGATACCGCAGTTACCAAACTCTCGTCTAGATTTGAGTTAGCTTGAGACTGTTGCAAACTAGAAGGTTCAGCAAAATTAAAATCTAAAGTAGCTGCTGATTCATCGGCGACTAAATTTAATTCGGGAGTTTCCGCCACAATCGTTTCTGGCGTTTCAACGCTATCTAATTCCCCGAAATTCAATTCGTCGAGACTAGCTGTTGATTCATCGGCGACTAAATTTAATTCTCGAGTTTCCGCCACAATCGTTTCTGGCGTTTCAACGCTATCTAATTCCCCGAAATTCAATTCGTCGATACTAGCTGTTGATTCATCGGCGACTAAATTTAATTCGGGAGGTTCCGCCACAATCGTTTCTGGCGTTTCAAAGTCATCTAACCCCTCGAAATTCAATTCGTCGAGACCATCTGTTGATTCATCGGCGACTAAATTTAATTCGGGAGTTTCCGCCACAATCGTTTCTGGCGTTTCAACGCTATCTAATTCCCCGAAATTCAATTCGTCGATACTAGCTGTTGATTCATCGGTGACTAAATTTAATTCTCGAGTTTCCGCCACAATCGTTTCTGGCGTTTCAACGCTATCTAATTCCCCGAAATTCAATTCGTCGATACTAGCTGTTGATTCATCGGTGACTAAATTTAATTCGGGAGTTTCCGCCACAATCGTTTCTGGCGTTTCAAAGTCATCTAACCCCTCGAAATTCAATTCGTCGAGACCATCTGTTGATTCATCTGCGACTAAATTTAATTCTCGAGTTTCCGCCACAATCGTTTCTGGCGTTTCAACGCTATCTAATTCCCCGAAATTCAATTCGTCGAGACTAGCTGTTGATTCATCTGCGACTAAATTTAATTCTCGAGTTTCCGCCACAATCGTTTCTGGCGTTTCAACGCTATCTAATTCCCCGAAATTCAATTCGTCGAGACTAGCTGTTGATTCATCTGCGACTAAATTTAATTCGGGAGGTTCCGCAACAATCGTTTCTGGCGTTTCAAAGTCATCTAACCCCTCGAAATTCAATTCGTCGAGACCATCTGTTGATTCATCTGCGACTAAATTTAATTCTCGAGTTTCCGCCACAATCGTTTCTGGTGTCTCAAAGGTATCTAAATTGCCGAAACTCATCTCGATAATTGCTGCTGATTCATCTGCGATTAAATTCAATTCTGAGGAATCAATATTGAATAAATCATTTTCCAGATCGGTGACAGATTTGTCAGAATTTACAAATGGGTTTTCTGTTACCTGGTTGGTAAATTCAGGAGTAAAATCTAAAGGTTCTGGAGGTAAGGCTGTTGAAGGAATTAGTGTGTAAGCGCTTTGCTCTTGTAAGAAGCTGCTAATCTCTGTATCAGATACTTCTTGATCGTCAACGACAGGGGAAATTGTTGTGTTAGTTGGTGACAACTCGGCAAATAAATCAATCCCAGAATCTGATGACAATAGCAACTTTATCTGCTCATCTGTCTGCAAGAAAGTGCGATCAAAATCTTCCAGATCAAAATTTCCTGGTAGTGAGGGTAAGATTGAGGAAGTATCAGTCAGAAATTCATTAGCAGCCGTAAACAAGCTCTCCTCTAAGGCCTTAGCTACATCCTGATCGAGTGCCGAATCTAATTGTAACTGTTGTTCTGTTTGTGCTGCTTCATTCCAGAAGGTACTCAAATCGTCGTCTGCTGACAACGAAAAATCTTTGGCTATTGTTGGCGGCGTATCAAACAAATCTCCAATGTCCGACTCGCCTGGAGAAAGTGGTGTATGTTCTGACTGTTCCGTAAATAAATTATCTAAAGAAAAGCTTTCTGGTTGCGGTAATTTATGTTTTGATTCTCCGACTAAAGGAATTTTTTCTTCCAGATTTTCGTTGACATTTTCGGAAAATAATTCGGGAAAATTGCTTATTTGGTGAGGCGATATTTCTGTGAGGGCGATCACTTCATTTTCTGGTGGAGTTATTTCGCTTTCAGATAATGCCAGTCCCAATAAATCTTGTACCACATCTTCTGGTGCAATATCTCCAGGATATTCTAGGAGAAGGTCGGTAAATTCTTCTATACTTTCATCACTGGGAGAGTCTAAATTTAAATCATTTTTTGTTGTTGCTGTTTGTGAGTGTTGGTCCAGATTTTTTGGCTCTAATTGGGAATTATCAGCAAATAGTTCCTGGAAAGTTTCTGCTTGAATTATAGTGTTTTGCGGATTATCAAAAGATAGTAAATCCGCTATATCGCTGTCAGCATCCTCAGAATCGTTACTGCTGATATCGATGCCTAATTTACTGGCAGCATTAATGTCTAAAATTTCTTCTTGTTGCCAGGTTTCATCGAGTTCTGGAGTTTCACCTTCAAATAAATCAGCAAGTGTATTTAACTCAGCTATTCCCACTTCTGGCCCTTTAGGGTCAAGATTGTCATTGGTCAGCAGTGTATTATCTTCATTGCTAGACAAAGAGTTAAATAACAAAGGCGACTCTGTAGTGCTACGATCCTTTGTTGGCAGAATCGCCTGCTCTTGCTTAAGTTCCTTAGATAGCTCGGATAAGTTAGTGATGCTATTTTTGCTGTCACTAACAACATCATTGTTTGTCGAAGGTAGCTCAAAAGCGATCGCTTTACCTTGTGGCGCAGACTCATCGGGTAAATCAAAGTTAGCTATGTCGAATAACTCAACTTCTGGAAAGCTTAATAGTACTTCTAGCTGCTGACTAATGGTAATCTCAGCGTCTTTGCCTTTGAGTACTAATTCCTGCGCTGTTTTGATTTCTGTAATGACAATTTTAGCGAGAGTTAGATAAGTATTTTCCGGATTGGCGATCGCATTTGTCGCCGCTTGACATAAATTACACCATTTTGGCAAATTAAATGCCTCACCGAGCCGGACTAACTGTTGACAACATTGCTGGAGATTTTGCCGCGTTTGGGAGGTTGTCCCTTGTTTAAATAGTTGCAACATTTCCCGCAGTGTTTGCAGCACTTGGGTTTGGAATTCACTCCAGTTTTGTTGTTCTTGCGCCACCACAGGCTTTATTGTCTCCGGTGGCGATGTCAGGAACAATTCACCTG
Organism: Calothrix sp. NIES-2100; assembly: GCF_002368195.1. Lineage (GTDB taxonomy): Bacteria > Cyanobacteriota > Cyanobacteriia > Cyanobacteriales > Nostocaceae > Aulosira. Next base: position 3,088,363 of record NZ_AP018178.1, on the reverse strand, counting down.
ATACACTGCTGTCGTCTTCTTCTCCCTCGGAAAAATCCCGATGCATGAAAATAGCTGTCAGTGTGTTGTCATGATCCGCCACTGCGGCAAGTCGTTCAGTGACAGGAAAACTGTTGTCGCCACTGTTGGCTTTGTCTACAAGTAATTCTAGATGCTGATTCAGCCATTGGAAAACAGGCTCAGTTTCAGACATCAAAGTATTAGCAGTCTCTTCTGATAACCCATAGGGCCCGCTCAAATTTTCTAACAGCGCTTTGAGGGTATCAGCAACACCAAGAAACAAAGACTCTAATTTTTGATCAACCTGAATGGGATTTTCTTTGAGAATTTTGAAACAGTCTTCTAGGCGGTGAGACGTATGCTGGATGCTATTTAGACCAAGCATCGCTGCTCCCCCTTTAATCGAGTGAGCAGCCCGGAAGACTTCGTTGATCATTTCTGGGTCGTTCAGAGTGCCCTGGAGATTCAACAACCCCTGCTCAATCGTATTCAGGTGGTCTCTTGCTTCTTCAATAAAGTAACCCAAAATGCGCTGTTGTTGTTCCGGCAGCATAGTTTTTTCGCCAAGAGTCAAAGGTCAAAGGTCAAAGGGAGCCACTGCGGTCTTGGGGTCTCCCCAAGTAGAGCAAGTGGCGTTCAAAGGTCAAAGGTCAAGGGTCAAGAGTCAATTATTTGGACTTTAAACTATTGACTATTGACTAAATTATCTAGTTTCGAGTGTTTCCACCCGGAAACGTTCTACGGAAGCTATCAAGTTACGAGATACACCCACCAAGTTTTGTAGTGCGCCGGAAACTCGTTGTGCTTCCTGAGAGGTTTCCTGTGCTGTCAGTTCTACAGATTGCATAACGTGAGCCACAGCACGGGAGGTTTCTGTTTGTTCTACGGTATCAGAGGTAATCGAACGCACTAGAATATCAATACGATTTGCTACTTGTATAATATTTTCGAGCGATCGCTTGGCTTCTTCTGCCAATTTAGTGCCTTTAATTACCTGTTGTGTACCTTCTTCCATTGCCGTCATCACAGAGCCTGTTTCGCTCTGGATTTGCATCACAATTTGTTCGATTTCTTTTAAGGACTTGGCAGATTTATCTGCTAGCTGGCGCACTTCATCTGCTACAATCGCAAATCCGCGTCCGGCTTCTCCTGCCCTTGCTGCCTCAATACTGGCATTAAGTGCTAACAAATTGGTTCTAGAGGCAATTTGCGAGATTAAGGCGACAATCTTCGAGATTTCTTGGGAAGATTCTGCTAGCCGCTTGACTTTTCTAGTCGTTTCTGCTACTGTTTCCCGAATTTCCAAAATCCCCGCCACGGTGTTTTCCACTGCTTCCCCACCTTTGAGGGCGATCGTACTAGCATCACGGGCGACAGTTTCGGCTTCCCGCGCCGCTTCTGCTACCCGTTGAATTGAGTCTGTCATCACCTGAACGGAATTCAGTGTTACAGCTAACTCTTCTGCTTGTCGCAAGGCATCGCTAGATAAGGCTCTAGCAAATGTTTCGGAGTTAGTCGCACCTTTTGTTACTTCTTTGGCTGCCACTTTTACCTGCTGGACGATATCCCGCAAGTTTTGAATTGTCAGGTTAAAGGCATCAGCAACGGCTCCTAATACGTCTGCTGTTACCTCAGCTTGGACTGTTAAATCTCCCCTAGCGGCTCCTTCCACATCATCCAACAAGCGAATTACTTGGCGTTGCAGGTTTTCTTTGGCTTCTTCCTGTTCATCGGCTTTACGTTGGGCTTCATTGGTGGTAGTAAAAATCACCCGTGCCATTTCATTAAAGCCAGTGGCTAGCAATCCTAATTCATCTTCGGAATACACCGTGGCTTGAACATTCAGATTACCTTGACGCACAGCATCAAACTGAGCTTGCAAATTTTGGGTAGTGCGCCGAATTTGCTTAATTGTAAAATTACCCATAAAGGCGGCGGTAGCAAAACCAGCCAGCCCAGCTGCTAATGACATTGCCCAGCCTGTATTCCGCACCGATTCCCGTTGTTGGGGTGGAGAAAATGTCGTCGCGCCGAAGCTGACTACAGCTACAACTAGTGCCGAAACAATACCAACGCTACCCGCGATCAGCCATTGTTTCTTTTCTAGGGAAGCATTTTCTAAAGGTGCTAACCAACCTTGCTCGACGCTGACGGTGGGTTCTAACTTCGAGACATCGACTTGGGTAAAGACTGGAACTGGTTCTTGTGAACCAGTAATAGAAAAAAGTTCATCTTCGCGATCGCTATTTTGATCGAGTGCAGCAGGTTCGACACTTGAAGAACGAGAGTTACTGTCGATTTCCAGTGAACCAGAATGCATCGCTATATCGCTGAAGCTAGAGTCTGCATCTGCTAGATCAAACCCAGGAATATTACCCAAATCGTCAAATTCATCAAAGTCATCTAAAAACTCAATATTACTCTTGGAATTGCCTCCATGACGTAGACTGCTTGTATCTTCATCCCGGCTGAAACTTTCCGAGCCAAAGGCAGATTCAAATGCCTCCAAATCGAAATTATCGTCAATATCTAAGTTAGTTGTTTCTAGTTTTACACCCGGTTTAGGAAGATTTTCTTCTTGAGGAAAATTTTTGTTAGCACCAGTAGCTAGCTCTTTTAAGCTATTTTGGTCTTCTAGAGAACCCACCCAATTATCTGGTGTCGATTGAGATAAATTCTCCTGGTGGTTGGAATTTAAATTATTTGTTTTTGTAGGATTATTATCCTGAACAACTGTTTGACGCTTCGCTACAGTTTCTTGTGAAAAACTATTGCTTGGCAAATCCAAATCCACATCACTTGGTGGTTGATATTCTTCCCCCATTAAGAACTCTGTTGGGATTTCCCAACTGTTGCTTGTTGATAAATCAACTTCTGCAAACGAGGAATCGCTATCATCGCTGTCATCTGGAAAATTAGCGACACCTGATGAGGTGGAATTTGTCCCATGATCAAGAAAATGGTTATTCGTCGTCCCTGACTGCTCAATACCATCCTCTGTAATATCTTCTTGCCAGAACGCAGGCAAGTCCAATTCTTCTTGTTCCTCCCAACTATTAGCTGGGGATTCTTTTTGTGTTGCTTGGTGATTCAAATTAAACGGGTTATCGCTAAAAGAATCATCAGCATCCGCGCTGGAATTTAGTTCAAGATTACTGTTGGCAGAAATATTAAAGGGACTGTCCAAGGATGGCTCTTCTATTTCATCTCCCAGTTCTTGATATTCACCAAAAGGTTTATCGTCAAAACTGGATTCCAAATCTTGTGAATTTGGTTGATCGCTGAGCAAGGGATCAGAGATTTCTGGTGAAGATATTTGCTGATGATTATTCTCTATAGTAGCGACTTGATCTGGGAGGGATTGCTGATATTGATTAATACTTTCAAGCCCATGCTTAGCAAAACCAATGATTTCCCGATTCTCAGTTAACTGTAAAACTTTTTGATATTCGGCTTTGGCGACATCATACTGCTGTAAAACATAGTAGATGTGACCCCTTAACAAATGGGAGTTAGGGTCATTTGGTAAATTTTGCACAACTTGGTCAACTAAAGTGGCGGCAACATCATAATTTTGTTGCGCGTAAGCCGTACAAGCCTGCTTATATATCTCAAAGTGATCTTCTATACTTGCTGCCATTTCCACCCTCTCAATTTATCCTGCCCACCTGGCACTCCGCAAAATTGCCATTTGATCGAGTAGTCTTAAACACTGATTGTTTTTCGCATTTAATAACCACTCACCGCGCAGAAAGGGAGCCATAGTATCTGGTACATGATTTGGTAGCATCAGATTCTGTACATCCAGCCAGTCCATGCCACCGATTTCTTCTACCGCTAAGCCCACTATTGTGTCTTGCTCTTCGATAGCAATTACCGGAATTTCTGCTCTATCTGTGTTTAGCGCGGTTGCTTCCCCAAGAAATTGACCCAAATCAGCCACCCAAATTACTCGACCTCGTAAATTTAGAGTACCCAAAAGTAAAGGAGAAGCATTAGGAATGGGAGTGATTCTATCAGGACTCAGTTCCATTACCTCTCGAATCCCAGTTGCAGGTAGTGCAAACTCCTGGTGCGAAGGAATGTAAAACCGCAAATGTAATTCACCTTCAGGACTTTCTACTTGTAATTCAGGACGGAAGTGGTCGTGACTACCACCACTTAAAAAGTCCGGTTTGCTGATCATGTTATTTTCATCCTTATCCTCGCAGCAGTTGTTTGACTGTTCCTACCAACTCCGTTGGTTGAAATGGTTTGGCTATGTAAGCGTCTGCACCCTGTTTCATCCCCCAGTAGCGATCGAATTCTTCACCTTTGGAAGAACACATCACCACGGGGACGTTTTGAGTTTTTGGATCGGATTTTAACCGTCGGCAAACTTCGTAGCCGTTCATCCGGGGCATGACAATATCCAAAACCACCAAATCTGGCGGTGCTATTTGAATTGCTTCCAAAGCTTCTACTCCGTCACTAGCATGAGTGACTTTTAAGCCACTGGCTTTCAGGAGGTCTGTAATCATCTCCCTTTGTGCGATACTGTCTTCCACAATCAGAACTGTACTCATAAATGCCTATCTACCTCCTGATGTAGACGTTCCCATTTGGAACATTCCCTGATTTCCCCGCGAGCATTTAGTGTATAAATTTACTCTATTCCTTCACTAATTTATTAAATAATAAATTTGTACTATTGTACTGGGGCTGGCTGATTCTGTGATAACATTTTTTACCCCATCTTTTATGAAATCAACAAGTCTTGGATGTTTTTTCTCTGATCAGGCAATGCTCTATCTGATATATTTCTCTATGAGCATCAGTAACTCAGTATCTCGCACAGGCTTTGTCAAATAATCTGTAGTCCCGACTATCTTAGCTCTAAGGCGATCAATAAATTTATCTTGCTCGCTCAGCAGAATCATGGGCACTAGCCGAAATGCTGTTGACTGTCGCAGCATGGCACAAATCTCATATCCATCTAATTCTGTCATGGTCATATCACAGAAAATCATATCTGGCTTGAGTTGAAAAACGAGACTGAGAGACTCTAGGGGATTGGTTAAAGTTAACACTTCATATCCTTTTGGTTGCAAAATAGATTCTATAGTCTCACCGATAGTAGTTGCTTGTTGAATACTGACTATCCGTACTCTGCTCTTGACCTCCAAGGGCGAATTTTCTATATATATATCAACATCATCAGTATCTGAATATACTAAATGCAGCCAGCCCTGGAGTACGTAAGGATATATGGCCTTGGCGACTGTGTAAATGTCTCGGTTGAGACAGCGAGCTAGTTGACGCAGGGAGGTTTTACCGTCTGCCCAATGCTTGAGCTTATTAACTGTTTCTACTGGTAAACTCGAGTGGAATTGAACTTCGTCAGAAAGTATTGGCACTTGATTGGGTGACTGGATATGTGGATACATCTGCCGCCAATGTTGCAGTTGCTTGACAATTTTAGTTACTAGGGGAGTAATCTCCCAGGTAGTTAATTGGGGGATAACTGCTGGACCCTGGTGAAAACTAAAACTACCTTCATGCAAACTTAATAAATCAAACAGAGTTTCACATACAAGACCGTACATGATATCACGAGCTACCTTGGGGGTAATCAGATTATGCCCCAGCAGTTCCCAGAGATAGCTATACTCAGCTACATTCACTGAGTCTAGGGAGGTTAGTTGTGTATCGTCAAGCGGCATCTTGACTCGGTAATGTCGTAAATAATCGTCAATTCTCGATAAACTACCATCCCCTTGTTGGCAATAGATAATCTGGCCGTTCAGGAAAAAGATGAACCAATCCTGTTCGGGCTTGCAGTCCAAGGAATGATCATCTCTGTTGACCTGTACACTAGATTTTTGGCTATGGCGAAAGTTATGGGTTTTCACCAACAATTGACCTGTTCGCTGTCCCCACTCAATCAATTGCAGAATACTAGGAATATCAATTTCATTTAAATTTCCTTGCATTTAGCTCAAAGGTACTCCTTGCGATCCTGTTTACGTTCTGAGTTAATTTTGCCCAGTAATGTTTTCATATTTAACTAGCAGCACTACGTAGAATTTGTAATTCCCTATTAGCAAGGGTTTGGAACATTTCTCAAGAGAGGTTGACGGGCGCGATCGCTGTAGTAGATATTTTTTCTATCAAGCTGCACTAGTAGTCCGCCAAGGAAGGCTCTTGAGGAGCCAGCCGCCGTAGCGACCGCGTAGGGGCAAAGAAAGAAAGGGACGACGCAAGTGGTAGATGATTTTAAGTTCAAAGTTCTGACTTTTGTCAACAAAATCAGGTATAGTGTCGCTGACGACACAGAAAAAATGCGTGTTTTTTGTAACACCCTGCTTTAGTCATGGATATGTTGGAAATCCGGACTATCAATACCTCAACAACATCTCCAACAATGGAACACATTAAGCAATGTTCCTTAATTTTTTGTAATACACATTGATAATGCTAGTGATCACACGGTAGCCATCACTATTGCTAACAGCACAAAATATAAAGGCGCGATCCACACTTTCTATATGTAACAAGACATCATATGTCATGTCTATAAATAGTTTTGTTTGTCTTGTTTTCCCTGTTTGTGGTGAAATCAGACAAGCTAACAGCAATATCTAAGATATTACCCAAATCACGGACATCAAGTACACAAAAGGACTAACGGTGTGCTGTATTTAGCAGAAGTACAAAAGCAAAAAGGCAACTTACTCACGACGAATTTACTCAGTAGCAATACCAAAACGGAATTGAAACTCCTGGCTTGTCAGCGAACCGACCAGAATTGGAGTACTGTGCCGGAAGATGTGATTGCTGCTGAAGAAGCAAACAAATTAAATGATGGCGCACTCGTATTGGTGGAACTGACTCCAAATCGCCAGGTGCAGCGGATTCAAGAGGCTGGGCGTCCACTCGTTAATATATTGCAGAATTTTTCTCGGCAGGTGGAAAAATTTAAGCTCAAAGAAGAAGAGATTGATCAATGGAAGCAATCGTTAACCTTTCAGGCGCAAGAATTGAATCGCCGTGAAATGGAAATGGAAGTCCGCTTAGAACAGTTGCAACAAATGGAGGATGATTTTCAACAACTAGAGGCGCAAAAAGAGGAATTTTCAAATTCCCGTGCAGAAATTGAAAAGTTGCAACAAGAAATTGAGCGCAATCGTCAAGAACTGCAAGGAGCTTGGGAGCATTTGCGGGGTGAACAGCGTCGTCTGGAGGAGTTTCAAGCGGATTCCCAACAAGGAAAGGCTTTAGATGAAGAACAAAGTCGAGTGCTCAGTGAGTTACTCTCACGCTTGTCTAGCCAGGTTGCTCCAACAGAAACAGTCCGAGAACACTTGAATTTTGCTTTTGATTTAGTCGAAAGACAGCAAGGTACTTTAAATCAACACTGGGAACAACTAGAGCAGCAAAAAACTGTCGCTGCCGGGAAGCAAGAGGAACTTGAGCTACTCTCGCAAACTTTTAGCGATCGCCAAAATAGTTGGGAACAGGCACAAAATTCTTTATATCAACAAACAGCAGAGTTAAAAGTGACTACGGCAATTCTTGCTAGCAAGCAGGAATATGCTGGCATATTGAAAGTGCAATTACGAAATCAGGAAGATTTATGTCAGCAGATCCAGTCTTTGAGTGGAACATCTGGGGAAGGGATTCTTTGCCAAGTTGATCTGAAAGCTTTAGAAAACATGGCTTTAGAGGAACTGCAAAAAGTCGTGCAAGATTTCCAGGAGAAGCTTGAGATAGATTCTAGCTTTGTTCACGATCAAGAACAAGAACTAAAATATAAGCAAGAAACTATAGAAGAACTACAAAACAAGATTAATCACGCATCTGACCAAGACATAATTAATCTAGAAATGGAACTGGCAGATGAAAAAGACCACTACCAAATGTTAAACCAAAGTTTGGTGGGACAACGGCGTAATTTGCTACAACGGCAGCAGTTACTTAAGCAACACCAATCGGTACTCCTAAAAAAACAAGGACAGACTGTTACCAATGAACCAGAAGATAACACAATTGATTTGAGACCGATTCTGTTACAAAGCGAAAACCAGCGACAACAACAATCTCAAGAGTTGCAAAAGTTGGAACGTGAGATTGAACAGATGCAAGCGGGTATTGAGCTATCCCAAGGGATGATCGAGAATCAAAGCCATGACTTGGAAGAACAGCGCCAAGAACTGAAAACGATGGAGCAAAACTTGCAAAGCTTAAGAACAGCAACTACTGAATGCTGGAGTCGGGTGAATGTCTATCAAGAATCATTACAACCAATTCAAGACTGCTTGGATGGTTTACGCCAGAAGTTGCATGGAATGGTTGAATCCTTAGCTCAAGTTCAACAAATCGGTGATGATCAACTAGAGGCTATTACCCAGATACGCCATACGCTTTTAGGCTTAATATCTCAGCCAGAATTAGTAGCTTAAACAGGATCAGTCTGAAGTATGTAGACACCCTCTGGGTGGCTTGTCGCAGGCTAGGATTTCATACTTCATTCTTAATGTAGATCCAATCACCTTGTACTTGGGCGATCGCACCCCCGGGAAATGGATCGGTTTGTGAACGGTTGGGTGCTGTAATTAAATTAGTTAATTTCTCGATGTGTTCAAAACTGGGCGCATCTGGAAGTATTTGTTGTAGTACTTGACGCATGACACGACGTTGCAATGCTAGGGGTGCTGTTTGTAAGATGCGGCGATTGAGCCTTACGGATGGGGCGCATGGATCTTCCTGGCTCTTGATCGTGGCTTGTTCCCTCAACTTCTGGGCTGCTGTCTCTAAATATTCCACTTCCCCTTGTAGCAGTTCTGCTGTTTGCGCTAAAGCTGATTCGACTTTGGGGTTAAAATTTGCTTGCAGATATGGAATTAACTCTTGGCGAATACGGTTGCGGGCGTATTGTAAATCTTGATTTGTGGAATCTTCCCAAATTGGGAGATGGAAATCATCGCAAAATTGCTTTGTTTGTGTACGGGTAACTTCTAAAAGTGGACGTACTAAGGTAATGTCTAGAGTCAGTGGGCGTTCCCAAGTCAGAGCTTGTAAACCATCAGCCCCGGTTCCGCGAATTAAGTTATATAGGAGAGTTTCTGCGCGATCGCTTGCCGTGTGTCCTGTGACAATACAATGGTAATTATGTTCCTGCGCGATCGCACTTAAAACTTGATACCGCCAATTGCGTGCAGCCGCTTCACTAGTTAATTCCTGGGTTGCAGTTTCTAAATAAAATAATATATCCCAGCTTTTAGCAAGTTGTTCTACATGGATAGCATTAGCTTGGGAATCAGAACGCCAGCGATGATCGCAGTGAGCAATACCTAAATGCCATCCCCATTTGGATTGTAAATCTAAAAGTAATTTTATGAGGCACAAAGAATCTTGTCCACCAGAAACTGCCACTAATAGGCGTTGATGACGCTCAAATAAGCGGCGCGTTCGGATAGTGCGATGTATTTTTGCATGTAGATTAGTCCATCCCATTTTATATTGTGAACCCCAGAATGACGCACATCGTTGTCTATTTTATCTGTGGATTCTGGGTGGAATGGCACTTGAACTTGAGGATTTTATCAACCCCCAAGGTTTGTAGAATATGATATTCTTTCAGAAGGAAGGACTATGTTCGTTATCCCAACACTTATTATCATGCCACTCTCTTTGAGTATATTGACATTCGGAGGCATTATCAATCCAAGGTATTGATGTAGCATGAGGTGATTCTTTGCTGGAATTCAAGAAAGAGAATAGGGAAGAATAAGTAGAGGAGTAGAACAAAGAATAAATGATAATAAAAGTCGAGACTGGAAGACCTATGAACAATGCTGTGCCCAGGACGATGTTGTTGAAAGTCCAAAAAGGTTTACCTGTTTTAGACCGCAGAAATTTCTTCTTAATTTTGGAATTTGACAACACAATATTAACCTGAATAAATATCTACTTATTTTCAATCCGGCAGAGGATAGCTATATTTTATCTACTAAGAAGTGACATTAACCATGAGGATATTACCGTTTAGATTTTTGAAGCTTTGATTATTAGTAGCAAATATGCCATAAACACACAAGATGAAATAAGTTTTTTTGCTGAAATTTTTTCAAAAATCCAGTATATATTTAATCAATATTTTATAAATATTTTCTAGAAATTCATCAGAAGAATCCGGGCGCAAAAAATGCAAAAAAAACCTCCCCGTGGGGAGGCTGAAATAATTGAGCGTAGACAATTTTAGGGCTTACAGGCGAACAACAGCGATCGCTCCTCCTATTGCGGAGAAAATAGCGGAGACAACTGCTGTAGCAAATAACCACCAAGCTGCTGTGGCGGCGGCTTTGCGGGTTTCTTCGGCTTGTCGCTGTGCTTGATGCTTGACTTCTTCTAAACGGCGTTGTGCTTCGTGGTGTAAGCGTTCTGCCCGTTGGAGAACGGTGTTGCGAGCGCCTTCAATTTGGTCGATAATTCGGTTGGCATCTTCTTCGGAGATATCCTCACGGGAACTGATAATCGCCACTAAGGTATCGCGGTTGAAAGAAGATAGGCGATCGCGTAAGGCATCAAATCCTGCTTGCGGATCGTCCAATAATTGGCGGACATCACGCTTAATACTATCATAGTTCAGTTCTGGACGCTCCAAGGAGTTGAGATAGTTGCGGATGCGGGCAAAAACACCATCAATCGTATCTTGGATGCGGCGCTGAATCCCGCGTATTTGCTCGACAAATTGCTCTTGTACCGAGACGATGTTATCGGCAATTCTGGCTGCTTCTTCATCGGTAATATCTTCACGAATTTTCAGCAGCGCGATAATTGTGGAACGGTCAAAATGAGCTAGGCGATCGCTAAAACTTTCCATCCCCACACGCGGATCGTGCAGCAACAGTTGTAAGTCGCGCTTGATACCTTCGGGATTGAGTTCTTCTTTGCCTGTTTGCCGCAAATACTCTTCCAAATAGGCTTGGAAAGTTTCTACTCGTTGCTGGGTTCTGGTAGCAATTCGACGAGGCGCACGGACAAAATTGCGAATCGAATGTTGTACAGAATCAATGATTTCATTGACTTGCTGTTCGCTCAAATCTTGACGTTGTCCCAGTAATTTTACTAGTGTATCTCTGTCTACTTGGGACAAGCGACGGCGTAGAGCTAAGGCTCCTTCCTTGGGGTTTTCAAACAATCTGTTTAAATCTCGCTGAATACCTTCGGGGTTGAGTTCAGCTTGGCCAGTGTTGCGCAAGTAATCGGCGATGGTAGTACTTACAGAGTCGTATTGCTCCTTGGCTTTATCGACTACAGCTTGGGGTGCATGGCGGATACTGTGCCATGAATATTCAACAGTATCAACGATTTGATTGGCTTGTTCTTGGCTAATATCTTGGCGCTGACTCAGTAGTTTTACCAAGGTGTCGCGATCAAAACGAGCTAACCTAGCCCGAAGTGCGATCGCTCCCCCTTGGGGGTCTTCCAGTAGCCGTTTGAGATCGGCACGAATTGCATCGGGGTTGAGTTCGCCTTTGCCGGTATTACGCAGATATGACTCTAAATTCAACCACAGGGTTTCTGCTTGATATTTTGCTTGATCTGCCAACCCTTTAGATTCAATTAAAGCGCGATCGCGTTGTTTTTCTAAATCATCCAGAATCCCGTCTATTTCGTATGGCTGAATATCGTTGCGTTGAAACAGTATTTGCTGCATTTGGTGGCGATCAATCGCCGCTAACCGCCGGGAAAGGGTTTCATAATCTGCATCTGGGTCTGACAACAAAGCTCTAAAATCCCGTTCAATACCTTCAGAAGTCAAATCAGATTTACTGGTAACGAGGAGGTAGCTGGAAACGCGACGTTGCAAGTCTTCTACTATCTCTCGTTCTTCAACAGCAGTCACCGTCACCAACACTTCTTGGCGGACAGTTTCTAAGCGATCTGCAATCCGCTGAATTTGTCCTTGGGTCAGCAGTCCCCGTTGTTGTAAGATGTTGACAAAATCATTGCGCGAAAGCCGATCTAATTCCCGCCGCACTACTCCTGGGTCTGCGGCTGGATCGTAGATGACATCGCGGAATTCTTGACCAATTCTTTCGGGACTGAGTTGCCAAGCGTAAGTGTTATGCAGGTAGTTTTCCACATCAGCCCGAATGGGGCTATAAGGTTGGGAAGCTGCGGGTAAGCCCAGCTTATCAGCTTGTTCCGTGATTTTGTCTTTAGCAGTGGATAAAGATTGCCAAATTTTTTCGACATCCAAATCTGACAAGTCTGTTCTCCCCAAAACAATACCAGTCAAAGCCGAAAGCCCTTGCTGGATTGTACTCTGAATTGGGCCTGGGGCTGCTTTTTGGTCAGCTTCTTTAGAACCACGAGTTTCGGAAATTAACCTTTCCAGCTTGGCGTTGAGTTCATCTGTTTTAGTTTGTCCTGGTGGTACAGATTTCAGGTATTCAACTAACTCCCCTAAACGGTCTTGGGTGGGTGCTTGTTGACTCGCCACCTGCTGCCACAGTTTATATAATGTATCAGCAATGCGCTTCACATCGCGTTTAGAAAGGTCGGTGCGACTGCTGACTAAATCAATAAACTTTTGGCGATCGATATTGCGGAGATCTGGGCTACCTGCGATCGCTTGGAATTGTGGATCTTTGAGTAAATTTTCAAACTCACTGCGGATCTTGGATAGATCCAACTCTGGGGGACGCAACCTGTCTAGGTAATCCTCGACATTTTCCCGAATACTCGTAGGGTCGATTCCGCTTCCTAGTTCCCGGCGCACAGCAGATGCGGCGGCTTCAGCTGTCGCCACAACTTGATTACTGACAGTTTTTGCACCCAATGCAGCAGTCGCTGTCCCCATAATTGCTTGAAAGCCAGAGGTGGCTGTATTCACCACTGAGCCAATTAAGGAACCGACTGTAGTGGAACTTACCCACATCAGGAGTAAAAAATAAGCACCCCAGATTACTAGCCCCAGAGTTGCGCCCAGTCCTGGATCTAACACCAACAGACTGAGTTTTACTGCTAAAAAAGAAGCAATTAATAAGGCAACTGTGACAGTAACTAACGTCCAAATACCTACTGCTGTACCAATTTTGCGAATTGTACCGCCAAAACTTCCCGCTTCTTCATGATCTGAGTCCGAAGGTCTCCCTAGGTAGGAAATCCCCGCCGCCACCGAGAGATTTGTTAAAACTAATTGGAAAGCAAAAGCTAAAATCACACCAGAGATTAAAGCCACAAAAAAGCGGGGCCCAGAAGTGATAACCGATGCTTGTGCTGGTGAGACATTTGGGGAGTCTACTGGAACCTGTGCCACCCACAATAGTGACTTGTAGAGTCCCAGCATAATTTCTGTACTTTGAAACATTGTATTTCCTTTGTCTAAGCTTAAATTTGGGGAAATTAAGAATTACATGAGCATAAATTTTTGTGTCTATGGTCAAACAATCACGTCTGTAGCTTTCAGAATCGTGGAATTTGGGCATTGTCAGCATCTCTCCACAGTTTGAACAGCATATCTAGCGCAGGATAGAAATATTTATTAAATAGTTGGTTAAATTGTTTAATTTATTATTTTTAACAGCGTTAAATAGCTATATTTTTTATCAAAAAATTAAATCTAAAAAAATATGCGATCGCCACTGTATATGAATGGGCGATCGCATCAGCTAGCTAATACGGTCTACTTCACCTTGGCGCGGAAGCGAATGAAACCATAGGAATTAGTAGGTGTACCCGATACCGTCGCTTTTGGGATCGCATTTGCGCCTGAAACTACCTTGACGACAACAGCACCGTTGGTATTAGTCGCCGAACAGGTAGCGCCGCCAGTTCCGCTATTTGCAGAGAAAAATTGACCGCGATCGCCATCTGTATTATCGCTACTCATACGCTGAGTGGGAGTAGTAGGTAAACTCGTAGAACTCCAACCCAAAGCAATGCCTAAATCTGTACCTGTCGCCCCAGTGTCGATAGGAATACCCGTATCGCTATTAAAACTTTGAGTTTGGAAATTTGTATTTGCTGGAATTAAATCACAAATCGTCATATTTTTCGCATCAACAGCACCCTTAGAAAGGAAGTAGACCGTATATTCCAAAACATCACCAGGTTTTACAAAGCCACCATCAATTTTGCCACGTAGATAGGTATTATTCGGATTAGGCCAGTTAGAATCATTATCATCAGGTGCAGTGGGATCAGTAGCATTAGTATTATCTACAAATCCTGTGAGATCCACACCATTAATAGCTGTAATCCGTTTGACTAGCAATAACTTGGGTTTACTATCCAAAATAGTCACTAGATAATCTTCTACTTCTCCACTACCGATGATACCTGTGGGGGTGGAAGTAGTTACATTTCCATTACTTATCCGGAAACGAGCATAAGTATTACCTGGTGTCGTGCCACCTGGTACTGTCCAAGTCAGAGTTTTATTACTATTATTAGTAACATCAGCGATCGCTTGAGATACACCTTCACCAGCTTCAAAAACACCGTTTTTGTTAAAGTCAATCCAACCTACTAAAGTTGCAGCAGTACCTATATTATTGGTAACATTAACTGTAGCGCTATAGTTGCCACTTGTGGTTAAGGTATTAGTTAAGGTAACGCCATCTTCATCATCCGGTGTACCTGTATTATCATCAGCATTTGCTGTAATATTTTGTAATGTACCGTTATCTGCATCAGGAACATTAGCCCCTAGCTTGAGGTTTGTGTTAATTATATGAGCCGGACCACCACGGGAATTAATAGTATTGTAGTTCGTTGAATTATTGCCTGCTGTCCCTGTATCAGGTGCATCACCATAGTCATAGGTTGTAGATGCTCCAGCGATCGTGAGAACATAGTCTTCTACTTCACCATTTCTACCACCACCGATAAAATCACTGGTACTAAGTGGGTCATTGTTAATCCGAAACCGAGCATAGGTATTACCTGCCACTAAACCCTTTGAACCTAAACCTGTCCAAGTAAGAGTGGTGGTGTTATTAAAATTATTGGCTATAGTCTGAATAACACCTTCCGATGCTTCAAAAGTACCATTGCGATTAAAGTCTATCCAGCCACCTAAATAAGCAGAAGCAGCAACATTATTACGAACTCGTAGGGTAACACTATAAGTAGTATCAGTAGTAGATAAAAGATTAAAACCAGTTACACCATCTTCATCATCTGTGTTATTAATATCATCACCATGAGCATCAGCACCAGGAAAACCGTCTATTTCCGCATCTGCTGCTATTGTTCCTAAATAAATATTGGCACTGGTAAGATGACTAGCAGGTGTGCCACCAACAGTAATATCTTTGTTTGTACCATAAGTATCAGGTGCATCACCAAAGTCATTGCTATCTACATCACCAATAATGGCTGGAATATTACCTATAGCAAATTTACCATAAACGAAGGTATCAAGGTATCTCAGATCGCCCCAACTACTGCCGTTACTACCTTGTGAACCACCAGATGAAGTACTCCCCCAGGTATGACGACCATCAATAACTCCATTGGGGAGGGTAGTTGTTCCTGATGCACCGAGAATAGTTTTGTCATCCCAATAGACTTCGGTAGAAGCAGTACCAATTGAGGATGTAGCTTCCCGAATAGTTAAGCCAGTACCAGGTCCACTGGTTTCTACATCTCCAGCAATAAAGTGGTATTCACCAATAATTGCTTTAACTTGGGCATCGTACTTTCCTACACCTAAAACGTTACCAGCATTGTCTTTACCATCCCACTCGGCGCTGACATTGCCAATAGCATCGGTGTCTCCTCTTAACTGAACATCTCCTGCTCCAAAAATTCCATCTTTATTGGTGTCAACAATAATTTGATAAGTACCAGGGAGGCTAGAGGTAAATTTAAAGTAGCCTTTATCTTGGGTATTAATTGTTAAACCAGGGGTAAAGGTATTATCTTCTCCGTCACTATCTTCAAATCTTAAATTGCTAATTGAAGGACCTGCGGTTGATCTGACAAAGGTTTGATCTGGGTAACTCAGATATTGTCGGTATTGGGGATCAACTCTGTTCCCAGTAATAGGAACACTCAAGCCTCGAACATTAACGCCGGCTGCATTGGGTGAGTGAACACCTCCATTATTTGCCACCAATTCATAAACATATCCAGCAAAATTATTTAAGTCTAATTTCCAAACAAAGTTTGTACCCGGAGTACCACCAGGTACAACGACATAAAAATCTTGGTTGGTAGATTCAGTTTGGGCAAAAGATTTAGCATTAAAAGCCCAAACGTAAGACCAAACTCGTCCTTGGGCTATTTGGGGATCTGCGACAGCTGGTATTTTTGCACTTGGGCTAGTGGGGTTAGTGACTGAGATATCAAATTGACGAAAAACTGTATTATTATCAGTTGATGAAGCGGCATTATTGGTCAGGTTCTGTAAACGGATTTCATAAACTCCAGGTCCTGATGTGGCAGGAACTTTAATAACGCTGCCATCAGCAGAAAAATTACCGGGTGGCACGGCGGGGGTTGTTGTGTCCATGTCCGCCTTAGTTAACCTATTATAGGCATAACAATCACTATTATTGGCAGTATCTGTACCTGTACCAAAAGTCCCTTGACCTCTGAAGTTAGTATTAGTATTGGTTGCTGTTCCAGCTTGACCAAAAACTAATGCCCCAGAAGCAGGGGGATAAGTGGAATAAGCTCCATTAAAATTGAATGCATTACTGTCTGGTACAGGTTGAGAACCGACATAGTAAACATCTACTTCCCAGTCATCAGTCCAAGCATTTCCACAAGCACTGATATTGATAATTTCATTGCTATCTTTAATATCTACATAAATTGGACGTTTTAATGCACCAATATTAGTAGTTGAACCACCTGCATCATTATAGTTAGCATCATATTCAAATAAAGCTTGTCTGCTTTGACCAGCAGGACTTGGACCTAATGTGTAACTTCCTTCCGATCGCACAAGTTGTATCCAACCAGTGATTCCTGTAAATTGAATCGTAAATATAAATGTTAATAATGTGGTAATTAAGAAGCGAGTTAAGCGATCGCTATTTAATTTTTTGATTATTTTTTGTATAAATGTAAACATAGTTATATACCTAGTGGCTAGTATTTATGGAAAGTTTATATACTGTTCCACAGGACGAATTAATGCCGGATAGGCTGGCTCAGATGTTCCATACTGGGGATGAATAGCGATCGCACTTATGCGTTCTCCAGCCTTTAGGTTTCCCAATTTTACAGAGAATCTACCATCGCTATTAGTATTTACTGTGGCGATCGCTTGATTCAATGTGCCCATATTCCCATTCTTTTCACTGACTGTATAAATTTCGACTACTGAACCAGTAGCCGCAAAACCATCCAGCGTCACCGATCCATCTTGTAAGATAAAGAATTCCCGACTGAGAAAGCTTGGCGCATCAATCCCAAAATTACCCGCCTGACGATGACGCTGATAGCTGTCATGTACTGGGTTAGCGCCATCCCCTTGCTGGTAGTCACGAACACCAACATTTTGCTGACTTACTAGGTCAATACTTAGTCCTTGTAACTTAGCAAATTGGTTATTTTGAATCCGGTTACCTTGGCTTTGGGGGTAAGCGGCGATTGTTACCCCAGTGCCTGGTTGCTCGGTGATTTTGTTATTCACCACTTCATGTCCTTTCCCCATCAGGTAAATTGCTGCGCGATGGAACTGTTGACCGTTATTACTGATGGTATTATTGAGAATTTTTACTGAACCTTCAGGTTTAAATAAATACAACCCACTGCCAGCATTAAATTGAATTAAGTTGTCTGTAATCTTTGTGTTGTTAATTATACCTTCAAGGCGAATTGCATCGGGCATCCCCGCCAAGCCATTATGAGTAATAATGTTTTCCTTGACTTGTAAATTTTCTGCCCGGATTGAGGTAATAATGCCGCTACCATCATGATGGGCAATGCGATTATTTTGAATGGTTGTCCCAACACTATTAAAAACAGATACCCCAAAAGCCGAAGTTTTGGAGGGTAAACTGGCATCCGGTGGTATCCCCAGCCAGTTATTTTCAATAAATACATCTTTCGGCGGTGTGGAGAAGTGAGTTTTACCTTCTTTCATCTCGACAACTTCCGAAAGTGGTGCAATAAAAATATCTGCGGGGGGGAGACTCGCAGTAGCGCCATGATGAGCATTAAATCCATATATACTTAAGCCGCGAATGATGACACCATCAGCGACAACCGTAAAACCACGGATGATATCTGCATTACTATTAGACGTAATTGACACAACTGGTGATTTCGCCTGATCATATCCAGGTTGTGTAGTACCATCCACTAGCAAACCTGGACTAGCTAGGGGTGGTAACAATTCCTGAAGAGCGATCGCTCTTTCTTGAGGTGGTAAATTAAACTCAATGCGGGACTGTGCATTACTACCAAGGGTTTGCACCTGAGTTTTTTCGCGATCGCTCAACTGCTCAATTGGCAATGTACCATTAACAAGAGCGATCGCTTCTCGCAACGTTACTACATCATCAGCTTGTATCGCCCCATCTTGATTACTGTTCACCACTACTCTGATGGAGGTTTGTGGAGGCTGACTCATAGCTACTTCTGGTAATGCCAAAAGTAACAAGCAAACAGCTTTACTGAGGACAGACACATCAAAATTGATTAATCCAAGAAAAACTTTCATATTCTTAACTTCTCAGGTTCTCCTGTTTTATCAACCACTGGTTGCACCACAGATTCTTGTTGCTGGGGAGGCGCAATTTTCTGCTGTCCAAAACCATCAAATAATTCGTTGAGTTTGAGTGTTATACCCAAATAAGCGCCACCAGCAGAACGTGTACCAGAGAAATCGCGGTCATCGACTCGACCAAACACATATCCCGCCGCCATGCGCAGATTAGGGCTAAGGTAATAACCAGCTTCAATCACAAATCCTGTTTCGGTATAAGTAGATTGATTAATTACCCGCGCCTCACCTACCAAATCCATGCTGTATCCTAGGCGATAGGTAGCCCGAAATTGTGCCAAATTTACCGTACTCGTACCGACTAAATCGCTAGCTAGGTAAGAGGTACTTTGACGCAGGGCATATTTGCCATAAAATTCCCATTGCCAGTTAGGTGCATAGATAGCTTCTAAGGCAAAGGTATGGTCATTGGAACCTGAACCGCTACCTAAGAGGATAGTATCAGGGATGGTTGAGGGATTTTGGCGATATTCATAACGCAAGAGGGCGTTAAACTTATCGTCATTGGGGTCACGGTAAGCTAAACCCACCTTCAAGTTGACCGTATCTCCTAATCCTGTCAGCCTTTGATTAGAAGAATTTGCCTGTTGATAACGTATCAAAGCTGTGAGAGACGGAGAAATTTTCCCCGTAGCCGCTGCTGAGATGACGGTATTAGAACCACCAGAGGAACTACGATGTTCGTAGCGGGCGCTGGCTTGAAAATCAGGGTTATCACTGTATTCTAAGCCAACGCTGTAACTATCGCCACCATCAAATCCAATCGAAGCAGCGCTTTGACCAGGGGCGAAGGGTTGGGCAAATTGCTGACCTGCGCCAGTGCGTTGGAAGAAGCTACCAAATACGTGTTCGTAAGCCAGATTTAACCGCAAACCAGGAGCAATAGACCAGCGATTATTTAACCCGATCGCGCCTTGGGTAGTTAGTTCATTAGCACCACCTAAAATTGAGTAACGACCAGTGATAGTGGTATCTGTACCGAGTTTGTGTTCACCGTTGACACTTAAACTGGTGATGGAGTTACCAGAAAGTTGACCACCACTGTAAAACTGTTGCGCCAGACTAACATTAATCCCAGGAATCACAGCCCAATTCAAACCGAGAATGGTACGGTCTGGATAAACAGCATCTTTGGAGGAAGATAAAGTGACCTCATTTTGCGCTTGGAAAGTCAGGTTAGTTGCTAAGGGGATAGAAAGACGCGATCGCAGTTGGTCAGAATTACTTCGGAGATTATTTGTAGCTATCCTATCTTCTCTGTTGCGATGAATCCAATCAACATCAACAGTGACGCTACCAAATTTTTGCTGAATTCCAGCGGAAATTGTCGTTAAGGAGTTATCAACCTTACTACCAGGGACAGCTTGAGAACGAGGTGAAAATAGTTCTTCAAAGGTATCTAAAGGTTGGGGTGCAATGCCAAAATTATCTTCGTGGTCATATTGCAATCGGACATTTGTAGTTTGGGAAACTCGACCTGTAACCTGTGCGCCATAGCGAGTTTGACCGGGGACAAAGCTGATAGTGGCATTATTGGCAAAACCAGTATCTGCAAAACGATAATAAGCACGACCTTGGATACCTGGTAAAATCTGCCCTTGGGCTTCTACGCGATAAGCTGCACCAGTAACTTTACCCATCACATCAGAGTCATTGCTGGAATGGGCATATTCGGCGATGACTTTACCCTCTTGACCCAGAGTAATTATGGCATCAGCGCCGTAAAGTTCAAACCCACGCACCCCTTGATTTTCTTTAATGTAGGTTGCGCCGATCCAACTTTCACTATTAAAGTTGCGAGAAAAGTTATATTGCAGACGCGCCGCATAGATATTGCTGTCAGAGTCCTTGCTATCATATTGATAGGTAACAACAATCCGCCGGACTAAAACTTGACCATATTGATCAACATCTGTGCGGAGAATCGGTTGACGAAATAATAAAGTCCCGCGATCGTAGTCGATTTCGTAGTCTGAACCTCTGTTTAACTGCTTGCGTTCCAAGACAGTACCAGGACGATTCAGTTCTTCTAATTCTAGAAAGACATTTTCGCTACCTGAAAGCAAGATGCGGCGAGACAGGAAATAATAGCCGCTAGTACCGTCAGGCGCAATGGTATCACGTTGGAAACCTTCGAGATTGTTGCCGTAGAACCCTGTAAATTGGAAATTTCCTAAATTGTAGTTGGCTTTAAAACCGTGAAGTTGACGGGTAATTGCAGTGAATTGCTGTGACGAACGGGCAAATTCCTCAGTATTGTAGTCACCCCACATCACATAATCGGGGGTAGCACCGGGAATACCAGGGGAACGTTCTAAACGGACAAATACACTATCAATTGAAGGAGTGACAACATCAACTGTAGAACTATCGCCATAAACAGGATAGTTTTGCTCACTGAATTGGTTACTGCGAAACAGGCGATTATCGCAGTTGCAGTCTTCGTTGAGAGTCCGAGAACTATTGTATGCACCAGTAAACAACCAATCACCGATCGCACCTGTTGCAAATACCGCCGAGTGAAAATCTAACTGTGTTCTATGATCTTTGTCAGGGTTGAGAAAATCACGGAAACTCCCATAATAATTTGTCCCTCTAGCCCCTAAACGCAAATCCACCACCCCAGTCAAAATACTCGGACGCAGGGCGGTTTCAAATTGCACAGGAGTAAAGGCTTCTAACTCATTAGCATTGGCTTTAATTGTGACTGTTTGGGCATTTAAAGTGGATTTCAGCTTGGCTGTAAATTCCCCTTCCTTCACCTCTACCTGAAATCCCGGTTGATCCGGTTTAAAATCTGCCCCGATAAACTCCCCAGCACTGGCTGCTAAAGTGACAACAGTATCCCATTTAGAACGGTTGTTATTCGCATCCAACAACTGTCCTTTGATTGTGGCTGTAGAACGCCCATCTGCGGGAATCCGCGCCTCCACAGTCTCTAATTTCATCTGCGTGGGTGCGCCACGAACTACCACTCGCCTGCTCACGAGGGGTGCAGTTGAGCCGACTATTTGGGCAGTAATGGTATTTTCCCCTTCTTTTAAGGAAACCCCATACCATGTTTGCGTGACTAATTTGGTTGTCGCATCTGTAGCTGTACGTCCAATCTGCGAAGTATCTGCCAGCTGTCCATTCACACGTAATTCTACGGTGGCTCCCTGAGTAAATTCCAGAATTACCGTAGTCGCTGCCACATCAACTATTTCATCGGGTGTGGGAGTGAGAATTTTTACTCCTGTGGCAATATCTGGTGTTGGTGTCCCATTGGCGATTGTTTGTAAGCCTCTAGGCAACTTAATATCAGATGTTGCTTGAAAAGGTTGGATACCCCTAGTAATCTCAAGTTCAGTTGCAGACTCGTCAAGATTGACGGGGAAACCCTCGGACATGGAGATGCGGGGATTTGGGAAGAATAAATCACGATCCGAACTGAGTTCAGGACTCTCTGACGCAAAGACGGGGGGATCTGGGAATAATAAATCATGATCCGAACTTGAGATAACAGATTGCTGTTCGTTACTTACAGATGCTACTTGTTGTAAGCCTCTAGGTAATTGGATATTATCTGCTGGTTGAAAAGGTTGTATCCCAGCAGTAATATCAGGTTCACTTGCAGATTGATCGTTAGTACTGACAGGGAAAGAGGCGGAAGCAAAAACTTGGGGAGTGGGGAATAATAAGTGATTCTCTAAATTTGATGTACCAGATGCGATTTTTTGCAAACCCTTAGGCAATGGAGTATCATCTGCTGGTTGAAAAGTTTGTATCCCAACTGATTCCGTCTCGGATGTAGTCGATTCTAATTGCTGATCGAGAACAACTCCCCGTGTCATACCTAACTGTTGCGGAGAGTTTTCGTCAGTAAAGTTCTGTTGTTCTTGGATAACCGCAGTATTTTCAGCCTGAGCTATGACAGGATACAAAACCAAACTTACAGCCCCAGCTACAGCCCCGATTAATTTCAAATTGATAGTATTGGCATGGTGCAGTCTGGTTTTCATTTCTTCACCTCTGAGTTAAAGGTGGGAGTGACTGCAAAGTTCATGCGTACCATACCACCAGGTTCTAAACGCACCAAACGAGATTGGCTATTGCGTTCGCGGAAGCGGACGTTTGGTGCGAGGGTATAACCAGGAAGACTACTCAAGTCGAGAACACCTGTGTGACTTCCTGGTAAGACGTTAGCTAGGGAGAACAAACCATTTGGATCTGTGGTGATGCGGTTACCGTCTTCCATGAAAATCACCGCATTAGGTACACCAGGTTCACCAGGTTGTTGTTCACCATCAAAGTTTTTATCTACGAAAACGCGACCGATAATAGTACCGCAGTCAGATACTATTCCCGGTCGAATTTTTAACTGATGAGTAGCTGGCCCATCTTTAACAGCGAAATCGTTGTCAGTCCGTTGGGCGTTGACAATTGCAGAATTGCGACCCGAACCACGCACAGCATCAGGAGTCAGTTGGGCAGCATAGGCAATATTGATGATACTTCCAGGTGCGATCGCCTCTGTAGTCCGTAATATAATTTCTGAACCACTAGTTTCGGCGGTAAAGTTGACTGCTTGACCACCAGCCTCACCCCGCACAGATTTAGGTAAAAATTTGAAACCTAAAGGTAAAGTATCATTAACTACTAAATTATCTAAAGCAGTATCAGCAATATTTTTCAGAGATAGGCGATAGATCACCGTATCTCCAGGTTCCGCCGTAGCGCGATCGGCTGTTTTGATAATCTGCACTTGTTGTGTTTGACACAACCCTAAATCCAATTTTAGAGGTAATAAATCTAGCCCGATCCGTTCCGCATCCGATACTAAAACGGTGTTACTTAGTTGGGTTGTACCTTGCAGGCTAATTGGTAAGCCATCTATAGAAGTAGCGCTATACTGAACAATCTGGTTACTTCCTTCACCACTAATATTGACAATTGTTAACTTAATGCGTCTTTGCGTATAAATAGAATTGGCAGGCGGATTGACTACCAAAATATAAGTTTTACCTTGAGCAGTTTGTCCCTTATCTTGATCAAATAAGAAGTTGTAGTATCCCTCAGTTGCATTTGTCAGCAAAAATGGGTTACTATTTTCTGAATTTGGGTTGATACCTTTGGGAATATTATTATTGGGAATATCCGGGACTTCTGTCCGTGTTAGAGATACTAATTGTCCTAGTTCTGTACCCAGCGGATCGTTAGGATTTGGCTCGTACAAAGCCACAGAAAAGCCTTGATAATCAGGTAAAATTTGCCCACCACAACCGAGAATCCGCCCCAAAGGGTCAATTAAAGGTTTAGAATTAGCTTGATTTAGACCAGAACTACCTTGAAATGTATATTGACTAGTTGGATCTGTATAAGTATATGTAGCTTGGTTAGTGATTGCTGTAGGCGCAATCCCATTATTAAGTTGAGCAAAAACAGGTATTGGACTCTGTAAAAAACTTCCGACTAAAATGGTTGTCGCAAACCGCTTAAACCAGCCACCATCAGAAATCTGATGTTGCAAACTTTGACGGCGCACTGAATTTTTCTCCTGTTGTCAGTTGTTAGTTGTCAGTTGTCATTGGTCAGTTGTCATTGGTCATTATTTATTTCCCCGCGTCACCGCGTCTGGTTGTCTTCCGGTTGGTGAGTTTCGGCTACGCTCAACTACCGTGAAGTCGAACCACATCCCCTAGTCCCTAGCTATCGCACTTGAACTTGATAAGTCCCCTTAACAGTCTCTTTAGCCGCAACAGATGAGCCGAATTTCCAGCGGATATGAGTGTAAGCGGTTGCTGGTGCTGGACGAGTTTCTTCTTTACCATTGGGAAGGGTGACTTTGATTGTCGGATTTTCGACAAAGCTACGTCCGCTATCAATGCTGTAGGTAATCTTTGCGCCTTGTTTATCGTTGACGGTAGCAGATTTCAGTACATACACCATTCCCTGGGGAATTGCTTGATTGATGGTGAGGTTCTTGACGGCTTTATCGCCATTATTACCACCAGTGACTGTATAACGCAGCACATCTCCTCGCTGCACTGTTACTTGACCTTGCAAAGCTTGCCATGTAACTGTTTGTTTACCTTGGTTATCTTGTTGCACTACTTTCTTTTCTGCTTCTAAGCGCAACTGTACTGGCCCTTTTTTGGCGCTTTGGGCGATCGCACTACTGGACTGCCACGCAGATGTTAATATTGGTGTCTGTGTAATAAATGGTGCTAATGCAACGATCGCAACTGCGCCAATACTAGCAAGAGAAAAACCTTTCATGGATAATACCTTCTTTAAATTTCAAAAATTCTGATTTCAACGTATCTGTGTAGGTTGGGTTGATGTAAAGAAACCCAATATTATGGGTGTTTTGTTGGGTTGTGCTGTCGCTTAACCCAACCTACAATTTCCTACTAGTTCACCTTCCGTTTGAAAGTAAAAGTTCTTTGTACACCTGGAGCAATCTGTACACCGATAGTATTCACATACTTAGTGACATCAGTAGCCTGTGTTGTACCACTTTGCTCAGAAGGAGTATAAGTAATTGTTGCACCAGTACCAGAATCTACAGCAGAACCCATAACGTGACTGGTATCAATAATGCTGTTGCTATCCTGATCTAAAGCCCAATTACTGTTAGCGCCTAAAGTACCATCTTCAGTAATTACCAAATTGTTGACATTGAGAAGAACATTATTAGCTCCATTTGTATTATCTTCCGCAGCAATATTCTTGTAACGGATGAGATACTCAATAATTTCTCCAGGTAAAGGAGTTCTTGGTGTTGCAGTTCCAGTACCAACTACTGGTGTAGTTTCAAAATCACTTTGAGCTGCTCTTGCTCCTGTTAAGACATTTCCACTAGCATCTAAAATCCGAGAAAGTTTCACCAGTTTCAAGAAACCTGTGTACACTCGGTCAATAGTAATGTTGCTGGTAGTGCCACCAATAGTAGCGGTAATAGGTACAGGATAACCTTTACCTGTGTCTGTAGAGAGTGCAGTATTTGCTGGCAAGTCAACGCTGACATTATAGTTAGTTGGTGTATTAGCAGCAACGTTAGGAATAGAAATTGCTGTACCATTTGTGAGACTAAACGATGTACCATCGTAAGTATAGGTAGCTGTTTGAGCAGCATAAGTAATAGTTACTGTAGTACTAGCAGGTAAATCTCCTGCTGTTGCTGGTGGTGTAGGTACTAAAGTCACTGTACCTGCATTACTACCACCGTTAATAAAGGTGTTGGTAAATGTAACCGCAGATGGATCAATCTTTGTACCTGGTGCTGTATTTGCCGGAACCGTAGAAGACTTGTTAGTGAAGTCCGTATTATTATCATTGGTAGGCCCTAAAGCTCCTGGTTGACCATTGGGGCCATTGAGAAGGCTTGATGTATTAATTGTGAAAACATTAGCTTCACCAAGAGGCCCAGTACCATCGTTACCATTGTTAGTGGTTTCTGAACCTGTCTCTGGATTAGTTGGTGTATCAATATAACCATCCTCAACAGACCCAGCGGGTATAGTATCAGGAACACCATCACCATTGCTATCAGTTCCCGGAAAGCTTGACGTACCAGGATCGTAGTTGCTGGGGTTGTTGTCACCTGATTCATCATATACTGGCTGGTCATTACCAACTGTGCTACCAAATACTTGAGCTATGTTGGCAATAGTTAAAGGTGCTGTAGCTGTTGATTTAACTTTAACTTTTATAGAAAAGCCAGTAATATCTGTTCCATCAGCTGGAAGAGAAGTAATAGCATCTTTGTTGATGAAACCTACGCGAGTGACGTTTGCTACTGTATCACCACTTTGTAAAGCTCCACTATTAAAGCGTTTCCATGTGGCTGCATTAGCATCTATAGTTCCTACAGCACTGGTAGTATAAACAGGTTCCCAATTTGCATTAGGTGGTGTCGGTGCTGTACTTAAGTCTAATTCTGTACCTGCGGGAATAGCATCAGAAACCAAAATACGAGTTTCCGATCCAGTATTTAAAGTAATTGCACTACCCTTTAACGCAGAAGGTGTAATATTTGTACCTGTTATAGTATTGTTATCAACCTTCAAGCTTAATCCGTAGGTAATAGTGTCATCTGTGATAATACTTTGGGTACTATTGTTGTTATAGGCAGTTTGAGTTTTCTTTAAGATGGCCAAAGCGTAATCTTTACTACCAACAGTCGCAGTACTATTTGCGGATGCTTCTTTCTCTCCTCCTACTGGCGAGCCATTCACATCCGTAGGATCAGAATCTGCTAAGTCTTCTGTGTAGAGTTCTTGATTAGCAGTGGAAATACTTAATGGTTGGTTTTGATCGCTAGGAGTCGAGGGTGTATTACCTAATGTTACCTTAATAGTTGTACCAGGTGTTGCCGCCGCATTAACTGTTACGGGTACACGCACTAATACAGTTCCAGTTTTGACTGAAGTGGAACCTATATTAGTAGCTGGATTGTAAACTGGAATTGTCGATGTTAAGGCATTCGGATTAGTAACATTAATCCAAGTTACACCACCATCTATACTATATTGTACTGTGCCTACGGTACCAGCACCCGATACCGATTCTGTCAGGGTTACAGCACTAGGAATGCGGATTTGAGTCGGATCGTTACCAATGTTAGTAACACTAAAGTTATAGGTTAATACGTCACCTACTTGGACTGTACCATTTGTACTGTCACTGATAGCTCCAGCCGTAGCAGCAATACCCGTAACTTCCGCCACTGTTACGGTAACTGTGTTGGATGTAGAATCTATGGTTACACCTGGATTATTAGGATCTTCGTAAGTAGCAGTCGCGGTGTTACTGATTGACTGTCCCGCAGCGGTTCCTTCCGCTAATACAGGCGCAACAAACTGGAAAACGCCATTGGTTAATAATGCTGTTGCTACGACAGAACGGTAGAACCTGGATGACTGTTTGATAAATTTCTGTTTTTTTGGCATGATGGAAGTGTATATATTCAATCGAAATTCATCCTGCGGTGACACGCAGGATTTCTCTTAACAATTCATTGAGAACTTGCCCAGTTAAAATAACCCAAAGCTAAAAGCTTTAGGTATGGATATTTGAGGGATTAACTATTGATTGACCTCAAATATTATGCAAGCAGATATGCACAGATATTTTCCAGCCGTCATAGGTGCTTTGTTTTGGTACATCAACAATTGCACTCATGAATCACGGGAAATATTTGTATACGATGTTTGCTGATAAAAAAAATATACATTTCATCCCCTAAAAAATCTTCCGTAAAAATAATGATCTTTTTGATGGTCAATTAATAGAAATAAGCAGGAGTACAATATTATTTTTTATTCATAGTAATTTTATATGTAAATAGATAAATCCTCTAAAAATGCCAGTTTAAAACTTAAAAATGAGGAAAATGTGAGTATCTTTAAAATCGGCAATGCTCAAAGCTACTGGCTTTCAGGAATCGGTCTAAAGCAGTAGCTCGCCGATATATTATTTCCAAAATAAAATAGAAATTTTATATATGAAGCCTATAATATCAAGTTTAAAACTTAAAAATGAGGAGAATCTGAGGAACCTCAAGATCATTCGTGATTAATTTGGGCTTCTATTGGGAACTTTACAGGTTCTTTTGTTAAAGGTTGGTGTACTTTCCATAACGGAATTATAAAGCGGATAATTACGAAGCTTTCACTACTAATATCTAAAAATACATCGGTAGTAACGTAGCATCGCCATATTCTGACTTTAAATCGATATTTAACAGTATTTAAGCGAATTTATATTACTTTTTAGAGTAAATATTTGTAGTTAGATATATTACTTTAAACTTATGATCAGAGAAAGGGGGGTTATAGCCATCTTGACAAGAGAACATAAATACAAGTCATGACAGGAAGAGAATTTGAACAATAGGAATTACGAATTATTCAAAGCGATCGCACAGAACTCTCAACAAAGATCCCCGACTTCTTAAAAAAGTCGGGGATCTGAAGCTAACTGATTTTCACAAATTTTGACTGTTGACAAATCAAATTGGCAAGCGATTAATATCTTTATTGTGTCCAATAACCACCATCGCCGTACCACGCTCTAAACGCTTAGTGGGTTCAGGATTAATCAGAAATTTACCATCATGACTGACAGCCAGCAAATTCAACCCATAGCGATTACGCAGTTGGAGTTCGGTGATAGTTTTACCATGAAAATCGTCAGGGACAATCAACTCGACAATACTGTTATCTGGATCGAGGTCAAATCGCTCGATGATTGATGGTTTGGTGAGTGTGCGTGCTAAAGCACAACCTGCTTCGTATTCTGGAAACACAACATGATCTGCTCCCACTCGTTTTAATAGCTTTTGGTGAACTTCGCTAGAAGCTTTAGCCACTACATGGGGGACACCCCCCTCTTTCACATTTAAAGTAGTAATGATACTCTCTTGAATATAGTTGCCGATGGCGACGATCACTGTATCAAATTCAAAAATTCCTGCTTCTTTGAGTGCAGCAGATTCTGTGGAATCTAACTGTAAAGCATGACCTACTATACGCTCTGTCAATGCTTCAGATACTCGCTTTTCATCAATATCTGTTGCTAGTACCTCATAACCTAATCTATGCAGTGTAGAACATACAGAGCGACCAAATCGACCTAAACCAATCACTGCAAATTGGTGATTATTTTTGCCTAAACTGCGAAAAAAGCTTAATGCTGACAGATTCACAAGTTTTATCCTTAAATAGCGCTCCCTGGATTTAGGGCAAAAAATTACACTGATTTTATGCAAAAATATATTTGCCTATCAGTGTAAATTTTATCATTAGCTGGAAAATAGGAGCTAGGGGCTAGAGGCTAGAGAACAGAGATTTTCATACTTCATACTTCATACTTCATACTTCAGTTGACTTTAGCCGACTAACAAGTTTTCTTCGGGGTAGTGAATTCGGGTAGGGCGTGGGTCTCCGAGGATAGCAGACATCAAAAGGAGAATTCCCACCCGTCCAATATACATTGTGAGAATTAATATTAACTTGGCAGCTGTGGAGACAGTTCCGGTAATACCAGTTGAAAGACCGACTGTGGCAAAGGCTGATACTACTTCAAACAAAATTTGGATAAAATCTAATTCGGGATCTGTTAGGGCAATTAAAATTGTAGACCCAATCACGGTAGCTACAGAACCAACTAACACACCAACAGCTTTCAAAATGAGATTGATGGCTATTTTCCGTTCATATAACAAGACTTCTTCTTTACCTTGGAGAATTGATTGAGTGCAACTGGTGAGAACTCGCAATGTTGTAGTTTTCATCCCGCCACCTGTACCACCTGGACTAGCGCCAATAAACATCAGTGCAATGGTGATAAACAAACCTGCGGTGGTCATTTTACCAATATCAATGGTGTTAAATCCAGCAGTTCTCGGGGTAACAGATTGAAACCAAGCTGATAAAAACTGATCGCGTAAATTCATCCCTCCAAAGGTTTGTGGGTTTCTTGATTCGATAGATAAAAAGGCAATTGTCCCTATAAATAAAAGTATTAAGGTTGTGCTAGTTGCAACTTTAAAATCTAGCGAAAATACTTGGCGGGCTGTTTTTTTAAGAACGCGATCGCGTAACCAGAGGTACATTTCTAAAATTACCTGATAACCAATACCCCCAAAAATAATTAATGTGGTGACTGTGAAGACTACAAGCGCAGATGATTGATAGCCAATTAAATTATCCTTGAATAGGCTAAAACCTGCATTATTCCACGCATTGATACTATGAAAAATTGCCAACCATAGCCCTTGACTCCAACCATGATCGGGTACAAAAGCTGGTAAAAGTAAAAACACGCCAGTAATTTCAAAAATTAGGGTAGTGGCAATAATCGAGCGAATCACCTGGGTGCTACCACTCATCCCCGGTCGGTCTAAAGCTTGTTGAATGGCGATTTTGTCTCGCATGTCAAACTTGCGCCCAATGAGCAAAATCAAAAAGGTGGTCGTGGTCATGTAGCCCAAACCGCCAATTTGCGCTAATAGGGCAATAAAAAACTGACCCCAAAAGGAAAAATAAGTGCCAGGATCAACTACCGATAAACCAGTCACACAAACTGCGGATGTTGAGGTGAACAACGCCACAATCGGATCATTCCAATGACCGCTACTAGTTGAAAAAGGCAGCATCAGTAGGATAGCTCCTACAGTGATGACAGCGAAAAACCCTAAACAAATTGTACGGGCAACAGTCATACCAAGGTAAGATTCATAAATTTTGCTAAGGGAGTATGTATGGGGTTTAGCCTCCCGAAAATCAAAAACACCCTTATTTAATTAAAAACACACATGGTAGCCTACGAATATGTTTATTTAAATTCTGCTTTGTCTTAACACTGCTTTCCTTATGAGTGCAACACTTTATCAACAAATTCAGCAGTTTTACGATGCTTCCTCCGGTCTTTGGGAAGACATTTGGGGCGAACATATGCATCATGGCTACTACGGGCCGAATGGTACGCAAAAAAAAGACCGTCGTCAGGCGCAAATTGATTTAATTGAAGAACTGCTTAATTGGGCAGAGGTAGAGACGGCGGAAAATATCTTGGATGTAGGCTGTGGGATTGGTGGTAGTTCTCTTTACTTGGCTGACAAGTTTCATGCTAGGGCGACGGGAATTACTCTGAGTCCAGTACAAGCTGCTAGAGCTACAGAACGTGCCCAAGAGCTAAATTTGAGTAATCGCAGTCAATTTTTAGTGGCTAATGCGCAAGCAATGCCATTTGAGGATAATACCTTTGACTTGGTTTGGTCTTTGGAAAGTGGTGAACATATGCCAGATAAAACCAAGTTTCTGCAAGAGTGCTACCGAGTGCTAAAACCTGGCGGTAAGTTAATTATGGTGACTTGGTGTCATCGCCCGATTGATAACTCGCCATTGACAGATGATGAACAAAAACACTTGCAGGAAATTTACCGGGTGTATTGTTTACCTTATGTGATTTCCTTGCCAGAGTATACCGCGATCGCTCGTCAACTTCCTTTACAAAATATTCGTACTGCTGATTGGTCAACTGCTGTCGCCCCATTTTGGGATTTTGTGATTGATTCGGCGTTTACTCCTCAAGCTATTTGGGGTTTACTAACTTCCGGCTGGACGACGATTGTGGGGGCGCTTTCACTAGGTTTGATGAGTCGCGGTTATCAGCGCGGGTTGATTCGGTTTGGTTTGTTGTGCGGGAATAAGTAGAGCATGAATCAGTTTTCTGGGCAAAAGTCTTTTGGTGTGTGGGGTCGCTGGCTTTATGCTTTTTGGCAGTTTTCCCGTCCACACACAATTATTGGTACGAGTTTAAGTGTATTGGCTTTGTATTTGATTGCGATCGCTGGAGGTAATGGTAATTTCTCTTTGACACATATTTTGGGAGCTTGGATTGCCTGTTTGTGTGGCAATGTTTACATTGTGGGGCTAAATCAACTAGAAGATATTGAGATTGACAAAATTAATAAACCTCATCTTCCACTAGCTTCAGGAGTTTTTTCTAAAATTCAAGGACAATTAATTGTGGCGATTACTGGTGTTTTAGCACTGGTTATCGCTGGGCTAAATGGCCCTTTTTTGTTGGGGATGGTGGCGATTAGTTTGGCAATTGGGACTGCTTATTCTTTACCACCAATTCGTTTGAAACGCTTTCCTTTTTGGGCAGCTTTCTGTATATTTTCAGTGCGGGGGACGATTGTTAATTTAGGGTTATTTTTGCACTTTAGTTGGTTATTGCAACAAAACCAAGCAATTCCCGCGACAGTGTGGGTGTTGACAGTGTTTATTTTGGTGTTTACATTTGCGATCGCTATTTTTAAAGATGTTCCCGATATGGAAGGCGATCGCTTATACAATATCAATACCTTGACAATCCAACTTGGGCCAAGAGCAGTCTTTCATCTGGCGCTTTGGGTATTGACTATCTGCTATTTGGGGATGATTTTAGTGGGGATGTTACGTTTGGCCTCAGTGAACCCTCTATTCTTAGTGATTACTCATCTGGTAATGCTGTGTGTGATGTGGGTGCGCAGTTTAGCGGTAGACTTGCAAGACAAACGTGCGATCGCTCAATTCTATCAATTCATTTGGAAACTGTTTTTCATTGAATATTTGATTTTCCCCATTGCCTGTCTTTTGGCTTAAAAAAATGCTCGAAACCTTTCACACAACTGATATTCTGGCAATTGTGGCCGTAGTCTCCAGTATAGCGCTACTCATTTATTTTGCTGTCAAGACTTTGATCACTTCTAATTTATTTCAAAAAGGTGTCAATCTTTATCAACAGCAAGATTATAAAGGTGCAGAAACTGTTTTTCGGCAAGTGATTGAGCGTAACTCTACTAATGATATGGTGCGCTTGCTGTTAGGAGATGTTTTAAGAGAGCAAGGTAACATTGTCGAAGCAAAAACATGGTTTGAAGACGTAATTAGTCGCAGTCCGAAAAATCCTCAAGGTTACTTGCGTTTAGCGAATGTGCTAATGCAACAAGAACAGCGAGAAGCAGCTAAAAGTAATCTGCAACAAGCCAAAGAGTTATTGCAGAAACAACGTCAACCAGAAAAGGCTGAGAAAATCACTCGGCTGCTAGAAAAGATGAATGCTAAATCAAATTAACCATTTTCAGTTGTAAAAATTGATTGGCTCAGATCCCCGGCTTCATCAAGAAGTCGGGGTTCTTTTGTCGTAGCAATACCCATTTACTGGCTTAACACCAAGGGCGGATGAAAGGGGTATGAAAAGCGATCGCATATTCTGGAAGATTAGGACTTTGACACTCTCCGCCCCCTGACCTTGGGGAGAAATCAGGGACTTACAAAAAATAAATTACCCATATTCCGTAGTGCGAGCATCTTGCTCGATGAATGAACATTAGCTTCCTTTACGCTCGCACTACAATTGAGGATTGGTATAAAAATTAATATTTAATTAAATTAATACAACTATCCCAGCTTGATATTGTAGAAACAATTTAATTATGAAATGATTTGCAAATTACCAGTGTCAGCTTAACGAAACTATAGGTATAGTAGCAAATATGCTAAAAATCAAAACTCTGCTGCCTGCGGTTATGATCGGTTTATGTTTGACCCAGGCTAATGGTGCTTTGGCTACAACTTCCGCTCTGGGTTTAGCAAAATTCCCGAACTCTTATCAAGCAACAGGAACTCAGAATAAAAATGCTATTGCTATCTTTGAGCAGGGAATTAATCTCTATGCACAAGGAGATTTAAAAGGAGCAGAAGCGGCTTTTCGCAAGGCCATTGAAATAGAACCTAACTATGCGAAAGCTTATATTGGTTTGGGTAATACACTTGATGATTTAGGTAAACCCACTGAAGCGATCGCAATTTATCTGAAAGCGATTAGTATTGATCCTCAAGAACCTGGAGCCTATCTAAATTTGGGTTTAACTTTGGTAAAGCTCAATCGCTTAGAAGAAGCAATTGTAGAATATAAAAAAGCGATCGCTCTCGCTCCACAAAATGCAGTAGCTCACTATAAGTTAGGCAATGCTTTCTACAATCAAGATAAATTAACAGCGGCAATAGGTGAATATAAAACTGTCATTAGCCTGGAACCAAAAAATCCTCTAGGTTATGCTGCTTTAGGTCATGCTTTGTACGATCAAGGTAAGCTACAAGAAGCGATCGCTCAGTATCAAACAGCTATTAACCTCGATCCTAAGTATGTAGAAGCGCGCTATCACTTAGGCATCGCTTTTTACGAACAAGGGAAACTAGAAGCCGCAGTCAGTGAATATACGGAAGCTATTCGTCTGGAACCTAACTATGCACCGAGTTATGCCCGGTTAGGTAATGCTTTGTACGATCAAGGGAAAATTGCCGAAGCGATCGCCCAATACAAAAAAGCCATTAGCCTTGATGCTAAATATGCCGCCGTTCACTATTACTTAGGTATTGCCTACCATGAGCAAGGTAAGCTAGAAGCAGCAGTGGAAGAGTATACAGAAGCTATCCGCCTGGAACCACAAGAACCTTTAGGATATAGCCTGCTAGGAAATGCGCTGTATGCTCAAGATAAAGTTCAAGAAGCGATCGCCCAGTACAAAAAAGCCATTAGCCTCGATCCTAAGTATGCAGAAGCTCACTATGATTTAGCCAGAGCTTTATATGAGCAAGGTAAATTAGCCGAAGCAATTGCCGAATACACACAAACCATTCGCCTAGAACCAAATCATATCAGAGCTTATACAGGTTTAGGTAATGCGCTAGACGATCAAGGTAAACCACAAGAAGCGATCGCCCAGTACAAAAAAGCTATTAGTCTCGATCCGAACTCTGCGATCGCTTATTATAATTTGGGAGTCACTCTCGGCAGACAACAGCAACGAGATGAAGCCGTTGTCCATCTCAATAAAGCCAAAGAGTTATTTCAAGCTCAAAAAAACAAGGAGATGGTGGAGCGAGTTGAACAATTACTACAAAAAATTAACTCACAAATAAATTAAGGACAATATTAATTATTATTAAAGTACCCCACCCCCAGCCCTCCCCGTAAACGGGGAGGGCTGGTTTTGCGTTAGCAAAACTGGGGTGGGGGGAGGCGGATCTTGATGGTAAGCTAGAGAATTCGCTCATCAGCGCGATCGCACAAGCGATGACAGTTTCACCAAGATTCCCTTTACCTTTCCCGGTAAAACTACGACAGCTTGTCTTTTGACATCTACTATCAATAACCAGAAAAATAGCAATTGGTGCTGTTTCTACCTGGTGTGAGTAACGTGAATAAAAATATTTTTGTGCTTCCAGTTGTTGTGCAAACCTTACTGGTAGCTCATCCTGTTGTGGCTGCTGATGCTGAAATCAAGCAAAAACCAATAATTTCCAATATTCCCAATATAACTGATATTGATCTACCCTCTACAAATGCGGAATTATTAACACCACAATCTGTAAGCAATCAAATTAGTCAAGAAACTCAACCCGAACAGCCAACAACAGAACCAAGTTCTACAGATGATGCAGACATCACCATCGAAGCAATTGGCGAAGAAGATACTTTACCTAAATCCACTCCCACTTATGTAATTGAGCAAGAAGAAATTAAAAAACAAGGTGCTAATAGTGTAGCCGACATCTTAAAAAGAATGCCCGGTTTTGCTATTAATGATGCCGGACATGGTGCAGATATTCACACAGGTACATATTACCGAGGCGCTTCCATTAATCAATCTGTATTTCTGATTAACGGCAGACCTATTAATACTAATATTAACATTTATCATGGCGGCACAGATTTAAATAGTATTCCTGTAGAAGCGATTGATCGAGTAGAACTCTATAGCGGTGCAGCTTCCGCTTTATATGGTTCCTCAGCCTTTGGCGGAGTTGTCAATATCATCACCAAAGAAGGTTATGGGCAACCAAAAGTATCTAGTAGTATAGAATTTGGTTCGTTAAGCCAAAATAATCAACAATTTAGTTATGGTGGGGCTACTGGTTCTTTAAAGTATAACTTTAGCTTTGAAAGATACTTTACAGATAACCGTTACCGCGTCCCTGTAGGCGCAGCTAACCGCGATGCTGAAGGATTTTTCTTCAATGCGGATACAGCTACAAGTACTTATTTTGGTAATGTTGCTGTAGATTTAGATGCTAAGAATTCTCTGAGTTTTGATATTACGAAATTAAGCAGTCGCCGGGGTTTAATTTATTTCGGTTTTCCGCTCCAACGAGATAGATTAGACCATGATGGACTCAATGCTGGGTTATCTTGGAAAACTCGCTTAGGTAATGGCGAAAATTCTACCCTGACAACGACATTGGGTTATAACCAAGATTATTTCAGTACCTATGGCCCGACAGTTTTTCAAGGCAAAGAATATTATCGTACAGGTATTTTAGATACACAACAATTATCAGCTAGGGTGGATCACGAATGGAAATTTACCCCGAATAATCAATTGCGTTGGGGCTTAGATTTAAAAAATACTGATTTATATGGTGATACTTTAAGTACTAGCCCGAATAGAATTGCTACTAACGAAACAGAAAATCGCAGTATTTTCACCACAGCCTTATTTGCAGTTAATACTTTCAAATTCAACGAAAATTTTCTGGTAGATTTAGGACTCAGACAAAGTTTTGACGGACAATTTGGGAATTATCTTAATCCCAGTGTAGGTTTACGTTATGCTGTCGCCCCCACTATTGCTGTCCGTGGTAGTTGGGCTGGAGGACAGCGTAACCCTGGTTTAGACCAATTATATGTTTATGATACGGTTCATGGTTGGGAACCAAACCCTGATTTACAACCAGAAACCGGTTCATCTTGGACTGCGGGAATAGATATTAACTTTTCCGAAAATTTAACGGGACAGTTTACTTACTTCGGTAGTAGTTTAGATAATCGCCTGGGAGTAATCGCGGGAAAATGGCAAAACATTGGCTTGGTAGATACTAATGGTTTAGAAGCGGCGTTGCAATTAAAATTTGCGAGTAATTGGTCAACGTTTGTGAATTACACTTATACAGATGCCAAAATCCAAACCGGGACAGAAAAAGGTTTGCAATTAGGTTTAATTCCTTACTCTGTACTGCAAACGGGTATAGGTTACCAAAATTCAGGATGGCAGGCTAATTTGTATGTTACTTACAATAGTGGTGCGCGTCGCTCCGTTTTTAATAGAACGGGTGAAAGTCCCACAGATTTCGCGCCATCGTTCCTGAATTTAGATTTTAGCGGTCGAATTCCCATCACTGCAAATTTGGGATTGAGATTTTACTTAGAAAATTTACTTGGTGAACAATACGAACGTGTGAACCGGATTTATAGTCCTGGGTTTACTTTCCGCGTCGGTTTAAGTTCAGATTTATAGGAATGGGGCATGGGGCATTGGGCATGGGGCATCCCTTCTCTTCGAGACGCTACGCGAACGGCTTCGCTCAGGGCAAGTGGGCATTGGGCAATTGGTGATTCTTCCCTGTGCCCAAAAACTCCAACCCATTGTGGTCACTGAACTCTACCAATCAATTACAATGGCTAGATATGAGAGCCAGAATTGAAAACGAAGTACTAATCATCAACCACGAGGACTTACCAGAGTTTAAAAAGGGCGGTTCCGTGGTGAGAAATTCCTATTTTTGGGCGCTACGTTCCATCGCTGGTAAATCTGGGCGTTATCGTGATTGGGAATACGAAACAGAAGTATGGCTGGCTTTAGCGCGAATGCTGTTGTCGTTTGCGGAGTCTGGCTATTTAGGTTACAGAGAAACTCTATTAGAATTTCCCCAATCTCAAGAGCAAATTCCCGACTTACTGCGAGATGTTGCAACGTGGGAATGAATAAGCTAATCCGCTTTTAAGTTGCATAATCCCTAATTATCTTTTTTGGTAACTTTTGCTAATCGGCGTTTAAAGTTAACACCAAAAGCCAAAGCTGTGGCTGAACCAAGAACAGTCAGAGGTTCAGGACAATTGACAGATGATACAATAAATTTATCCAATTGCAAAGCATTTTCAAATTCATAAATGCCATTTACATCAGGATCAAATAGGGTTAAATTGGAGACAGGCCTAAAATATTTAGATGGATAAAGCTGCAAGAATCCTGATATTGTACTTGATGGCTGATTTAGACTTCCTAGTGTATAGGGAATAGTGATTGGAACACTTGAAAAATCAAAATCAAGTTCTGAAGGCTCACCATAGTTGAATGATGATTGAATAGAATTAGGTCTGAGTTTGAATGTGATTCCGAACCCAGCACCAACACTAATGTTAGTGTTTCCGTCCTCGCCAAATTCTCCTCCGCCACCAACATACACAGAAACACTTTCTCCTCCTAATTTTTCACTACATTCTAGACAAAAACGCCCCAATTTAAAAGTGAGCGGCTCTTTAGGTTTGGGTTGAGGAACAGGAAGTGGATTTGGATCTGGATTTTCTTTAGGATATTCAAAAAACCAAGGATAAGGCAATTCTAATAATGGTGGTGGTGGTGGTGGTGGTAGTGGTGGTGGTGGTGGTGGTGGTGGTGGTTCAACTGGTTGAGCAAAGGATGATTGTTGTAACGTTATCGTAAAAGAGGAAGACAAAATAAGTCCAATAAACCCTGCTAACAAGTGTCGTTGAATAAAATTATTCATGATTTTTACTTGTTTTTTAGTTTGTGATTCAGCGATCGCCTTCAGGTATCTAATCTTTGATATTACCAGTAAGCTATTTGAACTTAACGATAACCAAGACCATTCTTGACGGACTGAGCTCTGTTTAACCCAGTGAGCTACATGAACTTATCGGTTACGCATAACTATTTATTATACGTAAATTATCGGGTAATACTTAGTATTTTTGTTACAAAATAGAGAAGACTTATGCCCTCTGCCTTTTTCAAGCTAGTTCTTGCCTGTTTCCTGTTCCTGACTTAGTCAGATGGCAGAATGAATATGGACTATGACTTTTGGCGACCTATTCAAATATCCAAAACTGTGATAGGAATCAACAATTGATCATTTAGTTGTCCAATTCCCAAAAACAGAGTCTCTTCTTGATACACTCGCATCATCCCCGATATCTCTTCTTTTACAGGAATTCGCTGCCCTTGACGCCATTTTTGCGCCGATTCTGCTGGTAAAATTACTGTTGGCAGATGTAGTAAAGCAGCATCAGGGGCAATTGGTTGAAATGTCCCAGTTTGCAATTGAGTTTCTAAATCGCTCAAAGTTAAACTATCTGCTAAATCAAAACCGCTGCTTGCGGTGCGTATCAAAGCGGCGAGGGTTCCACCAGTTTGTAAGGTTGCACCTAAATCACGAGCGATCGCTCTAATATATGTACCACTACCACAAGCGATCGCCAAATCTAATTCGGGAAATTCTCCTTCGCGCCAAGCCACAATTTCTATCTGAAAAACTTCTACCGTCCTAACTGGAACTTCTACCTGTTCCCCACGCCGTGCTAAATCGTAGAGGCGTTGACCATCAACTTGAATGGCGCTGTAACTGGGGGGAATCTGCGCGATTTTACCCTCAAATTGCGGTAATATAGCTTTCACCTCTGGCAAACTCAAACCAGGACAAGGTGCAGAAGTAATAATTTCCCCTTGTAAATCGTCGGTTGTCGTTTGCACACCAAACCTGATAGTAGCCTGATACGCTTTATTACCTGGTAAATACTGCAATAATCTGGTAGCTTTACCAAATGCGATCGGTAACACACCAGTAGCGGCTGGATCTAAAGTACCTGCATGTCCCACACGTTTGAGGCGCAGGAGTTTACGCACCCGCGCCACACAATCATGAGAAGTCCAATCAAATGGTTTGTTTAAATTTAAAAAACCTTGCACAATAGAATTCAAAATTTTAGGATAGGCGCACTTTCAACAATAAATTTGGCGAAAGTCATCATATTAATTGTAAGTAGGTTGGGGCAATTAAAATAGTCATTTGTCATTTGTCATTTGTGGTGGCGTTATATTCGTTCTCAGCCTTCCACCGTCAGCATACAAGGTTAATCAGCTTACCACGGAAGCGAAATATCTCTAAAAACCTCTTTTCTTTGCGTCCTTTGTGTTCTACCCTGCGGGAAGCCACTGACGCTCCTTCTCCCAAGGGGAGACGCTACGCGAACGTCGCTACCGCTGACGCTCGAAGACTCGCTAACGCTAACGTGTCTAATGCGGTTCGTTTTTCTGTTAATACTGCATCAGACCCATAGGTGCATTTTCATACAAAAACTGGATAAAAACTTAAAAAAATAATCAAACAGATACATCTTTCAGGGCGGGGTCTCCCCACCCTTTACAAGCATCCTTAACCAGCAATAGTAGAAGAAATGGGAATAAAGATGAAATCTACGGACATAAACATTGTAAAGACGCAACAGATTCAGCATCTACAATATTTTTGCCGAAATTTACAGAAAAATCATCACATGCAGCAGTGTAACTCCCACATCCAACATCCAAAAACCAAAATTGACTATCGAGTTGGGTGATTTTTTGATAGCTAGTTTAGCTTCTTTGCGATCGCTGTATACAGCTTGTGCTAATTCTGTTGTTTGTAGAGACTGCACAAAACTAACACTCAGAGGCTGACTAGATATAGCTTTAGCGTAGCCGGCGTTGAGGTAGGGAGAGTATTTTGCTATTCTGGCAACGTAAGTTTGAAAGAAAGGTAAACTCAAAGCATTGATGTAGTGGCGTGCAAGATCCGGACGATCGCCAATTACTTGGGACATATCTCCTACTACCTCATTTCCTTGATTACCATTACCAATGGTGGAAAAGTGGGTTCCACCTACCAGCATCACCAGATATTTTTGGGAATTAGCAAACCAGGAGAACGGTAAAATTTGCTCGAATAAGGCAGGTGCAACTGTATCATCACTGCTACCAACGAGCATAACTGGAATTTGAATTTGCCTCAAGCCTGTTTTGCCAAAAATCGAACTAGTGATCGGGTTAACTGCGATCGCGGCTTTAACTCTCTCATCCCGTAAGTTCAGTTCTTTAACCCTACCTTGGTTTAACGCCAAAGCGCGACACTGAAGCAGTAAAGACATATTCCAGGTATCTTGCAGTATCTCTGGCTGACAATCTTTGTGCAATTGAGCAAAGTTAATCTCCGCACCAGCTAAGGCTAAGGCTGTGTAACCACCTAAAGATTGACCGAAAACTCCAACTTGTTGCAGATTTAACAGTCCCTGAAATCTTGGATCGGACTCGTTAGCTTTTTCCAGTTCATTGAGTATGTATTTTACATCTAATGGTCTGTCTGTAAATTCATCTGCGTCGGCATTGACATTCCCCTGTCTAGTTCCAGAATGATTGGGGACAACGACAGCGAATCCATAGGAAGCTAAATGATTGGCTAGGTAACGAAAGTTGCTGCTGTCTGTACCTAAACCATGAGAAATCACAATCACTGGCGCGGGACTTTTGACATGGGGAATATATAAATCAGTTAACAATTCCCGCTGTCGTGACAAGTCGGAAAACTTGAGTATATATTCTTGCGCCCTAAATTGCCCTTGTTGCCGTAAATCTGGCAATTGGGAGAAATTTATTGACTCTTGGGTGGTAGCTTCGAGATTGGACTTTTTGCTAACTTCCGCGATCGCCCGACTGGTTTCAGTGATGATTTGCTCTAATTCTCCAGCTATTCCCATGCTGTGGGCTAAATCGATGTTAATGCTGCTGGTGGGATACTTCCGCAATAGATTTAATAACGTTAGTCCTCCCGGTTCCCCAGCAGCCCAAATGAAAGCCGATCGCAAAGTTTGAAATTCTGGTTGCGATCGCGGCGATAGCGAAGCGCTGCCGCCTACGGCAGATCGCGTTTTAATCGCTGCTGCTAACCGTTTGAGGATAAATTCTCCTTGTGGCGTATAGAGAAATTGTGAAACCACTACCGGATTCACTTTCACAGGAGTCACTAAAATTCGCCGTAATTCTTCGAGTTTTTTTGCTGGTAGATACTGTTGATAGATGGTTAGCTTGTCATCAATTACACCAGTTTGGGCATAGTTTTCTAAAGAATTGATCGGAAGAGAAAGTTTTAGGGCTGAATAAGAACCATAAACTTGTTCTGCTGCCATTACAGAATTACTAATTGCAAATATTGGCAGCACTATTGACAGAACCAGCAATAGCACAATTTTTACCAGGGTGCTGGCCCAATTACCAAACGAACTAATCATCGCTCAACTGTTTCGGTGATGTTGTTTCACGAGGCGTTGGCTTTGGTAGTTATTCAGACACCCTGGTAAGGTTATTAAATATTAATCGCCTCTTGATTATGGATTTTTTTGAGTTTTTACCTCTTTGTTACAATGCCAAAAATTAAATGTAACAAAGCCATGCTGATATTAAACATATCTATTTGGCAAGAGATTTACTCAATTGGTTGATGCTTATCGTGAAATCATAACAAAGAAAAAAATACCTTGCCTCAGTATTTCTAATGTAACTTTGATCCAATGATTCATCTATTACAATTAATAACCAGTAAAAACTCTGAAATTATAGTAATTATTCGGTTTTTCCGAGAGCGATCGCCGCCGCCCCAGTCACAACTAAAACTGCTCCTAAAACTCCTAACAATGTGACTTTTTCCGGTAGTATTAGGGAGGGGGCAATTACTGAGACAGCCCACATTGCTATTAAAGTGACAATCGGAGCTAATGTTAATACAGCACTCACCCTTGATGCTTCCCAATGTGCCAATGATTCCGCAAAAGCACCATAGGCAATGAGAGTATTTAAAGCACAAAAAATCAATGCATAAAGCTGCAAATTGCTGAGTGTAAAAATTGTTTTAGCTGTACTAAATGGTGCGAATAAAAAAGCACATCCTCCGTAAACAATGAGCATAATTTGTGCAGAAGACAAAGACTGTAATAACTGCTTCTGCGCCAAAGCGTAAACAGCCCATGCTGCTGCTCCTAACACAATTAAACTACTACCATAAAGGTATGTATTGTGGGCTGTAAATAAATTAGTCAGTTGTTCGTGAAAAAACAAGATATAACCAAGAGTAAAAATACCAACTCCTAGCCATTGATAGATTTGATAACGTTCTTTAAAGATAACTAACCCTCCCAAACTTAAAAAGACAGAAGAAAATTGAATAATTACTTCAGCATTCGTCGGTGATGTCAGTGCTAAACCCTGTAAAAACAAAAAGTAATTCATCCCCAAAAAAATTGAGGCGATCGCTAATAATTTCAGAGAAGCAGAACGTAATTGCACTAGAGTTGGTAACTTACCCTGTGACCATAAATATACAGCCAACAAGCCAAAGGACACTGAGAAACGAAACCAAATAACTGTGTAGGCATCAAGTGCTTGCAGTGTTACTGTTAGGGCAATAGGTAGAATTCCCCACAAAAAAACAGTTAATAATGATAAAGCTAGCCCTAACTGCCAGCGACCAGAACTTTGATGCATAGTTAAGGTAAAGATAAAATTATATATTTTATCTAGTGGTCTGCCACATTAATTTTGATCGACTGCGAGATCCCCGACTTCTTCAAGAAGTCGGGGATCTGAACCCTCCCAACACCTCATAATTTTTGATGCTTGTGCTTGTTGAATCCACCGACTGAAGTCATGAGTGCGAATTTATAACATCAAACTACCAGCTTGAAAAATTTGTTGCGCAGTCAGATTTAGTTGGGGAAAAGTAGGTGATACAATGCGGTCATCACCTCTAAATTGGGTAACTTGGTATTCACCATCGATTAATAGATAAACAGATAGAGTAGGCT
The DNA here is from genome assembly GCF_002368195.1 of Calothrix sp. NIES-2100. Lineage (GTDB taxonomy): Bacteria > Cyanobacteriota > Cyanobacteriia > Cyanobacteriales > Nostocaceae > Aulosira. The sequence continues at coordinate 3,044,400 of NZ_AP018178.1, read as the reverse complement.
GTTTAGGGTTACCAGTAAACTTTTTAGCGCCTAGACCGAGATAATCTACAACCCAGTATTCAGGAATTCCAATACCCTCATACTTACCTTGTTTTGTATAGTAATCATCATCCCAGTTGGTACTAACTACCTCAACTACTAAAGGAATTGATGCTGCAAAGGATACAGTTGATGCTTTTTTCCACAAAGGCTCATTTACTAAATTAAGGCGATTGAGTAATAGTACATCTGGAGAATAAGCAGATTCCGAGGTAGAAGGTTTTATCAATGCAGTTTTGGGGATGATATAAGGTAGGTTTAATCTGTCAAATTCTACAGTTAGTTTTCTGGCTATAAAACCAACAACGTCTTCATGGTCTCCCGTTGGTTGTGCCATTTCCACAATTACCCCATCATGTAGTTCATACCTTCCGCCTTCAGGTCGCCAAGCTGCAAAATCTTCAAATGTTACTAGTTTGGCTTTGGCTTGAATCATAAATTGCCTACCTCGACTGCTATTGACCAGAACTAAGGTAAAAATAGAATTATATATTTTATCTCATGGTCTGCCACATTAATTTTGATCGGTCGTAGTTAGGACTTCAGTCCTCTGGTTTAGGACTAAAGTTCTAAGTACGATTCTTACAAGTTGTAAATGGGATTGCATAATCTCTCTCCTCAAAACATAGTATAAAAGAATACTTATTTATTAGTAATATGTTTGTAAAATTCAAAACTTTATTCAAACAGCCAGCGATTATTTCTAGCGCGGCGATCGCCGTTTTACTACTCTTAATTCAGAAAATAGGAGTGTTAGAGCCGTTAGAATTAAAAGTTTACGACCAGATGATGCAATTGCGTTCCGATCCAGGGACAGATCCACGGTTGTTAATTGTAGCTGTGGGTGAAAAAGACCTGCAAAAATGGAATTGGCCGCTCAAAAGTGAAATTCTCGACCGGGCATTAGGTAAACTTGAGGAATATGAACCACGCGCCATAGGTTTAGATATTTTTCGTGATTTACCTGTACAGCCCGGACACGAAAAACTACTCAAACGCCTACAAGAAAGTGATATTATCGTCCCCATCTGCAAACATTCGGAAACTGGAAGTGCTGGACATCCCGGAACACCACCCCCCCAAGGGATAGAAGCAGAAAGAGTCGGATTTAGTGATGTTGTTGAAGATACTGATGGGACAATTCGTCGCAATTTATTATTAGTCAGTACAGATGCTGCCGATCCTTGTAAAAGCCTTTCTTCCTTGAGCTGGCAATTAGCACTCAAATATTTGGCAGTAGGAGGGATTCAAGCACAATTCACCCCTAACCGAGAACTGCAACTAGGTAATATTATCTTAAAACCTTTACAACCCCACGCTGGTGGTTATCAAAAAGCCGATACAAGTGGCTACCAAATCCTGCTCAACTATCGTTCTGCGCGTCAAATTGCCCAGCAGGTTACAATTACAGAACTACTAAACGACCAAGTTAAACCAGATTTAGTCAAAGACCGCATCGTCTTAATTGGTTCCACCGCAGCTAGTCTGAATGATATTTTCAATACACCTTACAGCAGTGGTAAATCAGATAGTTCTGGCAAAATGTCAGGAGTAGAGATTCATGCTCAAAGTGTCAGTCAAATTCTGAGTATTGTTCTGAACAAACAGCCCTTGTTCTGGTTTTTACCTAGTTGGGGAGAAATTTTGTGGATTTGGGGATGGACTTTCGTTGGTGGATTAATCGCTTGGCGCATTCACCATCCAGTGAGCTTAGGACTGGCAGAAGTAACAACCCTATTAGTATTATTTGGGAGCAACTTTGTGATTTTTACGCAAGCGGGGTGGTTTCCGGTAGTATCTCCCAGTTTGGGGTTAATACTTGCTGCTGGTAGTGTCCTCGCTTATAGCTCCTATCAAAGTAAACAAGAACAGGCAGCAATTCTGCAACGGGTACAAGAGCAAAAAGAACTAATTGCGCAATTGCAAGCCTTTACTGTCCAAACTGGAACTCCCAGAGATGAACAACCGACACTAACCAGAACCTTATATCCAGCGCAGCAAGCAGTTCCATCAACCACAGTACTCAACAAGCGCTATCAAATCGTTAATAATTTAGGTGCTGGTGGATTTAGCTATACCTACGTGGCTGTTGATATTCAGCGTCCTGGTAATCCTCAGTGTGTAGTCAAACAGTTAAGACCTGCTCATCAAGATACAGAATATTTAAGTGTTCTGAGACGCTTATTCAAGACCGAAGCAGCAATTTTAGAAATTTTGGGTAAACATTCACAAATACCCCACCTGCTAGCTTTTTTTGAAGAAAATCAGCAGTTTTATCTAGTGCAAGAATTTATTTCTGGTCATCCGCTTTCGGAAGAACTCACTCCTGGTAAGCGTTTAAAACAAGCTGAAGTTATAGCCATCCTCAAAGAAATTTTACCAGTGCTGATTTTTATCCACAGCTACGGTGTAATTCATCGAGATCTCAAACCAGGTAATTTGATTAGACGCAAAGCAGATGGACATATAGTTGTAATTGACTTTGGTGCTGTCAAGCAAGTTCAACCACAAGAACAAGAAAATCAAACTATAGCCATTGGTACTCCTGGCTATGCGCCTGCGGAACAGATGAGTGGTCAACCAACACTTAACAGTGATATTTATGCATTAGGTATGATTGGTATCCAAGCTTTAACTGGTATATATCCAAAACTCTATCGCAGAGATGTAAATACAGGTGCAGTGATTATCCAAGTCGAATCTCAAACCAATGAACAAATATGGCAGTATTGGTGGGAGTTAGGGGAAACTACAGAAGAATTTAGAAAAATTATGAATAAAATGGTACACTTAGACTTTACGCAACGATATCAGTCAGCGATCGCAGTGTTGAATACTTTGGAAAATCTTTAGAATTGGGCATTGGGTATCTGAATAGATGACTACTGATGTAGCGACTGTCTTGTATCTTAACAGTTCTGCAACTTGCTCAGTGCTGTTGCCAAATATACATACTGTTCGGGAGTATTATAAATTTGCGCGGATATCCGCACTAATAGCCGTGGCGATTCATACCAAGGTACTACCTGGACTTGAATGCCAAAGTTATCAAATAACTCATCGTGTACAGCCAGAAAATGGCGATTGTCCCATGCAGCAGGCAATGGTATAACTGCCATAGAACCAATCATCTCCTCTGGACAAGGCGGTAACACTCCTAAAGCTTGACAAAGTACCTGTCTAGCTTCTAATACTAGCTGATGATTTCGTTGCCTTAACTCACTCCAACCACCTCTTAGCAATGAACCCATAAAAGCGATCGCATCCGGGATGCACATATAAGCGGTAGGATCGTCTGTACCAGTCCAATCGAATTCTAATTGAAAGCGTGTTTTATCAGTTCTCGGTGAATTTGCACCATGACTAATTGTCAAGGGACGTATTTGAGACTGTTTATCCCGTTGCACATACAAAAATGCTGCACCCTTGGGCGCACATAGCCATTTATGACAATTGCCAGTGTAATAAGTTGCGCCAATTTCGCGCAAAGAAAGCGCTATCATCCCAGGAGCATGAGCGCCATCTATAAGTATATCGACACCAAGCTGTTGCAATTGTTGAACTAATTGCTGAATCGGGAAAATTAATCCTGTTTGGCTGGTAATATGATCTAAAAGGGCTAATCGCGTCTGCGGGGAAACTCGCTCCATTACCGCTGCTATTACCTGCTGTGGCGAGTCAATCGGAAAAGGAATCTGTGCTATGACGATTCGCGCCCCAGTGCGACTGGCAATAAAATCTAGAGCATTACGACAAGCGTTGTACTCGTGGTTAGTGGTGAGAATTTCGTCTTCAGCACAGAACGAGAGCGATCGCAATACCGAATTAACACCAGTCGTGGCATTGTTGACAAATACTAAATCTTGGCTATCAGCACCAACAAACTCTGCCAGTTGATTCCTAGCATGATCTAGCAGTGGTTCCCATTCTCTACCAAAAAAGCGGATTGGTTCAATTTCGAGTTGTGATCGCAATTTTTGCTGAACAGCTAGCACCGCTTTTGGACAAGCACCAAAAGACCCATGATTGAGAAACGTCACTCCTGGATCGAGTGACCAAAATTCCTGAAAATCTGAAGTTTGAAGTGTGAATTTTCCTTCTTCATCCTTCATCTTTCATCCTTTATCCTTTTTTAACTCCCCAGGCTGGATTCGAACCAGCGACCAATCGATTAACAGTCGATCGCTCTACCACTGAGCTACTGAGGAACGCTCACGATTTATAATAGTAGAGTAAAACATAGGTTTTGGCAAGTACTCCGCCAAATTTTTTTTTAACTTCCGAACTGGAGGACTTTGGCAGCAGTAGACCCTAACTAGCAAGACTATTTCAAGCCCATTCGCAGTTCCGCCAAACGCTGGCGGGATTTGGCATCTATGGAATTAGCTAAAAATCTGCTATGAGATTTTTTGCGTGATTGATATTTATTTCGCATCCGACAAACTGTCATTTCCACATCGCCACATAATTGGTGTGCAGACAACCATTCAGCTCCATACCCTTGTACCATCAGCTGCTGTGCCCGATCTGAAGTGGCGACAATCACGCGAGAAATTCGAGATTGTGCTATTTCGTAGCGTAAAGAGGCACAAGATTTTTCAATGTATGTATCTGCCGTCTGCCCAAAATCAGTGTAATGAACTGATAAAAGCTCTGTAATAATTTCTTTATTGCTAGCGGAATTTTGATATTGGGCATCAAAAACTATTTGCGTGTCATAACCTTGAAACGAGCTGTAACTAGTCATCGTTTCCACTAATTCCATTCTTGCTGCTTCTAGCCCTGAATTATCACGGGTTCTCTTTAGACAAGGCCAAGCGCCGATTATATTGTAGCCGTCTACTAATAAAACGGCTTGGGATGAGGGACGAGGCATGGTTTTTAATCACAGTTATATAGAGTTGGCAAAATTCGTTCATAACTTTATATAGTAATTGAAGCATTGCTTGTAACACTATGTTACATTAGTTAAAACTTGTCCGATCGGATTATGTAAAAACTTGAAAAGCTCATTTTTCTACGTCTTTTGAGTTCTTTAAATTATTGGTGTTGGATTATGAGCTTAAGACAAAGAACTGAAAAATCTCTATTTTTCAGATGCAGCTTGATCTAGTTGCATCAAAGTTGCGGGTACTAGAAGCAAGCGCATGGAAGCAGAGATAGCCACAGGAGACTTTGACACATCCCTATAAAAATACTTACTGCTTGCGGAAAAAGCGATCGCCCAACAGAAAATCATTAATTTTTTTTAATTAGTAGCATAAGCTACTGAAAAAATATTGGGGATAAGAAAATAACCAACCAACAGCAAGCATAAGAGTTTTTACCGAAGAAAGGCGCTAGGCCTGGAGGCAGCTATGCTGAAGGAAGAAAATACATTTTTTGCCCTCTGCACCTCTAACGCACTGACTCACCTTTGCATGAGACAGAATTTATGGAAGTCGGCGGGAAACTCCCTCCCCTTGAGTGGGTGCAGAGGGATAGCCGCCCGCCGACTTGGGGCATTGGGCATTGGTGGTTTTTTTCCATGCCCCATGCCCCATGCCCAAAAACTCCATCCCAAGAGTGGGTGGAGTTTTTTATCCTGTGTAAATCTGGAATAGCGTCAGTTTTTATTGTTATTAGTTGTAAACTAGGGAAAAAGTATTTACCAAAAAGCTGAGGTTTTTGCCGAATCAAGAAAGCCGAGTTTTTAATTTTGGATAAAGTCGAACTAAGGACTTTTAAAACTTATTCTTATAGTTAATATTTAGTTTATAAAAAACATGGAATAAATCTAGTTATCAGAATTGAGAATTTGGATTTTATTAAAGCGCTTTATATCGGTTGCATTACTGGGGTTTGAGAAGATACTAAATGAATGAAGATAATTTAATCGGAACAATCCTGCGGAATCGCTATAGTATTATTGATTCCTTGGGGAATGGTGCATTTGGTAAGACTGATTTAGCTAATGATTTAGATTTACCAGGACAACCTGCGTGTGTTGTTAAGCATCTCAAACCAATTGATCCGAAAATTGTGGTTGCGACTTATGCTAAAGAGCGATTTGAGAAAGAAGCGCAAACTTTATATCGGCTTGGTAATGAACACAATCAAATTCCTCAACTTTTTGCCCACTTTCAGGAACACCAGGAATTTTATTTAGTTCAAGAATTTGTTGAGGGACATGATTTAACTAAAGAAATCAGTCCTAGTTCTTCTAAACCTGAAAAATTCGTTTTTAAGTTGTTAAACGATATCTTAACAGTTTTGGCTTTTGTCCATCAACAAAATGTCATTCATCGAGATATTAAACCGCAAAATTTAATGCGGCGAAAAACAGATGGAAAAATAGTGCTAATTGATTTTGGGGCGGTGAAGAAAATCAGCAAATGATGAGATTTGGCAAAAATTACGATTGGTAATTGTTCATTCCAAGGAAGTTTATATTCCCCTCAATATTAATCAATCACCTTTCAATGTGGGATTGCCAATTGATTTACCATAATTTAATCAATCCCAAGTACAAGAATTGGTACAAAAACACCAACTTAATTGGACAGAAGCAGAAATTACACAATTAATGAAAATGCTTGGTGGACATCCTTACCTCGTCAGGCGATCGCTCTATGAAATCGCCCGTAGCAGAATTACAATGTCGCAATTATTACGCACTGCACCCACGGAAGAAGGGATGTTCAGCGACCATCTGCGCCGCCATCTCTTGAATTTGCAGGAGGATGCCAATTTAGTTACTGCTATGAAAAAGGTGATTGCTAATACCAATCCTGTGCGGTTAGAAACTGCTCTAGCTTTTAAATTACGCAGTATGGGTTTAGTGAGGTTGCAGGGTAATGATGTCATACCTTTATGTGATTTGTATCGCTCATACAAGAAACAAAACCCCTGGCTTTTGGTTTAGCAACGAAAATTAAAAATCCCAAGGCGTTGTTAAGAGAGGTATTGAAATGGACAGGCGGACAACCTTTTATGACGCAAAAGATTTGTCGGTTGATATCTTCTACCTCACCGCTTAACTTCCTAACAGCAAGTCAGGAGGAGGGAGAAAATGGAGTGATGAATAATAATGATGTAATTGAGGAAGATAAAATTGCCGAATGGGTAGAAAATTTGGTGCAAAGCCTGGTAATTTATAACTGGGAACACCAAGATGAACCAGAGCATTTAAAAACTATTCGTGACCGAATTTTACGAGGTAGTGGAGAGCGGACAGGGAGATTGTTGGGGCTATATCAACAAATTTTACAAAACGAAGAATTAGCTGATGATAATAGTTTAGAGCAAACCCAATTGCGGTTAACGGGTTTGGTGGTGAGGCGTAATAGTAAATTGCGAGTTTATAATCGCATTTATGGAGAAGTTTTTCATGATAATTGGGTGGAAACTGCCCTGAGGGAATTGCGCCCTTATGGCGAAGCGTTGAGGGGTTGGATAGATTCAGGAAAGAAAGATGAATCATGGCTGTTACGTGGGCGAGTTTTGCAAGATGCTTTGGCTTGGGCATCTGGTAAAAGTTTGAGTAATGAAGATTATGAGTTTTTATCTGCCAGCCAAGAATTTGATAAATGGGAAATTAAACAGGCGAATGAAATATTAGAAAAAGCCAGAAAAAAAGCCCAGAGTCAAATTAAAATTGGCAGTGCAATTTTGATATTTTTTATCATTTTGGCATTAATCGCTGGGGTATTTGCAACTTATGTAACTCAACAAGCGCGGGACGCTAAGGAACAAGCGCAGGAAGCTCAGGAAGGCATCAAATTGGAACAAGCAGGAGTGACTGCGTTGGAAAGGTTCCAATCATTCCCGTCTGAACGCTTGGAAACATTAGTATCAGCGATGGAAACTGGGCAAAGATTGAAGGAACTGGTTAAGGACGGACGGCGATTAGAAAAATATCCAGCTACCAAGCCGATATTGGCTTTACAAACAATTTTGGACAATATTTGGGAACGCAATCAACTCCAAGGGCATCAGAGCAGAGTCTACAGTGCCGATGGAAAGCTGATTGTCACTGCATCAGATGACAAAACCGCCCGTGTGTGGGATATCACTGGCAAACTGCTCGCCGACCTCAAAGGGCATGAGGAAAGGGTCAACAGCGCTAGCTTTAGTGCCGATGGACAGCGGATTGTCACTGCATCATTGGACAATACTGCCCGTGTGTGGGATATCAACGGCAAACTTTTGGCTGACTTTAAAGTGTATGAGGGCGATGTCAACAGTGCCAGTCTTAGTGCTGATGGACAGAGAATTCTCATCGCATCAAGTTACGGTAATCCTAAGGTGTGGCGGGTTGGTGGGTTGGATGACTTGCTAGGGCGGGGTTGCGACTGGCTCAAAGATTACCTCGCCACCCATGACGAAGCACGGGAGAGGCTGAAAATATGTCAAAGCCCTAACGAAATCTAAAGTGTAATATTGAAACACGGTAGGGGCGGGGAGACCCCAGACCTACGACAATTGGAAATTACATCACCGAATGCGGATTAGTATGAGATGCGATTTTGCCAGCAATAAAGGGTTATGGGCGTTTTCCGTCCCTGTTTTCTCGTAAAATAGCGATCGCCTTGAGAGTGAAAATCAGTATATTGAAAAGTTCTTGTGAAGTTAGCTTGAAGAATCAGCGATCGCCCTGACATCGACATTTATAGTTGCTACTATGGGCATATATACAGAACGCCTTATACAGAACCTAATTATCCTGTTCTTTTCTCTGAAGAAATATGAACCAAATCAAAACCCCCCTTGAAAATCAAGGGGGTTATTTTTATCTGGGTAGTGGCATGACTACTGAAAAACACCCAATTTGATCACAAAATGGGTGCAACATCAATATAATATGTAATATCGACAAACAACAGCTAGCTGGGAGACACTTCCATCAACCGCTGTTTCAGACGCAGGGCTTCACCTTGATCTACAAGAGAACCTTTTTCTAACAAAAAAGCCCCATCACAGTAATTCAACTCATCAAGGCGATGGGTTACCCACAAAGCTGTGATTCCACGAGTTTTGACCAGGCGACGCACACTAGCCACCAAATCCAATTGGCTATCGGGATCTAATAAAGCAGTGGGTTCATCTAATAATAGGACTTCACAATGACGGGCGATCGCACCTGCGATCGCTACCCGCTGTTTCTGTCCCCCACTGAGAGCATAGATCGGCCGGCGTTGCAGAGATTGTAAATTTACTGCTCCTAAAGCCTCCTCGACTCTGGCTCTGACTGTAGCAGTTGGCAATTTTTCTTCCACTAATCCAAAAGCCACATCTGCACCAACTGTTGGCATTACTAGTTGATGATCGGGATTTTGGAAAACAAAGCCAACGGGATGCAAAACCCCAATTTCACCTGATGTGGGAGCTAATAGTCCTGCTAAGAGTCTGAGTAAAGTTGATTTACCACTGCCATTTGTCCCCAAAAGCATCCAAAACTCGCCCTTTGGTACTTCTAAAGAGCAAGATTTAATTGCTTTCTCGCCACTAGGCCAATTGAACTGTAAATCATGAACTGCAATGCCCACTTTCGCCATTTATCCAACCTGCTCACTCAGTAGTTAGAGCCACAAAACCAGGGGGTCTACCACTACTAGTAGTGACACCATCTTTCTGAAGAATCTGCACCCCAGAAATTTCACTAGCACGAACAGCAATTTTTTTCTCTGTCTTGCCCTCACATTTTAGTTCCACAATGTCAGGGTTACCAGACCGCATGGCTGCCAAAATTAACTGGTAGACAGCCTCAGCATCCTCTGCTGACTTACGTTGCACTGATAATGGATAAGCAGTGTTTCTGACCGTTAAGTCGATGGTAAACATTTAGCATTAATCAATTTAACTGTAGCACTCATTCTAGCGCTAGCTGCCGGAATACTGGTGTAGGGAGATGGGGGAAGGGGGAAGGGGGAAGGGGGAAGGGGGACAAGGGGGACAAATGACTATATGCCTATTGCCTTCTTGACAAATGACCAATGACAAATGACCAATGACCAATGACAATCTATACAAATCTTAAAAAAAATTAAAAATCACCTAGAAAAATTAGAGATTTGCACTTAATATGATTAGAGTCAGTAAAAAATTGTAAACTGGATTGACAACCCAGTAAACTTTCTGTTTATGGAGAGCTAAAAAATAATAGCGATCTATAATACAGAAGTAAAAACCTGTACTTATAAACTTTTGGAGATTTTCTGTAATGACCATCGCAGTTGGACGCGCCCCCAGTAGAGGGTGGTTTGACGTTCTAGACGACTGGTTGAAGCGCGATCGCTTCGTGTTTGTCGGTTGGTCAGGGGTACTGTTGTTCCCCTGTGCTTTCCTGGCACTAGGCGGTTGGCTCACAGGTACAACCTTCGTCACGTCATGGTACACCCACGGTTTAGCATCTTCTTATTTAGAAGGCTGTAACTTTATCACCGTAGCCGTATCCACACCAGCAGATAGTTTGGGACATTCCCTATTATTGCTGTGGGGACCAGAAGCACAGGGAGATTTCACCCGGTGGTGTCAACTCGGCGGCTTATGGCCATTCGTCGCCCTACACGGAGCCTTTGGATTAATCGGCTTCATGTTACGGCAATTTGAAATCGCCCGTCTAGTCGGAATTCGCCCTTATAACGCTTTGGCATTTTCTGCCCCAATCGCGGTATTCGTCAGCGTCTTCTTGATGTACCCATTGGGACAATCAAGCTGGTTCTTTGCACCCAGCTTTGGAGTAGCAGGTATTTTCCGGTTCATTTTGTTCGTGCAAGGTTTCCATAACTTCACCCTCAACCCCTTCCACATGATGGGAGTAGCAGGTGTGTTGGGTGGTGCATTGTTGTGTGCGATTCATGGAGCAACAGTCGAAAACACCCTGTTTGAAGACGGCGAAGCAGCTAACACCTTCCGCGCCTTCAATCCGACTCAATCAGAAGAAACCTATTCAATGGTGACAGCAAACCGATTCTGGTCACAGATTTTCGGGATTGCATTCTCCAACAAACGCTGGTTACACTTCTTCATGTTGTTTGTACCAGTAACTGGACTGTGGATGGCAGCAATTGGCATCGTCGGCATTGCACTCAACCTGCGGGCTTACGACTTTGTGTCGCAAGAATTGCGCGCTGCTGAAGACCCAGAGTTTGAAACATTTTATACCAAGAATATTTTGCTGAATGAGGGTATCCGTGCTTGGATGGCTCCTCAAGATCAGCCCCACGAACAGTTTGTATTCCCTGAAGAAGTTCTACCTCGTGGTAACGCTCTGTAACTATCGTGGGTTAATTGAGCTTTAGCTTTAATTAGTCTTCAGTTTCCCTCACCTTTCGGTGGGGGATTTTTTATCGGGTTTCAACTAAAACAAAAAAACCCCCGCTTCTGCTTCGCAGTGAGCGATGAGATGAATTTTTGGAATCTCAGGGAATCGCTTAGTTTAATTGGTTGAGAAGCCTACACTGTAGTGCTTGCAGTCAGTGTACGATTATGTCATTTAATTTATCAGAAATTTGGGTTTAAAACTCCGTCCATAAGGAGCGGCTTTGTGCTAGTATACTAATGTACCGCAGGGCTTGCGGGAGGCGAAAGCCAAAGTCTGTGGAGCAAACATAAGACCGGAAAATGCTTTGGGCATGGAGGCAGTTGCGAAAAACCCGTAAGGGAAAGAAACAGAAACCCAAATCGTGAGGCTTGGGAATCCCCATGCATTCAGGCAGGGGAGGATGTCAAGTGCTATAGTTAATGAAGGTTCAAAACCCAGAGTTAAATACTCTGCCTTATTGAAACTAAGACCGCTTAGGCAACAAGGAGGTGATGCCCATGATAGAAAGTAGTAAACGCATGGGTCATCAGGTTGCAGTTAGCCGGCTGTGTGCTGGGGCTGTTCTCTAAAAGTTAGCCTTAGTTCTTTTGAAGATACTAAGTTTGACTCAAGTAGCTAGGCTAAGCTAGGAGTTCCTTCCAGCAGTCTGGTTGCAACCTGAAGACCCGACTAGACCGCTCTGACTTAGATCCACCGATCTAAATCAGAGCGGATAGTTTTTTATAGGCGTAAAAATACAGAGACAGATTACGTCGGACAAAGAAATTGTCATAAATACTACTATAATTAAAGGGATATTTGCATATGGCACAGCTACTCACCGAAGCGGAAATTCAACAACGGGTAGGTGTACTGTCGGGTTGGGCAGTGGAAGGGTCTAAATTAAAGACTATCCGTACCTTTAAAGATTTTATCCAGGCAATTGAATTTGTCAACAAACTGGTGGAACCTGCCGAGTCCGCAGGACATCATCCTGATATAGAGATTTCCTATAACAAAGTGAAAATCCAATTAACCACCCACGATGCAGGTGGTTTAACTGAGAAAGACTTTGATCTAGCAGCAGTAATTTCCCACATTAACCAGTAATTTCTTCAGAAAAGTACAATTAAAAAAATACAGGAGATAGAAGACAAGAGAAGATTTGTATGCTTACTCGTGTACGCAATTCATACTGATTACTTAGGTGAATAGGAATTTTAGTGAATTCTCTAGCGCTAATCGCTGCTTGAATGTATTAGGTTATGAGTGTGACAGTTGTTGAGGCGATCGCTTGGATGTTGCCAAGTCCTTGAGATGTTTTATAATGTTATGCTATAAAGGAGTGTTTTTGCATAAGTTAATTACATCAGTAATTAACATCAAGTTAATCGTTTATTAGCTAGGCAAAAACTAAAATTGTAGTAGTGGCAACTATGCCTCATCCGGAAGTCCGAAAAAGATGGCGCATATTTGAGAATAGGTGCAACGAACACAATTATCTATACAAGGTGTGAGGAGAAGAGAAAAAATGTCTAAATCTATATTGTGGAAATCCCTGGTCGTTAGTCCAGCAGTTTTGGGAGCAACGCTGTTAGTTTCAACAGCAGCAATGGCAGCTCCAAATACCACAGCAGAAGTACCATCCGAGAAGCAAGGGGCGGCTGAACTGGCTCAAAAGCCAGCAGAAATCATAGCTCAAGCAGCTCCCGCTAGCGATGATGCCAAAGTTCTAGAGCAAGTTAACCGCTACAGCAAAGAAGGTAGTAGTAACTCCCAGGCGCAAGTCACATCAGTTTCGCAATTTTCAGATGTTCAACCAACTGACTGGGCTTTCCAAGCATTGCAGTCCTTGGTTGAGCGTTATGGTTGTATCGCAGGTTATCCCAATGGAACCTATCGCGGTAACCGTGCTTTAACCCGTTATGAATTTGCGGCTGGTTTAAACGCCTGTTTGGATCGGGTTAACGAACTGATTGCGACAGCGACAGCTGACTTGGTAACAAAGCAAGATTTAGCAACCTTACAGCGGTTGCAAGAAGAATTTTCCGCAGAACTAGCAACCTTACGCGGTCGTGTTGATTCCTTAGAAGCACGTACTGCTGAATTGGAAGCCAATCAGTTCTCTACTACCACCAAACTAGTGGGTGAAGCTATTTTCGCCGTTAGCGATGCTTTTGGTGGCAGAACTGATAATGCCAACAATACAGTTTTCCAGGACAGAGTACGTTTAGGATTGGAAACCAGCTTCACTGGTAGAGACAAGTTGACAACTCGTCTGGCTGCTGGTAACGCATCAGCTTTCTCATTGAGAGACGAAGCTGGTAACGCTGTTCCTACCGCAGAAGGTACACAAACCTTTCAAGTTGGTAGCACTGGCAGCAACAGTGTGAGAATTGACCGCTTGACCTACGAAGTTCCTATCGGACCGGCTCAAGTTTACCTCGCTGCAAGTGGTGGTCGTCATAGCCATTATGCTGCTGTCAACAACCCCTACTTCTTCGACAAAACAGATGGTGGTAACGGCGCTTTGACTACCTTTGCGTCTGAAAGTCCCATCTATCGCATTGGTGGTGGAGCTGGTATAGCGCTCAATATACCTTTTAGCAGTGGTGGCAGTATCTTCAAACCAAGTTCTATTACTGTAGGCTACTTGGCTTCAGATGCGAATAATCCTGGTACTACAGCTACAGGTGCAGGAGCAGGTTTATTCAACGGTAACTATGCTGCTTTAGGACAGTTGAACTTTGCTGTAGGCGATCGTTTAGCATTAGCTGCTACCTACGTCCACGGTTATCACAGTGCAGGTAGTGCCTTATTTGATTCAGGTATAACTGCTGGTAGTGGTGATTCACCAATTGGTGGTGTCGTCGGTACTCGTCAAGCAAACCTGCTAACAGCCGCAGCTAACAGTAATTCCTACGGTATTTCCGCAGCCTTCAGACCCAGTGACAAATTGTCAGTTAGTGGGTTCGTTACGTACCACGATGTCAACGAAGTTGGTGCTGGTAACGATTTTGAAGCTTGGAGCTACGGTGGTGGTATAGCCCTACCTGACTTTGGTAAGAGAGGTAACGTACTGGGTATTTTCGCAGGCGCCGAACCCTATTCTCGCGGACGTGCAGTTCCCGGTGTAGCTGTTGGCGGTAATGCACCAATCCACGTTGAAGGCTTCTACAAATATCGCGTATCCGATAACATCTCCGTTACTCCTGGTATTATCTGGTTGAGAGCGCCTGGTCAAAACGACGCTGAAGAAAACGCATTCATCGGTACACTCAGAACCACATTTACCTTCTAGAACGTAGAGTCTGGCTCTGGTTTCAATCAGTGTACATAAAAATTTGAACTTGATTAATCCCCGCCTGATGGTGGGGTTTTTTTATGCTGGGCTGCGAGATCCTCGACTTCTTTAAGAAGTCGGGGATCTGACACCTCGCAACCTCTCATAACTTATATAGTGAAACACTACCGGAAGGGTGAGGGGCTTTTTTGCTAAAAAGGGATACTCCCCAAAAACCCCAGTGAATAACCGGAGTATACTAGAAAAAGTATGAAGTATGAAAAATTTTGATCCTTCATACTTTATCCTTCATTCTTAATTGCTACTTGTGGAAATATCCTGTAAGTCTGAATACGCAATCCTAGCCTTATTAGAAATGGCAACTCATTATCAAAGCGGCGAACCGATGCAAATTCGGCAAATTGCTGCACAACAAAACATACCCGATCGCTATTTGGAACAGCTGCTAGCAACCTTGAGGCGTGGGGGTATAATCAAGAGTCAAAGAGGGTCTAAAGGTGGCTATCTATTGGCACGAGAACCCAAGAAAATTACTATTTTCGAGATATTGGAATGCTTGGAAGGAATGGATGTACGGGCAGAACCAGCAGACAATAATCGCAGAACTATAGATAGCGGAGTAATAGCAGAAATATGGCAAGAAGCTTGTCAGGCGGCAAACTCAGTGTTTCAAAATTATTCACTTCAGGATCTTTGTGAAAAAAGAGATTCTCGGCGGCAGTTGGATATCATGTACTACATTTAGTCAATAGTCAATAGTCATTTGTTAGATATTCAATGAGTTAGAACTATTGATCGTTGACCGTTGACTCATAACTAAATAACTAAGGAATAATTATGCGAATTGCTAGTAACATTACAGAACTCGTTGGACGTACACCTTTAGTCAAACTAAACCGTATTCCCCAAGCCCAAGGGTGTGTAGCCCAGATTGTGGTGAAATTGGAAAGTATGAACCCATCTGCATCAGTTAAAGACAGAATTGGGGTAAGTATGATTAGTGCTGCCGAAAAAGAGGGGTTAATTACTCCGCAAAAAACAATATTGGTGGAACCTACTTCAGGTAATACAGGAATTGCTCTGGCAATGGCAGCGGCTGCCAAGGGTTATCGGTTAATTTTAACTATGCCCGAAACGATGAGTGGGGAACGAAGGGCAATGTTGCGGGCTTATGGAGCTGAACTGGAACTAACACCAGGAATTGAAGGTATGAGTGGAGCGATTCGGCGGGCACAGGAGATAGTGAACACAACGCCCCATACCTATATGTTGCAGCAGTTCCGCAATCCAGCGAATGCTAAAATACATCAAGAAAGTACCGCCAAAGAAATTTGGGAAGATACTGATGGGCAAGTAGATATGATTGTGGCAGGAGTGGGAACAGGTGGTACGATTACTGGAGTAGCAGAAGTAATCAAAGCACGCAAGCCGACTTTTCAGGCGATCGCAGTTGAACCAAGTAATAGCCCAGTATTATCTGGGGGAAGACCAGGGGCACATAAAATTCAAGGAATTGGTGCTGGTTTTATTCCCCAAGTACTGAAGCTAGAATTGATTGATGAAGTGATTACGGTCACCGATGAAGATGCGATCGCTTATGGTCGGCGTTTAGCCAGAGAAGAAGGGTTACTATCTGGAATTTCCAGTGGTGCAGCTTTATGTGCCGCTGTTCGTGTTGCCCAGCGAAAAGAAAACGAAGGGCGTTTAATTGTAGTCATTCAGCCAAGTTTTGGAGAAAGGTATTTAACTACGCCATTATTTCAAGATTTGGAGGAGAGAGTCGCAACTAGCATCAGCTAGCTATAAATTTGGATTAATGGTCGATTATAACCACTACGAAATTCTCAAAGTTAACCCCAATGCTAGCCAGGCGGAGATTAAGCAAGCTTATCGCCGCCTGGTGAAATTATTTCATCCTGATAGTAATCAGCAAACAGCAGATAAAGAGCAGATTATCAGGATTAATGCGGCTTATGAAGTTTTAAGTGACACTGAAGCCCGCTTAAATTACGACCAACAACTAAAAGATAGTTCAGAGAAATTAAATAGCCGACAACAGCGTACAGCATCCGCACAAAGGCATTACCAAGCGACAAGAAAAACCGGGAAAGATGCTGATGAACTAGTTGAAGAATGGCTGCGCCTAGTTTATCAACCAGTCAACCGGATACTTTCTCATATTCTCAATTCTCTACAAGAGCAAATCGATGAACTAGCCGCCGATCCCTTTGATGACGAATTATTAGAAGAATTTCAAGAATATTTAGACAGATGTCGTCGTGATTTTAAGCAAGCACAAATTACCTTTCGTTCTCTACCCAATCCTCCTAGTTTAGCCAGAGCCGCCGCCCATCTCTACTACAGCCTCAATCAAGTTGGAGATGGTATAGAAGAATTGGCATATTTTCCCATGAATTATGATGAGCGCTATTTGCACACAGGACAAGAATTGTTTCGCATAGCGAAGAAATTGCACTACGAAGTGCAAGCTTCAGTTAAGTAAGAGGCTGTTTGAAAAGTGGTCTGCTGTGATTTTAAGCACCTATGTGGCGAAGTCTCCGCACCAGCAGCCAGCACAGTACTGAAACATTCATATTTGTAATTCCCAGTCTGATATTCAGGAATTTTATGGATATGGATATTATTCCCGTCGCTACAGGTAAAGAATTTAGTTTATGCTGGAAACAGAGAAACATTAAGAAATTTTAAATTTTGTTCCCAGTGTACTCATGCAATGTATCGTAAATCGCCGCGCTCAGTTTTCGGCAAGTCATCGCTATTGGTTGCCAGAACTGAGTGAAGCTGAGAACATTCAGCAATTTGGTGCCTGCTCTAAATTTCCCGGACACGGACATAACTATGTCTTATTTATTTCCCTGATTGGGGAATTGGATGAATATGGCATGGTTTTGAACTTGTCTGATGTGAAACAGGTAATCAAACAAGAAGTTACAAGCCTTCTGGACTTTTCTTATCTCAACGATGTGTGGACAGAATTTCAACAAACTCTGCCCACCACTGAGAATATTGCACGGGTTATCTGGCAACGGTTAGCACCCCACTTGCCTTTAGTCCGTGTGCAGTTATTTGAACATCCTGAACTTTGGGCAGATTATATGGGAAACTCAATGGAAGCCTACCTCACCATTAGCACTCACTTTAGCGCCGCCCATCGGCTGGCTCACCCGAATTTAAGTAACGAAGAAAATACAGAGATTTACGGTAAGTGTGCGCGTCCCCACGGACATGGACATAACTACCATCTAGAAGTCACCGTTAAGGGGGAGATTGATCAACGCACAGGTATGATTGTGGATTTAGGCGCGTTGAATCAGGTGATAGAAGATTATGTGGTAGAACCATTCGATCACACCTTTTTAAATAAAGACATTCCCTACTTTGCCGAAGTAGTGCCTACTGCTGAGAATATCGCACTTTACATTAGTAATTTATTGCGATCGCCTGTGCAAAAATTAGGAGCCAAGCTGCACAAGGTTAAGCTGATTGAAAGCCCGAATAACTCCTGCGAAATTTACTGTACTGATTCGGAAGCCAATTCAGTCAGTGCAACAGCAAATCAGCCAGTGTTAGCGCGGGTTTAACGAGAATGCTCCCGTAGGGGTGGGGTTTCCCCGCCCTTGACGACAATCCATGACACGCAATCATTTTGAAAAATGGTGCAAAATCTCAGTCAAGAGAATCCGAGACTAAAAAAATTTACTGACTAAGCAGTGGAATCCAGGTAGCAAAGGACTTGTCAATTCATCTTCACTAAATAAAGTGTACGCTAGCTTTAAAATTGCCTGTTCGCGACGATAAACTTCTACTTTCCTTTGAATGCGATCGCAAATCCAATATTCTTGAACTCCCTGTACTGAGTAAAGCTTCAGTTTTGACTCTTGATCGCGCTTCTCATTTTTTTCACCAGGAGATAGAACCTCTACCACTAACTCTGGTGCGCCTGTTAGGTGTCCCGCTTCATCTAACAAGCGTTCTAAGCGTTCATGACTTGCCCAAACTACATCAGGAATCACATTATCAGCATCTGAGAAAATAATTCCCGGTGCGATCGCTGCCTTCCCAAGACCAGTTTCATCTGACCAATTATTAAGAACTGTAACAATATTGCCACAACTCGATTGATGCTCCCAGTGAGGTGATCTAGTCACGAATAATTCTCCATCAATAATCTCATAGCGATTTCTGCGATCGCCTGCAAATAACTCAAGATCGGCAGTAGTCCAACGCACTGGAGTTGTTTGCATAAAACCCCCTAAGCAATTTCTTCATTATATTTTAGAAAAATTATTTATAAATATCGTCGTTTGGCTTGCCGTCGCAAATAACGATAGATGAAATAGGCGATCGCGGCAAAATTTAAATTTATTAACAACCGAGTCAGTACATACCACAGGACAATCGGAACAAAAACCTGCTGCCAACTTAGGGGACTGAGCTTTCTCGCTAAGAGAAAAAACCCAAAAATCGCATTTCCCCCTAACATCAGTGCAAATCCTACTAAACCCATTTGCCAGTAACGGTGCTGGGGTGTGTGAGCAGATATGAGAGTAATCGGCGGTTTACCTTCCACTCGGCGCAATAATTGTTCCATCCGCCAAAACATCCACAACTGAAATGGAAAAAAGGCATAGTTGAGGAATCGCAGAGAAGGTAAATACCCCCCAGCAATAGATAAAAAATTCACTATGGCATGACAGACAACAGAATTTAGCCAAGCACTGAACAAGCAATTTCTCTTGTGATTTAACCTCATGCCTAGGGCGTAGCCCCAAGGCGCAGAGAACATCGCATGAACTGGTGTACCAATAGTACGGTCAAGAATTGGTGCTGTGTTGTAAAAAAAGTAAATCCAGTTTTCTTCGGCAGTGAATCCCAAAGCCACAGCTATAGTGAATAGGAAAACAGTGCTGGGGCGTAATTGATACCTGCGTTGTAGATAGTAGGTGGGAATGATCACCGTTACTAACTTACAACCTTCTTCAATCGGCCCAATTTCCAAAAGTTGCCGCAAGGCAATACCAGGAAGTGAAGAGTTTATTTGTCGCCAATTCACAACCCAATTGGCGACAGTTTCAAAAGCTATTTCTAAGCGGAGGGCGACAAAACCAGATATTGCCCCACAGATAAATAACAACAGTAACCTGAATAATGCTGGGGCAGTGAAAACACGGTAATAGTAGTACAAAAGCAACAGTAGTGGTGGTATGACTGCCCACAGCAGGACAACAAAATCAGCCACGCACTTGCGCAATTACTGTACGATGACGGGGGCTGTTACTGGTGATTGTGGGAGTTTGGAAACCAGCCTCAACTAAGGCTTGTTCAATATCTAAGTTGAAGTATTCATCTAGATAAGGTTCAGTACTTTTAAGCAGCGTCAAAATATAAGGTGGCATTTTCACAAACGCTTCTGATTTAGGATTCATGTCCATAATTCCCAAGTGCCCACCGGGACGCAGCAAACGCCGCGCCTCTTTTAAAATCTGCTTGGTTGGCGACTGGGGTAATTCATGACAAACCAGAAAAATGGAAACTAAATCAAAACAAGCATCTGGTAATCCTGTAGTTTCGGCTGGTGCATGAACCCAGTTAATATTTGCCTGACGTTGCTGCGATCGATATTCGGCTACAGCTAAGAAGTAGGGAGATAAATCTAAACCTGTGATTTTGGCTTGGGGATAAAGTGCTTGTAAGGCAAAGGTACTCATACCCACACTGCATCCCATGTCTAAGATGTCTTGCGGTGGGTTAGGGATTTGGTTCTTTAAGATATCGTGGTAGTTTTGGCGTAATCTGACATCACCTTCCGCCTCAGCACCTTGCCAAATCTTAGCATGAACAGCATAAGCAGCAGGTTCTACCTCAAAAGCAGCTTGCCAACTTAAATTTCCGGTTTCATAGGCGTGGAATGAGGTGAGGTAGTAGTCTGGGTAGGAAAGCTGAGGATTTTCTACTTTAGCTAAATCATTTGTCCAATCACGCGCAAGAAGTAGAACAACTTCTTGCGTCCAAGGTACGCCCATTTTTTCGGCACGTTTAATCATCATCTGTCTAGCGCGGTGCTTGGCTAAGTTGGCTAAAGGCTTAATTGCCAATACGCCATTTACCAAGCGGGAAGCTAAACCAGGAGCATTATTTACAGCAGCAGTCATAGGATCAATTTGCGCTCAACAGCCTTTTTTACTTATGACATATTGGTGGAGGCCAGTCTAGGGGCTGGGGATTGGGGATGAGGAGACTGTTGACTGTTGACGGTTGACTGTTGACTGTTGACGGTTGACGGCGATCGCTGAGCAAAGCCGAAGTGTTGACTCTTGACTCTAGCCCTTTCAAGGTGGGTAAAAATTTTGCTCAAAAAATCTCTTTTTAATCTCTTATCTCTGTGTCCTCTGTGTCTGGAGTGGTTAAATAAATTACTATTTTAACCGCAGAGTCCGCAGAGAGCGCAGAGAAAAAACGGATTTTACGAGTCACCTTGAAAGGGGTACTCTTGACTCTTGACTCTTGACTCTTGACTCTTGACAAATTACTTTAAGCCTCCGGATTCATTCTGGTTGTATTTAAATTTTGAATTTTGAATTCTAAATTGTCTCTGGATCTATATTTAATTCTCGCAGTTTAGCAGCCAATTTCTCTGCTGTTTCTTCTGGGGTTGGTACTAGCTTTCCGGCTGGTGTAAAAAATCGTAAGAGTCCCTGATAAATTCCTAAATATAAACCAAGCTGCTGACTCCATAAATGTCCTTGAGCATTCGGTTCTAGGGGTTGGTATTGACCATCAACTAGGTGAAACCCTGCAAATTCTAGTGTGTAGGGGTCAAACCAAAAATAATCAGGGGTGCGAAAGGTATCTTGATAAATCTTTTTCTTTAAATCTTTGTCTGTATTCGCTGTTGATTCAGAAAGAATTTCGAGAATAAAGTGAGGATATTTGCCATCTTCTTCCCACACTACCCAACTCTTACGGGTTTTACGTTCGGTGTCTAGTACAACAAAAAAATCAGGGCCGCGAAAGCTCTCGGTTTTAAGTTTTTTCCAGCTGTAATAAATAGTCAGATTGCCAGCAGCGTAGAAATCCGTTCTGTCTCGCCACAACCATTCCAGACATTTAAGTAAGAGGATTATTTGCTCTAGATGCAGTTCAGTTTCTAAGGGAGGCTCATCGCTGTATAAGTCACCTGGAGGAAGAATAACATCTTCTTGGATGTCTTGGGCAGTGTCTAATTCTTTGGCGAGGGACATGGTTATGACATTGCGATTTATGGGTTTATTTTAACGTTAGGGGCTAGGGGCTAGAGGCTAGAGGCTAGGGGTTAGGGGGATAAGCTGGACATTTCCCTATAGTTTATCTGCCTTCTGCCTCCTGCCTTCTTTATTTTCCAGTTTTCGGTTTGAGAGCTAACAACATTTCTACTTGACTGATAGATTTATCAGGACTAGTAGCAGTTACACCTAAACCGCGAATGGAACTTAGTATGGCGATCGCTTGTGGTGGTACGGGTTGAATTGGGGGAAAACCATTAACTATAGTCATTGTTTTGTCCATATCCAGGTAGAAGTAGCCGCCATTGGGTTTTTGTAAGGAACCGGTCACGGCTTTAAAGGTGTCGCTATTGTCGAGAGATTGGTTTTTATTGTCTGCGATCGCATTGGTAATCGGACTACCAAGAGCTACAAATACAGTATCTTGATCTAGCCACCCATGAGCTAGTAAAGCTCCTTGTTGGGGAATTTGCCATTCAGTGATGTTTTTCCCGCCGATGTTTCTTTGCGCAACGTTGACCAGTCGCTTTTTGATCAGCTCGTCTAGTTTGCTGAGAGTGCTTTCTGCTGTTTTGCGATCGCTAGTTTTAAATAAGAAAGCTCCCCCAACACCAAAACTGCCTAATATACCTTGATTAGATGGCATTGCGCCTACAGCAAATTCTCCATCCATCCAGCCCAGAATTTCTTTATCTAAATCCAAATTGGCGAATGATTTTATTTGTTGGCGGACTTGTGCCACTGTTTGGTTAAATTCGGGATAATCTTTTGATTGTTTTAGCACGGTTGACCAAGCACTGCTAATACCTTGTCCGTTGACTAAAGCAAAGGTATCAGAAGGAAGTTGCCCAACTATTTTAGCCGGCGTATTTTGATACTGGAATGTTTTTAGTTGGGGATCTAAATTAGCGATCGCTTTAAAGCGCAAACCTGCATCGTCAACACCCACACCCGCCACCACAGATTTCACTTGCTGCAACTGCTTCAGGCTTTGGGGTGGTAATTTCGACACTTGGGAATTAGCGGCGGCTAACTGAAGAGCCATATCCCCATAGTCTGGTATGTAAATTTGAGCGAGGGTATTTTTTACATCCACACTTTTGCTCAGAATGCTATTTGCACCTTCTTTACTGGCAAAGGAAGGCTGACCTTTAAAAGTGTCAATTACCTGTTCTATGGCTTGCTTTTGGGGAGCTAATACTAATTGGCTCTCATTTAAAACTACGCTATAAGTCGCTTGTCCTTGATCTGTAGTTTCTGTAATTTTGACACCTTTATACTCAGTTTCCTGGAATTGAATATCTTTTTGGGCTTTCAATTTGTTAAAAAAGTTTAAAGCCGCAAGTTTGTCTTTGATTACCACTACTTGCAACAGATTCGGTTTCGACTGTAATTTGGCTGTGCCATTAGGTGCAGTGATCGGTGGATTAAATTGTGCTGGTTGAACTGGATTCGGTGGTAGCACAGCCACCATCACACCACCTACCCAAGGTTTTATATCTTTCTCTAAAGAAATATTACTATTTTTTAACATTTCTGGAACAAATGACTCTAAACCTTTGGCAACTAGCTGTTGTGCTTCTGTTGTGCCAAACTGCTGCAACTTTGCCCAAGCTTGCGGGTCAGTGGAGATGTAAGTTGCCATGATTGCGGAAGAAGGTACTACTTTCGCGCTGCCTATAGCACCCGCGCTATCAGAAACCGGGCTGCCTTTAAAATACATATAGGCAGCGATACCTCCTGTCAGAACTACAGCTACACCAATAGCAGGAATTAAAAACTTTGTTTTACTTGCAGTCATTATCGTTATCCTCTCTGGTGTCAATTGTCATGAAGGCTTGTAAAAACGTCATTGTAGAGTTTTCGGAATTATTTATAATTTTTACTAATTTAGTGGTATCCACTGAGAAAATTAGTAATACTAGACACCTGCCCTTGTGAACTAATCTGAGACTTATTACAACAAAGTGAGAAGCAAATCCGTAAAGACTATGTTATTTAACTTAAAAAATAGGCTGTTACTATTGAGCAGACTATCCTAAGCTATAAAAATACTTGGAAGTATTTGTACTTAAGTGGCATCTATGTCAACAGAGTGCAAGCTATCAACTTACATCAGGGAAAGCATATAAGGTAGAGAAAGGGGGAAAGATTAAAAATTCGTAACTAAGTTTCACCCCAGGGATTAAGACCCCATCTGAAACTGGGTAGACTAGAGAGTCCTTGGACTTCTCGCTTGTTTCTTAATTACGAATGACGTAGACACCCTCTGGGTGGCTTACTGAGAGGTTGTTTGAAAAGTGATTGGCTGTGATTATAAGTACTTTCAGATCCCCCCTAGCCCCCCTTAAAAAGGGGGGAACTGGACTCAAAGTCCCCCTTAATAAGGGGAGCCACTGCGCCCTTGCGGGTTTCCCGACTTGTTCGCGCAGCGTCTCCCCTTGGGAGAAGCAAGTGGCGTGGATTTAGGGGGATCTAGAATTTTTTGCTACCGACGACAGGACTTTTAAAACATCCTCTGAAGGGAATTACGAATTACGTTAATTCTGATCCTCAATCCCCAAAATCCTTCTTTGACTGTTGAGTTGATTTGGCTTTATGCCGATCGCACTATTTTTTTGACTACATCCAGCCCGTTTTATCAAGATATAAGGTTAGTACGCATCAATGTCCCATTTTTATTTTGATACAGAAAATAACGGTCACAGATCTTTTGAGTTACCAGGAGCAAAACCCCATTACAATCCCGATCGCCCTGGACAAGTAGAGCATATTTTTTTAGATCTGAGTTTGGATATTCCTCACCAAAGTTATTCTGGCAGTTGCAGCATTCGCCTGTCGCCAATCCGCAATGGAATTGATAGTTTGACGTTGGATGCTGTCAACCTGAATATTCAATCTGTGCAGGTGGATGAGGTAGAGGAAAAGTTTGACTACGATGGCGAAAAGCTAGCGATCGCACTTTCAACTCCGACGCAGGTGGGTACGCGGTTACTAATTGCGATCGCCTACTCTGTGGAAAAACCCCAACGCGGGATTTACTTTATTCAACCAGACAAACACTACCCCAACAAGCCTACCCAAGTCTGGACACAAGGAGAAGACGAAGATTCTCGCTTTTGGTTTCCTTGCTTCGACTATCCCGGACAACTTTCTACTTCGGAAATTCGCGTCCGTGTTCCTAAACATTTGATGGCGATTTCCAACGGCGAACTGATTGAGACGAAGGAAGATGGTAAATATAAAATCTACCATTGGTCACAACAAGAAATTCATCCTACCTACTTAATGACATTGGCGATTGGCGACTTTGCCGAAATTCGCGATGAATGGCGAGGTAAACCCGTCACTTATTATGTAGAAAAGGGTAGAGAAGCAGATGCAAAACGCAGCATGGGCAAAACTCCCCGCATGATTGAGTTTTTAAGTGAAAAGTATGGTTATACCTATGCTTTTCCGAAATACGCCCAGGTTTGCGTCGATGATTTTATTTTCGGCGGGATGGAAAACACCTCTGCAACTTTATTAACCGATCGCTGTTTAATAGATGAACGCGCCGCTTTAGATAATCGCAACACCGAAAGTTTAGTTGTTCACGAATTAGCACACCAATGGTTTGGTGATTTGCTAGTAATTAAACATTGGTCTCATGCTTGGATTAAAGAAGGAATGGCTTCTTATTCTGAGGTCATGTGGACAGAACAGGAATATGGTAGCCAAGAAGCAGCATACTATCGATTATTAGAAGCGCGAAGTTACTTTAGTGAAGATAGTGGACGTTACCGCCGACCGATGGTAACTCACGTTTACCGCGAAGCAATTGAACTTTATGACCGCCATATTTACGAAAAAGGTTCTTGTGTTTATCACATGATTCGGGCGGAATTAGGAGAGGAATTGTTCTGGCCAGCAATTCACACCTTTGTTCAGGATAATGCCCATAAAACTGTGGAAACAGTAGACTTATTAAGGGCTATTGAAAAAGCAACGGGAAGGAACTTAACCTTCCTCTTTGACCAGTACGTTTATCGTGGTGGACATCCTGATTTTAAAGTGGCTTATGCTTGGGATGGCGATGCAAATTTAGCCAAAGTAACTGTAACTCAAACTCAAGCCAAAGATAATAACAGTAAAGAGTTATTTGACTTAAAAATTCCCATCGGCTTTGGTTATAGCGAATCAAGTGCATCTCCCCAACTCAAAACATTTACCGTCAGGGTAAATGAACGGGAACAAAGTTTCTATTTTCCCTTAGAAACCAAACCTCAATTTATCAGTTTTGATGTCGGGAATAATTATCTGAAAACTGTCACTTTGGAATACCCAATTCCCGAATTAAAAGCGCAGTTAGAATTTGATCCCGATCCTCTGTCTCGGATTTACGCTGCTGAAGCTTTAGCCAAGAAAGGAGGATTAGAAGCCACAAAAGTTTTATCTGCGGCGTTAAAAAATGAGTCATTTTGGGGTGTGCGTGTCGAAGTCGCCAAACAACTAGCCGAAATCAAATTGGATCAAGCTTTTGATGGGTTAGTTATTGGCTTAGAAGATAAAAGTTCTTATGTGCGTCGCGCTGTTGTCGATGCGCTGGCGAAAACCAAAACTGCTGAAAGTTATAAAGCTATCAAAGGCTTAGTGCAAGATGGCGATCCCAGCTACTATGTAGAATCAGCAGCTTGTCGTGTCATTGGCGCGATCGCTGCTGCAAACTTAGACGAAAAACCCAAAGAAGAAAAAGTCCTGAAACTGCTGAAATCTGTTTTAGAAGAAAGACAAGGCTGGAATGAAGTAGTTCGCAGTGGGGCGATCGCTGGTTTAGCCGAACTCAAAACCTCAGAACCAGCATTAAACTTGTTGCTGGAATACACCAAACCCGGTGTCCCCCAAGCCTTACGCCTCGCGACAATCCGCGCTTTAGGCAAAATTTCTGTCGGGCAAAATCCCGTCAATTTAGAACGGATTTTAGAAAGACTAGCAGAACTAGCCAAAGAAACCTTCTTCTTAACCCAAGTCGCCGTAGTCATCGCCTTAGGACAAATGGAGACACCAAAAGCCATTGGCATATTGCGATCGCTAGCCGATCAAACACCAGATGGGCGTGTGCGACGCTATGCTGATGAAGAGATTAAGCGAGTGCAAGGTAATATTGGCACAGAAAATGCCCTGCGGAATTTGCGTGAAGAACTCGATCAAGTTAAGCAGCAAAATCAGGAATTGCGAAGCCGCTTAGAAAATTTGGAAGCTAAATCAAAGAGTTCTGCATCCTAATTAAATCTGCACAATTCATCAATTAAACAGGTAGGGGCACAACAATGTTGTGCCCTTATAATTATTCGTACTGATACCGATTATCTATAAACTCGCACTAAATAATTACATCCCTCTTCTTTCTCTTCTCTTGGCGTTCTTCTCTACGAGACGCTAACCCCGCATTTCTCACAAAAAGTAGGGGCGGGTTCACAGATATGCTCTCGTAATTTACGATTATCTGGCTTAACCCGCCCCTACGGCTGTGGACACGGAGAAGAAAAAATCTCGTGAGAAATCCGGGTAACGCGAAGGCATCTTGGCGGTTTATTTTCACCGCTCGAACTGTATATTTCTTTGACCGAACAATTTTAGATTTTAGATTTTGGCTTAATATGAAAATCTAAAATCGAGTGACGTTGATTACCTTGCTTGACATTGTCTATAGTAGATAGGGACTCAATTAAGTTGGATTTTAATCTACCCAACAACTTGAATCTTAGCCCTTCTCACCGAAGTTTCAAGTACTTAAACCACTACCGTTGTTCTTGCTGCTGCTTGCCGAACTTACGTTTAGTCACCCGATATTTCAGGAATCGCTATAACTCTTGCAAAAGTCTTTTGTGATATGAGAGTCAATCGGCTGTGATGCAGTCACAATTACCAAAGTATGAATTGCCAAAGGAGCGAAACTGATGAGTTCATTTGTGCTTGGTTTTCAATATGTTGATAAAACAAAACTCTCCTTTGTTGGGGGTAAAGGCGCAAACTTGGGTGAACTTTCCCAGATTGAAGGAATCCGCGTACCGGATGGCTTTTGTATTTCTACTGAAGCTTTTAAAAGAATCATTGGGGAAACGTCGTCGATTAACGAATTACTCGACCAGTTATCGCATCTGAAGGTAGAAGACCGTCATAAAATCGGTGAACTTAGCGGTGAGATTCGCTCTTTCATCGAAGGCATAACCATTCCTCAAGATATTAATGAAGAGATCGCCCGCCACCTCTCCAGGCTTGGAGAAAAAAATGCTTATGCAGTACGATCCAGCGCAACCGCAGAGGATTTACCCACGGCCTCCTTTGCCGGACAGCAGGATACGTATTTGAACATTATTGGAAAGGAGGCAATTCTAAAGCATATCAGCAAGTGCTGGGCATCGCTATTTACCGAGAGGGCAGTAATTTACCGCCTTCAAAACGGCTTCGACCACCGTAAAGTTCACCTGTCTGTGGTTGTTCAGAAGATGGTCTTTCCCCAGGTGGCAGGAATTTTGTTTACTGCCGATCCCGTCACGTCTAATAGGAAGGTGTTATCCATTGATGCCAGCTTCGGACTTGGTGAGGCTATGGTCAGAGGCATTGTGAATACTGATATCTATAAAGTGTGTAACGGCAAGGTTATTGATAAAAAGATATCCACCAAGAAACTGGCTATTTATGCCTTAAAAGATGGCGGTACAAAAGAACAGGAGATTGATCCTGAGCAGCAGAATTGGCAAGCACTAACGGATGAGCAGATTTTGCAGCTTGAGCGCATCGGTCGAACGATCGAAGCACATTTCGGCAGTCCCCAAGACATTGAATGGTGTTTAGTCGATGACACGTTTTATATTGTCCAGAGTCGGCCGATCACGACTTTATTCCCGATTCCTAAAACGAGCGATCGCGAAAATCACGTCTATGTATCTGTCGGTCACAACCAAATGATGACCGATGCCATGAAACCATTGGGATTGTCTTTTTTCCTGTTAATGACCCATGCACCCATGCACACTGCTGGTGGAAGGTTGTTTGTTGATGTTACAGCGACGCTGGCTTCACCTGTCAGTAGAGAAACAGTATTAAACGTCACATTGGGCAAATCCGATCCGCTCATGAAAGACGCACTTACAACCATCCTAGAGCGGGGAGATTTTATAAAATCGTTACCCGACGATCGGAGTTCCGGCAAAAGCGGTAAAGGTCGATCGCCTGCGGATTTTCAAACCCTAAACGACTACGATCCGGCGATTGTTGCTGATTTGATTCAACAGAGTCAAACCTCGACCGACGCGTTAAAACAAACCATCCAAACAAAATCAGGATCGGATCTGTTTGATTTTATCCTGGAAGATATCCAGCAATTAAAAAAGACCAACGCTGATTCACAGAGTTTTGGTGTGCTTATGACTGGGATGAATGCTTCCTCCTGGATCAATGAAAAAATGAACGAGTGGTTAGGCGAAAAAAACGCAGCGGATACACTTTCTCAATCAGCACCCAACAATATTACGTCGGAAATGGGTCTGGCACTATTGGATGTTGCGGATGCGATTCGTCCTTACCCGGAAGTCATTGAGTATTTGCAACAGGTAAAAGAGGATAACTTTCTAGGTGAATTGGTGAAGCTTGAGGGTGGACAGGAAGCCCAGAACGCGATCGCTACTTTTCTTCACAAATACGGAATGCGATGTGTTGGAGAAATCGATCTTACGAGAACTCGTTGGAGCGAAAACCCAACCACACTTGTTCCGATGATTCTCAGTAACATCAAAAATTTTGAGCCTGGTGAAAGCGAGCGTAAATTTGAGCAAGGGCAACAGTCAGCTTTAAAGAAAGAACAAGAGTTATTAGAGCGATTGAAGCAATTACCGGATGGTGAACAAAAGTCCGAAGAGACAAAACGAATGATCCGCCTAATCCGGAATTTCATCGGTTATCGTGAATATCCAAAATACGGCATAGTTAATCGCTACTTCGTTTATAAGCAGGCTTTACTGAAAGAAGCTGAACAACTTGTACAAGCCAACGTTATTCATGAAAAAGAAGATATATACTATCTCACTTTTGAAGA
This sequence comes from Calothrix sp. NIES-2100, assembly GCF_002368195.1. GTDB lineage: Bacteria > Cyanobacteriota > Cyanobacteriia > Cyanobacteriales > Nostocaceae > Aulosira. Next base: position 3,014,413 of record NZ_AP018178.1, on the reverse strand, counting down.
ACTTCGCGAAGTCGTATGCACAAATAAACTTGATTACCACATTATCAGCAAACGAAAAGACGATTACAAATTCTATGAAAAACTAACTCCCCCACGTATTATCACGTCTGACGGTGAAATCATTGCGGGTAAGTACAAACGAGAAAATTTCCTAGATGAAGCTATTGTAGGTCTACCTGTTTCTACCGGAGTTATAGAGGGACGAGCGCGTGTCATCTTAAACATGGAAGATGCCAATCTAGAAGATGGAGATATATTAGTCACCTCCTTTACTGACCCTAGCTGGACACCATTGTTTGTATCCATAAAAGGTCTAGTCACCGAAGTTGGTGGACTGATGACTCATGGAGCAGTTATCGCACGAGAATATGGCATAAGTGCAGTTGTGGGAGTGGAGAATGCTACCAAGCTGATCAAAGACGGACAGAGAATCCGGGTGAATGGAACAGAAGGGTATGTAGAAATCCTATATTAGAGCGAAAATTCCCAAATTGGATTTTAAATATTGAGGATTAATCTTTCTGTTAATGTGGTAGCTTAACAATTCATTCAAGCCAATAGCGTTTATCGGCACGGCTTAATTCAAGCGTTATTCAGACTATGAACGACTACCCGAATTCAATCAACCACTGCCCGAATTTACAGCAGTTTTCACGTAGTTGAACCACACTCTCAGGGCACAGCACTGCTGTGCCCCTACGCCAAATGTGGTTTATTTACAGGAAGATGCTGTAAGTTGATATCAGTAAACATTGTTGTGCCCTGAAAATTACAGCAGTAATCACAGTGCATCAACGGATCACCTGAAAGTTAGATAAACCGTTGAGTTGAACCATTGTTTCGCCCAAATCCAGAATTAGTTGATTTTGATTCTTACTGGTGTATGCGCCGTAACTCCCTCCCAGTTTGTTAAGAACCCCGGTTAAATCAGCTAAATCTTCCAGATTCGTAACTCGCAGCGCACCGAGATGACCATAACGATTAGTTTTATCAAGTCCGGCAGCCGTCCAAGCTTGGGCAACTGGCATAATATTGTTGATATACAGTGCGTCAGTTTCTGGGTTAAAGTCTGTGATAGTATCCATACCGCCATCTCTGCCGTCGATATAAAAAATATCATTCCCGGAACCGCCTGTTAGATCATCATTACCTTTACCACCCACTAGTAAATCGTTACCATTCTGACCAGATAGTCTGTCTAAACCATCTTTGCCGATTAGTACATCGTCTTTATCTTCACCCTGGAATTTATTGTTGCCAGCATCACCTGAGATGAAGATGCTAGATTGACGTTTATTAGAGAAATTCTTATTACCAGAAATCTCCCTGAGTACAATGTCGTAAATGCCTTGTTGAGCTGCTTGGGAAGCTTTATCGGGACTGGTAAAGCGCGTCCAAAAATTATGATCTGCATAACCTAAATCCTCAGTTCGCTGCAAATCTCCCCATACCAGATTGCCTAAATCAGTCAAAATCTCTGTATTAGTACTATTGAAATAATCAGCATGTCCGCCCTTTCCATAGGTTAAATCATTGTTATCATTAGCTTTTCCTACCCAAGCAATTCGTCCAATCTCCCGTGACTCAGCTGCCAACATCATATTGACGCTCGCTTGCGTAACGTTTTTTCCGACATTTTCAGAGCCGTATTCCCCGACTATGACGGGAATATCCTGAGCCTGGAGTTTATCGAAATAAGCCCCAATATCCTGGTTCATCCACTGGTCGTAAACGTGGATTGAAAACACTATATTTTCGTTACCTGCAATAATATTGTGAGCATCACTAGCAATTGTCTGAGTTTGATAGTCTTGTCCCCACGCTTCTCCATCGATCACAATGACATTGTTAGCACCTTCAGATCGGATGATGTCAATTAATTGACGGTGATAATCTACCCATTTTTCAGGTTGAGCTTTACTGTTTCCCGGCTCGTTGTGTAAGTTAAACCAAACATAGGGATTATCTTTAAACTCCCTCGCCATGTCGCGCCAATAGTCTTTGAGAATTTCCCATTGATCGCCTTCGTAATATCCACCAATGCGATCGTGAGCGTCAAAAATGACTACTGCATCTTGACTCGTATAAACATTGACAATCTTGTGGTTTGTTTGATAATTGTCCTGTGCAGGGTGGGGCTGATTATAACTTCCTAATAAATAGTTAGGAACTCTAATAGTGTTAAAACCCCAAGTATCTAAATAAACAGAATAATCTTTATCCCAGGTGAAGGTATTGATTCCTTTGGCAATAAATTCTTGTCCATTGGGGTCATAAATTTTATTTCCAATTATCTTAAAATTATCAAATTTTAAGGATGTCAACATCACATTGACATTCTCTTGCGTAAAATCTTCTCCTTCATTGTCAGAGTCGTCTTCCCCGAACATGATGGGGTCATCCTGAGTACGGAGTTGAGATACATAAGCCCCAAGATTCTTATATCCATCGATGCGATCGCCAACTTTAAACATGACTACCGCATCTTGAATCGTATAAATATCTACAATGTTTTGGTAGGTTTGAATCTTTGCCTGTGAAGGTTGAGGTGGATTATTACTTGCCAATAAATTGTGAGAATAACTAATAGAGTTCAATCCCCAAATATCTAAATAAATATGATAAATATCATCCCAGTTGAAGGGATAGATGCTTTTGGCAATAAATTCTTGTCCATTGGGTGTCTGAACATTTGATAGGTTGGAAGTGGTAGATGGCATTTCTCTAAAAAGGTTATGAATGACAATTCAATACTTTCAGTTTTGCAAAATTCAAACAACGTAAAATCTACCGATATAAATATTTAATAAAAACCCTTATATTTACTTATTAATTTATATTAACAAATTGATATATTAGTAATATAATATCCAAAAAACGTGTGAATTTTTTGAGAGATAAATGAAGGGTAATGTAGATGGATTATAAGGCTCAACTAGCTGGCAATTGTTGAACACTATCCAGATACAACCAAGCTGAATACTGTGAGTAATGGGTTATGAATAACAATGATTAGGTCAGTATAATTACGATTTGTAGGGAATAACAAAAACAAAAACTAACAATACACCAAATCTTTTACTGATGATAGTAATTATGAGATTGAGCATGAGCAATAGATAATAGTAATACCAATTTGAAAAAAGAATGCGACAGATTGTAGGGGCACGGCACTGCCGTGCCCTCTAGAATATTATTGATTGATGTGTCGCAAACATTATTTGATTTGGTATAAACTGATCGCAAACAATCAAAACTATAAATAAAATTTCTCTTATTTTGGAGTTTATCGGCGTAATTCTGATGCACAAAAGACAATTCAGGCTGTTAACTATGCTGTTTGCAGCCATACTAGTAATCAGCCTCATCGCAGTGCAAAGTCATTCTCTCAAAGCGGCTTCACCTTTAGGTAAGGACTCGCTGACGATGGTTACTTCCCCAGATTACCCACCTTACGAGTTTTATGATACTCAAGGCGGTGAAAGACAAATTGTTGGCTTTGATGTAGATATTGCCAAAAGTCTGGCGCAAAAACTGGGGTTTAAACTCAACATAATGGAATCGGATTTTAATGGATTAATTCCTGCACTCCAAGCAAATCGCGCTGATTTTGTGATGGCGGGGATGACTCCTACCCCAGAACGCAAGAAAAATGTCGATTTTTCGATTATTTATTACGAAGCCAAAGATACTATTGTCGCTCCTAAAAATAGCAATCTCAAACAGCCGCCAGATTTAGCCGGGAAAAAAGTTGGCGTTCAATTGGGAACTATTCAAGAACAAAATGCCAAAAAAATTGCTCAAAAAGTTAAAGGTATTCAACTCAAGCAACTAAATAAAGTCCCGGAAATTATTCAAGAAATTAAATCAGGGCGAATTGATGCTGCAATTGTTGAGGATACTGTAGCTAAAGGATTTGCTCAAGCTAACCCAGAATTAGAGTTTAACGTCATTCCTTCCGAAGAGGCGAGTGGATCGGCGATCGCATTTCCTAAGGGTTCGGCTTTTGTCCAACCTTTTAATCAAGGTTTGCAACAAATGAAGGACAATGGCGAACTTGAAAAATTAGTTACTAAGTGGTTTACGCAAAGTACCTCCGCCCCGACTTTATCCTCACCTGCTAAAGGCGGTTTAAATCTAGACTTTACCCGCATTCTTCCGGAAATTCCCTTTATCCTCAAAGGTATCCCCCTAACCTTATTATTTACACTCTTCTCCGTATTTCTCGGCTTAATTTGGGGTACAGTTCTCTCTTTATGCAAAATTACCGGCATCAAGCCTCTTACCTGGCTGGCTAACGCTTACACCTCTGTATTTCGTGGCACACCTTTATTATTACAATTGGCGTTGGTTTACTATGCCACACCCCAGCTTACAGGCTATGACATCTCAGCTTTACAAGCGGGGGTGTTAACTTTTACACTTAACTCTGGGGCTTATATGTCGGAAACCATCAGGGGTGGAATTCAAGCTGTAGATAAAGGACAAACTGAAGCGGCGTTGTCGATGGGTGTTCCTTACCAATTGATGATGTGGGACATTATTCTACCCCAAGCGTTGAAAAACATTCTTCCCGCATTGGTAAATGAAACTATTGGACTATTGAAAGATTCGGCTTTAGTCTCAACAATTGGTGTAGTGGAAATATTACGCAGCGCCCAAATTGTTGGTGCAAATAAATATATTTACTTTGAACCACTGCTGTTTGCTGGGTTCATCTACTATGTTTTAGTTATGGGTCTTACCTTTGCTGCATCGGTTTTAGAAAGGAGATTGAGACAAAGTGAGTAAAGTCCTTATTCGTACAGAATTTTTGTGCAAATCCTTTGGCAAACTTGATGTACTCAAAGATATTTCTACAGAGATTAACCAAGGTGAAGTGGTGGCGATTCTTGGCCCTTCTGGTTCTGGTAAATCTACCTTTCTTCGGTGCTTGAATTTGTTAGAACATCCAACTAGAGGCAAAATTTATTTTCACGATCGAGAAATTACTAATCCTAAAATCAATATTGCTCAGGTTCGCCAACAGTTGGTGATGGTGTTTCAACACTTTAATTTATTTCCCCACATGACAGTAATGCAAAATGTCACCTATGCGCCGATTAAAGTTAAGGGAGTAGATAAAGAGTTAGCCAAAACTAAAGGACTGGAGTTACTGACAAAAGTAGGTTTAGCCGAAAAAGCAGATGTCTACCCATCTAAATTATCAGGCGGACAGAAACAAAGAGTAGCGATCGCCCGCGCTTTGGCGATGGAACCAGAGATGATTTTATTTGATGAACCCACTTCAGCTTTAGATCCGGAAATGGTTAAAGATGTGCTGGAAGTGATGCAAGCTTTAGCCCACACAGGAATTACAATGGCGATTGTCACCCATGAAATGGGATTCGCCAGAGAAGTCGCCAGTCGGATTATGTTTCTCGATAGAGGAATTTTGGCAGAAGATACCACTCCTAGCCAATTCTTCCACAATCCCCAGTGCGATCGCGCCCAGCAATTCTTAGAAAAAATGCTCTAGTAGGCAACAATTTTGCTAACTCCAACCTGACTCAAACTCAGACAAAAATACCCCTATCTAAAGTAAGAATTTGAAAAAATTTTTAGATATCTGCAAGTAGCTACGCCTATAAGCTCACTTTCCGCTTTCCTGCAACCTTCTGCCACGATTATCTGCTCTCTCACACTCTTCATTGATAAGCATTTTTTATATAATTTATGGTTTTTTTATATATTTTAGAAGTTTAGTTTGACGAATTAAAAGTAATATTAAGTTTAAAATGTTAAAGAATCCTGACATTGAATCATAATTAAATCAACTTCTTAAGTTTGCATTTCTGGGTAGATGTAAATCTTTCCCTAAAAATGCTGATTTATGCATTGAGAGCCTTGTCTAGCAAAATTGCGATTTAGGCTAAATTTTTGCATGTTAAATTCAGCAATTATTCAAGCTTGAGACATTCTTTTACCAATGAAATTGGCGGAATTTCCTTTGTTTATTCCTAAATTTTAGGGTTCGCAAGGTAGGTATTGTGCAGCTAACTTTTCCCAGTTTGCTGTTTTTTGATGTGGTTAGTCATGAGAATTTAAAAAGCCTATGTTACCCAAAGAGCGAATTAATTACACCTATCTGCCCAGGTTAAATTACAAAAGCATTTCATCAAAATGGAAAAATTACTGTGTTAAGCTCTGCGGAACTAAGCGTTCAGTACCTATAGATAGACCCCATCATAAACATATTTTCTGGTCTTGGCTGGGTAGTTTTATTGGCATAGCCGCCACAGCTTACCTTTCTGTGAAAACCAACTCACCACTGTTGATGGCTCCCTTTGGTGCCACCAGCGTTTTAATATTTGGCATACCTGACAGTCCTTTAGCCCAACCCCGGAATGTGATTGGCGGTAATCTGATAGCTGCCTTAGTTAGCCTAACTATTTTGCATCTTTTCGGTTCCGAACCTTGGGCTATGGGAATGGCTGTCGCTACCGCCATAGGGATGATGCAGTTTACCGGAACTTTACACCCGCCTTCAGGAGCAGTTGCATTAGTTGTCATGATGACAAAAGCTCAATGGCAATTTCTGCTAACACCTGCACTGGAAGGTTCCGTAATTCTGGTACTCTGTGCTGTAGTTTTCAATAACCTTGCACAAGAGAGGACTTATCCCAAACACTGGCTGTAACTTGTTACACACCTAAGTAAGCACATTAAGAAAGCAAGAGAGTAGAGGGACAGGAAAGCAGAGGAGCGTATCGGCAAGTTTTAGGCTTTATTGTGCCTTTATTGCCCATAGAGCTTCTCTATTACTCAAATTTTGGGTAATTTCACCTCTTTAAGAGCAGATTACGGTTATCTTTACATTGGCTTACAGTAATTACTGACTTTTTATTACCGCCAAGGCGATCGCTCTTGGACTAATATAGGTAATTGGTGATACAGCTAAATTAACTTTTTAAGGGAATACACAGGAGAAAAATTATGAAATTTGGTATTGATATGGGACACAATTGCCCTCCTGATACAGGAGCGCCAGGTATTCAAAAAGAAGATCATTTAACTAAAGCAGTGGGTACGCTGCTAATACAAAAATTAACAGCAGCTGGTCATACTGTGATTGATTGCACTCCTAAGACAGCTAATAGTGTCAAGGATTCTTTGCAGCAAAGAACTAATAAAGCGAATGCAAATAATGTGAATATTTTTGTTTCTATTCATTTTAATGCATTCAATAATAAAGTTCATGGCACAGAAGTTTTCGCTATGAGTAACGCCTCAAAAGGTATAGCGCAATCAGTTCTCAAAGAGATTGCAAAACTAGGGTTTGCCACTCGAGGCGTTAAAAATACACCTCTATTTGTCTTGAGAAATACACAAATGCCAGCTATTTTAGTTGAGTGCTGCTTTTGTGATTCCCAAACAGATATGGATATCTTTGATGCTGAAAAAATGGCTGAAGCCATCAAAGATGGATTAATTGGTGATTCAGGGGAAGATACAGCCAAATCTAATAAAGATCACATTTTGGAGATTAAAACGCCAACTGTGTTAAAACCATCTACAGATCAATCCTCAGATTTACCTCAAGAAACTCTAATTGATATTGCTCCCGGAAAATACCAAGTATTAGATGCTCGTTTTGAAGAACAGCATTATTGGGTAAAGTGGCCTGACAAAACCCAAGGAAACCGAGACGTACATTTTGTTTTTGCTGGACACTGCAAAATTCTCTAAGGGAACTCCAAAAAATAAATTATGCCAAATTGTAGGGGCGGGGTAACCCATTGGTGTCAACTTAACGTGAAACCCTTGCCTGGATATGATTTGATACAAAATCACGTACCACCAAGATCCGCGCTACCCCACCCCAGTTTTGCTGACGCAAAACGTCCCCTCCCCGTAAACGGGGAGGGGATTGAGGGGTGGGGTAAAATGCCTGTGGAATAAGCGTTTTGACTTAAGTTGACACCAATGCGGGGTTACCCCGCCCCTACGAGTTGCGGGTTTGGTAGGTTAATGATTGGAATATTTTTTTATTTGGAAGTCCCTAAGAGGATGTTTTAAAAGTCCTCTGCTTGGTAGCAAAACATTATAGATCCCCCTAAATCCCCCTTTTTAAGGGGGACTTTGAGAGATTTTCCCCCCTTTTTAAGGGGGGCTAGGGGGGATCAACCAGTGCTGAAAATCACAGCCAATTACTTTTCAAACAACCTCTAAGAGAATCTTTCTCAACTTGCAAAATTTGCTCAAAACCTCTCTCCTACAAGGAGAGAGGTTTTGAAATATTAATTTTCCATTCCCTTATAAAGTATAGCTGTTGACTGTTGACTGTTGACTGACTTGAAAGCCTTTTATTGTCAGGGTTTTATTTTAGCTTGATGTCCTAATCTATCTGGCTACAGCTATAAGTAGGCGCGATTAAACCGAACTATGTAAAGCTTTGTCGGGGGAAGGGGAAAGGGAGACAAGGATGACAAATGACAACTGACAACTGACAACCACCGCAGATTTACGCAGAAATATCTAGCCAACTAATTGCGCTGATTATGTTTAATTACCGAGGTTATAGTATAATGAGGTGTGATACCCCCGATCCTAGATAAGGGAAATTACTGTATTATTTAGTCAAATAACTTAGCTGAAAATATTCTCTGGTAAAAATAACTAGTGAATATAAGTAGCCGGCTCATAGGGTTACAACTATCGACCACAGATTTTGATCTCTGCTTAATGGTTCAGTGGTATGCGACCTAATATTAAGAAGGTAAGGCATAATACCAATTCTCTAAAATTCGGCAACAGATTCCAGCCCTAAAAACTAGATCGTGTCGGATTTTGGTAATTACGAATTACGAATTACGAATTACTAATTGATATCAGCCCTACCTACAATTAATCTGCATTTGTGTGAATTGTAAAGTTGTAGATTGTTTGCGACTTCGACCGCAAATTTTGTAAAAAATTTATTTTTTACAGTTTTACAGTTTCTGTCCTGTATAAATTGAGCGCACTTCGCCATTACGACGAACGATCGCTTCCCCGTTACTGACATCTACTAATGTCCAACCACTTGAACCGATGCTTTCACCAATAGCAAAGCGCTGTGTAGTGCCGTCAACTTTAAACAAAGCCGCAGACTTAGTTCCTAACTCTAGTATTCCCTCTAGGATATGGCTAGGAATAGGTTGTGTAGCGCTTGACACAGCCTGTTCCTGGGATACAGTAGTCACGGATGCTATAGGTGTAGGCAGTTGTGGGATTGCAGCACGGAAGGGCACAACTGGTAATGTCGGCAGCAGATTGGATGATTGCCCAACTACAATCGGTGCAGTGCGTACACTCACGGGTTTGAGATCTGGGCGCACAGCAGCAGCAAACATGTTGACGCTGACAGGTTTAGCTGGTTTCTTTTGAGAATTCAACGCCTGTTTCACCGCACCAGGACGGGACGTATTTGATACCGCCGCTACAGGTGATTTGGCTTTGGGAATACCAGGAAGTTGGGGTGGTGCATAGCGCATGGGGGCTGGTGCTTGATAAACAGGTATATATATCCGCTCAACAATATTTTTTGTGATTTTCCGGTCTGGTGGTGTATTATTTATTGCCAGAGTTTGTGGTAATCTTAAACTCTTTTGCTCGCTAGCCACAGCTAAGGCTGTTGACTTGGGAATTTCGCTCAGGGTAATTCCAGGGCTGGCGGAGCTTTGATTGTTTTTGGGTTTTTGCTGCTCAATTATTGACAATGCGCCTAGCATATAGTCAACCAACTCAGCTTGGACATCAACTTTTGTTGGCAACTGCTGCTGCGGTGCTTCGACATATGCGGACGTAATTGGCTTAGAAGTTGCCAAAGTTAGCAATTTCGAGTTGAACAAGTAGATAATACCAGCGATCGCCACACCGATAATGGTTGTTCCCACAATCAGCAATGTGCCAAAAGGACTCTTGGTTTTCTTCAACTTGCGAATCACTGCTTTTTTCGCAGGAGTGTCAACCACTACCTTGCTGAAAGGCTTTTCCCTCATTTGGGAAACTCCTTCTACAGCTTGATGCAGTTCATCTGGTAAAACAATCTGCGGCATTTTCACTGTTTGCAGAGGCACATACTCTACATTCACAGTTTGGTGGGGGAAATCCCCAGTAGCATCCAGAACATTGTCGAGGTCGGCAAAGATGTCATCCATCAAGCCATCAGCGTAGACTTCAATCGTCCAAGGCTCGTTGGCGATCAATTCATCTGATGGTTCTGGAATAATGAGATGAGTGCTGGCTTCTTTTAACATAAGGCTTGTGGGTGGTAGCTGCGAGGACGGATCAATAACGCCCCTACTGCCTGGGAAACAGGATTTTCTGTGAAATGTCCAATCTTCCGTCCAAACTAGACGAGTTGATTGTTTTGTGGTATTAAATTCAACTTAGAATCTAGAGACTGCTGATGATGCCATTTCTTGATCCATGTCATCTATCATACCCATCTCCTCCCTACTACTATACTCAAGCTTCATGAAGTTTTTTTGAAGCCAAAGCTGAAAACTCTGATTGGCTCTTTGTTTTACGTAATTCTAGATATATTAATAAAGCATTAACATCTGCTGGGTTTACGCCACCTATACGTGCTGCTTGACCGATTGTCAGTGGTTTTACTTTACTTAACTTTTCTCGCGCTTCTTTAGAAAGGGTATCAATTGTTGTGTAATCTAAATCAGCGGGTAACTGGCGGTGCGCCTGACGGGCAATCTGCTCAATCTGATGTTGTTGCCTAGCCAGATAGCCAGAATACTTAATGTCAATTTCTGCGCCTTCTTTCTCAACAGCTTTCAGGCTCTTATTTCCCAGTCCGTATCTATCGAGATTGATGTAGTGGAATCCCGGACGGCGTAGTAAGTCAGCTAAAGTAATTGAGCCTTTAATTGCTTGTTGGGTATCAGCTGCGATCGCTCTTCCTATTTCATCATGTTCTTTTACCCTTGTCCCGTGTAGCCGTTCTTTTTCAGCAATAATCTGTGCTTGTTTGCGGGTATATAAATCCCAACGGCGATCGTCAATTAAGCCAATTTCCCGTCCCAAAGGTGTCAATCGTTGGTCAGCATTGTCAGAACGGAGTATTAATCTGTACTCAGACCTGCTAGTAAGCATACGGTAAGGTTCACGTAAGTCTTTAGTACACAGGTCATCCACCAATGTCCCTATGTAACTTTGCTCACGCGGAAACACAATCATCTCCTGACCGCGCACAAACCGCGCCGCGTTTACACCCGCCACAAATCCTTGGGCTGCTGCTTCTTCATAGCCTGTTGTCCCGTTAATTTGTCCAGCACAAAACAGCCCCGCAATCTTTTTCGTCATCAGTGTGGGATAACACTGAGTTGCAGGTAAATAATCATATTCCACAGCATAAGCCGGACGTAGCATCACACAGTTTTCCAAACCGGGAAGACTCCGCAACATTTGGATTTGCAAATTTTCCGGTAACCCTGTGGAAAACCCTTGAATGTAAAGTTCGGGAATATCCCTGCCTTCTGGTTCAATAAAGATTTGATGGCTTTCTTTATCAGCAAAGCGGACAATCTTATCTTCAATACTGGGACAATAACGCGGCCCCTTCGCTTCTACCCAACCACCATATACAGGCGACAAATGTAAATTTTCTTGAATCAGGCGATGGGTTTCGGCGGTAGTGCGGGTAATGTAGCAAGGCATTTGCTCTCTTTCTACCCAGACTTCCGGGTCAAAGCTAAACCAGCGTACTTCTTCATCCCCTGGCTGGTGAGACATTTTACTGTAGTCCACCGATCGCTTGTCTACCCGTGCAGGTGTACCAGTTTTTAGTCTGCCGGTTTCAAAACCCAGGCGATTCAAAGTTTCTGTTAAGCCTTCCGCCGCAAATTCTCCGGCGCGTCCCGCCGCCATCGACTTATTCCCCACCCAAATCTTACCACCCAAAAACGTCCCAGTCGTCAAGATAACTGCTGTACACTTGAAAGTCACACCAAAGTAAGTCTCAACGCCAATGACTTCATCATTAGCACCCAGCACTAAGTCTGTTACCATTCCCTCGCGGATTGTTAAATTCTCTTGATTCTCGACAATCCCCTTCATCACGGCTGCGTATTCCCGCTTATCCGTCTGGGCGCGTAAAGCCCACACTGCTGGCCCCCGTGAAGAATTGAGAATCCGCTTTTGCAGGTAAGTCCTGTCTGCCATCTTCCCAATTTCCCCACCCAGGGCATCAACTTCATGGGTTAATTGGGATTTAGCAGGGCCACCCACTGCGGGATTGCATGGTTGCCAAGCAATTTTATCTAAATTCAGCGTCAACAGCATAGTCCGACAACCGAGGCGGGCAGTAGCAAGGGCTGCTTCACAACCGGAGTGACCTGCACCGACGACAATAACATCAAAAGCGTCTTGCTCAAAAGCTGTTTTGGCAATGGAATTGTGCATGGTCATACTTACAAAGTTAACAAACTTAGAGTTATTTTCAATTTTAGCTGATACCGTAGTTTCATGGATGTGCTTTGAATTGCCACCTGTGAAACCATTCAACAATTAAAAATTATTTATTCCTCATCAAATAACCTGACTAGTCTATACAATAAGATTTTATTTACATAACTTAATCATTATGGGAATATGCAACGAATCCTGCGGAAATTAGCCTTACTTACAATTATTTTCCTGATTACTTTTACTCTAGTTGCTAGTAATGGAATTGCTCACCATCAAACAGTTATTCAGACTGCACAATTTAACAATTGCTTAAATAATGCGCAATGTTTAGTTACTCCCGAACCGACAACTTCACCCACTCCAATTGCACCATTTACTCCCAATCCCGAATTAAACGAGCAACAGCGGTTTTTGTCGGCTATTGCGATTAAATTACCAGCAATTCCCCAACCTGGTACTTATGAATATATTTTATTGCGTAAATATGGAGCAGTATTTGTCAATCAAGAGCCAGAAATTAAACTACCAGAAAAAGTTATCTTGGCTAACGAACAAGAAACTCAGGAATTTCAATCAACGCTGACGATGATTAAAGTTGATGGTACTAACGATTGTTATTTACAACAAGCAGCAGGATTAGCTTTAAATAAAGCCAAAAAAATCCAAAAAATTCCGCTCAAATCAGGTTATGGTAGCGGTGATTGTACTCGCACTTTTACCACAAATCTCCGATTTTGGCAAAAATATGCTAATGATAGAACTTTAGAGAAAGTACGCCAGGGTAAGGAAACAGCAATTTTAGGGATAGTTGCACCACCTGGAACATCACAACATCTTTGGGGATTAGCCATTGATTTACGTGTATCCAGTCAAAAGCAAAGACAAGCTTTAAATCAAAATGGCTGGTTTCAAACTGTAGAAAGTGATATTCCCCATTGGACTTATTTAGGTTTAACTGAATCACAATTACCTCTGTTTGGTTTTCAGAAGAAATTGGTGAGAGAAATTACCTATTGGGTAACACCAATCTAGTTAATTCGTAATTCGTAATTCGTAATTCGTAATTAGGAAATTTGGACAATAAACCTTAAATTGTAGGGTAGGTTATAAGAGGTTGTTTGAAAAGTGGTTGGCTGTATCTTCACACTAATCGATCCCCCCTAGCCCCCCTTTTCAAGGGGGGGGGAAAACTTCTTAAAGTCCCCCTTAAAAAGGGGGATAATGGGGGGATCTAAAACGTTTTGCTACCCACGACAGGACTTTTCAAACATCCTCTAAACCTCGTCCATTTTGAAACCTGGAGTAGGACGGAAAGCCCGCTACGAAGAGTAGGGAGCAAGATGCTCCCACTACTTTTAAAACTATGGTTCTCAAAATAGATGTGGTTTAGCAAAGCTTAAGGCACAGTCTCAAATTATTTTATAGCCAATACGGTTCAGTTAAGACTACCACTTTCAATGAACCAGCTTCTCTGGGAGACGCTGCTCGTTCACGTAGTGTCTCGTAGAGAAGGCGGTACGTTAAAAAAATCTTTTCACAACTCATACCAATTCAACGTGAAGTTGCACATATCTCGATCCCCCTATATCCCCCTTAAAAAGGGGGACTTTAATAGATGTTTTTCCAGTTCCCCCCTTAATAAGGGGGGCTAGGGGGGATCGAATTCTATGCAGCTTCATAAAAAATTGGTATCAGATAGGATTGCTATATTTAAAATGTTTGCTATTACAAGGAAAAATCTCAAAACCAAAGATGAACATCTCTATTCCCTAGCCCCTATTTTCAAGATTGTTTTAATTGAGTCCATCACGAAAAAACACCATTTTATTGATGCAGTGATAATTGATATTTTAAATACCTTAATTGTGAATCGCCCACCTAGCGAACATCTACGTAGCGTAACTCGGCATTTTGAGTGACTTCATCAACATTTTGCAAATAGGTTTTAATTGCTTCTTTGATATTCTCTAAGGCCTCTTCTTCTGTTTCTCCCAAAGTCCAACATCCTGGTAAAGCAGGACACCAAATCGCATATCCTATCTTCGTTTTATTTAATTTGACTTTGTAACGCATATCTAAATAACCGCTTTTGTTTGTTATTCTAACTTCTTAAATTAAACAAAAATCGATCATGTGATACTGCACAAACTGGAACTATTAATTCTCAGGATGAGATTTGAGTATTTAGGGACACAAATCCTGAGCTTAGCCAAAAAAAAGAAGTTTATTGGGATTTATAAGGAGAAGCTACAAATTGCAGTAATTTTAATTGATTATTTTCCCATTTGTAGTAAAAACGCCCAATTCCTTTTTCTTGGTCTTTACCTCCAGCTTGACCAACAATTATGAGTAACTTGCTATTAGCACGATAGTGTAAACCACCGTCAGGTCTGGGAGGACTATATCCAGCACCACGTTGATCGTGATAACCATAAAGTTGTTTGGGTAGATATACTTGACCTGTCTTGAGATCGACGATCGCAGCTGTATCTACACCGCCCATAGCCCGATTGAGATGATCGGCGATCGCATAATGTCCAGCAAAATTCGTACCTTGATTAACACTCGCGTTCAGTTGCGGTTCGTAGTCTTTGATTTCTGGCGTGCTGGCGGTTAGAGTAGCTGGTTTTCCTTGAAATACTGGCTTTGCTGGATAATTCTGAAAATGCGGCTGTGAAACGCGAGTTTGCTGCTGGGATGCTGCCAATATTGGTATATTTTGGTTGACTACACTTAAGCCGATGAGTGTAGTCAAAGCAGCAATGGTCAAATTACGTTGTAACATTAAATGCCTACTCTACTAATAATTATAATTAATTTGTTTAGATTAACTACAAGCTCAGTGATGAAATTCCCTAAAATGATTTTCAGTAAGTTGTGATTTTGCACAGCAGGTGAAAACCATTTGCCAATGCTAAATATACTTATATGTATAGTGATAATTTAACTGGTTGAAAAGTAGAGTTTTGGATCAAAACCTATCTCATATCAAAGTGAATGCTTTCCGGCTAGGATAATAATTATTACAATAAAAGCACATACCTGAATCTGGAGTGCTGGCAGTGGGCTTATTTGATGATTTAAGTCGGTTTCTGGAAAACCGTTTAGAAGAATTCTTGCGTAATAATCCACATTTGGAATTAGAAGCACTGTTAGAACAGCTGCGGGAGCAAGAGGAAGATACTTTAAAGCTGGTTGCAGATTTACAATTACAGGAGAAGCGATCGCAAGAGGACATTCTGTCTACAGCGCAAGAAATTCAGCGTTGGCACATCCGTGTTCAAAAGGCAAAAGCTGCTGGTAGAGAGGATTTAGCCGTTGCAGCCCAAGAACGAGAAGCCGCCTTATTGCGCGAAGGTAATCAGCGCTGGGGACAGATGCAAGGGTTAAAAGAACGCATTAACCAATCTAAGGAATTACTACAAAAAATTCAAGTTCGACGACAAGAGGTACAATCCAAAGCTACCGCAGCGCAACAAGCCCGTGCAACAGCACAAGCGCAACAGCGTTTAGAAACGGATGGTTGGTCAAAAGCAACTAGCAGTTATTCTAGTAGTTTTGACGACTTAGAAGACAAGTTTCGCCGTTGGGAAACCCAAGATGAGTTGGAACAAATGAAACGTAATTTGGGTAAATAAATAGAAAATTCTTTCAACCCAGCAAGCAAAAATGGGAAAACTTAACACATCCACCATCTGCTGAGATTTTCCCAGAATATGCTTTACTGTTCAAATCCTAATTGCTTGAATACCTTTAGCCCTGATGGAAATAAGTTTTGCATTCAGTGTGGACAAACACTCGCACTGCTATTCAGAAACCGCTTCCGTGTAATTAGGCTTTTGGGCGAGGGTGGATTTGGTAAGACTTATGAAGCTAGAGATGTGGATAGGATGGATGAACCTTGCGTGATTAAGCAATTTTTCCCGCAGGTGCAAGGAACAGCAGCACTAGAAAAAGCAAAAGAATTGTTTAACCAAGAGGGGAAGCGTTTGTATGAATTGGGAGAACATCCGCAAATTCCCCGCCTCATTGCTTATTTTGAACAGGATAAGCGGTTGTATCTTGTACAAGAGTTGATTGATGGGCACAATTTACTACAAGAATTACAGCAGCAGGGAACATTTAGCGAGGAAAAGATAATACAGCTTTTGAATGATTTATTACCAGTCCTAAAGTTTATTCATGAACGAGGTGTTATTCATCGGGATATCAAGCCAGAAAATATTATGCGTCGTCAACATGATGGCAGGTTGATGTTAATTGATTTTGGTGTTTCTAAACAAGCGATAGGAACCATTATCGGTCAAGTAGGAACTACAGTTGGTACACCTGGATATGCGCCTGTCGAGCAAATGCGTGGTCAAGTTTTCCCCGCGAGTGACCTTTATAGTTTGGGTGTGACTTGTATTAGATTATTAACTGGATGTTTACCAAATGCAGATGGTTATGATGAACTTTATGATGCGCTACATGGAGTTTGGAGATGGCGCGAACGCTTACAAAATACTATAAATATTAGCCCGAATTTAGGACAAATATTAGATAAATTTATTCAAGATTATGTAAATAATCGCTATCAATCTGTAGAGGATGTTTTGCAAGTTCTTAATCCCATAACTCTTCAACCAGATCCTCTACCACCAGCAAGGAAAGTAGATTATACAAAGTTGCATGATCTGCTTATGAAAAACAAATGGCGAGAGGCCGATCAAGAAACGCTCGCTATTATGCTGAAGGTATCTAGACGAGAAAAACAAGGCTGGCTAGATGTAGAAGATATCAAAAAATTTCCCCTTGAAGAGCTAAGTACTATTGATGATCTTTGGAACACGCACAGCAAGGGAAAATTCGGCTTTAAAATTCAGACACAAATCTGGCTGAGTATTCAGGGGAAACTTCAAACAGATTATCAAATATGGTGTAGCTTTGGTAATCGTGTCGGATGGTGTCAACGATACTCTTGGAAGGGATATGATAACCTCACCTTCTCTTCTAAATCTCCAAAAGGCCATCTTCCTAGTGGAATTTTTATGTTATTTCAAGGTTTTGGTAATTGGGATTTAAGGCTATCTTCTCTCGCAGCAAGATTTATGAACAGATAAATCAATTAGTAGAAGTAGGGCTTAAAGTTATAAGATTCAGCACTTCGTAGGGTGGGCATTGCCCACCCTACAAAACTTGGTAACATCATAATACTTCTGCCTTTTCTTTCTCCAGCTGTCTCACTTTCTGCTTCTGCTTTCTACCTTTTTTATTCAACCCTTTCCGCAGCGATTCCATGTAGGTGTAGAAAACAGGAGTTATATACAGCGTTAGTAGTTGCGAGAACAATAACCCACCGACAACAGCTAAACCTAAAGGACGGCGAGATTCTGCACCTGCGCCTAAACCGAGTGCGATTGGGAGAGTACCCATTAATGCTGCCATTGTGGTCATCATAATTGGACGAAACCGCACTACGCAAGCTTCATATATGGCATCAAACGGCGTTTTACCTTGATTTTTTTGCGCATCCATTGCAAAGTCAATCATCATAATGCCGTTTTTCTTAACGATACCAACTAACATAATAATGCCGACAAATGCGTAGATATTCAAATCTACACCAAATAGCATTAAGGTGAGCAATGCACCAAATCCCGCTGAAGGTAAACTAGAAAGAATTGTGATCGGGTGAATAAAATCTTCGTAGAGAATCCCTAACACAATGTAAATTACCAAAATCGCAATTAACAGCAAAATTCCCAAGCTAGAAAGGGAAGATTGAAACACCTGTGCTGTACCTTGGAAGCTGGTACTAATAGTAGCGGGTAATGTTTCACTCGCTAGTTTTTCAATGGTTCCAGTAACGCTACCAAGAGAAACTCCAGGTTTGAGGTTAAAGGAAATAGTCACAGCAGAAAGTTGTCCTGAATGGTTAACTGTTAATGGCCCAACGCCTTTACTCAAAGTTGCAACTGCATTTAATGGTACTTCTTGACCGCTAGTTGAACGAACTGTTAATAAATCCAGGTCATTGGGACTGAGTTGATATTGTGGATCTACTCCCATCACTACTTGATACTGACCATCCGATGCATAAATAGTAGAAACTTGACGAGTACCATAGGCATTATTTAATGTGCTTTCAATTTGATTCGCTGTCAATCCAAAAGTTGCAGCTTGTTCGCGATTAAATTGAACGTTAATTTGTGGATTTTTGATTTGCAAGTCGCTGTTAACATCTTGCAATTCCGACATTTGGCGGATTTTCGCTTCTAAAGCTGGGGCGTATTGATACAACTCTTGTAAATTTGGGCTAGAAAGTCCAAATTGATATAATGCTTTTGTTTGTTGTCCACCCAAACGGATAGATGGCGGGTTTTGCACAAAGGCTCTAATTCCTGGTATTCCAGTTAGTTTTGGTCGTAGTTCATCTGCTACTTCATCGGCGCTTTTGTGGCGTTGAGAATGGGGTTTTAATTTGACAAAGATACGCCCTGAATTAGATGTGGCGTTGGCTCCACCTGCACCGACACTAGAGTTAATTGATTCCACATTGGGGTTACGACGCACAATGTTGGCTACTATTTGTTGATGCTTTACCATCTCCGCAAAAGAAATATCTTGAGCCGCTTCTGTGCTGACGCTTAATTGTCCGGTGTCATCGTTGGGAATAAATCCTTTGGGAACTATAACAAACAAATATATTGTGGCGACTAAAATTACTCCCGAAAGTATCATCGTTGTGCGGTGATATTTCATTGATAGCTTTAAGGTTGCTTCGTAACCCCGCAGCATTGTATCAAATACCCATTCCGAAGCATTATAAAGACGACGTTTCCAATTTTTAACTTTCGGGTTTTTAGGTTTATTTATTTGCTGTCCATTACCATTGTTGGATATGTCGTGGCTGTTGTCTGCATTCAAATTTTCATCATGGGATATTGTATGACCATTGTTAGATATGGCATAGCCATTGCTTGTACGATCAAATTCATCATTGGAGATAACAAGCTCATCGCCTACATGATTATGTTCATTATTTGAATGTTGATGCTCACCTTCATGCTGAAGAAACCGACTACAAAGCATTGGTGTGAGGGTGAGGGAAATAAACCCAGATACTAAAATTGAGACGCTAATAGTGACTGCAAACTCGCTGAATAGCCTTCCCAAAATGCCACCCATAAACATAATGGGAATGAAGACAGCTACCAAGGAAATTGTCATTGATAAAATGGTAAAACCAATTTCTTTGGAACCATTGAGGGCTGCTTGCATTCGAGTTTCGCCCATTTCCATGTGACGCACGATGTTTTCTAGCATCACCACTGCGTCGTCTACCACAAAGCCAACTGCTAGAGTTAGCGCCATTAATGAAAGGTTATCCAAAGAATAACCAAGTAATAGCATTACCCCAAAGGTTGCTACTAGTGATAAAGGTACAGCTAAACTGGGAATGATTGTAGCTGAAAGGTTGCGTAAAAAGAGAAAAATTACCAAAATCACCAAGCAAATGGTGAGGAATAGAGTAAATTTGACATCATTGACTGACTCGCGAATAGATTGGGATCTGTCATAGAGAATTTCCATATCTACCGCTGCGGGAATTTGTTCGCGGAAGCTAGGCAAAATTTTCTTGATACCGTCTACAACTGCGACTGTATTACTACCTGGTTGGCGTTGAATTGCTAAAACAATTGCCCGCTTACCATTAAACCAACTTGCTACTTTATCGTTTTCTACGCTATCAAATACTTTACCCAATTCTCGCAACTGAATTGGCGCACCGTTACGGTAAGCAACTACTAAAGAAGTATAAGCTTCAGCATTATTTAATTGTCCATTTGACTCAATAGTAAAGTTTTGGTTTTGTCCGTAAAGGTTACCAGTAGGTAAATTAGAATTTCCTTGAGAAATTGCATTTGCTACTTCATCAATTCCCAAACCTTTAGCACTTAATGATTGTGGATCTAGGTAAATGCGAACAGCATATTTTTGCGAACCATAAACCTGTACCTGTGCTACACCATCAACCATTGAGAGACGCTGGGCTAAGATTGTTTCCCCGTACTTATCGACTTCTGATAATGGCAGTGCTGTGGAGTTTAAAGCTATATATAAAATAGGTGAATCTGCGGGGTTGACTTTGCGGTATGATGGGGGGTTAGGCATACTCGTTGGTAACTGCCGCTGCGCTTTGGCGATCGCAGATTGCACATCTTGAGCTGCACTGTCTATATCCCGGCTCAAGTTAAATTGCAGTGTAATCTGTGCCGAACCCAGAGAACTTGTAGAATTCATCGAATCCAAACCAGCAATACTAGAAAATTGCTGCTCTAATGGCGTTGCTACCGACGAAGCTACTGTCTCCGGGCTGGCTCCCGGTAAACTAGCTGACACCTGAATTGTCGGGAAATCTACGGTAGGTAAGTCACTTACTGGTAGCAATTGATAACTCATCAACCCAAACAACATGATGGCTAGCATCACGAGTGTGGTCATGATCGGTCGGCGGATGAATAATGCAGAGATGTTCATAAGTTATGGGACAGGAGGCAGAGGAGACTGCTGACTGTTGACTGTTGACTGTGGTCACTGAGCGAAGCCGAAGTGTTGACTGTTGACTGTTGACTGTTGACTGTTGACTGTAAGTATAAATGTTTACTAATTAAAATCTATGGTGAGGGGTTTGGATTTCCTTGGTTAGTGGCTTCTGGTCTTTGTCTATTGCCTACTGGCTGTTTAATTTGCACTTTGGCTTTTGGTCTGAGGTTAAATTGTCCGTCGGTGATGACTTGTTCGCCTTCTTTTAGCCCTTGCTGTATGACTGATTCGTTACCAACTGCGTTACCTACGACAACTGGACGCATATCTACGGTTTGGTCGGTTGGATTTAATACATAGACAAACTGCCCTTGTTGTCCTGTTTGAATGGCTGTGGTTGGTACAACTATGGCGTTGGGTTCTTGTGTTAGCCGGACAACTACATTCACAAATTGACCTGGTGATAGTCTTCCATCAGTGTTGGTAAAGCTACTTTTGAGTTGAATAGTTCCTGTTGTGGGATCAACACCACTGTCTACAAAGAACAGTTCGCCATGTTCAGGATGCTGTTCGTCTCTGGGAATGAAAGCATCTACTGGGATTTTTCCCTGCGCCCGATATTTGTTCAGGTCTGGTAGTAGGCGTTGGGGAAGGGAAGTGGTAACGTAAATTGGGCTAATTTGACTGATTGTGACTAAGGGGTTGGTATCATTGTCTTTGACCAAGTTGCCCTGATTAACCTTTAAGCTACCTGTACGCCCGGTAATTGGGGAAAAAATCGAATTATAAGAAAGTGCGATTTTGGCGCTGTCAACTGCGGCTTGAGCGGCGCTAACTTCTGCTTTGGCATTATTTAAGTCTGCTTTTGCGGCATCAACTGCGGCGATCGCGTTGGCAATACCTTCATTGTCTGCCAGAACTGTTGCTTTTTGGGCATCTGATGCCGTACTAAATTGTTCTGCTTGCTCTTTGCTAATGGCTCCTTGAGTGAAAAGCGTACCATAGCGTTGTGCTTGGGCTTGGGCGTTTTTCGCTTGGGTTTGGTCTTTGAGGCGATTGGCTTTGGCTTGATTAACTTGGGCTAGAGACTGGGAAAGGTTAGCTTCCGCCTGTTTTACTTGAGCGATCGCTTTTTCTCGGTTCGCTTGGGCTTGCATTAAGGCGGCTTGCTGGGGTCGAGAATCTATTTTAAATAGCAGTTGCCCTTTTTTAACATTCTGACCTTCTTGAAAATAAACTCCTGTCAGTGGCCCTGCAACTTGCGATTTCACCCCTACAGTTGAATACGCCATTACGGTTCCTGTTTGTCGTAACTCAATGGGGATGGTTTTCCGCGTTGCTGTCGCCACTACCACAGGTACAGCCCGCTGCTGATTTTTGCCTTTTTGGTTATTGGACTGTGCTTCCGAAGCTGTACAACCACACAGCGCAATTAAACTTAACAGCACGATTCCTCTGCTCAACTGTTTTGCCAAAATCAGCTTTTGAGCGTCTAAATCAGGTCTATTCTTTAACTTAAAAGATAAATATCTCATACTGACCAGCGACAGCATTGATGAGAAGCCCTCTGATAAATGTTTAACAGATGTTTTTAAAAGATACACTTAATATTATCTAAAATTAATTAGCAATGCTAACTATTTGCCAAACATCTATCTCCAGAACCATTTCTGGTACAGTCTGCTAAAAAAAAGCTGGATGTTCCCAGCTATCTAGTAGATAAACATCAGGTTTTTACAGAGTTGCTTAGGTAGACTGAGGTACAGATAGATTGTCAGAGTACAACAATGTGCATACGTGTCAACTTAACGTGAAACCCTTGCCAAGATGTGATGCGTGAATTAAATAACTTACCATCAAGATCCGCGTTACCCCACCCCAGTTTTGCTGGCGCAAAACTTCCCCTCCCCGCAAGCGAGGAGGGGATTGAGGGGTGGGGTAAAATGCCTGTGGAATAAGCGTTTTGACTTAAGTTGACACCAATGAACAATGTGGTGCTACTACCTGTCTTGCAATACGGGAACTCCAAAAAATAAATTATTCCGTTAAACGTTGACTGTTGACTGTTGACTGTTGACTGTGAACTGTCAACACTGAACATTAGCAATGGAATATTTTTTTACTTGGAAGTCCCTACACTGTATAACTTTGCTTTGTGCTGACAACTTGAGCGATCGCCTCAACTCTTCGCCAAATCCCCAATCGAAAATTGTATGAGTCCCGAAAAACTAGCCCCAGAAGTCACCCCGGAACAATGCGCTGCCAAAATGATGGAAACAATTCCGATTATCATCAAGTTCTTTCGGACTGAGATGCGACGGAATGCTGCTTTTCTGCCAGAATCGCTTTCTGTCCCCCAATTTCGGACGCTGGCTTTCCTCGATCGTCACCCAAGTGCTTCTCTTTCCCAAGTGGCTGAACATTTAGGGGTAACTAGGGCTACAGCTTCAACGCTTACAGAGCGGCTCGTACAAAAAGATTTGGTTAGCAGAGTAGAAAATCCCCAAGAGCGTCGTCATGTCCTCCTCAATTTAACGGATGCAGGAAAGTATCATTTACAACAAATTAGGTCTTTGACAAGTGCAAGAATTGCCTCTGTTTTAACTAACCTACCAGAAGACCAAATGAAGAGTGTGGTAGAAGGTTTAACAGTGCTGAGTAGTACCTTTGAACATATTTTGCCAGAATAGCACGGGCGATCGCTGACTTGCATCGCCTGACAATGGGCAAAATGCGCCAGCTTTATCATTTACACATATTTAGGACTCATTTTTAAAGTTTTGGTAAACAAAAAAGGCGATCGCTTTCTCATTTACCTAAATCAAGTACTCATTTACAGGTTTTTAGTAAGCAAAAAGCCATTTCACCTTCTCGTTAAGCCTTAACAAGTTCTCATTTTGGTGTTTTCCGCAGATGAAATACCATTTCACCTTCTCGTTAAGCCTTAACAAGTTCTCATTTTGGTAAATCACGCACTCATTTTGGTGTTTTCCGCAGATGAAAAGCCTTAACAAGTTCTCATTTCGGTAAATCACGCACTCATTTTGGTGTTTTCCGCAGGTGTTAAGCCTTAACAAGTTCTCATTTCGGTAAATTACGCACTCATTTTAGTGTTTTCCGCAGGTGAAAAGGTATATTGCTGGCGCAAAGATGGGGATGTTGAACAATAAGCAACTGTGTAGCTAGGCTTTGTTATTTTTGGCGATGCTTAGGTTGGGCTACGCCGGAGCATTTGTTTTAATACCAATTTAAATTGGGTTTTTGGCACATCAATATATTCTAGAGGGCATGGCACTGCCCATACGTGTCAACTTAATGTGAAAGGCTTTGTTGCTCAAGATATTCGATCCCCCTAAATCCCCCTTCCCAAGGGGGACTTTGAATCTTTTCCCCCCTTTTTTAAGGGGGGTTAGGGGGGATCGAAAGTTTATGGGGTAAAGAGAGAGAACCCCATAAACTTACGTTGTATGCATCTAAGCTTAAGTTGACACCAATGTTGCCATACCCCCGAAGCGCATACATAATTTACGCGAAATACCCTGTATCTGGCATCAAAACGCAAAAACTGCATAAGTCCTCGCCCCTCACAGATAAAGAGAACAGAAGCGAGGAAAAACACCCATGAACAGACAACTTACCTTAAATTCGTTGCGAAAACTGAAACCAGCCTCAGCCAATATTCATCCAAGCTTTAAACTAAATCCCATCTAGCTCAGTATATATTCTGAAAATAACTTAATAATCCCAATTATCCCCAATCCAGCCACAGATTCACACCCAAACCCCTGAATACCTTCTCCTAACTCTTAATTACGAATTACGAATTACGAATTACGAATTACAAATTATGTTTAAGCTTTACACTTTAACCTGCTTGCTGAGTGTTGTTTTATTATCCGAGTCAGTGGGAGCAAAAGCCACACTTAAACAGGCGCAAATCGCACAGCAGCCAAACAAAACACAGCAAGATGCAAGCCGCGCCGCAGCACAAAAAGTCTTTGATGAGGGTTGGGCACTTTACAAACAAGGTACAGCAGAATCACTGCGACAGGCGATCGAAAAATGGCAACAAGCACTGATATTGTGGCAGAAGGTAGGGGATAAAGCAGAAGAAGCCAAAACTTTAGTCTGGCTTGGCTACGTTTACGACGCATTAGGGGAAAAGCAGAAAGCTTTGGAATTTTATAACAATGCACTGCCACTGCTGCGTGCGGTGGGCGACAGGGGTTGGGAAGCTACTACCTTGAGTAATATCGGAAAAGTTTACTCCGATTTAGGGGAAAAGCAGAAAGCTTTGGAATATTTCAACAATGCACTCCCACTCTTGCGTGCGGTGGGCGACAGGGGTGAGGAAGCTAGAACCTTGAATAATATCGGCGCAGTTTACACCGATTTAGGGGAAAAGCAGAAAGCATTGGAATATTACAACTCAGCACTCCCACTGATTCGGGCGGTGGGCAATAGGGGTGGGGAAGCTACTACCTTGAATAATATCGGCGCAGTTTACAACGATTTAGGGGAAAAGCAGAAAGCATTGGAATATTGCAACAATGCACTCCCACTGTATCGGGCGGTGGGCGACAGGGGTGGGGAAGCTACTACCTTGAATAATATCGGGAGAGTTTACGACGATTTAGGGGAAAAGCAGAAAGCATTGGAATATTACAACAATGCACTCCCACTGTGGCGGGCGGTGGGCGACAGGGGTGGGGAAGCTACTACCTTGACTGGTATCGGGAGAGTTTACGACGCAATTAGGGGAAAAGCAGAAAGCATTGGAATATTTCAACAATGCACTCCCACTGTATCGGGCGGTGGGCGACAGGGGTGGGGAAGCTACTACCTTGAATAATATTGGCGCTAGTTTACGACGCAATTAGGGGAAAAGCAGAAAGCATTGGAATATTTCAACAATGCACTCCCACTGTATCGGGCGGTGGGCGACAGGGGTGGGGAAGCTACTACCTTGAATAATATTGGCGCAGTTTACAACGATTTAGGGGAAAAGCAGAAAGCATTGGAATATTTCAACAATGCACTCCCACTCTCGCGTGCGGTGGGCGACAGGGGTGGGGAAGCTACTACCTTGAATAATATTGGCGCAGTTTACAACGATTTAGGGGAAAAGCAGAAAGCATTGGAATATTTCAACAATGCACTCCCACTCTTGCGTGCGGTGGGCGACAAGGGTATGGAAGCTACTACGCTTTACAACCTCGCCTACCTAGAACGGAGTCGCGGAAATCTCCAAGCATCTCGCACCAATGTAGAAGCCGCTATCAAAATTATCGAAGATTTACGCACCAAAATTGACAACAAAGACCTTCGCAGTTCTTACTTCGCTACTCAGCAAGGTGTTTACAAATTCTACATTGACTTGCTGATGGAACTGCACAAAAAAGAACCATCCCAAGGCTACGCTGCATTAGCCCTACATTACAGCGAACGCTCCCGCGCCCGCAGCCTCATTGAATTATTAAACGAAGCCAACGCCAAAATTCTTAAAGGCGCAAACCCGCAACTCATCGCCCAAGAACGGAATTTACGACAGCAAATAGACGCTAAAACTACACTGCAACGCAATTTAGAAACTTCAACCAATAAAAACGACTTAGTTACCAAAGCAGCTATTCAAAGACTGAGCCAAGACATCGCCAATCTCACCAATCAATACGAACAACTACAAGCCCAAATTCGGACTTCTAACCCAGAATATGCA
Source organism: Calothrix sp. NIES-2100 (assembly GCF_002368195.1). Classification (GTDB taxonomy): domain Bacteria; phylum Cyanobacteriota; class Cyanobacteriia; order Cyanobacteriales; family Nostocaceae; genus Aulosira. Next base: position 2,987,718 of record NZ_AP018178.1, on the reverse strand, counting down.
AAATTAACCAACCCAGATCCAGACAAAGACATTCTCAAATTACCGCAAATTCAACAACAACTAGATAAAGACACCCTGCTGTTGCAGTATTCATTAGGCGAAGAACGCAGCTTTTTATGGGCTGTTACTTCTACATCAATGCAAGTTTACACCCTTCCCCCACGCCAAGAAATCGAAAAAGTTGCCACAAGATTTCATTCCAGTTTGCAACAAGAAACAGCAGGTGAATTTGCGATTGAAGAAGCCCAAAAACTGAGTAAACTTATCCTCGCACCTGTCGCCGAGCAATTACCAGGAAAGCGGTTAGTAATTGTCGCTGATGGTGGCTTGCAAACTATTCCCTTTGCAGCCTTGGCTGACGTAACCCCGCAAGGGAAGGGGGAGAAATCAAAGCCTCTCTCCTCCCAGGAGAGAGGTTTGGAGAGAGGTTCCGAATACCAACCACTGATGGTAAATCATGAAATCGTCAATTTACCCTCAGCCTCAACCATTGCATTTCAACGCCAACAACTTGCCAAGCGTCAACCCGCACCGAAAGCCCTCGCTATCCTTGCCGACCCGGTATTTAATGCTACCGATTGTCGATTTAAAGATGAAAATTGCCAAGAAGCGGATCAACCTCAATCTAGCAACAAAAATCTTGATGTTTCGGCGGAATTACAACAATCTCAGCTAAATCGTTCCGCCAAAAACCTCAAGCGCAATGGTTGGAACCGACTACCATTCACAGCCGAGGAAGCCAAAGCGATTTTAAAACTTATACCATCAGCCAATAGTCTCAAAGCTTTGAGTTTTGATGCTAATTACAATTGGGCGACTAGCGGCGCTTTAAATCAATATCGCATTCTCCATTTTGCCACTCACGGTATAGTCGATCCCAAAGAACCACATTTATCAGGAATTCTACTGTCTAGCTATGATAAACAAGGTAAATATTTAACCGAAAATAAATTAAGTTTAGGCGATTTGTTTAACCAAGATTACCCCGCAGAGTTAATTGTCTTAAGTGCTTGCGACACTGGACTTGGTAAAGATGTCAACGGTGAGGGATTGGTAGGATTGACACGCGGCTTGATGTATGCAGGTGCGGCGCGGGTAGCGGTGTCGCTGTGGCAAGTTAACGATGAAGGCACATCTATATTAATGCAGGAATTTTATCAGCAGATGTTGCAGCAAAATAAAAAGCCGGTTGAGGCGATGCGTGCTGCACAAAAGAAGTTATGGCAAGATGGGCGCAGTCTGAATGAATGGGCGGCGTTTACGGTGCAGGGGGAATGGAAGTAGGGGGAATGGGAAAAGGGGAAAGGGGGAAAGGTAGGGGGACAAGGCTTGAGGTTAAGTTTGTTTGCTGAAAATGTGCCAGCTTTATCGTTTACACATATTTAGGACTCATTTTTATATTTTTAGTAAACAAAAAAGGTGATCGCTTTCTCGTTTATCGAAATCAAGTACTCATTTTCCTATTTTAAGTAAGCAAAAAGCCATTTCACCTTCTCGTTAAGCCTTAACAAGTTCTCATTTTGGTGTTTTCCGCAAGTGAAATACCATTTCACTTTCTAGTTAAGCCTTAACGAGTTCTCATTTCGGTAAATCACGCACTCATTTTGGTGTTTTCCGCAGGCGAAAAGCCTTAACGAGTTCTCATTTCGGTAAATCACGCACTCATTTTAGTGTTTTGGGCAAGTAAAAAGATATATTGATTGCTCAAAAATGGCGATGTATGACAATAAGCTGCTGTGTAGCTAGGCTTTGTTGTTTTTGGCGATGCTTAGAGGTTGTTTTAAAAGTGGTTGGCTGTGATTATAAGCACTTATTGATCCCCCCTAGCCCCCCTTAAAAAGGGGGGGAAATCTCTCAAAGTCCACGGCAGTTGCTTCAAGTCGGGAAACCCGCCCAACGCACTGCCTCCCCTTTTTAAGGGGGATTTAGGGGGATCTAGAATTTTTTGCTACCGACGACAGGACTTTTAAAACATCCTCTTAGGTTGGGCTACGCCGGAGCATTTGTTGTGATACCAATTTAAATTGGGTTTTTGGCACATCAATATATTCTAGAGGGCATGGCAGTGCCATGCCCCTACCATGTGTCGTATTCGTTTTTTAAATTGTTCTGAAAAAAATGGGTAAATAAAAACACTAATAAATCAGAGATTTTGCTTAGGGCAAAGCGATCGCATTCGCTGGTGATGATTATGTATCGCCCGACAATACGATTGTAGGGGCATGGCATTGCCATGCCCCCGAAGCGCATACCGCAGTATGTAGAATTTCCGGGGTGTAAAAGCAAGACTAAGGCTAAAATTAGAACTTAATTTAGTCAAGTTCGATAATTTTGAGAATAATAAAGGGTAGCCTTTTTTACTTAGTTATTTATGCTGATATTTCGCCACTGCTGGTCTGTGTGTAGCGATGTCTTTCGTATGTTCCGCAAGATGTTACCTGTTCTTTTACTACCCTTTTGCTTGAGCGGTCTTCTGCTGTTGGTTGCTAGTCAACCAGCCATTTCACAAGAGATCAGCATCTCTGTGAATTGGAGCCAGCAGATGACTAATCCAACAACTTCACAGCCGTTAGTGTCAACTCCTTTGCACTTCGGACTCAACTCTTATCAGGGAAACATACCGGGAATAGCTAATGTAGGAGGTAATGCTAATTATCGTGATGGTCTTAATGCGATGCGACCTGGTTTAGTTAGGTATCATTACGCAGGGCAAATGGCAGACTCTACTACAGATATTCGTGGCTGGGTTAAGAACCCAAACACACCGAACTTTTCTTGGGATGTGGAAAAGATAACTGCGGCGATGAATGGAGCCTACCCTCATAATCCCACAATTATGATGAACCTCTCGAACTTCCCTGCTTACTTAACCGATGGGAGTGGTGTGCTTAAACAGTCGGAATATGTGAGATACGGACAGTTTTGTGCAGAGTTAGTGAGAATCTTAAATATACAACTGCAAAAAAAGCTTAAATATTGGGAAATTACCAACGAGCTGGATTCTCACCCCTTCTACCGAGATAACATGGCAGAGGTAGGGAAGATATTTGCGATCGCATCTCGTGAAATGCGCAAAGTCGATCCGACGATAAAAATAGGGGGGCCAGCCTTTGCACAATCTTATAACTCCTCAAGAATTGATGCTTTTGTATCGACCGCATTCCCCGAATTAGATTTTATTTCCTATCATACCTATGCCACTGGCTCTAAGACCAAAACCAACACCGACATTTGGAACTCCGCTCAAGAAAGTTCAGGGGGCGCTACAAAATATATCAGCGCTAGTGTCAAGAAGTTTACTTCCAAAGCGGTAGAATATTTCCATAATGAGTACAACATCAGTTGGTCTCCCCCTGATGAGAGCATGACTAACTATGTTAGTGCTATATTCGATGCCTTGGCGGTACGTTCGATTCTTTATGCTGGAGCAACCGGAGCTACGGCGTGGAACGAAGCTGACGGATGGTATGGAAAGCTTGGTGCTTCTCCGTCGTTTAACAAACGCCCAGCATCGTGGGTATTTGAGTATTTGAATCAGGGGTTTTCCGGTAAAGTACTTGAGTCAACAAGTTCCAACACTTCTGCTTTAGTACCTTTGGCAATTTTGGGCGAAGCTGGTGGTAAAAATTACTTATCGTTGATGTTAGTCAACAGATCGGGTGAAAATGTTTCCGCGCGTTTAAACATGATCGCCGCCCAGAGTTGGGCGTTACCTGGAGCCTCCAGTCAGCAAATACAACTGTACCGAGTTAACCAAAATGGTGGCGGCGCTGTAGCTGTTTCCAGCTTACCTTACGCAATGATTAGCGGACAGCCATTTTCGGTTGAAGCTAATAGTATTTTGTTCTTTACAGTCAAGCCTTGTTGTGGCGGGTGAAATTGCTGCACCAGTCTATATATTATATTTAATGGCTCTCTAGCCCGCTTCAAAGACATTAGGGAGCAAGATGCTCCCACTACAAATAATTTATCAAAATTTTTGGGTTGAAAACCCCGTCCTTATAGGACGGCTTTAAGTGGTAAAATAATGGCAACTCTAAGGGTAATTAACCTGTCTAAAAACCCGATTGCTGCCTAAAACGCAGACGCTGTACCTTGACAAATGAATCTTGCTGGTTCTACTTCGTAGTTCTAGTATCACCTGGAAGTAGGTAAAAGATTTACAGGTACTAGACGCTCAGTATTTCAAACAAACAAATTTTGGACGGCAGTTGCTTTAAGTCGGCAGAGCCGCCCAACGCACTGCCTCAGCAATCCAACTACCCTCGGGCAGAGGGAAAGTTAACGCTTGGGGAGAGAACCACCTCTGGGCTAGGTAACGCAAGGAACCTAATCTAAGTGGACTCGTGGAACCAAGAATCCTCGCCCGGAGGCGGTGGAGTGTCAAAGTGCTTCCCAATCTTCTCTGCTGATATTAGCTTGACGTAATATTCTATTGAGTAAGCTTGCGCTTATATCTCCCTGATGCGGGTTTGGAATTGTTAGCTTAAATTCACCTTTTAGCATGTACTGATGTTTCCCGCCGGAATAAGGCCCATCAAACCCTGCTTCTTTTAGGTAACGAATTAGATTCTGCCGATTAATTGCTCCAAAAGGTGGCATTAGGCAACCTCTTTCTGGACATTCAGGGTAATACCGTCAAGTATCGGTAAAGTATGACCCAAACGCAATCCTAAAATGATCCACCCTTCCAGAGCTTCTTGCAAATCATCCCGGCAAGCTTCTAGTGTCGCAGCATTTGCCCACACACCTGGACACTCAGGAATTTCACTATAAAAAGTTCTATCTTCCAGCAACTCATAAGTTGCTTTGTGCATTGCTGTATTGATGTAATCTGTCAACATTTCTATTTTTGAGACTGAAATATAATTACTATATTCTTTTTACAATATTGAAATTTCTGAGTAATTAACTATGAAATGACACTTCAGGTTGTAATATTCAGGCTGAAAATTGAGGCGATCGCGCTTTTAAAAGTTAGCAACGCGATCGCCAAGATTTACAACATCTAACCAATTAAATGCAGCTGAGCGACTACTGCATTTATTAGATGATGGGTAATCGGGAGGCTATCAACTACCATCCCCAGACACAACAGCATCATGTAGGAGATGGAATAGAGAAATAGCTGTCTAGCTATAGTCCGATCCTCTGGGTTTTGCAATAAGCGCCAAGCTTTGTGGATGAATATGGCTCCTAAAGAAAGTGCGATCGCTCCATAGACAATGCCACTATTGTGTAATGGGTAAACGAGTAACAGTGTTGTAGCTACTGTTACCAAAGTGTACCACCAAATTTGCTTTACAGTGGCGGGATCGCCCACGACCAAAGGTAACATTGGAATCCCAACTTTTGCGTAATCATCGCGAATCATCAACGCTAAAGCCCAGAAATGAGGCGGTGTCCAGAGAAAGACGCTGGCAAAAATTACCCATGCGCCCCAGTTTAATGTACCTGTGACAGCAGCCCAGCCTACTAATGCCGGAATTGCCCCAGCTGCCCCACCAATTACAATATTCTGGGTAGTATGGCGTTTGAGCCAGTGTGTATAAACTACAACATAATAAACTATGCCAGCGAAAGCCAGGAGGGCGGCGAGGAGGTTGGCGAAAACTGTCAGTAAGGAGAAAGAAATTACAGCCAGAGCGATCGCAAAAATCAAAGCGCCTCTGGGCTGTATCTTACCGGAAGGGATGGGACGATGGCGCGTCCGTTCCATTTCATAATCAATATCGCGATCGTAGATACAGTTAATCACCTGGGCGCTAGCAGCAGCCAAAGTGCCGCCAGTCATGGTTACCAGCAACAACACTATGTCTACTTGTCCCTTAGCAGCAATCCACATACTGCCAGCCGTGGTAATTAACAGCAACGGAATAATTCGCGGCTTGGTTAGCTGGTAGTAACTTTGAATTACCTGGAGAAATGTTTCGTGGTGGCGAGAGACATTAGTCTCAATCATTTTGGCTCTATTTCCTGATTTTTCAACAAGTTATGTGCAGCCCTTGCTCATAGAGAATCGCCACTGAGGCTAAGGGAGGATGAAGGGGAGTGTGGGGGGCAGGGGAGCAGGGGAGCAGGGGAGCAGGGGGACAAGGAAGACAAATGCCCAATGCCCAATGCCCAATGCCCCATGCCCCATGCCCCATGCCCCATGCCCATATTCAATGCGATCCATTCACTGGTGTGTTGGTTGCAGTTACCGTTACAGCTACAGGGTAATTGTTAGTTTCACGACTAGCAACCCAGTCACGTAATGCTAGTACCGTGAAAACGACTAAAGTACCGAGTAAAGCTGCGCCTACAGCTTGGTGAATGACGGTGAGAGGCTCGACTTGGAGGCGTAATTTAAAAGTGGCGACACCTAAGAGGATTTGCAGGAGCAGCAAGCCACCAGCCAGATTTGCCAGTCGTCGCAAAGCTGGATGGAGTGCTGGTCTTTGCCAAGATAACCAGACTAGTGCCAAGGTTGCTACTGTTGGAGGGACTAAGCCGAAGATATGGCTGTACATCACAGTACAAAGTTGGGATGTGCCCAAACATTGGTGTAGTGCCCAGCGAGACCCAATCAAGGCACCTAGTAGACTTTGGAGGTAAACCAAAATAGCGGCTGTTAAACCCAACCAAGGTAACTTACCAACGTTTCCAGTTCCTTGATAAGGGGTGAGTGCCGTGCCAATTATCAGTAGGGTGGTGAAAAATAACAGTGCTGTTCCGAGGTGGGCAGTTACGATATCAAAGCGTAACAGTTCGGTGACAGTGAGACCCCCTAAGATGCCTTGGAAGACGATTAAAAACAGGGCGAAAGTCGATGCCCAAGGTAGCCAATTAGGTAAAGCGCGACGATACCACCAACATAGACCGAAAAGTGCGATCGCGCTGACACCAATCAAAGCTGCATCCAATCTATGAAACCATTCCAAAAACACTTGGAAATTCATTTGCTTGGCTGGCACTAATTCCCCGTAGCACAAAGGCCAGTCTGGGCAAGCCAGCCCTGCATTCATCACCCGCGTGGCAGAACCTATTGCCATCAAAATCAAGGTAGCTATGCAGATCTTCCAAACCAAACGACGAATCATTTGGGACGGCTGTGGAGCTGCTGCTTCATTTTGTTGTTCTAGGACAAATTCACTCATGAACGATACCTTCTGCCCGCTCTTGAGTAGAGCTACTTAAAATTATTAGTTTGTCAGTCACGACCCATATCCACCCTAGCGTATACGACTAGAGTTGATAGATTAGCTTTCAGTTATACCTTTCACTTATACTTTGAATCACTCTTGCTACTTTTTGCTAAAAGCTTTAGGTATTTTTCAAGTTGTTCTTACCAATTCTCAATGACGCTGCGCCAGAGAAAAATTCTGCAAAATGTGCATATTTTCGAGGCAATTGATTAATCGCCCCTAGGTGAATCAAGCGCCACCTCACAGAGAATTCTTATCACACTTCTTTGATTGCTATAAAGTTTACTATCTAAAATTATTCTTAAATTTTTCCCATGATTTACATCTATCCTTGGCAATATCTGCTAGAACCCTTTTACTCAAAAATATTGATATAGCTAAAAAAATTAATAAAAATTTCAGACCAGAGTCGCCCAGAACTGATGGACTCGACTACCTTAGTAAGTGGGCAGCTATGAGATCACGTAGTAAATTCATTTAAGTGAGCCGTGAAAATTCCAAGTTCGATCTGGACATTACTAATTGGCATTGTGCTAACGCTCGTCAGCCTTTGGTACGGACAAAATCACGGTCTGTTGCCAGCGCAAGCCTCTGATGAAGCCGTCTTGGTTGATGGTCTGTTCAACACAATGATGATCATCTCCACAGGTATTTTTCTCATTGTCGAAGGTGTTTTGATTTATGCCGCATTTAAATATCGGCGGCGACCTGGTGACAACGAAGACGGGCTACCAGTTGAAGGTAACGTCCCTCTGGAAATTCTCTGGACGGCGATCCCAGCAATTATAGTTATTGGTATTTCTGTTTACAGTTTTGAGGTCTATAACGACATCGGTGGCTTCGATCCCCATGCTATCCATGAAGCCCCGATGACTCAGAATATGTCGATGAATATGCCCGGAGCTGCGATCGCCGCCACGTTAAACGATAATCAAGCTAAATCTGATGCGGCGATGCAAGACCCAGCCACCGCCGCAGTCCGGAATGCTGACCAAATTCCCCAAAAACAAAATGCACCGGGGATCGGTATTGTTTCTCCCAGCATTGGGGAAAGTCCAGACAACGCAGGTAAAGCCCCAGCATTGGCAATTAACGTCACAGGTCTTCAATATGCCTGGATTTTCACCTATCCCGAAACAGGTATTACCACAGGTGAAATGCACGTTCCCATTGGGCGGGAAGTGGAAATTAATATGACAGCCAACGATGTGATTCACGCTTTTTGGGTACCAGAGTTTCGCTTAAAGCAAGATGCTATCCCTGGTAGACAAAGCGAAATTCGGTTCACACCCAAAAAAGAAGGTGATTATGTCCTCATCTGTGCTGAACTTTGTGGCCCCTACCACGGCGCAATGAGAGCACCGATAGTTGTGGAAAAACAAGAAGCATTCGATAAATGGCAACAAGAGCAGCTAGTTGCTAGTCGCGAAACCCTGAATCAAGCTGTTGCTCTCAACCCAGCGAATTTATCCCCCGATCAATTCCTTGCACCTTACGTTAAGGAAATGGGAATTAAACCTGAATTACTCAATCAAGTTCACCATTAGTCATTAGTCATTAGTCATTAGTCATTGGTCATTAGTCATTGGTCATTGTTTTCAACCAACCAAGGACAAAGGACAAATGACAACCGACAAAGGACAAAGGACAAAAACCCTTATGACCCAAGCGCAAATCCAAGAAACTGCCAACATCCCTGCCCTGAGTGAAGAACCAGGGGTGAGAAAATGGCGAGATTACTTTAGCTTTAATACTGACCATAAGGTGATTGGTATTCAATACCTAGTCACTTCGTTTATTTTTTACTGCATTGGCGGTGTCATGGCGGAATTGGTTCGGACAGAACTAAGAACCCCTGATGTAGATTTTGTGACTCCAGAAGTCTACAACAGCCTGTTCACGCTACACGCCACGATCATGATTTTCTTGTGGATTGTGCCAACAGGTGCAGGGTTTGCCAACTTTCTGATTCCCCTGATGATTGGGGCTAAGGATATGGCATTCCCCAGGCTAAATGCTGTTGCTTTTTGGATGATCCCACCTGCTGGTGTATTATTAATTGCCAGTTTAGTTGTGGGTGATGCACCAGATGCTGGCTGGACTTCCTACCCGCCCCTGAGCTTGGTCACAGGCCAAGTAGGTGAGGGGATTTGGATTATGAGTGTCCTGCTACTAGGGACATCATCAATTTTGGGGGCGATTAATTTCCTCGTCACCTTGCTGAAGATGCGTATCCCCGGAATGGGTGTCCATCAAATGCCCTTATTTTGCTGGGCGATGTTTGCTACCTCAGCGCTGGTGTTAGTATCTACACCAGTCTTAGCAGCTGGTTTAATATTGCTGGCTTTTGACTTAATCGCCGGGACAACATTTTTTAACCCAACTGGGGGTGGCGATCCGGTTGTGTACCAGCACATGTTCTGGTTTTATTCGCACCCAGCGGTATATATCATGATTTTGCCCTTCTTTGGGGGGATTTCTGAGATTATTCCTGTGCATTCGCGTAAACCGATTTTTGGCTATAAAGCGATCGCTTATTCTTCCCTCGCAATTAGTTTTTTAGGGCTAATTGTTTGGGCGCACCACATGTTTACCAGTGGTATCCCCGGTTGGTTGCGGATGTTCTTTATGATCACGACGATGATCATCGCTGTACCCACAGGCATTAAAATTTTCAGCTGGTTAGCAACCATGTGGGGCGGGAAAATTCAGTTGAATAGTGCCATGTTGTTCGCAATGGGCTTTGTCGGCACATTTGTGATTGGTGGGATCAGCGGCGTGATGTTGGCGGCTGTACCCTTTGATATTCACGTTCACGACACCTATTTTGTCGTCGCCCATTTACATTACGTTCTCTTTGGTGGTAGCGTCCTGGGAATTTTCGCCGCAGTCTATCACTGGTTCCCCAAAATGACGGGACGAAAGCTCAACGAATTTTGGGGTAAGGTTCACTTTGCCTTAACCATTGTCGGTCTAAATATGACCTTCTTACCCATGCACAAACTGGGTTTAATGGGGATGAACCGCCGAATTGCTCAATATGACCCCAAATTTACATTGCTGAATGAAATCTGCACTTATGGTTCTTATATACTCGCAGTTTCCACATTTCCCTTCATTATCAATGCAATTTGGAGTTGGTTGTACGGAGAAAAAGCAGGTAATAATCCTTGGCGGGCATTAACCTTAGAGTGGATGACTACTTCACCACCAGCGATCGAGAATTTTGATAAAACCCCCGTACTAGCTACAGGCCCCTACGACTACGGCTTGGAAAAGGCTAACGAAGGTGTACCCTTATCAGATCCCAATCCCATCTTATCTGGTGGTGTTAATTCGGTCTTAAGAGCCGAACCCGACGAACCTTATCCAGCAATCACTGCTGAAAAAGAATAACGCAGTTGTCAGTTGTCAGTTGTCAAAAAGTCAACCGTCAACTGTCAACCGTCAACCGTCAACCGTCAACCGTCAACAAACATTCAACATTCATGCAAAGTCAAACTATTGACACAGCAAAAGCTGAACTCAATCATCACCACGCGGCGGAAACCGCCCATGCTGATCATGAAGCACATCCAGACCATCGGTTGTTTGGGCTAATTGTCTTCCTGATTGCGGAAGGGATGATTTTTATGGGGTTGTTCGGAGCTTATTTAGCTTTCCGTTCTACCTTACCTGTATGGCCTCCCGAAGGTACACCAGAATTAGAGCTTTTACTACCTGGAGTTAACACTGTTAATCTAATTGCCAGTAGTTTTGTCATGCATAATGCTGACACTGCTATCAAAAAGAATGATACCAAAGGTATGCGTATTTGGTTGGCAATTACGGCGGGAATGGGTGCGATTTTCTTGATGGGTCAGGTATATGAATACACCCATTTAGAATTTGGTTTAACTACCAACTTATTTGCCAGTGCATTTTATGTTTTAACTGGCTTCCACGGGTTGCACGTTACCCTAGGCGTTTTGGCGATCGCGGCCGTGTTGTGGCGATCGCGTCGTCCTGGTCACTACAGCAATGAAAAACACTTCGGTATTGAAGCCGCAGAAATATACTGGCACTTTGTGGACGTAATTTGGATTATTCTTTTCGGATTGTTGTATCTACTCTAAGTATTAGTAAGTAGTTGTTCACTCCACGCGAATAACTACGCCCCCTGTAGGGGGTTTTTTTATCGCTCAGTTGGCTAATAAGTCAATACCCAACATTTCTCACATACCCGACATACCGCCCGCAGGAACCGGTAGCCTGGGGCTATTGCTACAAAGCCCACCTCCGTGGGCTAAAGAGATTCAGCCCACGGAGGAAGCAGCAATTTATGGCGATCGCGGGATTTCGGGATCAAGAGGGGTATTAGGGACTTCCAAATAAAAAATATCCCAATTGTAGGGGCACGGCATCCATAAACTTTCGGTAAGAGGGATATTTTATCGGTGCCGTGCCCCTACACGCGACTATATAATTTTGTATTGCATCCAACTGAGAACCGCTATATTTTCTTTTTCGGCTGGTTTGGTTGACCATCTCTCTCTGGTGCTACAGTTTTGACTAATCCAGTCATTGCCATAATTACAGTTGCAACTCCTCCCAGACACAAAGAAGTTAAAATTGCTGCTGCGAGGATGATTTCTGTGGGACTGTACCCGTCGCGCATCCAAGCAGAGGGTTTTTCAATTGTTTGGGAAGATGTGGTAACTAACTGTGAGGTTTGGGTAGATGCTTGGGAGTTAGTAGAAGTATTTAGAAAAGTATTCATGGCGTGAACCTAAGTGAAATTTACTGTTTTAATCGTATTTCTGCCCTTAAAGACGGAGATTCCTGAGAAATAGAGATGAAGTAGAAGCAAGGTATAAGATAAGTAGAATCAAGCAAAATTTTTTCCTGCTGTCTATGCAATGGGATGAGTTTTTAAGACAAGAAGCTGCTACTCATGAGTTATCCCCAGAGCAAACAGCAGCCTTTTTAGTCAGGTTACAGACTGAAAACTTAGGTAAGAGTGAAGCGAAACTAGCAAGCAATATTAATATTGGTGCGGCTGCTTTCAAAAAGCGCATGACTGAGGTGTATGACAAGTTTGCTCAGAGTTGTCCTGAGTTAGCTACCTCTAAACGCGGAAAGCTAGAAACATTAAAAGCTTACCTAACAGCAAAATATAACGGTATTCCCCATACTCCTCAGATAACAAAAGAAATTCATCATAATATTCCCTGGAGTGGCGTGGTGGAGTTTGTCGGGCGAGAAACGGAATTACAAAACCTCCATCGGCTGTTGCAGGAAAATCAACAGGTAGCTATTGCAGGAATGGGTGGAGTCGGGAAAACAGAATTAGCTTTGCGATATGCCAACCAGCATCGTGAAACTTATATGGGGGGAATTTGCTGGTTACTGCCTAAATCTGGAGATGTAGGGATTCAAATCGTGCAGTTTGCTAGAACTCATTTAGATTTAAACATACCAGAAGGTTTAACAGAAAATCCTAAGCAAAAATTACTCGCGCAAGTGCAATACTGCTGGCGACACTGGCCTCAGGGTGAGGCGTTGCTAGTGTTGGATGATGTCCGCAACTACGAAGAAGTCAAGCCTTACTTACCACCTTCATCATCTCAGGTGAAAGTGCTGATGACTACACGCCTGTACTTTGGCGGCATAAAACAATTATCCTTAGATGTACTACAACCAGAGGCGGCGTTAGATTTATTAAAGTCTTTACTGCTAGAAACACCGGAACGAGTAGAAAGAGAATTAGCTGTAGCCAAGCAATTGTGCGAGTGGCTGGGATATTTGCCTTTAGGTTTGGAATTAGTAGGACGATATCTAGCGCGGAAACGGGATTTATCTGTAACAGAAATCTTGCAGCGATTAAAAGCCAAGCGATTAGATGAACGTTCCCTGTCTAAATCCAAATCAGAAGCGAACATGACAGCACAACGGGGAGTGCTAGCCGCCTTTGAGTTGAGTTGGCAGGAATTAGAGGAGGAAGATAAACAGTTAGGCTGTTTGCTGAGTTTATTTGCCGCCGCACCTATTCCTTGGTATTTGGTAGAACAGTGTTTACCAGAGAAAGAGAAGGAAGATTTAGAAGATATTAGAGATGATCAGCTATTGAATTTTCATTTACTTCAGCGTAAAGGTAACGGAATTTATCAACTACATACCCTGCTGCGGGAGTTTTTTCAATATAAGCTTAGAGGTTTAGAACAAGCAGAGGAATTTAAGCGAAGTTTTTGCGGGGTAGTGGTAAAAATTGCTAAAAAAATCCCTAAAAATCCTATATTTAAACAAATTAAGGTTTTCTTCCTGGTCATACCTCATATAGCTGAAGTAGCTAATCATTTGATTCAATACATTAATGATGAAGATTTAATTTGGCCATTCATCGCTAACGCTCGATTCTACGATGGTCAGGGTTTGTATATTCAGGCTGAACCTTGGTATAAGAAGTGTTTGGAATTTAGCGAAAAGCATTTTGGTAAAGAACATCGTAATTTTGCATCTAGCCTTAATAACTTGGCGTTACTCTACCATTCACAAGGAAGATACAGTGAAGCTGAACCTCTTTATAGACAAGCTTTGGAACTAGCGAGACACTTGCTGGGTGAAGAGAATTTAGATGTTGCATCTAGCCTCAACAATTTGGCAGCACTTTACCATTCACAAGGTAGATATAGCAAAGCTGAACCTATTTATCTGCAAGCTTTAGCACTGAGGCTAAAGCTGCTGGGTGAAGAAAATTTAGATGTTGCATCTAGCCTTAATAGCTTGGCAGAATTCTACCGATCTCAAGGTAGATACAGCGAAGCTGAACCCTTGTACATCGAAGCTTTAATACTCAAGCGCAAACTGCTGAAGGAAGAAAATCCAGATATCGCACTTAGCCTCAATAACTTGGCATTACTCTACTACTCTCAAGGAAAATACAGTGAAGCCGAACCCCTTTACCTGCAAGCTTTAAAAGTATGGCGACATCTGCTAAGTGAAGAACATCCCAATGTTGCATCTAGTCTCAACAACTTGGCGGTACTCTACTATGTTCAAGGCAGATACAGTGAAGCCGAACCTCTTTACCTGCAAGCTTTAACACTTAGGCGACACCTACTGGGAGAGAAACATCCAGATATTGCACTTAGCCTCAACAACTTAGCAGGACTCTACCGTTACCAAGGTAGATACAGTGAAGCTGAACCTCTGTTTTTGCAAGCTTTAGAACTATGGCGATGTCTACTGGGAGAGAAACATCCAGATGTTGCACTTAGCCTCAACAACCTAGCAGAATTCTACAGTTCCCAAGGTAGATATAGCGAAGCTGAAACCTTGTACATCAAAGCTTTGGATATTTTTGAGCAGCGCTTAGAGGCTAATCATCCCTATACTGTTACTTGTCGTGACAATTTAGCAAATTTGCGCGATCGCCTCAACTCACAACAGTAAAATTCCAGTTCCCCACCTTATCAGTCAAGCTTTTATCTCCAAGTTTCGTGTTCTGAACTCAAAGTTTCCTGTTCCAAACGAGAACGTTCCTGTTCTGAGGTGGAATAATGGTGTTCAAAGGGCGATCGCTCGTGTTTCAAACGAGAATGTTCCTATTCTGAGGTGGAATGATGGTGTTCTCAGTGCGATCGCTTTTGTTCTAAAGTGAAATCATGGTGTTCACAGTGCGATCGCTTTTGTTTTGTGAGGGAATGATGGCGTTCAGAGTGCGATCGCTTTTGTTGTGAGGTGGAATCATGGTGTTCATAGTGCGATCGCTCGACTTAAATTGTAGAATGATGAGCGATCGCTTGTGAGGATTGAGAGATAAGAGTCATTGCGAGCGCTTTTGTTGAGAGACAATGTTATAAACAGCTATATGACCAGGGTTTATCTAGACACGAGTGTTTATAATCGTCCATTTGACGACCAAACACAGCCAAAAATCTTTCTAGAAACACAAGCAATTATCTTAATTTTACAAATGGTAGAAGCAAGATTAATAGAATTAGTTAGTTCTTCAGTTCTAGAATATGAAAATAGCCGTAACCCTTTTATTGTCAATCAGCAATCAATGAAGCGATACTTACAAATAGCTACCTTGAGAGTATTAGTAGATGAAAATATTAGAATTAGAGCAGAACAACTAGAACAACAAGGAATTAAAGCTATTGATGCACTCCATGTAGCTTGTGCTGAAGCTTATCAAAGTGATTATTTTATCACTTGTGACAGAAGATTAATCAACCGATGTCAGAATTTATCACTCAAAGTCATCAATCCAAATAACTTTATTCTAGAGGGAGAAAATGACAATTAAAGTTATTAACGAACAAGAAAATTTACAAGAAGTCATGCAGGTTTTACTCACCCATTTAGAACCATCAAAGGTAATGAAATTCTGGGCAACCTGTAAAATAAGTGAAGGTGAGTATTTGCAACTTAAAGAAAAATTGTTTGAGCAAGAAACCGTTGCTAGTTTATTTACAAAAATCAAAGAATATCAAGATAAAGATAGTAAACAATCCCCAGAATCAAACCTATAGCCCTCAGAAATGTTGGGTTCTCACACGGTAAGCCCAACCTACGATTTATCCTTAAGTGAACTGTATTGTTCCAAACGCGATCGCTCTTATTCACAGGTGAAATAATGGTGTTCATTGTGCGATCGCTTTTGTTCTGATACCAATTTGAAAAAAGAATGCGACAGATTGTAGGGGCACGGCACATAAGTGTCAACTTAACGTGAAACCCGCTTTGTGAAAACGTTTTGCCCTTACCCCCAGCCCCTCTCCCTTAGGGAGAGGGGTGTTTTTAATCAGATTCCCCTTCTCCTTTAGGGAGAAGGGGTTAGGGGATGAGGGCGAGAGGGTATTTGCACAACGCTCGCCCTATATAGCTTTTAACTTAAGTTGACACCAATGGGCAGTGCCGTGCCCCTACAATTTGTCGCATTCTTTTTTCAAATTGGTATAACTAATGACCAATGACCAATGACCAATGACAAATGACCATTGACCATTGACTTTTGCTACCCTGAAATGAACACTGCAAACAGGAACTTGATTATGTCGCTTCCAGATAGTCCCAAAATGCCAAAATTCATGCAGCTATTGCAGTGGATTTACAATCCATTGCAGCTAATGGAAGCATCTCAGCAAACTTGTGGTGATTTTTTTACCCTCTGGCTAACTAACAAACAGCCAATGGTATTTATGAGCAATCCCCAAGCCATACAGGAGATTTTTACCACTCATTTAGAAAACCTAGACTCTAGAGCTTCAGCCGCAATTTTACAACCATTATTAGGAGATAACTCCTTATTACTGCTATCAGGGAAAACTCATCAACGCCAAAGAAAATTATTAACACCGTCTTTTCATGGCGATCGCATGAGGGCTTATGGCGATTTGATTACTCAACTAACCAAAAATGTCATCAGTAAGTGGCAAATTGGTGAGCCTTTTTCTGTATCTCATTCCATGAAAGAAATTACTTTGCAAGTAATTTTAAAAGCGGTGTTTGGTCTACATGAAGGCGATCGCTACAATCAGTTGCAAACACGCTTATGCTCAATTTTGGGGTTATCATCTTCTTCTTTACGCGCTACTTTATCTTTTATCCCTGCGTTACGGTTAAATTTAGGCCGCTGGAGTCCTTGGGGAAATTTTCTTTATCAACGGGAAGAAATTGACAAACTACTCTATGCAGAAATTCAAGAACGCAGAAATCATCCAGATCCATCGCGGAATGATATTCTTTCGCTGATGATGTCAGCCCGTGATGAAAATGGTGAACTCATGACTGATGTAGAGTTACGTGATGAGTTAATGACTCTACTTGTCGCCGGTCATGAAACTACAGCCTCAGCTTTAACATGGGCATTATACTGGATTCACCATTTACCCTCAGTGCGAGAGAAACTGTTAGCTGAGTTGGATAGTTTTCACAATGCAGATTTAAATGAAATCACCCGTCTTCCCTATTTAAATGCTGTATGTCAAGAGACACTCCGCATTTATCCCATCGCGATGATTACTATTCCCCGCATTGTTAAGTCACCTATAGAAATTATGGGTCATAAATTTGCACCAGGAACAATGTTACTCGGCTGTATTTATTTAATTCATCACCGTCCCGATTTATATCCCCAACCGGACAAATTTCAACCGGAAAGGTTTTTAGAAAAGCAATATTCATTCTCTGAATATCTCCCTTTTGGTGGTGGGAATCGGCGTTGTTTGGGTATGGCTTTTGCGTTATTTGAAATGAAACTGGTGTTAGCGACAGTTTTATCTCAGATGGATTTAAAATTGGTGGAGAATTATTCAGTTAAACCTATTCGACGAGGCGTAACTTTAGCACCTTCTAGTGGTAAATGGTTAATTGCAACGGGACAAAGGCAAAAAGCAGAAAAGTCTGCTATTCAGGTGTAATATCAATTCGTAATACTTCGACTTGCGAGAGTACAAGTGACCTCCTTTTAAGCTCAAACGCTTCTTCCACAGGCATTTTACCCCACCCCTTTATCCCCTCCCCGCTTGCGGGGAGGGGACGTTTTGGCTTTAGACAAAACTGGGGTGGGGTAACGCGTTGAGTGATGGTAAGTGAGTGAATTTAAAATTACATCTTCATAAGGGTTTCACGTTAAGTTGACACGTATGACTGGTGCCGTGCCCCTACAGCTTGGTATATTTATCTGAAAATAGCTGTAACTGGAGACGATATTACTTCCGGTTTTCCCGTCGCCACTTTCCCCGAACTAAGCGGATTTCATCAAAAGTATAACTCTCTCCCAATTGTTCGCGAATTGGGGTAAGCGCAATATCACCAAGGACTTCTAAAACTTGCCAAATTTTCTTTTGTTTTTCTAAAGGAACCAATTGATTTAAATCTACAGACTGGTTTTTCTCAACTAAATCTGAAAGGTGACGGATAATTGTTGTCGGGCGAATATTTCTTTTTCGGGCAATTTCGTCAACGCTGAAACCTTGTTGATGTAATTGTAATGTGACTAATTCTGTGTCGGAAGGCGAGCCAAGACTAACAACAGGTTTAAAATTATCTTGTGGATCGATAAAACCTTGTTCTTGACGATAGGCGCGAATTTCTGTGAGAAACTTCTCTCCATATTGCGCCAGTTTATGACTACCGACACCGGAAAGTTTAGCAAATTCAGTTAAAGTTTTTGGTTGCATCTGTGCCATTAATTTCAAGGTGGAATCTTGAAAAACTACGTAAGGTGGTACAGACTGTTCATCAGCTAATTGTTTACGCAGCGATCGCAATCGTTGCATTAAGATTTCTGCATCAGCGGCTTTTTCACTTCCCTCTTCCCAAGTAATCTTCTGTACTATGGGAACAGCCAAGCTAACTGTACGCTGTCGCCGCATTACTTCCCAACTCAAGGCGTTAAGCTTTAATACTGAATAGCCATCGCTGGTTTGTTCTAATAAACCTTGATGCAAAAGCGATCGCCCCAGCATTCGCCATTCATCCACGCTTCTATCTTTACCAATACCGTAGGTAGAAAGCTTATCGTGTTCGTTTTGGATAATTTTCTGACTTTTCCCACCGCGCAACACATCAATAATGTGCAACATCCCAAATCTTTCTTTACAACGCGCTACGCAAGATAAGAATTTCATCGCTTCAATTGTCCAATCTTGCATCGGTTTGGGATAACGACAATTGTCACAGTTACCGCAATTCCCAGGAAAGCGTTCGCCAAAATAACTTAACTGAATCGTCCGCCGACAATCTGTCCCCTCGGCATAATCTATCATCTGCCTTAATTGTTGTTTGGCGATTAACTGTTCTTGGGGATCGGTTTTTTGATCAATACTCCATTCAATTGTTTTAATATCACCAAAACTAAAAAATATTGTACAGCGCGATGGTTCCCCATCTCTGCCGGCTCTGCCTGATTCTTGATAGTAACTCTCTAAATTGCGAGGAATATCAAAGTGAACTACTAACCTGACATCAGGCTTATTAATTCCCATTCCAAAAGCAATAGTGGCTACCATTACCCTGACATCATCACGAATAAATCGCGTTTGATTTTTGCTGCGTTCATCATCAGGTAAGCCGGCATGATAAGATAAAGCCGAAATCTTATCTTTTTGCAGTTTAAAAGTCAGTTCCTCAACTTTTTTCCGAGTTAAACAATAAATAATGACTGCGCCGGAAGTGTCCCGAATTAATTCTAATAACTCAGCGTAAGCATATTTAGTTTTCGCCCGGACTTCATAATAAAGATTTTGGCGGTTAAAGCTAGCTATGTGGATACTCGGTTGCTTTAGAGCTAATTGTTGGATGATATCACCCCGGACGCGATCGGTAGCTGTGGCGGTTAGCGCCAGAGTGGGAACCTGAGGATAACGTTTCCGCACAGATCTTAATTGGCGGTATTCTGGGCGAAAATCGTGTCCCCACTCCGAGACACAATGGGCTTCATCAATCGCAAAGGTAGAAATCCCCATTTGGTGATTGATTAAATCCAGAAACGGGAGAAATCTTTCACTGAGAAGACGTTCCGGAGCGACGTACAGTAATTTAACTTTACCAGCGAGGATGGCTTCTTCCCGCGATCGCACTTGATAAGCATTCAAACTACTATTAAGGAATGTGGCTGAGATATTATTATTGCGCAGTCCTTCCACTTGGTCTTGCATCAAAGCAATCAACGGCGACACCACCACCGTTAAACCCTTCTTTAACAGCGCAGGTAGCTGAAAGCACAAAGACTTTCCCCCACCCGTAGGCATCACCACCAACAAATCCCGATTTTGCAGCGCATCTTCGATAATTTGCCGTTGTCCCGGACGAAATCGGTCGTAACCGAAGTGATATTTTAGCGCTTGTTCGAGATTGGGATACTGAAGCATAGCGATCGCTTTTTCTAGATCCTGCTGCGTGAGTAGTTATGATAACAGGATTTTAGCAATCTCTATGGAAAAAGGGACAATAAGGACAAGGAGACACAAGACTCAGTATTAGCTTAACCTTGTGTTTTGTGTCCTCATATTTTCCCAAGTCCAATAAATTTATAGAATTGGGTTATCAACCGTAATTCCCCACGAACTTCCTAATATCGGCTGATCCTGCAAAAACATTTGATCCAATGTAAAGTTGTCCGATAGTGCATTTACTTTATTATTAGAATTCAAACCAAATACTTGTTGTAATTCTAGTGATTGAGAAATATTTGCGGTATCTACTGCGATCGCATCAGCCAAGTAATCGCTTCCTACGACCAAAGTTTGGCGATCGCCTGTACCGATGAGGTTGTCTGTATAAGTGAAAGTATAGGTTGTTTTTGTATCAAAAACGCCATCACCATTGTAATCAAATCCTTCCACTGCACTGGTTTTGTTACCTTGGTCATTATAGAACTGAGCATCTATGTAATCAATAATACCATCCACCTCAAAATCTTCTTCAAATACCGAGCTGATTAAGATACCTTGGCTGTTATAGGCTCGATTAAAAGTGTCTCTGACATCCACGATACCATCAGCATTAAAATCATCTTCACGCACGAAGTTGATTAAGTTACCTTTTTTGTCATAACTATTAGTAGTATTTTCTTTCCAGTCGATGATTCCATCATTATTGCGATCGTCTGTATACAAAGAGTTGATCAAGTTACCTTTTTTGTCATAACTATTAGTAGTAATATCTTTTAGTTCGATAGCGCCATCATTATTTCTATCGAGTTCAAATACTGATTTTATTAAGTTATCTTTTTTGTCATAACTATTAGTAGTGATATCTTTTCTATCGCTGATGCCATCACCGTTGTTATCAATTTCAAACACTGATTTTATTAGGTTACCTTTTTTATCATAGGTCTTTTTAGTACTGCTTATGAAATCAAGAATGCCATCACCGTTGTTATCAACTTCATTGAGTAAATTGATTAAGCTACCTTTTTTATCATAAGTATAATCAGTAGTCCTTCTGAAATTAAGAATGCCATCACCATTATTATCAATTTCCGAGACAAAATTGGTGAGGTTACCTTTCTTGTCATAGGTATTTTTCTCAATGGATCTTGAATCAATCTTGCCATCTCCATTGTTATCAGATTCAGATATTGAACTGGTGAGGTTACCTTTCTTGTCATAGGTCTTTTTCAGACTGGATCTTGAATCAATGATGCCATCTCCATTGTTATCAAATTTAGATCTAGATCTGGTGAGGTTACCTTTTTTATCATAGGTCTTTTTCACGCTGGAACTTGAATCAATGATACCGTCATTATTGTCATCAAATTCAGATATTAATTTGGTGAGGTTACCTTTTTTCTCATAAGTATTTTTCTCAATTAATATTGAATCAATGATGCCATCATTATCGAAATCAGACTCATAAATCGATTTTTTTAGGTTACCTTTAGCATCATAGATATTAGTGATTTTACCAGTTGAATTAAAATCAATAATGCCATCTAAGTCGTCATCTGCTTCGTTTGCTACAACTATAGAGACAGTAGTATTTGAAAGCATAATTATCAATCTCCGAAAATTTTGGGAATAAGATAGGGACAAGTCAGGGTAAAAGTAATTACCCTGTAATGATTAGCCAGATATTTCCTAAAAGTTTTAATGTCAGTGTTTGCTCGTGATAAATTAGTTGATTTTTTTGGCGAAAAACAACTTCATGCTGAGAAATTTA
Organism: Calothrix sp. NIES-2100; assembly: GCF_002368195.1. Lineage (GTDB taxonomy): Bacteria > Cyanobacteriota > Cyanobacteriia > Cyanobacteriales > Nostocaceae > Aulosira. The sequence goes on along the minus strand of NZ_AP018178.1, from coordinate 2,965,879 downwards.
CTCACAGCAAAGACATCTCAACGCAAAGTTATAAATTTTGATAATTCTGCGCGCTTGTTAGGTAAATTTATCTGTTAGCCTCATGGTTTTGTCTCAAACATATCTACCTGTTTGGCTTTTATAGTCATCTTTTTCAACAACAAAATCGGATTCCTAGATGCCAAGTCAGTATGTTCTTGTCTGATACACCACTAGTGCAGATTTCACAGTAGACTAACTCTCTCTCAAGAATTTTTATAGTGAGTTTGTGCCAGTCTTTCAACTGTAATCTTACTAAGATAAAATTAGACTTTTGAGCAGCTAGACTATTAGCTTTACATGATTGAAGTAGACGCTTAATTGATGCTTGGTTAAAAGAATTATTAAAAACTGAGATATATTTTAAAAAGTAAGATATGTTGATATTCTCTGAGTTTTAGTAAAAATAAGTTGACTTTTGTCTCTGTGCTTTCTGTGCGCTCTGCGGTTAAAACAATCAATTTTGTGAACCATAGAGAACGCAAAGTAGAGATGTAATTCAGGTTGAGGTATGTAGACGCAAAGCGGATTAAGGCAGGATAACCTGGCGAGACATAAATTATTAGAAAGGACACTATATTGTTGTGCCCTTCCCATTTGTCATATTCTTTTGGCAAATTCGTATAACTGCGAGTGATTTATTCAAACACTACAGTCCTATTACCATAGACTAATACACGGTTTTGTAAATGCGATCGCACTGCTCTAGCTAAGACAACTCGCTCTAAATCTTTGCCTTTTCTGATTAAATCTTCAACTGTATCGCGGTGGCTGACTCGCACTACATCCTGTTCAATAATTGGCCCTGCATCTAAATCAGCCGTCGCATAATGGGCTGTTGCACCGATAATTTTCACCCCTCGTTCAAAAGCGCGGTGATAGGGATTTGCACCAATAAATGCAGGTAAAAATGAATGATGAATATTAATAATTTGGGGAAATTTACTAATAAAGTCTTCACTGACAATTTGCATATACTTTGCCAATACAACTAAGTCAATGTTGTATCGACGCAGTAATTCTAATTGGTAAATTTCCTGTTCTGCTTTGTTATCTTTAGTAAGGGGAATATGGTGATAATCAATGCCAAATTGCTCGGCTATTGGTTTTAAACCAGTATGGTTACTAATAATTAAAGGTATTTCCGCGATAAATTCTTTCGCCCGATGTCGCCAAATTAAGTCAAATAAACAATGGTCTTGACGACTGACCCAAATCGCAATCCGGGGTATAGTATCAGAAAAATGCAGTTCCCACTTAGCGCCCAAAGGTTGTGCGATCGCATTAAATGCAGGCCCAATTAAATCCCGTGGTAAATTAAACCCTGCTAACAGCCATTCAATCCGGGTGAGAAACAACCCCGCACCAAAATCTGTATGCTGATCGGCATGGATAATATTGCCGCCATTAGAATAAATAAAATTAGCAATTTTCGCCACCAACCCCCGTTGATCGGGACAAGAAATCAACAATGTTGCTGTTGGATTAGTCATTTGTCATTTGTCATTTGTCATTTGTCATTGGGCATTGGGCATTTGTCAGTTGTTAAGAAGTGAACCGTCAACAGTCAACAGTCAACAGTCAACATCAGTTACTTATCAGTTGGAGTTGGAGTTGGAGTTGGAGTTGGAGTTGGAGTTGGTGTATCGCTATTATTTGCGGGTTGTTTCCATTCTGATAAATCGCGATTTACAGCATTTTCAAAATCTTTAGATACCAACAGCACATCTATATTACCATCGGGTTTGACGGTTGGGTCAGCTTGCACGTATAAGGAACTGCCGTTAGGGTTAGGCTTTCCTAACAATAATTGATGGCTTTGCTGATTCTTCAGCTTGATATTGATAGTTGCTTGGGGTTGATCTAAACCGAAATCTGCTTTTTGACTAGGTGGGATAGATAAAATGCGATCGCTTTTTCCTTTCACCAACAAATCCATCAAATAAGAAACAATCGCATCATTCGCCGGTTCCGACACCGGAGATTTCAGCAACCATTTAGGCTGGCTACCTTGGGGATTACGTTCTAAAGACAAAGCCAGCTTTTGCGTCGTCACCGCTAAAGATTGCACATCATCAGCCGTAAAAGCGAAAATTTGCTGCTTTTTCTCCTTCACCTCTTCCCGCACAGTCCCCCCGCGAATTTCATAAAAGTAAACAAAAGCACCCAAACCCAGCGCTAACAATAGCAAAATTAAAGTCGTTCGCGAAAATTTCATTTTTGGTCATTTGTCATTGGTCATTGGTCATTTGTCATTTGTCATTGGGCACTGGTTATTTCTCCCTTCCCTTGTCCCCCTTGTCCTCCTTGTCCTCCTTGTCCCCCTTGTCCCGGTCGCCGAGTGGAGCGGAGGCACTGCCCCCTCTACCTCCTCCGCCACCAAATCAAAGCCCCGCCTACCAACCCAACCAGGGGTAGCAGTAGCAGCGATGATAATGTTAAAAAACCGGCTTGGGCGGCGTTGATGTCCAGGTTGCGGTCTTTGGCTTCTTTGGGGCGAATTGATAGGGGTTGCTTATCATCCTGTTGACTCAGCCAAGTTACTGAGTTGAGGAATACATCGCCGTTGAGTTGTTGTTGAAACAAGCCATCTTTGACAAATTCGGAATTACCAATCACTACTAACCTTGATTCGGTAGGAGTTGTTTCCGGTTGCTTGTTGGTTGGGATTGCAGAATTAGGGGGACTTGGTAAAGCTGTTGGACTAGGGCTGGCTTGACTGGCGGTGGTTGGTGATGGTGATGCAGCAGGAGTTGGCGTTGGACTAGTATCTGGTTTTCCTTGACCTCTAGCAATAGGCGATGGCGATGGCGATGGTGATGGTGTCGGTGTCCCTTGACCTTGGATTGTGGGTGATGGTAATGGTGAAGGTGTGGGGGTAGGTTGAGTTGCTGATGGTGCTGGGAGTTTTTTCTTCAACGCCACGCCCAAAGTTAGGGGCCCTTTCAGGTCTTTGTCAGCATTAAACTCTAATTTTTCACTTTTCAGGTCGCTTTCTGCCCAACTGTTGGGATAAGGTTTAGTTCGTAGCAAAGGCGTAGACTCAATACCAGGTACTGGAGTTGTTTCTATCGGTCTTGCTAACTGATAAAACGAAATACCATTGGCGAAATCTTTGGTAATTGGATGTTGACCGTAATCTGTGATTAGAGAAATTGCTGGCCCAATTTCCGCATTTCTTTTAGAAAGATCAACTGCTAAACGATTATCTAAACGCACACCCCAATCTTTAAGTAAGTTGTCGAGTTTGGGGTCTGTACCTAAGTCAATCATCAGCATTAAGTTACCGCCGCGATTGAGATATTGTTGTAAGGCTTTGACTTCACCTTCAAACAATCCTCGTTTCGGGCCTGCTACTACTACAGTCGTCGCGTCATCAGGAACTTTGGGCTGTTCAACTAAATTTAACGGCGAAGTTGTGAAATTTTTATCTGTTAATTCCTGAACCGCTTGAGAAATTGAATCTTCACTGGCTGTCAGTTGGCGTTCACCATGACCTTGGAGGAAGTAAACTTTAGCTGAGTTAGCTGTGGTGATTTGTTGCAAGCGATTAGTTAACCTCACTTCTGAGAGTCGTTCCCTGTCATTCACCACTTGCACTAACTGTCTTTTATCTTGATATTCTAGGTAAACTTCTCCGTAATCTTTAAAACCAAACTTTTTGGCTATTCCAGGTTTAGCATCGGGATCGACATACTCAAATTGCAACTTGGAATTTTGCCTACGATAATTTTCTAGCAAATCCCGGTCTTGAGGATTGGGATTTTTATCAAAAATCCAGACTTTTATCGGCTGTGATAGATTATTAACTAATTCCCGCGATTGCGGTGCTAAGCTAAATAACTGCGTTTCTGTTAAATCTGCCCGGTAGTGGTAGCGAGTACCTAAAAAGTTAATCAATCCCAAAATTGCTAATACTGCAATGGTTGCGACTAAAGCATTAGTACCTGCTTGGGTTGAACGTCGCGCCCACCATTGACTTTCTTGACTTTGCAAAATAATCCATAAGCCAATAACCACAATTCCAGTAATGAGAAATGCTAGGGAAATCGGCCCCCATGTTGAGGAAACTAATCCCGCAGTCAAACCTGCAACCAGGAAAAAAGGCCCAAGCCAAAATAGATATTTCCAATATTTCTTTTTAGCGACTATTTTCATGTGATTTGTGATTTGTCATTTGTGATTTGTCATTTGTGATTTGTCATTTGTGATTTGTCATTTGTGATTTGTCATTTGTGATTTGTCATTTGTGATTTGTCATTTGTGATTTGTCAGTTTTTTTTTACTTCTCTGCTTGGTGAATTCAGGACTTCAGTCCTGACTACGAACTTTTTCACTCTTGAAAATTAATTAGGAATTACCCACCAAAAACTAGATAATTCATCACCAATGACCAATGACCAATGACCAATGACCAATGACCAATGACAAACAACTATTGCCTCTGAAAGCGTAATGTATCAATCGATTGTGATGTCAAAAAGACACCGAGAAAAATGTAACTCACAAATAGCAGTATGGCGCTGCTATCAAAGATGCCCTGAATAAGTGTATTAAAATGCTTGAGCAAGGAAATATAGCTTAAAGCTTCGCCCAGAAAACCAGGGACAGCTTTAGCAATTAAATCAACGAATAACAGCAATAAAATCACTGCAAAGGTGAAGACCGCAGAAAGAATTGTACTGTCTGTTAACGATGAAATAAACATTCCTAAAGATAAAATTGCTGCTGCTAGCAAGATTAATCCTAAATGACCCACCAAAAAAATGGTCGGTGACATTGGTGGAGTTGATTTACTAATTACGAAAACTTCCAGTCCTACTAAGGGGACAATTAAGGTGATAAAAAAAGTTAGCACGCCTAATAATTTACCAACAGCTACCGCCCAGTTGGTGATTGGTGAAGTGGCTAATAGTTCTAAAGTGCCGCGTTTGCGTTCTTCAGCATAAAGTCCCATTGAAAGAATTGGCAACAAAAATAATAATAGCCACCCCATACGGTCTAAAAATGCCCGCACAAATTCATAGGGTACATCTATTGGTGGTAGGGGTACGCCCATTTGTTGTCCTTGTAATTTTATGGCGGCGACGGTTGGCAAAATCCCATCTGGCCCGATCAAAATCATGACTAAGAACAACCCAGATAAAAACCAGAATATGCCAGCAATTACATAAGCTAAAGGTGAGACAAAGTAACTCTGCAATTCCCGGCGATAAATGGCAATAATATTACTCAGTACTATACCCATCTACGCGGCTTCTCCTTCTGTGGTTGCTGAGTCTTGGATAGACTCTAAATTCTTTTCTTCTGTGGTTAGTTGCAAGAAAACATCTTCTAAGGTAGCGCTGACACGCCGCATTTCATGTAAAGCAAATCCAGAACGCACTAATGTTGAGACAATATCTTTTCCTGGTTCGGTTCCCGGTTGCGATATTACCCGCAGATAGGTGCGGTTTTCTGGCGCTGGCTGATGACTATGAGCTGTAGGAATTGATTCTACCAGACTCACACCCGATATATTTTGCAATACCTGTTTTGCTAAAGCAGCTTCTCCCTCAATTTCTATTTCATATCCAGAGCCACCTGTCAACTGTGTCATGAGATTTTCTGGTGTATTGGTGGCGACAACTTTACCGCGATTAATAATAGCAACGCGGCTACAAGTCATGCTGACTTCTGGGAGAATGTGGGTAGAAAGAATGATGGTGTGGGTTCCGGCGAGGCTTTTAATGAGATTCCGCACCTCAATAATTTGCCGGGGGTCAAGTCCTACGGTTGGTTCATCTAAAATGATTGCTGGTGGATCGTGAACGATCGCCTGAGCAATCCCCACTCGTTGCCGATATCCTTTAGAAAGCTTGCGGATAATCACCTTGCTCTTATCTTCTAAATTACAACGAGCGATCGCCGCTTGCACTTTATTATTGCGATCGCCTGCGGATACTCCCTTAATTCTGGCGACAAAATGCAAAAACCCTTCCACCGTCATATCTGGATATAACGGCGGTGTTTCCGGTAAATAACCAATCCGTTGGCGCACAGCCAAAGAATTATCATGGACATCAAAGCCGGCAATTTTCGCTTTGCCCTTGGTTGCCGGTAAATAACCCGCTAAAATGCGCATAGTAGTAGTTTTACCAGCGCCATTAGGGCCTAAAAACCCTAGAATCTCCCCAGGTTCCACATTAAAAGTCACATCAGTAATCGCTGGGGTAGAACCGTATATTTTACTCAGATGCTCAACTTCAATCATCAGTATCAGGCGATCGCATTTTTAGAGAATACCCAACAATATTAGATCACCATGTTTTGATTGCGAGCATTAATAGGGGCATGGGGCATGGCGCATGGGGCTAGTAATCTGTCAAGATAAAAATGATGAACTGTAGTGCGGACCGAAAAGCCCGCGTGAGCCAGGCGCTCACTGTCAAGATAAAAATGATGAACTGTAGTGCGGACCGAAAAGCCCGCGTGAGCCAGACGCATATCGTTACCAAAGACTCATTCATAGAGAATGCGATCGCATTCATAACCAACATGATCGGGTTGTCTATCAACGAGTACTCATCCATAGAGAACGCGATCACATTTATAACCAACGTGATCGGGTTGTCTATCAACGAGTACTCATCCATAGAGAACGCGATCACATTTATAACCAACGTGATCGGGTTGTCTATCAACGAGTACTCATTCATAGAGAATGCGATCGCATTCATAACCAACGCGATCGGGTTGTCTATTAAAGAGTACTCATTCATAGAGAATGCGATAGTATTTGTGACCAACGTGTTTTTGTGACGACACGATTATTTTAGCCAATTCGCTGAAGTACAATATTTGATAAAAGCGATACAAGGTTGCGGCAGATGCTCAAGCGGCTTTGGCGATGGCTCAAAAGGCTGATTCAGCAATTATTTGGTAGAAAAAAGACTGTTTCCCCGCCATTAGCAGAACCGAAGATAAGAGAAATACGCAAACAATTGACAGATACGGAGTATGAATCGTTATTTCTCCAGTTGTTGGCGGGAGTTAATGATGAAGGTTGGAGTCGGGGACGGGTAAAAGGTTTTTTGGATGGTAATTCCATCAATCAGGCGAATTTGGTGGATTGGTTGCGTGGCTTTGGTGAAAGTTTGCTAGCTTCAAGCACTGCAAATGATGAGTTAGCAAGGCGGATGATAAAGCTGGGTGAGTTGAGTACTGGGGAAGTTAGTGATATTGCCTATGATATTGGTGGGCGGTTGTTAGGGCAAGGGGGAGAAACGAACCGCGAAGACGCGAAGGACACAAAGGAAGAAGTAGAGAGAAATATTACAGATGATGCGGAGGCTTGGTTTAACCAAGGTAATGAACAATGTGAGGCGGGAGATTTTGCAAGTGCGATCGCATCTTATGAGAACGCCCTCAGAATTAAACCCGACAACGACTCAGCTTGGTTCAACCGGGGTGTGGCGCTGGCTAATTTAGGACGCAATGAAGAAGCGATCGCATCCTTTGACAAAGCACTCGCAATTCAACCTGATGATCACGAAGCTTGGTACAACCGGGGGGTTGTGCTATTTAATTTAGGACGCAATGAAGAAGCGATCACATCCTTTGACAAAGCACTCGCAATTCAACCTGATTACCAGGATGCTTGGAACAACCGGGGGATTGCCCTAGGGAATTTAGGACGCAATGAAGAACAGATCGCATCCTATGACAAAGCACTGGCTATTAAACCTGATGACCACGAAGCTTGGAACAACCGGGGGATTGCCCTAAAGAATTTAGGACGCAATGAAGAAGCGATCGCATCCTATGACAAAGCACTGGCTATTAAACCTGATGACCACGAAGCTTGGAACAACCGGGGGATTGCCCTAAAGAATTTAGGACGCAATGAAGAAGCGATCGCATCCTATGACAAAGCACTGGCTATTAAACCTGATGACCACGAAGCTTGGAACAACCGGGGGATTGCCCTAGGGAATTTAGGACGCAATGAAGAAGCGAGCGCCGACTATGACAAAGCACTGGCTATTAAACCTGATTTCCACCAAGCTTGGAACAACCGGGGGATTGCGCTACGGAAATTAGAACGCAATGAAGAAGCGATCGCATCTTATGACAAAACACTGGCTATTAAACCTGACTTATACGAAGCTTGGAACAACCGGGGGAATGCGCTAGGGAATTTAGGACGCAATGAAGAAGCGATCGCATCTTATGACAAAGCACTGGCTATTAAACCTGACTTATACGAAGCTTGGAACAACCGGGGGAATGCGCTAGGGAATTTAGGACGCGAGGAACAAGCGATCGCATCATATGACAAAGCACTGGCGATTAAACTTGACTACTACGAAGCTTGGTACAGCCGGGGGATTGCGCTAGGGAATTTAGGACGCTATGAACAAGCGATCGCATCCTATGACGAAGCCCTCAAATTCAAACCCGATTTTCCTGAAGCTTGGACGAACCGGGGGATTGCGCTAGTGAATTTAAATTTGTACCCAGAAGCTCTTAAATCCTTTGAAAGTGCTTTAAAAATTAATCCCAACTTCCCAGAGGTATTTAAAGCCTGGAATGGTAAGGGATCTGTGCTGGCTGATTTAAACCAAAGGGAAGAAGCGATCGCATCTTTTGACAAAGCACTGGCTATTAAACCCGACTACTACCCAGCTTGGAACAACCGGGGTGTGGCAGCAGGGAACTCAGTTAGTTGCGATCCATTGTTGGCTTTCTCTAGTGCTATTGCTAAACAAAATCCTCGGCTTAACCAGCGCGGCTATGAGGGACAATTAGCAAGCTATGAGGAAGGATTAAAATATTGTCACCAAGACACGCACCCAGAAGCTTGGGGGGAATTGCATCAAGCAATAGGTAATGCTCACTATTTCCGAGGACGAAGAGATTCTCATCCCCGCAGTTATTGGTACAAAGCCGTTAAAAGTTACAATGAGGCGCTAAAAACACTTACAGCAGAAGATTTTCCTGAATTGCATCTAGAAGTTTTGCAGAATTTAATTCGCGTTCAGTTGGATTTGAGGGAAACGGCTAAAGCTGAAGAACTACAGCGACGAGGAACCGATGTTTTACGGCGCTTGCTGGATGAATGCAAAATTCCTCACAGGAAAAAGCAGTTAGCTTTCAAGTTTGCAGGCTTTCAGCAATTGACTGTTGACTTAGCAGTAAAGTCAGAAAACTTTTGCACAGCATTGGAATTAGCAGAACAGGGAAAAAATGCTTGCTTGTCTTGGCTGCTGGATGGGTGGAGTGATGATTCCTCCAAATGGGAGGAGATGAAACAATTACTCAATCCCCATACTGCCATAGTTTATTGGCATCTCAGCCCAGCCGCCTTACATACTTTCATCCTCCAGCACAACGCCCCATCACCCATTGTTTTAAGAGAAACTATTCTCACTCCAGCGCAACGCCTACGTGACTTTGAAAGCTGGGTGAAAACTTGGAATGAAGAATACGCTAATTATCGCAAAGGTAAAGACAAACAGAGTGAAGACGCAGAAACTTGGCGCGACAAGTTACCCGCAATGCTTGATGAACTGCGTAAGATTCTCGATATCAACGCTGTTCTCTCCCAAATCTCAGATATTACCCAGCTAATTCTGATTCCTCACCGCGACTTACACCGCTTTCCTCTCCAGGCGCTATTTCCCCCAGAATTTACCATCAGCTATTTACCCAGCATTCAATTAGGTTTAATCTCCCAAACCTACAACAAAAATCAGCTAAGTAATCCGCAGCTACTTAGTATTGAACATCCCAACAGCGCAGGTTATCCCGGATTAGAATTTGCTCAAGTTGAATCAGAAGCAATTTGTCGCATCTTTCCCAACCACACCCGCAAGCGTTCTGAGGAAGCAACAAAAGATGCGGTAATCAATGCTTTGCCTCAAGGCTTCGGTATCTTACACTTTACCGGACATGGCGAATACAATTTCCATAATCCAGCTTTATCTCACTTGGCGTTAGCAGATGAGGATAAACTGACTCTCACAGATATCCGCGATTATGATTTGCGCAGCTATCAACTCGTAAGTTTAGCTGCTTGCGAAACGGCGATTACAGGTAATAACACCATCACCACTGAATATGTCGGACTTGTCAGTGGTTTTATGAGTTGCGGTGTAGCTGCTGTTGTCAGTACCCTTTGGACTGTGGAATCAGCTGCTAGTGCTTTGGTGATGATTCAGTTTTACCAACGGTTGCAACAAGGTAAATCAAAGGTGGTAGCTTTAACTGAGGCTACCCAATGGCTGCGGAATGTCACGGCTGAACAACTAGCAGAATGGTATACAGGGGAAATTGCTAAACTCCCAGAAGCAGAAGGTATCATGCGCCGTTTTTTGTTACGTCATTTAAATAACCTTAAGAATCAACCAGAACCTAGTAATCAACCCTATAATCACCCATACTTCTGGGCAGCTTTTACAATTACTGGTATCTTTCCATCATGCAACCAATAGAAGCCTCTGAACTGAAAGCCTTTATTTTGGCGCTATCCCAACTTGATGCACCATTACCAGATCATGTGCAAGCTAAGGTTAATACAATTAAGATTCCTGGGGATATTAGTAATCTGAATAAGATAGTTACTAGTTATCCTCCCCTAGCAACAGCATACGATCAAGCCTGGGAACATTTAGATGCGATCGCCCAACTCCGCAGTAAAGGTATTGAGAGTAAACCTAAGTATTGTCCCGAACCTATCAACACAGAAATTGACAATTCTGCTAGAGACATTAAAGCAGAGTTAGTCATGTTAGAGGAAAAAGTTAATCACAATCAGCTAGCTGCTTTATCTAAGCAAATCGTTCAGGCTTTAAATTCTGTCAAAACAGCAAAAGATGTCATTCAAACCATCCTTTCTCAGTAGTTGGGTATTTTAAAATATGAGTCAACAACATGAGTTAATTTACCCGAGTATTGATTTGTTTTTGTATAACCTCAAAGAAGGCTTAGGGCAAGATGAAGACAAAATCGCAGAGAATCGTCAACTATTTTGGCAAAAGATTTATGGTAGCCAGTTAGATAGTAAGAAACTAGAAGAACTCCAACAAGCAGAAATCGATGGTTCAGATTATCATGAGTTACTCAGTAATCCAAACACCCTAGACTTTCAGCCACCGCTAAATGGTTATTATTACCCTGTGCAATTGGGAGACACTTACGGACTCCAGATAGACTGCACTGCTAATTATATAAAAGATTATAAATACGCGCCGCAACCGATTACCTGTTTGCAAAAAGTACAAACAGAAATATTCTCTAACATCAATCAGCAACAAGGTAAAATTGGTCAAAGCTGGTTTATCTGGGGTCAATTAGCAACAGATAACCAAGACGCAGAAGCTACTGCTCAAGCTTGTTATGAACAATTAATATTAGACTCAGAGCCAAATTGGCAAGCTGATTTGCGAGGAAAAGGAGAATTTTTTGGCGGAACTATATTTGAACTGTGGCGGCTTCCTTCCGAAGCACAGCAAAGCGATGGTTATCACCTATTAATCTGTTTATTTCCCTATCAACTTAAAACAGATGCCATCAGAGAGATGAATCAAAAGCTGTATCCCGAACTGATGCAGTTATTGCGATACCGGAATAAAATTCTTTGGGCTTATTCTCAAAGCCGCACGATTAAAAGTAACTTGAAGACAGTATATAAAGTAGCCCAAAATATAATTAGTAATTTAAATCAAGAATCGCAAAATAAAGAAATTAAGATTAGTACTTTACAAAATATCCTCAAACAAACACCAGAAATTTTGTTAAAATATACTAATAATCTAACTTATTTAGATGACCAGCACCGGACTGTTGCTATCAACATCGGTAATTATGAAAAACGATCTTCAAAGCTGCAAGCATTAGAAGGTAATAGTGATTGGCAATTTTTGCAAACGTTCAGTGAGTTTGCTAAAGATAAATTCTTAGTACAAATCGAAACAGACCAAGCTTACTACAGTCCAGGATTGACCTTAGTCGAGAATTACATCAAGACCATCCAGGGGATAATCGACCTAGAGCAAACCAAAAGCGATCGCACTCTTAACACTACAATAGCGATCGCAGGTATTGGGCTAGCAACTAGTCAAATCGCCTCTGCTGTCATTTTGGCAGAAATTCCCAAAGACAAAAACCCTATCTCTTACCAAACCCAAGCCTTTAGTATCAGTTTGGGTATAGGCTTGATTTTTGCCATGTTAACCTATATAGTTCTTCGCATCTTTCGCCGCTAAACCCTGACAAATGTTGCGATCGCAACGTACTCAAGAATAGGAGAAATTGAATATTTGTGAATGCAACTGCATTTGCGATCGTGTAATATCATGTCCGCTCAACACGATTTGTCGAATTTTGGTAACGTTCTTTAGTTATAACAACCCTAACTCTTTGTTCAAGCCAACTTCAGCCTGGGGGCAGATATTTTAATTAGTACGTTTTTTCTACTATTCAGTCTGCACTTATAATTCTCAAAACAAATATGAGGCTGAGGTTTAAACGCCGACGGTTTGGCCAGGTGGCGATCGCCAGCACATTAGCAACTATGCTGGAGAGTTTCAGAAGTAAGGCTCTGGCACAAAGTCAGCCTCAGTCTCCTTCTGTACAAACACCTGCTATTAGTAATGTTGTGGATGTAAAACTACGTGTTAATGGTGTAGAACACGCATTAAAAATTGAACCGCGTGTGACGCTGCTTGATGCACTACGCGAACGTTTAGATTTGACTGGTTCCAAGAAAGGTTGCGATCATGGTCAATGTGGAGCTTGTACAGTGCTGATTGATGGGCGGCGTGTGAATTCCTGCTTGACATTTGCAATTATGCACACCGACTCTGAGATCACAACCATTGAAGGGCTAGCCAAGGGAGATAATCTTCATCCCATGCAAGCCGCGTTTGTTGCTCATGATGGATATCAGTGCGGCTACTGTACACCCGGACAAATTTGTTCGGCGGTGGGTTTGGTGAACGAAGGACAAGCCAAATCTGATGATGAAATTCGGGAACTGATGAGTGGTAATATCTGCCGTTGCGGTGCTTATCCCAATATTGTGGCTGCTGTGCGCGATGTCTTAGGAGGAAAAAAAGATGCAGCCGTTTAGTTACAAAAAAGCCGGACAAGCGAACGATGCTGTAACGTCGGTGGTTCCAGATGCTCAAGCCTCCTATTTGGCGGGTGGTACTAGCTTAATCGATTTAATGAAGCTAAATGTCCAAACGCCACAACAGTTAGTTGACATTAACCCGCTACCTTTAAGCAAGATAGAAATGCAGGCTAACGGTGTGCGCATTGGGGCAATGGCACGCAATAGCGATGTTGCTTATAATGCACTAATTCGAGAACGTTATCCTGTACTTTCAGAAGCGTTGCTATCTGGAGCATCACCACAATTGCGAAACATGGCATCAGTGGGGGGAAATTTGCTCCAACGTACCCGTTGCTATTACTTTCGGGATACGGCTTTCCCTTGTAATAAGCGTCTTCCGGGTTCAGGCTGTCCCGCAATTGAAGGTTACAACCGAATTCATGCAATTCTCGGTGGTAGCGATCGCTGTATTGCCACCCATCCTTCTGATATGGCTGTGGCAATGGTAGCCTTAGATGCCGTGGTGCAAACACAAGGGCCTAATGGCACGCGCAGTATTCCCCTGGTAGATTTTCATCTTTTACCGGGCAATACACCAGAAAGGGAGACAGTTCTGCAACATGGAGAGTTAATCGTTGCCGTGGATTTACCGACCTCGCCCTTTGCCAAGCGATCGCATTATTTAAAAGTCCGCGATCGCGCTTCTTATGCTTTTGCGATGGCATCGGTGGCGGCGGCATTAGATATTCAAAATGGTATTATTCGCGGCGCACGTTTGGCGATGGGTGGTGTCGGCACAAAGCCTTGGCGTGCTTACGAGGCAGAAAAGTTACTTGTTAACCAACCCGCAAACTCCGCAACATTTCAGGCGGCAGCAAATGCAGCTGTCACTGGAGCCAAACCGCAAAAATACAATGAATTTAAAGTCGAACTAGCTAAACGTACAATCATCCGGGCGCTGACAACAGTGGGAGAAATGGCATGAATACAGGGGATACAAACACAGTTGTCGGCAAACCCTTGAATCGGGTTGATGGCTATCTCAAGGTGACAGGCGGCGCACGTTACTCAGCTGAGTTTCCGGTAGCAAAGCTGGCATACGGGGTGACAATTCAAAGTGCGATCGCTAAAGGTAAAATTGCAGCAATTGATACCAAGGCAGCAGAGCAAGTACCGGGAGTACTGGCAGTAATTACCCATCTCAACGCACCCAAAGCCTCAGGCGAAAAAGGTGGCGGTCGTAAGTTGCAAGTGCTGCAAGATAACACTGTTCTATATAGCGGTCAGCATATTGGCATCGTCGTTGCCGATACCTTTGAACGCGCCATGCACGCCGCCTCTCTTGTGCAAATCCGCTATCAGGAAGAACAGCCGAAAATTAACATGCGGGAAAACCTTGCTCAGGCATACCTACCGCAAGGAAAAATCCCCAGAAACGAGCCACCTGATAAATCGCATGGCGACATCACCCAAGGACTAGCAACTGCGGCTTTCCGGGTAGAGCAAACTTATACTACCCCAGTGGAAAATCATAATCCGATGGAGCCTCATGCCACCACCGCAGTTTGGCAAGGCGATCAACTACTGTTGTATGATGCCACCCAGGGAATCTTTCAGGCTCAACAAAAAGTAGCGGGGGTATTAGGAATTGAGCCAGAGAAAGTCCGCGTCATGTCCTACTATGTTGGCGGTGGCTTCGGTTGCAAAGGCTCGGCTTGGTCGCACGTACCCCTAGCAGCAATGGCAGCAAAGCAGGTAAATCGTCCAGTGAAACTAGTGCTAGGGCGGATACAAATGTATGGGCCTGTGGGCTTCCGACCGCAAACCATTCAACAAGTCTCTTTAGGTGCAACCCGCGACGGAAAATTAACTGCACTGCGTCATGCTGGGATATCTCAGACTTCCACCTTCGATGAATTTATTGAGCCTGTTGCTAAGTCGGCACGCATGATCTACGCTTGCCCGCATATCGAAACTAGCCATCATTTGGTGCAGTTGGATACTGGTACACCCACCTTTATGCGTGCGCCAGGTGAAGCGTCTGGGTCGTTTGCCTTAGAATCGGCAATGGACGAACTAGCTTATGCACTCAACATTGATCCGATTGAACTGCGGCTGCGTAATTATGCTGAGATAGACCCTGATAAAAAACTGCCTTGGTCAAGTAAGTCACTCAGAGAATGTTACAGAATTGGCGCAGAAAAATTTGGCTGGCAGAAACGCAATTCTAAACCCGGTTCCATGCGAGACGGCAATTATTTAATTGGCTGGGGGATGGCGACAGCAACTTATCCTACCAACCGTTCCCCAGCATCAGCGATCGCGCAAATTATGGCAGATGGTACAGCCGTTGTTCGGAGTGGTTCACAGGATATTGGCACGGGAACTTATACTGTGATGACTCAGGTTGCAGCAGAAGCACTCGGTTTACCAGTAGAAAAAGTGCGTTTTGAACTAGGCGATACCAAAATGCCCGAAACCCCCGTTTCTGGCGGCTCACAAACCGCCGCCAGTGTCAGTTCGGCTGTGCATTTGGCAGGGAATGAAGCTCGCAGCAAGGTTTTACAATTAGCACTGAGCGATCGCAACTCACCGCTATATGGGGTAAATGCCGAGGATGTAATTGCCCAAGATGGCAGCTTGTTCTTAAAAAATAAATCTTCCCAAACCGAAACTTATGCAGGCATTCTGGCACGGCATGGATTAAAAATGATTGAAGCGCGTGCAGATGCCAAACCTGGAGAAGAAAAAGAGAAATATTCCATGCACGCCTTTGGATCGCAATTTGCCGAAGTCCGTGTTAACCCCGATTCCGGTGAAGTCAGAGTGACGCGCTGGGTAGGAACTTTTGGTGTAGGACGAATACTCAACGCGAAGACAGCCCGTAGTCAACTGATTGGTGGGATTGTTTACGGTATTGGCATGGCGCTGATGGAACACACAGTTACAGATCCCCATCGAGGACGTGTAGTTAATGCAGATTTGGCTGAATATCATGTGCCAGTAAATGCAGATGTACCCAATATTGAAGTGTTGTGGGTAGATGAGCGCGATCCCTATGTCAACCCCCTTGGTGTCAAAGGAATCGGTGAAATTGGCATTACCGGCACTGCGGCGGCGATCGCCAATGCTGTTTATCATGCCACAGGTAAGCGCATCCGCGATTTGCCTATTACACTAGACAAACTGCTGTAGATTAAGTTGCCAGGAAAAAATAAGTTATACCAATTTCAAAAAAGAATGCGACAGATGCTAGGGGCACGGCACTGCCGTGCCCTCTAGAATATATTGATGTGTCGCAAACATTATTTGAATTGGTATTAGGTGTGTTTCGCGTCAAGCTTCAATTACAACCCCTAACTCAAATTATCCCTTTCAAGGTGACTCGTAAAATCTATTGTTTTCTCTGCGCTCTGGAGCGTCCTCTGCGGTTTAAAAGTATTTTATTTAACTACAGTTACAGAGAAGGTACAGAAACAAGAGATTAAAAAGGAGTTTTTTGACTAAAATTTTTATCCACCTTGAAAGGGCTACCTAAATCAAATGTATAGGCTTGATTTTTGCCATGTTAACATATATAGTTCTTCGCAGCTTTCGCCGCTAAATTACTTAATGTACCAACGCGGTTAGTTCACCATGTCCCAACGCACAATCCAAAGCATATACACAGATGGCGCTTGCACAGGAAATCCTGGCCCTGGGGGTTGGGGTGTTGTCGTCTACTTCAGTGATGGCTCAATTCACGAGATAGGCGGTGCATCTGACCATACCACCAACAATAAAATGGAAATGCAAGCGGCGATCGCAGCTCTGCAATTTCTGCAAACATCTGGACAAAATCAACCCATCACCCTTTATACCGACAGTGAATACCTAATCAACTCCGTTACCAAGTGGATCAAAGGTTGGAAAAAGAAAGGTTGGAAAAAAGCCGATGGTAAACCGGTGCAAAACCAAGACCTTTTAGAAACTTTAGACGAACTTAATAGTTATATAGTAAAGTGGGAATATGTCCGGGGTCACTCTGGTAATATAGGTAACGAGCGATGCGATGTCATCGCTCGTACTTTTGCTAGTGGCAAAGTTCCATCACTCAAACAATCATCTCTGACAGATGATCACCAATCTTTACCACAAACAAATCAAATAAATGTAGCAAAAGTAACTGAATATCCAGCAGCCTCGACAATAATTGAAACAAATAAACCAGAAATCAGTTCCCTGGAATCACATGTAACCACTATGGAGCCAACTATCACAAACTCTTCTACCCCAATTGATGATAAGCCACCGGAAATGAGAGTGGCACAACTGCGCGCCCTAGTGGAAACTTTACGTATTGCTGATGAAATTGCCACTAAAGGATACTTAATCACTAGTTCGGAACTTGCTGACCTCATGGATGTTCATGCTAGCGCTGTTACCAGTCGCGGAGACCAATGGCGCTGGCGCAACTGGATTGTCTCACGAGTAAGACGTGAAGGAAATCAAATTCTCTGGGAACTGGAACGCGCTGATCAAGTAGGAGGTGAAGAAGAATAAGCAGGAAGAGGGGAGCAGAGGGGCAGGGGGGACAAGGAGGACAAGGAGGAGAAGAAATAACTAATTATTCTTCACTTTTGACTTTTGCCTTTTGCCTTTTGACTCTTGCCCCATGCCCTACACCTCAGTACTATACTTCCTTCCCCGCCATTCTCTGGGAGTGTGGAATGCAGAGAGGAAAATTCGCAGCACAGCTAGAGGATCGGCTAAAGGTGAAAGCCAGAACAACCAGCCACCTTTAGCACTTTTGCGATCATAGGAAGGAGCGATCGCTAATAGCATTGCAAAGCGAATCACGAGCAAAAATACATTTAGCCCCAATAAAAGTAGGATGGGAAGCACAGGAAGTTGAGGGGCAAGCAAACCATAACTCAGTAAAATTATCAGGGGTAAACCTTGCACTGCACAAAGTAGCCATAAATCCCCCCAAATCTGAGCGCGAGGCGATGCATCTTTGAGGTCGAGGCTGCGTCCCCATTCTTTCCATGTCTCAATTGCGCCCTCATACATCCGTACTTTTAGCACCTTCGCCCCATCTAAAAAACCGACCTTAAATCCTTGAGCAGCAATATACCGAGCTAAGGTAACATCATCGCAAAAAGAACTACTGGCACTTGTATAACCCTCTACCGCAGCTAAAACCGAACGCCGACATAAAAAGCACTGACCATTAGCCATGACTCTTTCTGGCTGTTCTGTGTTGACACCTGCTGGGTCAAATCGATAAAGCAGAGTCATCAACAAAGCCGGTTGTAGCAAACATTCCCCCGGAGATTTCAGAATAAACTGAGGTGAAAGGGATACCAAGTCATAACCTTCTGCTACGGCTGTCTGTACTAAACTAGCAACCAAACCAGGATGGGGTATAGTATCAGCATCCATCCCTAAAAACCATTCACTCTCTGGGGAAATCTGCAAAAAGCCATTATGTAACGCCCAAGGACGACCCACCCAGCGAGGGGGTAAGGGGTCATCTGTAAATAAACGAAAGCGAGGGTCTTGCTGTTGGGCGGCTTTGACCAAATCAGGCGTACCATCTTGCGACCTGCTGTCTACAATGATCGCTTCCCGCATTTCATAACTTTGCTGACTTAAGCCAGCTAACAATGGGCTAATACGTAATGCTTCATTCAGTGTGGGAACCACAACGCTGACACTACCCAAAATCTCAGGTGTAGGCTGTTGGGGTTGAATCGGCGGATGGCGTGTCGGCCCCTTGAATAGGCGTGAAAGTAAAATCGCTGTTGCTGGTATTTGCAGTAATAGTAATAAAAGCGATAAGCTGCTAACTAATATCAAAGCATCATCCACTGTAAAAATATTATGTTTTGGAATTGGGCATTGGGCATTGGGCATTGGGCATTGGGCATTGAGCAATAAGTATTAGTTATTTCTCCCCTGCCCCCTGGCCTCTAGTCCCTAGCCCCTAGCCCCTACTTCAAAGCTACCTTGACCTTGGCTACCGAAATGTCCTGAGTTGCTTCCACAGCCACAGCTTGTCCATTTGTACCTTGCCACCAAAGTGCTACAGCTGGAGCTACACCTAACAACAAACCTAGTACTACAGGGATAGAGAAGCCAGCAGCTAAACTCATGACAGTAGCGAAGCCAAAGTTGCTTAAGTAAACTACCAAGGGTACATTGAGTTGCGATCGCTCTAATTTAATCGGGTTGTTTCTCCATAGCAATGCTGCCACAGTCATAAATAGCGATCCCGTACCCATCCAGCCAGCAAAGTTTTGGTAAGGCATACCAAAGAATGGGCCTGGTTGTTGCCAATACCAGAAGGGGAGAGATGTTTGACTCATCGCTGGATCAAGTACAAAATCCCAAGAAGTTAATAACAAAGCACCTAATGCGATCGCACCTACATGACGCCACAAGCCAGGTTTTTTGTCTACTTCTAAACCAGCACGTGCCAGCAAGTAAGAAACACATCCCACATAAAACCATGACAAAGGAATTGTGAACGGAACTAAACCGGCAATTTTATAGCCCAGTCCACTTAGATAACTATAGTGACCAAAAGGAAAGCCAGTGCTGGTTCCTGACAGTTCGCTTCCTAAGGAAATCAACACTGAGGGCAGCATAAAAGCCAAAGCGCGACCCAATCCCAAGGTTCGATAGGCATACAAAAACACAGCCGCCGCACCCAAAATCATATAAACCACACCGCCTCCTGCCATACTCCACTGCATGGCGGTTTGTCCAACCTCAGTTAGGTTCATAATGATTTCCGCATTTGGCACGACTAGTAGTATGCCTACAAGTCCAAACACCATCGACACGATATGACCAATAAGGCATACGCGCTCAGCAATAACAAGTTGTTTCATGATACTTCCTTAACAAGATGTGACACGCGGCTACTCGGCTGCTAACAGTTTACAAATGTTTAAGAAAAAATTTAACAAATTTGTCTACGAATTTTCTGTAAACTTGCTTGGCTATTTTGACAAGAGCATAATCAACGATTGCTAGAGGCTAGAAAATATCAGATGATAGAGATATAGTCTAGAGCATTAGATTCAAAATCTATACCTCTGACTTAGTCGATTGACGGAAGATCGCCATCAAAAATTACCCAAGCCTCATCTAATCAAGCCTTTGGGTATCGCATTTAATTGCTACTACAAATCTAACCCATGTTGATTTTGCAACGAGTTCCTTGGGTTTCCCTGACACTATTAATACTTAGCTACAGTACCTTAGGTTGGGTAATATCCGAGACCAAAGCCCCTTTGTTCGCTTGGGCAGTAATTGCGATCGCTATTTTGCTGTTTGTCGGAATTTTAACCGTTCCCTGGACTAGAATGACAGATGTTTCTAGTATCTTGTTTAAATCAAGTACCAGGACTTTTATCTTTTCAGTTTTTGCAGCCTTCTTATTCTTTGTAATGATTGCCTGGTTTCGGATGTTTCTTGACACCTTACTGATCATTTCAGCGGCTATCTTAGCAAGAATTGACTTTCA
The DNA here is from genome assembly GCF_002368195.1 of Calothrix sp. NIES-2100. GTDB lineage: Bacteria > Cyanobacteriota > Cyanobacteriia > Cyanobacteriales > Nostocaceae > Aulosira. Next base: position 2,945,246 of record NZ_AP018178.1, on the reverse strand, counting down.
AGCTGCCGGGTTTAAGGAAGGACAAGCTTTTTGGATAACATCTATCTTTTCATTGGCAGGTTTAGCTTTAGGTGCGGCTATGCAAATGTTATTGTTTAACCACTTGTTTATGCGTTAAACTACTGCCTACGAACTCATCACAATCATTACAGTTGACTGAGTATAAATTTTTATGCCTGGGCATTGCCCAGGCAAGTTTGCTAACTAGCGGTTGACTCAGCAACCGCAGATGGTGCGTAAACACTAACTTTCTTGCGGGTTTTACCCTTTCTTTCAAAGGTGACAACACCATCGATTAAAGCAAATAGAGTGTCATCGCTACCAATACCAACATTGTTACCTGGGTGAAATTTTGTACCGCGCTGACGCACGAGAATGTTTCCCGCCAGGACGACTTGACCACCGTAGCGTTTTACACCTAGACGCTGAGCATTAGAGTCACGACCGTTGCGTGTACTACCTGTTCCTTTCTTATGAGCCATAATTTCCTTTTGTTGTCAGTTGTTAGTTATCAGTTGTCAGTTGTCAGTTGTCAGCGATGCACGCTCGTTTCGACTCTGCGGTAATCGAGCGCAGTCGAGATTCAACTACCGCTTACCGAAGTGTTGTTTTTGGAAAGAGTCTCATACCCCGATCCGTGGGTGGTTTTTAGGTGTCGAAAGCCATTGATCGCTGACCACTGACCATTGACCAAACTCTATCCCCTTGTGGGTGGAGTTTTTTATTGATTATTCAGCAGCAGTTTCTAGAACGGGAGTTTCAGCAGTTATTGCTGCTGTTTCCACTGCTAGCACTTCACCATTGAGGTTAATAGAATTAATCAACAGTCTAGTGATTTCCTGGCGATGTCCGCGTTTTTTGCGGGTTTTCTTTTTCGGCTTCATTTTGTATACCAGGACTTTACGACCTCTAAAATGTCGTAACACCGTCCCTTCTACAGTCGCCCCTACCACTAGCGGCTGACCAATGTTGACTTCGCCGTCGTGCTGTATGAATAAGACCTTGTCTATTGTAACCTTCTCATCTTGTTCAGCAGTCAGTAACTCAATATCGTAAAAGCGGCCAGCCTCAACTTTTAGTTGTTTGCCGCCAGTTTCAATAATTGCGTAAGTCATGGAATCGTCCTTGAGGTTGCCGTACAGGTAGCTGGCCAGTGTTTGCTTTTAAAGAAGCGATTTACGCTTTTGCCAGCTTTTGCAGTATGTCTACCTGATCCGAGCAGGAATTAGACAGACAATCTAAAATCATATTTTATCAACTGGTATGGAGTCAACACTCTATACCAGTTTTAGGATTAAAAGTCTCAACGACAAAGCCGTTTGGGCGATCGCCCTGTAGATTGACAAAACAATCAGGGAATTTTTCCGGAAAAACTTTCACTTAATTGCCGAAATAGAAATTTGTGGATGTGTAGTTAATTGAGACACAGAACAGCACCGAAAAGTCTGAGCAGCAAATCTCGTTGCTCAGATTTTCTCTATTGTGCGATCGCAAAAAGTCTGTCTTAAAAATAGGGACTAGGGATTAGGGATTTTCATATCCTGGTTGTAGGCGATCCATCGCCCGTGGGTGTCTAGCTGAAAAATAGACACGGGGACGCGGTGAGGGGGAGACGCGGAGAATGATATTTTCATACTTGGTTGTGGGCTAAAGCCTGTAAGGAACTGAAATGAAAAGAATAGACGTTGAACAAAGAACAATTCTGATTGGCTTAGCAGGTAGTCACGGCTATGGATTAAATCGTCCTGATTCTGATTTTGATTACCGGGGTGTGTTTATCGCCCCTAAAAGGTACTACTTGGGATTTGATCGCATAGAACAAAAAGAAAATGGCTGGAATGAACCAGGAATATTTCCATTTTTGGATAACAATCAAGATACAGTTATCTATGAATTAAGAAAAATCCTTAATTTATTAGCTGGAGCTAATCCCAATGTTTTAGAATTGCTGTGGTTAGGTAACTATCCTGTACTCACAAACGTTGGGCAGCATTTAATCAATCACAAACAGCTATTTTTAAGTAAGAAAGTAAAACATACTTATTCTGGTTATGCTTTCGCCCAAATTAAAAAGATGGAAAGCCATCGCAAGTGGTTATTAAATCCCCCGCAAAAGAAACCAATCCCATCAGATTTTGGTATAGAAGACGAATTACCACTAATTAAAGATGATCTAAATGCTTTTCTGGAGTATCTTTATCTCTTAATTAGAGGCAGAATTGAATTTCTAGAAGAAGCGGAGCAATTATACAAACTGCTGACGGCAGACATTGATTTTAAAGGTGTACTCAAACAATATACTTTACCTGATGAAACACTGGAATACACACAAAATCTAACTAATAGCCGCAAAGATTTTATTCGCCTACTTCAGAAAAGTCAAAATTATCAAGTAGCTTTAAGAGAATGGAAATCTTACTTATCATGGCAGGAAAATAGAAATCCAGCTAGGGCAGAAATGGAAAGAAAGTCTGGGTTCGACCTAAAACATGGTATGCATTGCATTAGACTTCTACGTAGTGGAATCGAAATTTTGCAACAAGGAGAAATTACTGTTGATAGAAGAATAGCCGGTGATGCAGATGATTTAAAAGCTATTCTTCAAGGCACATATTCTTATGAGCAAGTGATGAAAATGGCAGAAGAATTAGTTGCCAACATGGAAACTGCTTACACAAAATCAACTCTGCCTCACAAACCTAACTTAGAGCAAATTAACCAATTGTGTATGGAATTAGTAGAGATGCAAGGATGGGAATAAAATACACAGTGAACTAGGGGTTAGGGGTTAGGGGCTAAGGACTAGGGAGACAAGGAGACCCTATGAAGCACAGAAATCATCAATGCCCAATGACGCCACTTGCTACCCTGCGGGAAGCCGCTCCGCGTCTACAAGCCGGGAAACCCTTTCGGCAGTTCCTCCTGGGGGAAACCACGCCACTTGCTCCACTTGGGGAAACCCCAAGACCGCAGTGGCTCCCCAAGATCGGACTGCCTCACCAACGCAGTGGCTCCCCAATTCCCAATCCCCCATTTCCAAAGTAATTTGTATCTACTTTGCACTTAACCTTCGTGATGAAAATATCAACTCGATTTAATTTACTTTTTGTATAAAAAAATATAGTCATAAGTGAAAAAACATTAAAAAATAGATTAATTTTGGCAAATTAATCTCAAAAAGTGATATTATTAAGGGATAATTTAAGAAAAAACTAACAAGTTATTTTGGGAGCACACTAATCAGCTTTATGTAAAGTGTGTATTTTTGGCTCCCGGCAACAGTCAATAAAGAGATAGCAGTGAAGGCTGATCCGTTTTTCAGTTTCGATTCAAAATATCTCATTTCTGTAAAGAGTACCTTTGAGTTCTAAATCTTAAACTCAAATTTTGAATGCTGATTAACGATATCAATTTACTGCTCTCACACATTGATCAGCAACCTTAAGTAGTAGCTAATTATATTGACTGCTGATTTTCAAATATTTCTGTTGAGCATTTATATGTATCAAATAAACGCCATAACAGGTTCAGAAATTAACTAAGTATGATAAGATATTTTTGACACACCTTATAATAGTATACTTTTTTAAGTATCTCACTTATCAAGCCTAGCAGAAGAAGGAAGTATTAATGCCTAAGTGATAATACGGTTACAGTCAATATAAATTACGCCAAGAGTATTTTTTGTAACTATGTGCCACAAAATACGCGGAAATTCACAATTATGACTAGCAACAACCTCATAGTTGAAGCATAATAAATAATCTGAAGTGAAAATATTGCCTTCAGTCGGGTGTATACTACTTACTTTCCTACGGCTAATAAATTTGTAAACGTGCTATTTAACTGTCTGTTATATGAGTAACGACATCGATCTGATCAAACGTCTCGGCCCCAGTGCAATGGATCAGATCATGCTTTATCTGGCTTTTAGTGCCATGCGGACTAGTGGGCACAGGCATGGGGCTTTTTTAGATGCAGCGGCTACAGCGGCCAAATGCGCAATTTATATGACCTACCTGGAGCAAGGGCAAAACCTGCGAATGACAGGACATTTGCACCACTTAGAGCCGAAGCGGGTCAAAATTATTGTGGAGGAAGTCAGACAAGCCCTGACTGAAGGGAAATTGCTGAAGATGCTGGGTTCTCAGGAGCCTCGCTATTTGATTCAATTGCCTTATGTCTGGATGGAAAAATATCCTTGGCGTCCAGGAAAATCGCGCATTCCTGGCACAAGTCTGACAACCGAAGAAAAAAGGCAAATTGAGCAGAAACTACCAAGTAATCTGCCTGATGCTCAGTTAATTACTTCTTTTGAGTTTTTAGAATTAATTGAATTTTTGCATAAGCGATCGCAAGAGGATATGCCACTTGAGCATCAAATGCCTTTGAGCGAAGCTTTAGCAGAGCATATCAAGCGCCGTCTGCTCTACTCCGGTACGGTAACGCGCATTGATTCTCCTTGGGGTATGCCTTTCTATGCTCTGACTCGTCCTTTTTACGCGCCAGCAGACGACCAAGAGCGCACTTATATCATGGTCGAAGATACCGCGCGGTATTTCCGGCTGATGAAAGATTGGGCAGAACGGCGACCAAATTCCATGCGAGCCTTAGAAGAACTGGATATTCCGCCAGAACGTTTTGAGCAGGCTATGGAAGAATTGGATGAAGTGCTGCGGGCTTGGGCAGATAGATATCACCAAGAAGGTGGCATACCGATGATTTTACAGTTAGTGTTTGGCAAGAAAGAAGACTAATAGCTTTGTCATTTGTCAATGGTCAATAGTCATTTGTCTTCCTTGTCTCCTCTGTCCCCGGGTCACTGAGCGCAGTCGAAGTGCTACTCCCGTGCCCTCTGCATGGGAGCTTCAATTACTACCTGGTTGTGTAGGAATTGGAGTTGTTTCAAAAGTAGGGCGAAATTCTGTGCCTCCTTGAACTTGCGGTAGTATCGAAGGTGTAGTGGCACTAACTCTATCACTGCCATTAATACAAGTTTCAAGTGTGGGAATCAGAGCCGACTTAATTTCACTACGTAAGCCTACGACACACTGACCAAAACTCACTGGCAATAAACTGCGGCCGCAGTAATTTAAAATTGTTGGGTTAGCTGCCTCCTTACTAGGATAGAGGCTAATACCAACTACACAGCTAGCTAACTCTTCAGGGCGACGAGCTTTGCTACAGGTAGTGAGAGCCTCTACAGCGTTAATTTGTGTCTCCTTGTTAATTTTAACTACGCAGGCAGACAAGTCCCGTGGACGTAGTGCGCCAGCACAAGCTTGTGATGCAGCATTGGCATTTATGTTGACACGCAATAGCTGACCAGCACAGGTACGGTAATCATTGCTGCTGTAGGAGGGGATGATAGCCATAGTAGGAACCATCGTTGCCAACCATCCGGCGATCGCTAAAACTGGCGCTGTCACCTTAACTGCTTTAGCCGACAAAATTTTATAGTCAGAACCGCCTTTTTTGCTCATCGATTTTTACTCCTTAAAATTCCCATTCTCCAAACACCCAAGGCTATGCTAACTCAATAAGTGCAATCAATCTTATCTATCTAGGTAATTTGGGCAGCATAGTCGAGCATAACTCATTAAAATTCAATAAGGGTCAGGGGTCGATAGTCAATAGTCATTGGTCATTGGGCATGGGGAAGAAAACTCCCCACACTCCCCATATCTCCCTCATCTCCTCATCCCCTGTGCTCAACAGCTTTTTACCCCTGAACTCTAGATGGAGTCTGGGATCAAACCCGCTGTAGGAGGAATTCTCCTGTTTCGATGTGCTACTATATTTTGATCGAAGATAAGTAGACAACGTAAAAAGTATTTCCGGGTGGAAATACTACGTGAACCAATCTAGCGATTGAGTAGTCTACGAAACTAGGAAACAAAAAACAATGGATTTGAGTACCTAGGGGCACTGGGGATTTTACGCTTGGGAGCCACTGCTTTGGGAAGGTATTGCTTTGGTTGCCAAAATTGAAGCAAATGCCGTCGGTTGTACCGACTTAAAGCAACTGGTGTCAAGAAAATATTTCTACTCTAGTAGAATCAATTCTGCTGGAGCAAGGATTTTCGCAGAACCAAGAATCCCCTGACTTGACGAACAAATCAGCGATCGCCTTATTTGTTTAGTCGGGGGAGTGTCACAATAAAATGTCTGGGTAAAGTTGAAACAGGATTAGATTAAGGAAACACATGTCCCGATATAGAGGGCCTCGCCTCAGAATTGTACGTCGCTTGGGCGACTTACCAGGATTAACTCGTAAAAGTGCTAGACGAGCTTATCCACCTGGTCAGCATGGTCAGAACCGCAAAAAGCGTTCTGAGTATGCTATCCGTCTAGAAGAAAAGCAAAAGCTACGCTTCAACTACGGTTTGACCGAAAAGCAACTGCTACGTTATGTCCGCAAAGCCAGACGAGTTACTGGTTCTACCGGACAAGTGCTGTTGCAACTGCTAGAAATGCGCCTGGATAATACGGTCTTCCGCTTGGGTCTAGCTCCAACTATTCCGGCTGCGCGTCAACTGGTAAATCACGGCCATATCACTGTGAATGGACGTGTAGTTAATATTGCTAGTTATCAGTGCCGTCCTGGGGAAGAAATTGCTGTTAGGAATAAAGAAGCATCCCGTAAGTTGGTAGAAACCAATCTCCAATATCCTGGACTAGCTAACCTACCCAGTCATCTGGAGTTTGATAAAACCAAGCTGGTTGGTAAAGTCAACGGTGTTATTGAAAGAGAATGGGTGGCGCTACAAGTTAACGAACTGCTGGTGGTGGAATACTACTCACGACAAGCGTAATAGTTATTTGTCTTTAGTCATTTGTCCTGAGTTATTTGCAAAGGACAAATGACAAAGCGCAAAGTCTGAGCTAAGGCTTCCTTAGATCAGAACTTTGTAAGAACGATTATTGACTAGCCGCCAATTTGGGACATAGTACGTGTATATGTACCTACAGTGCCAGATTCCCGTTGCTTAAAGTTTATTTCGGGCTTAATCCCTAATAAATGTCTCACTTGCTCTTGTAATTGTGCGGTACTGATACCAGCCCGGAGAGCATTTTTTAAATCAATTTGACCATTTTCATTTAATAAACAAGGACGCAGCCAACCGTCTGCACTCAAGCGCATTCGGTTGCAGCGATCGCAAAAACACTCGGACATCTGACTGATGAATCCCAATGTTCCCTTGGCTCCCGGAATCTGAAACACATCGGCTGGCCCAGCGCCACAAACTTGAGAATCTGTCAATCCCCAGCGATCGCGGATTTGTTGCCGTAATTGTGCAGAAGAAACCCATCCGCGATCGCCAAATAATTGCCAGTTACCAATAGGCATAAACTCAATAAACCGGACGTGCCAGTTGCGCTCAAGGGTCAAAGCAGCTAAATCGAGAACTTCATGGTCATTCACCCCAGGGATCACCACTACATTCAGCTTCAAGGGGTCGAAACCGACACGATAGGCGGCTTGAATTCCCTGCCAAACTTGCTCCCACCTTCCACGACCGCGATTGCCGATAATTTGGTCAAAGGTTTCTGGTTCTAGAGAGTCTAGGCTAATATTAATGCGTCGCAAACCTGCATCGTAGAGATTTTGGGCGATCGGGGCTAGTAAAAAGCCGTTAGTTGTCATGGACAAATCTTGGGTTTGGGGAAAAGATGCGATCGCTCTCACCAATTCCACCACATGAGGACGCAGTAAAGGTTCTCCCCCAGTCAACCGAAACCGGGTAAAACCAACAGGAATAAATACTTCTTGAATCAGGGTGAGGAGTTCCACATCACTGAGAAGTTGGTGCTGGAGAATATAGTCTATTTCCGCACCTTCCGGCATACAGTATTGACACCGGAAATTGCAGCGGTCGATTAAGCTAATCCTGAGGTAATCTACCTGGTTCATTTTTGAGCATGTTTATTTCTATTCTATTTCCGTAAGCGAAATGCAACCTGATAAACAGGCTCTCATCCCCCTCATCCTTCTTGTCTCCCCAGTGCCCATTTTCAAGCTAGCCATTCACGCTAGGTTGTGGCACAACCAAGGATGAAAATCTTAATCCTTCCTTCTGCCCTCTGCCATCTGCCCTGTGCCTTATTTTCAAGTTAGACGGTCGTGTAATAAATCACGCAACCAGGGCCTGAAAATTATATCCTTCCCGTCTCCCTTGTCTCCCATGCCCAATGCCCAATGACGGCAGTTGCTACCCTGCGGGAAGCCGCTCCGCGTCTACAAGCCGGGGAACCCGTCCAACGCACTGCCTCCCCAGTGCCCCATTTTCCAGCTAGTTACTTACTCAAAACTTTATGAAGTAACTATATTCTGAGCTTTTTCTATTAACTATTTGTCCTTGTTATTAAGTATAAATTAGTACAAAACTTCCAATTGTAGCGCCAAGGTAAGGCTAGTTAAAATTTAGCACAACTGTTTTAAACTCTACCTTTTTATAAGTTTTTTCTGATTCTGTCTTTTGTAATTTATTCATCTTATTCACTGAAAGTTTAGATTCACCCATATGACTTTGTAATTCTTTTATAAAGCCAGAGAAATACTATTATTTAGCCCTTGAATAAAGATTATTTAAATTTTAGCAAGAATAGCTATAATAACTGCACCCAAAAAATATTGAGGTGTACAATATTTTTTATACAGTGATGGTTAGTTGCTTCATGTTTGATGACAAAACAGGTTCAAAAATTTGATAGCTAGATAACCTCTGTAGAATTAAACAGTGATTTATCCAGTAATTATGGTCTTGTAAATAAGTGACAAAAAACCACATATCTATTGCATTTTTATCTAAGCAAATGAGCAATTAGGTTTCCAAAAATCAGGAAAAATAATTTTTAGTAAATGAATAACTCTACTGAACTATATAAGAAGGCGTAAATGAAAAAAAGCTGAGTAATTATAGACTAATTTATGAGATGTTAATAACATTCTCAACTTTCCTTAAGTTAGTTCAACATTTATTAACTGTAAGTAACCAAATTTATCATGAGGTAGTCATAGTCTACTGAATTGCAATATCAAATTTAGTAGAAAAAGTGAAAAACAAAATTACCAAAGTCTTGACCGCATAAACATCTCCATTTATGAGTATCAAGTACGCTTGCAGTAGTCAAATGATAGTGAAAACACTTTCTGCTGTGGAGAGTTAGCTGGTAGTGTGGACTTTCTGACTAGCGATCGCACAGCACATCTCTAACTAAAACACCTTGACCACGGCGCGTTTAAAAATAATGATTTCCTCTTTCCTTGAATGTGAGATGTTATGGTATTATGTTTCTTCCAGAGTTTTTTAGGAACTAGTCTAACGAGTCAGCGATATGCTTTTGTTGAAGAAAAATTTAGGAAATTTTGATTGAGTTAAGACTATGAACGCCCGTTGAATTAAAAAATTTAATCGCCAGACTTAGCCAAGATGCTTTTGCCGCTATAACTTCCTTTAACGGCAAGTGTGCGCTATTTTTCCTGTCACAACAGCAACGAATCAATTCTGCATTTTATATTTTATTGGAAAATGAACAACTTTTGAGAAAACTAGCTTTTTTATTACTAATGGCATACCTGGTTTACTGACACTAATCCTAAGAATATTATTTCTTTATTCTTTAGTTAGATGTTGTTCATGATGTTAATAGATAGCAAATAGCATGATAATGACAAATAAAAAGTGGGCCGTAAAACGTATAACAGTTAATCTTGCAGCACAGGAAGCTGAAAAACTGGAACAATATTGTCAGCTGACTGGTAGACCTGCAACCGATGTGATTCGGGAACTGATTAGAGGTTTATCCACCTCAGAAGACAATAAATAAGCCAGTAGGTAAGAAGTGTTTACCAAAAATACTGGAAATACTTGTCTTGATTCAGTATTTACCGAGTAAGTACTGAGTTACTTAATCCCTTGACTTGAGCTAGTGATGAGGTATTGCTCATGACTTAAGACTGCTAAAAGATGAGAGTGTGTAACCAGACACTGCTATGCCCCTAAATCCTAATTAACTGAATATTCAGTAGCAAATTCCGACACTAGGCCAGTTACAATCTGTAAAGAAACTGAAAAGGAACGACGGAATGCGCGTTGCAATCGTAGGTGCGGGACTAGCAGGGCTAGCAACTGCTGTTGATTTAGCGGATGCTGGCTGTGAAGTTCAGATTTTTGAGTCCCGTCCGTTTGTCGGTGGAAAAGTTGGCAGTTGGGTTGATAGCGATGGCAACCATGTTGAAATGGGGTTGCATGTATTTTTTGGCTGCTACTATCAACTGTTTGACTTAATGCAGAAGGTGGGGGCCTTAGATAACTTACGCCTGAAAGAACATACCCACACTTTTATCAACAAAGGAGGGCGCACTGGTGCTTTAGATTTTCGTTTCTTCACGGGTGCGCCTTTTAACGGGTTAAAGGCATTTTTCACGACTTCCCAACTATCACTACAAGATAAATTACAAAATGCGATCGCCTTAGGTACTAGCCCCATAGTTCGCGGTTTGGTAGACTTTGACGGAGCGATGAAAACCATTCGCGATTTAGATAAAATTAGCTTTGCCGACTGGTTTCGCCGCCACGGTGGTAGTCAAGGTAGCATTAAGCGGATGTGGAACCCCATCGCTTACGCCTTAGGATTTATAGATTGCGAAAATATTTCTGCCCGTTGCATGTTGACAATCTTCCAGTTTTTTGCGGTGAGAACTGAGGCTTCCATACTGCGGATGCTCGAAGGTTCGCCCCATGAATACCTGCACAAGCCAATCTTGGAATATTTAGCAGCTAGAGGTACTCAAGTTTATACCCGTCGCCAAGTGAGGGAAATTCAATTTGAGGAATCAAACCAAGAAACTCATGTCACTGGTATATTAGTTGCCCAAGGCGATCAAGAAGAAGTGATTACAGCTGATGCCTATGTCTTTGCTTGTGATGTGCCGGGGATTCAGCGGATAATACCTCAACAGTGGCGGAAGTGGTCAGAATTTGACAATATTTATAAATTAGATGCTGTACCAGTAGCCACAGTACAGCTAAGGTTTGATGGCTGGGTGACAGAACTGCAAGATGGGGAAAAACGCAAACAGCTAAATCATGCAGTAGGGATAGATAATTTGCTTTACACCGCCGATGCTGATTTTTCTTGCTTTGCCGATTTAGCGCTGACTAGTCCTGCTGATTATTATCGCCCAGGACAGGGTTCATTGTTACAGTTAGTGCTAACACCGGGAGATCCGTTTATTAAACAAAGCAACGAAGCGATCGCTCAGCATGTGCTTGGGCAAGTGCATGAACTATTCCCCTCGTCGCGAGAGTTAAATATGACTTGGTACAACGTAGTCAAACTTGCCCAATCTCTCTACCGCGAAGCACCGGGAATGGATGTGTACCGTCCCAACCAGAAAACACCAGTGCCTAATTTCTTCTTGGCAGGAAGTTACACTCAACAAGATTATATCGATAGCATGGAAGGAGCTACAATTTCCGGGCGACAGGCGGCAAAAGTGATTTTGGAGAATGTCAAAAAATAACCAACCGCACCAGGCGCAAAGGGCGCAGAGGGAGGAAAATGTCAGACTGGTTAGAGCATAGCGTGCAGGTAGAAGTAGAGACTCCGATAGATTTCGTCTGGAGTCTCTGGTCTGACTTGGAGCAAATGCCAAAATGGATGAAGTGGATTGATTCGGTGAAGATATCGCCAGACGATCCAGAGATATCTATTTGGAAGCTGAGTACTGGCGGTCTGGATTTTACTTGGAAATCTCGAATTATCAAAATCATTCCCAATCAGATTATTCAGTGGGAATCGATTGATGGCTTGCCAAATCAAGGCGCGATTCGCTTTTATGATCGTCACAGTAGTAGTATTGTCAAAATGACTATTTCCTACGCTATCCCTGGCTTTCTTGGCAAAATCATGGATAACTTGTTTTTGGGGCGGGTGGTTGAATCAACAATTCAGGCTGATTTGGAAAGGTTTAAGGAATACGCTTTGAATGCGAAAGCTGGGTGATATATGTAGTAAAAGCAGGCAGTAAATTTCTTACTGTCTGAAGGTGAAAATTGGATTTTTGCAGGATTGTAGTGAATGCGATCGCGCAAAGTTATTGTTTAAGTTGGGCAACAGATGCAACTAGATTAAGTTGAAAGACTCCAGATGACCCTTCTAGGCTTGCTGTTAGGAAATATGTAAGATTATGAATAAGAAAATTATTGACTAAATAGAATCAGGCTGTTGGATTAAGAATGATGGAGGAAAACCAACCAGACAACCCTGATGATGAGAAATTTAACCCAGTGACAGATCCTAGAGACTGGTCAGCGGCTGCAACAGAATTAGCTTGTTTTGCACTTGCAAGAAGTAAGGGTAAGCGATTGGTTAAAATCATCAATACGAAAAAGCCACCAATGCAATTTATTTGTATTTTTGAGGATTACCCAGAATGACTAGTTTACCTACTGAAATTTCAGTTAACACAATCATTCCCATATTTACTGCTATAGGAGATCGTCACTGGCAGACATTTAAAGACTTAGAAGCAGATTTTATCAGCCAGCATGGGGTGGAAGTGTGGCAAGAAGTATTTAATTTTCGAGTCTTACCAGCATTAGACAAAGACTCTAGTCGATGGCTGTTGATTCAGTGGTGTGGTGAGGGGATTATTTGGGAAAAAAATGTCAGGTAAGAAGCATTAGTCATCAATCAACTTGTTGCACCGTGCTGTACTAGCCGCATATCAGATTTGATCGATAATCATAGCGGCAATTATCCACATAGCATACCAAATACCCTATCTTGCCTTGTCTGCGCCACCCTGCGCGAACGGCAGAAGATCAGGCTTCAGGATCACCAAGTTGGATCGCTAAATAGATTAATGGTTAATTGTTCGCGTCCGGGTGGCACTGCTGTAATACAAGCGCGGATGGTGTCTCCATCTTCTAATTCCACAGTGCAAGCGTGACAAGTCCCCATCAAACAGCCAGTGGGGATAAATATCCCCGCCCGTTCTGCTACTTCCAACAGGGGTTCTCCGACTTCAGCATTGACTGTGACATCATCTGGTAAAAATTGGACGCGAACACTCATGAAATAGCAACCTCCCTAGGATAAAAAGGGTGTTAAGTCTAAATGATTTTCAACTTCGCTGGCTAGGGAATCTAAAGTATGCTCTCGCTGTTCGCGGTAGTTAGCAACACCAGTAGGCAGAGATTTTAAACCCCGTTGTTGACGTAGGCGATTTAACCAAGCACGTCGCCAAGGCCCATTGTCAAATAGTCCGTGGAGATAAGTACCCCAAACTGATTGACAACTATCCACTAACCCTAAGTTAACATCATCAAATAGGGGTTGGAAGGCTTGGGTATCTGCTTGCTGTTCGATGCGCGATCGCCCTTGATGAATTTCAAACCCATAAACTGGTAAGCCCATTTGTGGGAAATTCGAGCTAACTTGGCGCTGGCGGGCGATTTTCTGCCCTGTAATCACAGTTCTAATTGGTAATAAATTTAACCCCTGATATCTTCCGGCTTGTCCTTCTATCCCTTCGGGATCGGCGATCATCTGACCGAGCATTTGGTAGCCGCCGCAGATGCCTAAAACTGTACCACCAGAGGCTGCATAGTGTTGTATTGCTTCTGCCATACCACTTTTTTGCAGCATGATCAAGTCAGCAATTGTCGTCTTGGTCCCTGGGATAATGACTGCATCTGGGTGACCTAATTCTTGCTTGGGGTTTAGGTATCTCACAGATACGGTGGGTTCTGATTCTAAGGGATCAAAGTCGGTAAAGTTGGAAATTCTTGGTAAACGAAGGACGACAATATCAAGGTCAGCTAGGCTTTTATGGGAATTCCTCTCTAAGAGATTGAGAGAGTCTTCTGCGGGTAACATGTGTTCCAAGTAAGGGATTACACCGATGACAGGGATACCAGTCCGAGCTTCTAACCATTTTATTCCCGGATCTAAGAGCGATCGCTGTCCTCGGAACTTGTTAATTACTATACCTTTAATTAAGTCGCGTTCGTCCTGGTCTAATAACTCTAGAGTCCCAATTATATGGGCAAAAGCGCCGCCACGGTCAATATCAACTACGAGTATTGTTGGTGCATTCAAATATTTCGCTACCCGCATATTTGTCAAATCGCGGTGCTTGAGGTTAATTTCCGCAGGACTACCAGCACCTTCACAAACCAATAAGTCAAATTCTGTGCCTAAATGTTGTAGGGATTCTTCAATTGTTCGCCAACCAAGTTCAAAATATTGCTCGTAGTAATCTACCGCACTGACTTTACCTACAGGCCTACCCTTGAGAATTACTTGGGAGGTCATATCACCTTGGGGTTTGAGTAAAATTGGATTCATTTCTACCCAAGGTACAACTCCCGCAGCCCAAGCTTGTACTGCTTGGGCGTAGCCAATTTCTCCACCACTAGCAGTTACATAAGCATTTAAAGCCATATTTTGACCCTTGAAGGGAGCGACTCGCCAGCCACGCCGCGATAGAATGCGACAAATAGCTGTAGTTATCAATGATTTCCCTGCATGGGATGTTGTCCCCACAACCATAATTGATTTCATAATGACTTTCGGTTTTTTAATATAAGGGGCGGAATTTGTCGGTTGAACGGTAATCTGGCAATTCGCTCATCAACATTTAACAAGCCAGGGAGTTGATATTAGCACGGAAGGCGGAAGCGTACAGCTACTAACACCAGAGTATACCTTAGAGCTAACTATATCCTCTGTTACCCCATATATGTAGGTTAATCAGTACCTTTACTGTCCGCGCTCAGTTAGAGGCTAATGATAAAGGCTTTATAAATGGGGTCGATGCTTGCGTATATATTGTTCCCTTTTCGTAGCTCATCCTAACTTTTTGGACATGCAGGATTGATCAACAGTCAACAGTCAACAGTCAACAGTTACCTCTGCCGTGAGGATTTTAAATCTAAAAAGGCAATCTCAGCCAACGAGTGATAGCATTTTGTAGGCGATCGCTCCATGAAGGACTAGGCCAATTTTGATTTTGGTATTTTTCAGCTAACTTTTGACCTAGGGGAGTGAGGCGGTAACTATCTGTGATTCCTTGGCCATCGACTTCGCGCCGCAATACACCTACTTGAATTAGCCAATCTAAGGCGTTATCACAGGCTAATTCTGATAAAAAACGTTTGGTGTAGCCATGCTTGATACCGTTTTCCTGGGCGATCGCACTCAATGGTACACTTTGGTGATGCATTGCTGCTAATAAAGCTGGGTTGAAGAAAGAACACACAAGCGATCGCTCAGCTCGTGCTACGGTACTTTGAGGATAAGAAAAGATTTTTCGGTTTTGAGAATCAGCTACAGGCATTTTGAATTGGAGAATTTTGTGATTGGTCATTGGTCATTGGTCATTAGATTTTGGACTATGGACTGTTGACTGTTGACTAGTTTGATGGGTTTTGGAAGTAATTGATTTAATTATTGTAAATTATTGTAAAATTTCAAATGCCCCAACAATCTCAAACAGGGAAGGTTCATTATGCCTCTAGCAGTCGGTACGGATGCACCTGCTTTTACCGTCAAAGATACTAACGGCAACACTGTCTCTCTATCTGATTTTGCAGGTAAGACGGTTGTTTTATACTTTTACCCTAAAGATGATACTCCAGGCTGTACCAAACAAGCCTGTAGCTTTCGGGATGCCGTAGATGAGTATGTCAATAAAGATGTTGTAGTACTAGGGGTGAGTGCAGATGATGAAGCTTCTCATCAAGCATTCACTGCCAAATATAATCTGAATTTTCCTTTACTGGCTGATACCAATCACACTCTCATCCAGTCTTACGATGTTGATGGTGGTGGTTACGCTAAACGTGTAACCTATGTCATTGACGGCAATGGTAAAATTACCCATGTTGATACCAGCGTTAATACAGCTACTCACGCTAGTGATGTTTTAGCTGCTCTAGGGCTATAGCAATTTAAAATTCCAAAATACCCTAATGCTAGGGGCACGGTAGAGAAAGATTTTTGCTTTTGACAGAAATCTCTTCGTTGCCGTGCCCCTAATTAGTGAATAATTGATTGTTTGGGATTCTTTTAGTTTTTTGCTGGTACTGTCGGCTGTGCAGGTGTATTTTCTGGAAGTCTGATGATCGGTAAACTTTGGGGTGCGGCTCCTAGGTTACCACCATTTTGAATTGCTTGTTGTTGTCTTTTTCTAAACTCCAGGGCGGCTTCGTCTAGTTGCTGGTTTTGCTGATCTGAATTCCAGTTGAGAGTGCCAAAATTTGCCCGGTGAATCAGGTCAAACATATTAAAATCTGAACTATTGCCACTAGGAAAAGGATTGGCATTATTCTGATTGAGATCGCCGCTAGGAGTGGAATCAGGTGTACTTAATTGAGCGAAGCTAGGTTGAGCCGCTAGCAAAGAGGCAAAGCTAATTCCGGCGACGGTAATCGCCGCGAGTCTAGTCAGGGGTAGAAACATTTTTTTCATGGGATTCTTACCCAAAATTAATTGCAAGTGAATCATGCTTATATCTTAAGCAAGAGTTCGTCGCAATTGGGGCTGAATACTTAATAAAGCGACGACAGCAAAGCCAAGTAATATTAGTAATGCTTCCCCAAAGGTAACAGCACCCCAAGGAGCCTGCATGACTACACTACCCAGTCCCCAATTACTGTGAAGATAAAGATAGCGGATTGGTTCAATAGCGTAACTCAGAGGGTTGAGAGTGGCAACTACCTGCAACCACTGAGGCATAAAGGATAAAGGTGCTAAAGCAGTACTGGCAAACAATAGCGGCAGGTTGGTGACAAAAATTACCGCGATCAGTTCAATGTGTCCGGGGAGAGCAAAAGCTAAGCCTAAGGAGATAGCTGTGACTCCCAAAGCCAGGAGAAAGACAATTAAAGCGATCGCACTTAACCCAGCTGCATCCGGTAAGCCTGCGCCTAAAAATGCTGCTGCTGCGACAATTACCGCCGCTTGCAGTAAACTTTGGCTGATAATAAAGATTGCCGAAGCAAAGACAATTGAAAATCTTGATGCTAAAGGTGCTACCAGTAAGCGATTTAAAAAGCCAAACTCGCGGTCAAACATTACAGGCAATCCAGCATTTAAGGCTCCGGCGAATGCTGTAAAAACAATTACGCCAGCGGCGAGAAATTGACCGTAATTTGTCGTACTACCAAACAGTCCTTTGGGAGCATTTTGAAACAAAGCACCAAACAGCACCAGCCACATCACAGGCTGAACAATTCCCGCCACCAAAGTTGAAGGACGGCGTTGCAACTGAATAAACAAGCGACGAGTTAAAGCCAACGTCTCTTGTACTAATTCACCAAAGAAATTAGGCGTAGCATCAACATAACCTGGCGGCGATGTTGCTGGCTGCCAATTTATATCAGATTTAGGGGTAACGCTCATAATTTGTCATTTGTCATTTGTCATTTGTCATTTGTCATTTGTCATTTGTCATTTGTCAGTTGTCAGTTGTCAGTTGTCATTTGTCTCCCTCATCTCCCTCATCTCCCTCATCTCCCTCATCTCCCCTGCCCCTCTGCCCCTCTTTCTACCTCATATTCTGCTTCTTCTCGGCTTTCGGATCGCGATTGGCTACAGCTGCGAGTTCTGCATCCATTAAAGTGCGTCCGGTGGCGGCGAGGTAGACATCATCTAAGCTGGGGCGAGATTGGGCGATGCCAAAAATGGGCAAGCCGGCTGTATTTAGGGCTTGCTGGATGGTAATCAGTGCATCATTCTGGGGTGTAACTACCAAGTTCAGGGAATTACCTTGAGCGCTGTTGATGATTACTTCCTGCACTAATGGCAAAGCTTGCAGGAGGTGTTTGGCTTTTTCGGCTTCTTCTATGGGGGAGAATTCGCGGATTCGCAAAGTAATGCGATCGCCTCCTACTTGATCTTTTAATTGTGATGGTGTCCCAGATGCAATCACAATGCCGCGATCGATAATCGCCACGCGATCAGCTAAAGCGTCAATTTCTTCTAAATAATGGCTGGTAATTACTACCGTCGTTCCCGAGGCGCGTAACTTCCGGAGGAATTCCCACACTATAAAACGGCTTTCGATATCAAGTCCCACGGTTGGCTCATCCAACACCAAAACATCTGGTGCATGAAGCAATCCTGCCGCCAAATCGAGGCGCTTGCGTAAACCGCCTGAATAAGTTCCGGTTTTTTTATCAGCGTATTCTTGCAAATTGAGTAAATTCAACACTGTCTCAATTCGCTGTTTCCCGATCGCGTTGGGGAGGTGATAAAGCGCCGCTTGCAATTGCAGTAGTTCTCTACCAGTCAGCACCTTATCTAAAGCGACTTCTTGAGCCACATAACCCAGCTTTTGTCTTGCTACTTTGGGGTTATCTAACACTGAAATCCCAGATACTTCGATTTTACCAGCATCTGGTGTGGTAAGTGTACACAAAGCACGCAGAGTAGTTGTTTTGCCAGCGCCATTGGGGCCGAGTAAGCCAAAGATTTCTCCCGGTTCTACCCTAAAGGAGACATCTTTGACGGCTTCAACCGTACCATAGCGCTTTTGCAGATTTTCAATTAAAACGGCGGGAGCCATGACAGCTAATCCCCAACGATACAAATCTCAACAAAGTCTATCTATATTGTAGTGGAGTAGTGTGAAGTGGGGCGATCGCGTATGTGGGGTTTTACGAAAATCAGGGCTTGAGTGTTTGTTAATGTAAAGGCGATCGCAAATTTCCAGATTTCTCAGGCTAACAATATCAGCCCACTGCTGTATTCTCAACATCTAGGACTAAAGCAGTATACAAACTTGCATTTCTAAGATTCAAAGCAATCAGCAGATAGATGCGGGTAGAGAGAGCGAATGATAAATTGAAAGACTCAAAAGCAAATATCCGCCTGATTTAGGGAAAGTAGCTCTTATGATTGTTGTGCATCATCTAAATAACTCACGTTCGCAGCGAGTGCTGTGGCTGCTGGAAGAATTAGGTATCGAATACGAAATCAAGTTCTACGAACGCGACCAAAAAACGATGTTAGCACCGACATCGTTGCGAGAAGTTCATCCGCTGGGTAAGTCACCAGTGATTACAGATGCAGGGGAAACTATTGCTGAGTCAGGAGCTATTATTGAATACATAATAAAGCGATACGGTAACGGTCGGCTAATTCCGCCATCTGGTACACCGGAGCGTTTACGTTATACCTATTGGCTGCATTATGCGGAAGGTTCGGCAATGCCACCTTTAGTCATGAACCTCATCTTCAAACATTTTGGGGCTGGGGACAGTAGCGCAAATGACACATTTATCGCGCCTCAGATTAAACTTCACTTTGATTACATAGAAAGTGAACTAAGTAAGAGTACATGGTTTGTTGGGGAAGAATTCACCGCCGCTGATATCCAAATGAGTTTTCCTCTGGAATCAGCCGCTATGCAAGCCGAACTGATTGACAGCCGACCCAAGATTCAGCAATTTGTCGAACGTATCCATGCACGCCCTGCTTACAAACGTGCCACAGAACGTGGAGGTAGGTACGATTATGCCAGAGCTACAAGTTCGCATTAAATGCGAAAATTTACCAGACACGAAATTTCGGATCTGGTAAACTATTTTTTACTTAGGCATAAATCCTACACCGATGCTTCCTAGATAAATAGAAACTTTCTCTAAATATCAAGTTTGTTATCGCATTAGCTTACCAAGTCGGGGAATACTTCCTGTACCGCAGGATGCACTAAGCGATGATGATGGACATTTACACCCTTAGCCAATGCAGGGTTAACATCTAGCGCTTTAATGCCCAAGTTTGCTAACTGCACAACATAAGGTAAGGTACTGTTATTGAGTGCTTGGGTGGCTGTCCAAGGTACTGCGCCGGGCATATTGGGAACGCCATAATGTACCACACCTTCTTCCACATAGACTGGATTCGTGTGGCTGGTAGTGCGTAAAGTTTCTACACAACCGCCTTGGTCAACAGCAACGTCCACAATCACAGAACCAGGACGCATTTTTTGTACCAATTCGCGAGATACTAATATTGGTGCCCTACGTCCTGGGACTAAAACTGCACCAACAAGCAAATCAGCTTCTTTAACTGCGGCTTCAATATGGGCAGAGTTGCTGTAAAGTAATTCAACTCTAGAGCCAAATAGAGTTTCTAGGTAAGATAAGCGCTCGACATTTACGTCCAATATTTGCACGATCGCGCCCATACCTACAGCGATTTTAGCGGCTTCTGTTCCCACAACACCGCCGCCTAAAATCACTACTTTGCCCGGTTTCACTCCCGGAACCCCACCGAGAAGAACGCCTCGCCCACCTTTATGACGTTCTAAATAGGTTGCGCCGAATTGTACGGATAACCGCCCGGCAATAATGCTCATCGGTGTGAGCAAAGGTAATTTGTTTGCACCAGGTTGTTCTACGGTTTCGTAGGCGATCGCACAAGTGCCACAATCAATTAAATGTTCGGTCAATTTGCGATCGGCTGCTAAATGCAGATAAGTAAATAATATCTGCCCTTTTTGCAAAAATTGATACTCTGTTACTTGAGGTTCTTTAACCTTCACAACAAGTTCTCGATTCCAGGCTGATTCTGGTGTGGTAACAATCTCCGCCCCAGCACTGATGTAGTCATCATCAGTAAATCCACCACCAATACCTGCTTGTGTCTGCACGAAAACAGCATGACCATTTTCTTTCAACACCCGTACACTCGAAGGACTCAACCCGACACGAAACTCTTGATCCTTGGTTTCCTTGGGAACGCCGATTTCCATTTATAGCCTCTGATAAATTGTGGTTTCACTTTAGCCTGCCAGTACTAGACTGGCTACTTCCGTATTAAGGATTGCTAACTAAATTGTTCTAAGTTTCTTAACTTCCATTACGGTGCTACCAAGTCTTACCCTTGACTATTGCCCTAGTCTTTCTAAAATATATAAAGAATAATAAAAAATTGTAAACAGTTGTTTACATGGGTTCGTCCCAAACAGCTGCTGCTGGATTGCTGAAGCTATGTTGCTTGAGTTACCAGCATAGCAAGTCAGTTCCACACATAAGGAAGTTCTGATGTCTGAAGACTAAGTGCGATGATGCTAAGTCGAAAACGACTCAGCCAACAGCCGCAACGTCTACAGACTTTTCACGATCAATTTCGTTTGCCGAAAATAAGAGAGGAATTGTTAATGATGACACAACCAAAGCCAACTATTACACCCAAACTAGAAGAGCCTAAGCTGGGCTTTAATGAATATGCCGAACGATTAAATGGTCGAGCGGCGATGATTGGCTTCATCTTGATGGTGGTAATTGAATACGTCACCAATCAAGGCGTGCTATCATGGCTCGGTCTCAAGTAGATCTGCCACAACGCACAGGCGTTAAAGTTGTAAGCTAGTAATTAGAAGAGTTTGAACCAGCTGGGTATTCTAGCTGGTTTTAACTTAAGTAATAGATAGCGAAACTACCTCTGGCGACTTACCGTCTATGGCTAAGAGACACACCAAAAGTGCAGCTTTATCCAAAACTTGCAATTCTATCTGCAACAGGGTAAATTACTACACTTCCTCTCCTACTTAAGATAATTATAATACTTTGAATGCCTTGACCAACTGCGTCCAAAGGCAGAAGGAAAGACTTATTTTCATTGACAAAAAGCCAAACTAAATCAAATTAAGCTGTGATGAACGTTATATTTCCTCGTTTTTTGAAGTCATCCTACCGCAAAGAGCCAATCATCAGTTTATTAATCACTATGGGCATAGTAGATGCGCTGATTGGTGGTTTAGATGATAGCTGGTCGTTATTTACCTTTGGTTTAGTAACAGCCGGAATTAGCGTTGGTGTCAAACTCTGGCGCATCCAGCAAAGTCGCCCTTTACCAGAAGAGGAGCCTGTAGTCCAACATTACCTACCATCCCGTTCCTCTAGTACAACTTTACCCATGTTGTCTGTAACGAAGAAAAAACCACCCCATTAATCATTCAAAATTCACGCATTCAAAAATGAACATCAGCGAGCAAGATGCTCGCACTACGGAATATAGGTAATTTACAGCGTATTTCAGGTAAATGAAGTAGGCGAGTAGGGGCACGGCACTGCCCATTGGTGTCAACTTAAGTTAAAAGGCTTATCCCACAAGCGTTTTACCCCACCCCTTTATCCCCTCCCCGTAAACGGGGAGGGGAAGTTTTGCGTTAGCAAAGCTGGGGTGGGGTGACGCGGATCGTGATGGTAGGTGAGATAATTCGGTCATCACGTCTTGGCAAGGGTTTCACGTTAAGTTGACACGTATGGGCACTGCCGTGCCCTTACAATTATCTGTACCTCACCAACTTGCAATCTGCTGTATTTCTTGTAAGTCCCTTGTTGCTGCAATTGCTATTTGGGAGTACTCAATTGCTATTTCGGGAAACCCAATTACTATTTCGGGAAACCCAATTGCTATTTCGGGAAACCCAATTGCTATTTCGGGAAACCCAATTGCTATTTCGGGAAACCCAATTGCTATTTCGGGAAACCCAATTGCTATTTCGGGAAACCCAATTGCTATTTCGGGAAGGCCAATTGCTATTTCGGGAAAGCCAATTATTATTTCGGGAAACCCAATTGCTATTTCGGGAAACCCAATTGCTATTTCGGGAAACCCAATTGCTATTTCGGGAAACCCAATTACTATTTCGGGAAACCCAATTACTATTTCGGGATACTAAGAAGCTATTTGGGAGTACTCAATTACTATTTCAGGAAACCCAATTACTATTTCGGGATACTAAGAAGCTATTTGGGAGTACTCAATTACTATTTCGGGATACTCAATTACTATTTCCACCTCCCCATGCCCCATGCCCAATGCCCCATACGCAATGCCCCATACCTCAGTATACGCCCGGAGGACGGCGGCTCGAAAAGTAGAGTAAAGTGCGAGCAGGCGTTAGAAAATGAGAAAAAACAGTGAGCAGCAAGGGAAAAGTTAGGAATTATTCTGTGCTTCGCCCGTATATTGTCTTGGGAATTATGGCTGCTATGACTCTTCCAGCCACAATTTGGGAAGGGTTTTCCCACAAAACTGCTCATGCTGTCGTAGAAGCACCAAACTTACAACCTAGAAACAGCTTTGCTCATCCTCAGTTAATTTACACTCTTCAGGGACATGGGGGAACAGTAAAATCTCTAGCTTTTAGTCCAGATAGCAAAATTCTTGTTAGTGGTGGGGCGGAAAATGAAGGTGTAATTCGCTTGTGGAATCTAACAACAGGCGAACGAATGGGGACGATTCGCAAAGCACATAAAACAGCCGTGGAATCTTTGGTGATTTCCCCAGATGGACAAACCCTCGCTAGCTGTAGTAGTGACTACACAATTAATCTGTGGAATCTCAAAAATCAGAAATTTAAACGCTCTTTTGTCGGTCATAGTACTAATGTCCTGTCTTTAGCTGTGTCCCCGGATAATCAAGTTCTCATCAGTGGGGCGATGGATGGAATTCGCTTATGGGATTTACCACAGCAGCGTCCTTTAGCAACTTTAGCTAGTTTTGGTAACTTGATTCATACCCTCGCAGTTAGCCCTGATGGATACACTTTAGCTAGTGGAGACTATCAAGGTGTAGTGAAACTGTGGAACTTGAGTACAGAAAAATTAATTCGCGCCTATGTGGGACATTCGGATTTAGTCACCACTGTAGCTTTTACCCCAGACGGAGAAAATTTAATTACTGCTAGCCGCGATCGCACAATTAAAATTTGGCATATTCAGACTGGCGAACTAGTCCGCACTCTCACAGGACATAATAGCTGGGTAAATGCGATCGCCATTAACCCTGATGGGAAAACTCTCGCCAGTGCTGGTAAAGATGGGATTAAGCTGTGGGATTTGACTACAGGCGAGTTAATCACTACACTCAATGGCCATACAGATTGGGTAAGTGCGATCACTTTTAGTCCTAATGGGCAAATGTTAGCTAGTGGTAGTTTTGATAAACAAATTAAGGTTTGGGGAATTGCGCCAAAACGTAATTAACAGTTGTCAAAAAACAGCGATGTCTGAGATTTACAGTCTATTTTAGGTTGATCGGCGATCGCTTGATATCTGATACCTAATTCCAAAACCGAGTTTTTGACTCATCAGCACTGGATTTACAATAGATCTAGCCACGATGAAAAACAGGCAAGTAAATTTTATGACTAGTAACTTAGTAAAAAATGCAGCTAATGACTTATCTAAACTTAACTATTCCGTATTAGTAGAAGCTAAAGAAGACGGATATCAAGCAACAGTTTGGGGTTTACCAGAGTTTCAGGTATTTGCACAAACGCGAGAAGCCGCGCTGAATAATTTACACGAACTTGTGAATACTCGTCTAAAAAATGTAGAAATAGTGACTCAAGAAATAGAAGCACCAAAATCAGAACATCCTTGGATGAAATTTGCGGGTATGTATAAAGATAATCCTCTATTTGAAGATGTTGTATCAAACATCAAAGCTTATCGCCGCGAACTTGATGCAGAAATGGATGCAGAGGACGAAATTTGATGAGTTTGTGGATATTAGATACAGATAGTCTCACACTTTTTCAAAACCAGCACCCTTTGATTCAACAACGTATAAATCAGATAAATTTTGAAGACATTGCTGTCAGTGTAATTACAGTTGAAGAACAAATGCGTGGTTGGTTGGATGCTATCCGACAATCTTCAGAAGTCCAAAGACTAAGATGGGGCTATTTAGGATTGCGACAAGGAGTAGAGTTTTTTAACACCATCAGAATACTTGATTTTGACGAAAAATCTCTAAATTTATATGCAGAATTAAAACAGCAAAAAATCCGTATTGGGACGCAAGATTTACGTATCGCATCAATTGCAATTTCTCATCATGCGATTTTGGTAACGCGGAATCAGCGTGACTTTTCCCGCGTTCCGGGGTTGCAGTTTGAAGATTGGAGTGTAGAGAATTAGTGCGATCGCTAATTTCTCATCAGTACCTCAACAAAACGAATCACACTTCACTAGCGAACTCCAACAAAACCAGCTTGCTCAATAGCCTGTTGTCCTTGGTCGGTAAGTAAAAGATTGGCATAGGCATTTCCAACCTTCTGTTCTTGACCTTTGTTCTGTTTTATAATCACAAACAATTTCGAGCTAATTGGATAGCTGCCATTTTTGATCGCTTCAGTATTTATCTGGTTGCGCTGACGTGGACATTGTTCAGCTGACACCAGTGGTTCCCGGTAGGGAGAAACGAAATCGCTAGCAGTACGACCTATTGGTAAAGGCTTGACACTACACTGAGGTACTACTGCACGGGCAGAAGCGTAATATATACCACCGGGAGTTTTGCTGAGTTGGCGCACTGCGTCTGTAGTTGAGTACACGTACTTGACATTAGAACCAAGTTCTGGTTTTTTCAAGTCGCTGTTGCTAGAGAAAATCATGGTATCTGCATTCTCTGGTCTTTGAGAAAAAGCTGTGATGGGCAGATTTGGCCCGCCTACTTGATTCCAGTTAGTAATTTTCCCTAAATAAATTTGCTGCAATTGATCAACAGTTAAACCCTGCACAGAAAGCGATGGATTAACTACCACTGCTACCCCATCAACGCCAATCTGACGTTGCTCAAGTGTGAAACCTTGGGCTTTGGCGATCGCTTGTTCTTCATCTGTGAGGGGACGAGAAGACTGCGCAAAGTCCAATTGTCCATCAAGTAACATGCGGATACCTGAGCTAGAACCAGGGCTACCGTTCACAGGGTTTAAGTACTGCAATTGTAGTTCAGGGCGAGCGCTGAGGATTTGAGAATCTACTACTTGGCGAATAGGTGCCCAAGTTGTGCTACCACCATAGTTGAATGAGTTGGTTGGCACATCAGCCTGTGACTGAAAGGTTGATCCAGTATTAGAAGTGGATTTGATATTCAGGCTAGAGGAATTAGTATTATTGCCAGACAACAAGCCTGGCTTGAGTAACCACCATAGCAATCCGCCAATCACCATCAGTGTTAGCACTTTGCCAATAATTAAACCTCTCAAGAAGATGGCGATATCTTCTTTAATCAAAGCTTTTCCGTGGTTTGTATTGTCCATGTTTTTAAAGTTATTGCTTGCAATTGAATCTACAAAAATCTCAGTATCTTTAATCTATTAAGCACGCAGGTAATTATTAGTTGATGTCTGGAAAATTTCATTTATTTTTTTATTGTTTAGCCATTTTAATCATCCTCTTACTAGTTTTTATTTAACCATTTTTGAGCTACTGGGTTATCCACATTAGTAGATAGGTGAGCCACAAAATTTTCTCTCCAAGAATGTCTGGGTGTGGGTTGCTTTGGCGGCGATACACTCGTGCGCAAAAATATATATATTAAACCTAATATGATGACGCTAGTAATAATACCCAGTCCCATTCCTAGGAGCAAAATAAACTTTTTATAAAGTTGTAAAGAGTTATCCTCAGCATTTTCAGATTGAGCAGAAAATTCTGCGTACTGTGACAACCTGAACTCAGGAATCAGTGCTTGTAAAGCTTCTGCTGCCGATTGGTAACGCTGGCTATGGCGTTCGTGAACCATTGTGTCTAAAACATCTGCTAGCCGATCGCTTACCTGTGCTTTGTCACGCCAGATTATTTCTCCTGTATCGGCATCTTCTTGTAATTCTTCAGGCTTTAAACCTGTTAAAGCTTGAATCCCAATCATGCCTACTGCATAAATATCGCTACTCAGTTTTGGCTTTCCCTTGGCTTGTTCTGTTGGCATATAGCCAGGAGTCCCAACTGCAATTGTTAAGGTGGCTCCTTGAATACCCAGTTTCTTAATACTTCCAAAGTCTATCAGGACAATTTTTTGATCGGAGTGCCGCCGCATGATATTGTGGGGCTTAATATCTCGGTGAATAATTTTGTGTTGGTGGACGAAGTCCAACACTTCCAAGATGTCCTTCAGTAAATGTATAACTGCTTCCTCGCTCAGAGGTTTTCCGGGGACAATTTCTTGCGTCAAGTCATAACCGTCAACGAATTCCTGTACTAAATAAAAATCCCCATCTTCATGAAAGTGAGCAAATAATGTCGGGATTTGGTTATGGTTTTTGCCTAGCTGATATAAACTTTCTGCTTCCCGTTCAAATAGGTTTTTGGCAATCGGGATCACAGCAGGATGAGGATGTTTAGGATAAAAATGTTTGACAACACAGTAGGGTTGTCCTGGTAAATCCAAATCAACAGCTAAGTAGGTATCGCCAGATCCTCCCCTGGCCAAGAGTTGGATAATCTTAAAGCGATTGCGGAGTATTTTTTTGATCAGAGGATACTGTTGCTTTTTCTTTGGCTCGCCTGACAATAAGTAATTAATATTACTAGATACTCTACTCTTCAACTGTGTCACAGTCTCGTAGCGATGCCGGAGTGTTTTGATGATGCGAGGATACTGACGCATGTGGCGTATCTTAACCAACTAAGTTGCTGACAAGTTAGAGTTTGATTGTGGAGTGTCATGGTTTGTCATCAAGGGTGGGGAAACCACTACAAATGTACATGTTGTATTCTTTTTTCAAATTGGTATTACTTGGTTCACTTATGTGATTTTCGCATGTATCTTAGTATG
Source organism: Calothrix sp. NIES-2100 (assembly GCF_002368195.1). Lineage (GTDB taxonomy): Bacteria > Cyanobacteriota > Cyanobacteriia > Cyanobacteriales > Nostocaceae > Aulosira. Next base: position 2,917,646 of record NZ_AP018178.1, on the reverse strand, counting down.
CGCAAATGCATAAATTAAAGTTAACAAAAAAAATTTATCAAAAAAATATATCTTTTTTGGTATTGTTATTAGTGCTTAAGTAGCTCTTTGAGCAGAGTAGAGTTGAGAGTTGTTAATTTCAACACCTTTTGATAAACACCATTTAATGCAATTTTAATCTTAAATTTAACATATGATCTAACTGACCCCTGGCTTGTAGCCCTTGGCTTGAGGAGTAAGACTCAAGCATGAAAACGGAGTTTGGTACATACAGCTAAATACTTCTCCACTTTTGGCGAAACATCTAAACTGCGTTGGTCGCGGGGATTTAAACAGGTTTATCAGTAAAAAATAATACTTGAATTCATACGGCAAACAGCTTGATAGTTGCAAAGTTTTGCAGATGAGAGACAATTGAGCGATCGCACCAAATTAACATCAAAATCTTGATTCCTCTACTGTCTTGAGTAATAGACTGGAGACTACTGATGTGCATCTTCAACTGGGTTTGTCGGTGTGAGCAGCATCAATCAAGGAATTGAGCAAAAAAGTACTGAGGTAAGTTGCTGGAATTAAAGTAATATTTGTAACTTTAATTCTGATTTCGCTTTATAGCTTTTTAATAAGATTTTCAGAAAATATATCGATGTAATTAATTCTTGTATTTAACAAAATAGGAAGGGGAGAATAATTGTCATTTTTTCTATTTCTTTAGTTAATTACGCGGATACAATCAGCTTTTTTTCAACATAATGGCTGTTTTTGAGATTTTTTACCATTTAAACAGCTAATCTCCTATATCTTATCCAAGAGATTTAATCACAATTAAATCTCTAAACTTTAGTAACCAATTCCAATAATATGAACATTCAGAATTCAGGTCTACTTTTCCTAGACTCATCTGTAAGTGGCTATGAAACATTACAGGGAAGTGTTGTATCCGGGTTTGAGGTGGTAGTTCTTGACTCAAATCAAGATGGGGTTGAACAAATTACTCAAAAACTTTTACAGCGCCCTAGAGTTGAAAGTGTCCACATTGTCTGTCATGGTTCTCCCGGTTGTCTTTACCTGGGTAATACTCAACTCAGTCTGGGCACTTTAGAACGCTATACCGAAGAGTTACAAACTTGGTTGTCTCCACATCTCATACTCTACGGCTGTAACGTTGCTGCTGGGGATGCGGGTGAGGAATTTTTGCAGAAGTTGCACCGATTGACAAAAGCAAATATTGCTGCTTCTACCACACCCACAGGTAATGCGGCGTTAGGCGGAGATTGGAATTTACAGGTTCAAGTCGGACAAGATTTTCCCACCTCCCATCCTATAGCTTTGGCTTTCCAAAAAGAAACCCTTGCCACCTATACAGGAGTACTTGCTCTTTCTGGTGAAATCGATACGAGTTTTGGGATTGGTGGTAAAGTCACTACCAAAGTTGGTAATGGTGGATCTGCCTATAGTGTTGCAATTCAGTCAGATGGCAAAATTTTGGCAGTGGGCTATGCTTACATGCTTAACGGTTCCTTAAATGCTCCTGACTTTGCTCTAGCACGCTACAACCCAAACGGCACTCTCGATAATAGCTTTGCCAATGGTGGTATCGTTACTACTCATGTAGGTACTGCCAGCGATTATGGTTATAGCGTTACTTTGCAATCAGATGGCAAGATTGTTGTTGCTGGATATACTTGGGACAGTACGCAATCTAACCAACCAGATTTTGCTTTAACACGCTACAACACAGACGGTAGCTTAGACAGTACTTTTGGTAATAGTGGAAAAGTTATTACCAACTTTGGTGCGGACTTTGGTCAGAAAGTCTTAGTTCAGCCAGATGGTAAGTTGATCCTCGCAGGATACATCGGCAATGGTAGTCGAGATTATGTTCTAGTACGCTATAACACTAATGGCAGTCTAGACAATAGTTTTGGTATTGGTGGCAAAGTCAACGGCACAAATGGCTATGCTGCGGCAATTCTCCCAGATGGCAAAATTGTTGTTGGTGGAACTGCGTCCAATGGCACTAATAATGATTTTGCTTTAGCACGCTATAACAGCAATGGCACTCTAGATACTAGCTTTGGCAACGCTGGTAGGGTTTTAACTCCTATAGGTACGTCTTTTGACTGGGTTAATAGCATTGCAGTTCAGTCCGACGGCAAAATTGTTGTTGCTGGATATGCTTGGAGTGTATGGAATGGCTCTAACCAAGAAGACTTTGCGATCGCCCGTTACAATACTGACGGTAGCCTAGATACTAGCTTTGGTAATGGGGGTAAGGTCATTGCGCCTGTAAGCTTAAGTAATAATGACCGTGCCAATAGTTTGACAATTCAATCCAATGGCAAAATCGTTGTAGCTGGTTATGTTAAAAACGAAACTTCTATTGCAACTGTTTTATTAGCCTATAACCCTAATGGAACATTGGATAGCAGCTTTGGTACAGGCGGTCAGGTTATTACTTCGATTCAGAGTAACTACGAAGGAGGTAATATAGTTGCGACGCAATCCGATGGCAATATTGTTGTTGTTGGTAATGAAAATGGGAACTTTGCAGTAGCACGCTACATCGGTGTGTCCAATACAATACCTTCTCCTGCGGTTTATCATTCACTAGCAACCAGCGACTTTAGCCAAGACTGGTCAAATACAAATTTAATTAATGTTGATGATAATTGGAGTAACGTACCCAGCATTAGGGGTTTTCGTGGGGATGGGCTGGTAAGTAGCGCTGGTACTAACCCACAAAATTTACTAGCTGATGGCTCTGCAACTCCTATTGATGTTAATGCTAATCAAACTAATCCCAGTACCTACACAAATAGTGGGATTACAGAGTTTGATTTCATTATGAATAACCCAACTATTGCCCTTAGAGGTTCATCCACTGCGACAGCACCGCATTTAGTGATTTATTTAGATGCTACTGGAAGGCAGAATCTGCAACTTAGCTTCACGTTACGTGATATAGATACCTCAACACGGGATGCTATTCAACCTGTTGCTGTACAATACCGCATTGGGAATACAGGGAATTTTATCAACCTCCCAGCAGCTTTTGTTCCGGATGCTTCTAATAACGCCTTGACTTCTTCTGTTGCTTATGACACACGGGAAGCACGCTTGAGCGTTTTGTTACCACTGGAAGTCACCAATAAGGCGGAAGTACAAATTCGCTTCATTACTACTGATGCTAATGGGGAAGATGAGTGGATTGGGGTTGATGATATCAAGGTTACGAGTCAAGCTATTAGCACCAACCAGACACCTGTAGTAACAAATGATACTTATAATGTATCGTTAAATACTTCACTGACAACTGCTGCTGCGACTACGGCACTCACTTTAGATAGCGATCGCGGTAATTATATCGGTCAGAGTGATTACTATAGCTATACTACCGCCACAGGTAATTTCAAAGCTGTCCGTGCTTACCCCACAAATTCCAGTAGCAATAATGCTGTCCAAATTAGCTACTCTGAGCCTGCAACTAGTGGGGGTCAATGGTGGGATCTTTTCTTCGCAGCTCCATTTAACGCTCCACTGACAGCAGGAACCACATATACAGGTGTAGCACGTTTCCCATCCCAACCTACTAATCAGCCTGGTTTAAGTGTCGGTGGTAATGGACGCGGCTATAACAACCTGACAGGCCAGTTTACAGTTAACCAAATCATCTACGGTTATGGCGAAGAAATTCTTAACTTTGATGCTACATTCCAAGAATACGGCGATGGCGATTCCGCTAACACCAGCTTTAAAGGTCGCATTCAATACCGTGCTACACCTAATAATCTAGCAGCTGGTGTATTAACTAATGACACAGATATTGATAAAACCGCACTGAAAGCAATCCTAGTATCTGGGCCAAAGAATGGTAGCCTGATTTTCAATGCTGATGGGTCTTTTACTTACACTCCTAACACAGGCTTTAAAGGTATTGATACGTTCAGCTATAAAGCTAATGATGCGATGTCTACGACGGGCTACGCCTACGCAGATTCTAATATTGCCACAGTCACTTTAAATGTTGGGAATGAAGGGCCTACAATTACTTTACCAAGCACAAATCCCAGTTACATTGAAAATGCTCCTGCTATCTTCATTGATCCGAATGCAACCGTCGTAGACTTTGATTCCCAAGACTTCGATACAGGTAAATTGACTGTTCGCTTGAGTAATGGCGCTACTGCTGATGACCGTCTGAGCATTCAAACTACCACGACAAATTTAATTCAAGTCAGCAACAACATCATTTATTATAATACTAGCTGGATAGGTAATTTTACTGGTGGTATCGGCACACAAGATTTAGCCATCTACCTCAACTATAAAGCTACACCGACTGCGGTTCAAGCTTTGCTACGCAGTATTACTTACGCCAATGTCTCGGAAAATCCCGCCACTACTCCCCGTACTGTCAGCTTTGTCCTGACGGATGGTGATGGCGGTACTAGTAGCACCGTCTTGAAGACGATAAACGTTACTGCTGTCAACGATGCTCCTGTTATCAGTTTGCCAGGAACTAACCCCACTTACACAGAAAATGCTCCTGCTATCTTCATTAGTCCTAGTGCAACTGTCACAGACTTTGATTCCCAAGACTTCGACACAGGTAAATTGACTGTTCGCTTGAGTAATGGCGGCACTGCTGATGACCGTCTGATTGTTCAAAGTAGCACCACAAATCAAATTCAAGTCAATGACACCAGCATTTTGTACAATACTAGCCTCATCGGTAGTTTCACTGGTGGTATCGGCACACAAGATTTAGTAATTAACCTGACCTCTAAAGCTACGTCTGCTGCGGTTCAAGCTTTGTTACGCAGTATTAGTTACGCTAATGTCTCAGAAAATCCCTCTACTACTCTCCGTACTGTCAGCTTTGTCCTGACGGATGGTGATGGCGGTACTAGTAGCACTGTCTTGAAGACGATAAACGTTACTGCTGTCAATGATGCTCCTTTTATCAGTTTGCCAGGAACTAACCCCACTTATACAGAAAATGCTCCTGCTATCTTGATTGATTCTGCTGCAACTGTCGCTGACTTTGATTCCCAAGACTTCGACACAGGTAAATTGACTGTTCGCTTGAGTAATGGCGGTACTGCTGATGACCGTCTGATTGTTCAAAGTAGCACCACAAATCAAATTGAAATCCTCAGCGACAATAGCATTTTGCACAATACTAGCCTCATTGGTAGTTTCACTGGTGGTATTGGCACTCAAGATTTAGTTATCAATCTTACCTCTAAAGCTACGTCTGCTGCGGTTCAAGCTTTGCTACGCAGTCTTACTTATACAAGTGTCTCCGAAAATCCTTCTACTACTCCCCGTACTGTCAGCTTTGTCCTGACTGATGGTGATGGCGGGACTAGTACCACTGTCTTCAAGACGATTAACGTTACTGCTGTCAACGATGCTCCTGTTATTAGCCCAAATCAAAGCTTTACCGTTAATGAAAATAGCAGTAATGGTACAGTGGTTGGCACTGTAGTTGCTACCGATATAGAAGGAACTACCTTATTCTCCAACTGGACAATCATTGATGGCAACCTTGACCTCGATCAAGATGGTACAACTGCTTTTAGCATCAACCCCACTTCGGGACAAATTACGGTTAGCGATCGCGATGACCTTGACTTTGAGAGCAAACCTAACTTTCAATTACAGGTGACTGTCAGTGATAGCACTAACACCAGTATCATCCAAACTGTGAGTGTTAATCTCAATGATGTTGCGGAAAAGACCATTGATGGTACGTCTTTAGCCGATAAACTCAATGGCGGTACAACTGATGATACTATTTACGGCTATGAAGGAAATGATACACTCAACGGTCAGAATGGAAGCGATCGCCTGATTGCTGGTGTTGGTAATGACATCCTTTCTGGTGGTGCGGGTGACGATATCCTTGATGGTGGTGATGGCACAGATGCTGTCAGTGAATCAGCTAATGTCAACTTTACTTTAACTGACACACAACTAATCGGTAATGGTAGTGATAGCTTGAGCAATATTGAACGAGTCACCCTGACTGGTGGTGTTGGTGACAATACTTTAGATGCTTCCGGCTTCACAATTGGCAGTGTCTATCTGTATGGCGGTGTTGGTAATGATACTCTCATTGGCGGTAGTAACATTGACTATCTCAACGGTCAGGATGGTAATGATAGTCTGATTGCTGGTGCTGGTAATGACACCCTTTATGGCGGTGCTGGTAACGATAGCCTTGATGGTAGTGCTGGTAATGACACACTTTACGGTCAGGATGGTAATGATAGTCTAATTGCTGGTGCTGGTAATGACATCCTTTATGGTGGTGCGGGTGACGATATTCTTGATGGTGGCGATGGCATTGATGCTCTCAGTGAATCAGCTGATGTCAACTTTACCTTAACGAACACTCAACTAGTCGGCTTAGGTAGTGATAGCTTGAGCAGTATTGAACGAGTCACCCTGACTGGTGGTGTTGGTGACAATACTTTAGATGCTTCCGGCTTCACGATGGGTAGCGTCTATCTTTATGGCAGTGTCGGTAATGATACTCTCATTGGCGGTAGTAACATTGACTATCTTTATGGTCAGGATGGTAATGATAGTCTAATTGCTGGCGCTGGTAATGACATCCTTTATGGCGGTTTGGGTGACGATATCCTTGATGGTGGCGATAACATTGATTCTCTCAGTGAATCAGCTAATGTCAACTTTACTTTAACGAACACTCAACTAATCGGCTTAGGTAATGATAGCTTGAGCAATATTGAACGAGTCACCCTAACTGGTGGTGTTGATGACAATACTTTAGATGCTTCCGGTTTCACGATGGGTAGCGTCTATCTGTATGGCGGTGTCGGTAATGATATCGTAATTGGTGGTAGTAACAATGACACACTCAACGGTCAGGATGGAAGCGATCGCCTGATTGGTAATGCTGGTAATGACTACCTTTATGGTGGTGCTGGTGATGACACCTTAATGGGCGGTGCGGGTAATGATCTACTTTATGGACAAACAGGTGCAGATATTGTTGTTCTCGTCTCAGGTAACGGCACTGATAGCGTCTCTGGTTTTGAGGATGGTATCGACAAACTTGGTTTATTCGGTGGTTTAACTTATGGCGCTCTAACTATTTCTGCCAGTGGCAATAATACTTCTATTCGGATTACTGCCACAAATGAAGCATTGGCTGTTTTGAGTGGTATCAATTACAGCTTGATTACAGAGAGCGATTTTATACCAGTTGTGTAAAATCTACTTCAGTTCGATGACCTTGGGTGAAGTGCCATCGAACTGAAGTTAATTAAGCCGACTTACTCACAACGGCATATCGCTTATTAATCTCATCCCAATTCACCACATTCCACCAAGCTTCTAAGTAATCAGCGCGGCGATTTTGATAGTTGAGATAATATGCATGTTCCCAAACATCATTACCCAAAATCGGATATAATCCTTGGCTTAAAGGCGTGTCTTGGTTAGCTGTTGTCGTCACTTCTAACTTGCCATTTCTATTGCGCACCAGCCAAACCCAACCACTACCAAATTGAGCCGCACCAGCTGCGTTAAACTGTTTTTTGAAATCAGCAAAATTACCAAAATTTTCTTTTATAGCAGTTGCGATCGCCCCTGTGGGTTCACCTCCACCTTGGGGCTTCATAATTTGCCAAAACATCGAATGGTTGACATGTCCGCCGCCATTATTGCGGACAATTTTGCGAATATCTTCGGGCACTTTGTCAAGTTTACGTAACAGTTCTTCAACACTTCTGCTTTTGAGTTCTGGATGTTTCTCTAAAGCTGCATTGAGATTTTTCACATAAGTTGCATGATGCTTATCGTGATGAAACTGCATCGTTTTAGCATCAATGTGTGGTTCCAGTGCTTCATAGGCATAAGGTAAAGGTGGTAATTGAATCGCCCCTTTAGTGGTATCTGGTTTTGGTTCGGGACTTGTTGGGTTTCCAGTTGGGGATTGCTCTGCTGAAGCACAACCTTCTAAAGCCAAAGTACCCGTACCTGCGACAAGTAAAAACAAAAAATGGCGTCGATTAATAGTCATAAAAATTTTTGCAGCCAATGAATTATCTAGATAGCTTTTATTTTCTTAGATTCAGGCTGCAAAAAACTCGGGATTTGTCAGTTGTTAGTTGTCAGTTGTCAGAGAGAACAGGGCATGGGGCATGGGGCATGGGGCATTGTCTCCCTTCCCTAGGGCGTGTCTTCAAAGTATCGAATGCAACTACATAAGGCTGACAACGGGACAATGGGACGCGGCGACGCGGTGAAAATTTGTTCAAAAAGCTCTCCGCGTCACCGCGTCTCCCCCTCTCCCCCTCCTCCCCTTATTCAAGAAATGAGTTTGAAAACACGCCCTAGCCCCTAGCCCCTAGCCCCTAATTACCCAAAATGCTGAATAATAGCGTCGGCAAATTCCGAACATTTTAAGGGTTCTACTGGTGGTTCTAGCAAGCGTGCTAAATCGTAGGTGACTTGACCGTTGGCGATCGCATCTCCTAAACCTTTCTTAATCAGGTCTGCGGCTTCTTGCCAGCCCATAAACTCTAGCATCATCACACCAGACAAGATTACCGAACCGGGATTAATCCGATCTAAGCCGGCGTGTTTGGGTGCTGTTCCGTGGGTAGCTTCAAAGATGGCGCAGGCATCGCCTATATTCGCCCCTGGCCCCATTCCTAAGCCGCCAACAATGGCAGCAGCCGCATCGGATAGGTAATCGCCATTTAAATTCATCGTCGCCAGAATCGAATACTCATCAGGTCTGGTTTGGATTTGTTGAAAAATACTATCAGCAATCCGGTCATTGACCATGATTTTATCTTTCCACTTGCCGTTGCCGTGGCTATCCCAAATTGTGTTAAGAACTGTTTCTACTTCCTTGACAATTTGCGCTTTTTTCTCTGGAGTTAAGCCATCAAATCCAGGATCAACTTGACGGGCGTTGTCTTCTAAGGAAATATTGGGGTTTTTCTCCTTGTTGCTCAAAATCCAAGATTCCCGTTCTGTGACTGTTTCTTGGCGGAATTCGCTAGTAGCCAATTCATAGCCCCAATCGCGGAAAGCGCCTTCGGTGTACTTCATGATGTTGCCCTTATGCACCAAAGTCACTTGTTGCTTATGTTTGGGCAATGTCAGGGCATGTTTGATAGCACGCCGTACCAAGCGCTGGGAACCCTTTTTACTGATGGGTTTGATGCCGATGCCAGAATCTAGGGGAATTTGCTTTTTCCCGTGTTCTGGGGTGGCGGGTATAAGATCCTCATTGAGAATTTTAATTAAGCGATCGCCAATTTCGCTGCCTTGTCGCCACTCAATCCCCAAATAAATATCTTCTGTGTTTTCCCGATAAACAATCACATCAAGCTTTTCGGGGTTTTTGTGGGGTGAGGGTGTACCTGCATAGTAGCGGCAAGGACGCACGCAAGCATATAAGTCAAAAATTTGTCTTAGTGCCACATTTAAAGAACGAATGCCACCACCCACAGGAGTTGTTAACGGGCCTTTGATAGCAACACCATATTCTTCAATTGCCGTTAGTGTATCTTGAGGTAAATACTGGTATGTACCGTATAAATCGCAGGCTTCATCCCCAGCATAAACCTTCAACCAACTAATTTGCCGCTTACCGTTATATGCTTTTGCTACCGCAGCATCAAGTACTTTTTGGGCAGCAGGCCAGATGTCGATACCCGTTCCATCGCCCCGAATAAAGGGGATAATGGGGTTATCCGGTACAACCGGTTCACCATTCTTGAAGGTAATTTTTGCTCCAGTTGTAGGGGGTTTTATCTTGTCGTACATAACTCACACACTCCTGATTGATAGGCTATTGGTATCGGGTATTGGGCATGGGGCATGGGGCATGAGGCATGGGGCATGGGGCATGGGGCATGGGGCATTGCTCAAAGTACTTCTCCCTTGTCCTCCTTGTCCTCCCTGTCCTCCCTGTCCCTAGTCCTGGTTCCCCTAGTCCCGTGAAGCGCAGATTTTCCCCTGATCGGACTTAAGGTATGGGATGAAGTGAAATGATCGCTATTTTGTACGATCAAAAATAGTAAACTACATTTCGCTATCAGTGTTTCGCCTTTGGTAAAACCTCATAGCGATCGCTTTTTCACGCACCCGCTAAAACGAGTAATTGGCATGACAGACCCAATGATTGTATCAGGCCCTGCTAATGACATCGACTCCCTTCGACAAACGTTAATCGCTGGGTCTCTTCAAGTCCAACAACAAATTATCTCAAAGTTAGCTGACTTGGGTAATGAGGGATTGGATGTATTAATGGAATTCTTACGGAAACGTTCGGACACCCCGGCAACTTGGATTGATGGCAAAGCCTACCAAGTACTCTACAATTCTGATGCACCATTAGCCAAACAATTTCTGCTTTCCTCTTTTCCTGAGGGCATTGTACCTCTAAAATCAGAGTGCGGGATTAATTACCATCCCTTGCAACAGCTATTGGCTGTCCAAGACTTCCAAGCAGCAGATCGCCTCACCATCGAAAAAATGTGTGAAGTAGCAGGCCCCACGGCATTACAAAGAAAATGGTTGTATTTTACTGATGTGGACAATTTTCCCGCTGTTGACTTGCAAACCATTAATCATCTTTGGTTAGTCCACTCAGAAGGTAAGTTTGGCTTTTCAGTACAGCGAGATCTTTGGTTAGGTTTGGGAAAAAATTGGGATAATTTCTGGGCGAAAATTGGTTGGAAAAATGGTAATAACTGGACACGGTATCCGAATGAATTTATTTGGGATTTGAGCGCCCCTAAAGGGCATTTACCTCTGTCTAATCAACTCCGGGGAGTGCGAGTCATTGCTTCTTTATTTGCTCATCCTGCTTGGAAGTAGTCATGAGTTAATAGTCATGAGTCCTTAGTTATCAAGGACAAATGACAAATGACAACTGACAAATGACAACTGACAACTGACAAAATTCAGATAATGGCAAATGTTCGTCTAGAAGACATTAAACGTAGATTTAACAACGTGACGGCTATTGAGGATATTTCTTTGGAAATTCCCGATGGTGAATTTTGGGTTTTGGTAGGGCCTTCAGGTTGTGGGAAATCTACGATTTTACGAACGATCGCCGGTTTAGAAACAGCCACATCAGGTAAACTCTTTATTGGCGATCGCTTAATGAATAATATCCCAGCTAGAGCGCGGGATGTGGCGATGGTGTTCCAAAATTATGCTCTCTATCCGCATATGACAGTGGCACAAAACATTGCTTTTGGCTTGCAGATGCGGAAAGTTGACTCTAATCTGATTCAAGAACGGGTGATGAATGTAGCGCGATCGCTTTCCCTAGAACACCTGCTAGATCGCAAACCCAAACAACTTTCCGGGGGACAGCAACAACGGGTAGCCTTAGGAAGAGCGATCGCTCGTCAGCCACAAGTATTCTTACTAGATGAACCTTTGTCTAATTTAGATGCCCAGTTACGAGATGATACTAGGGCAGAGTTAAAACAACTGCATCAAAATTTGGAAATTACAACCATATATGTAACCCACGATCAAGTTGAAGCCATGACCTTGGCAGATAAAATTGTGGTGTTAAATCGCGGCAGAATTCAACAAATTGGTGACCCTCAAAGTATATATGCCCTTCCTGCGAATCAAATGGTGGCATCTTTTTTAGGCAATCCCCCGATGAATATTCTGCCTGCAATTTATCAATATTCAGGTTTTGATATTAGTGGGCAGTTATTAGAAATTCCTACCGCTTTACAGGCAAGTTTACAACTGCATCAGGGACAAAGTGTAGATTTGGGAATTAGACCAGAGCATATTTATATTAACGAACCACAGCAGCCCGAAAGTCAGGATGGAAAGGTTGTAAATTCAGCACAGTTGATGGTGGAAGTAAAGGTAGTAGAACCTTTAGGAAGGGAAACTTTAATTCGCGTGAGTTTACCGGATTCATCAGCATTATTGAATGTGCAGCTTGGTGGTGGTGTCCGTTTGCGTCCAGGCGATCGCCTTGTTTTGCAATTAGATTTAAATCAGTTGTTTGTCTTTGACGCTAATAGTGGCGATCGCATCTGGCCTCAGAACTCCCTCACCCCTAGTCCCTAGAAATGCCAAGATAAATTCAGCTGTTTCCGGAGGCCTTATGTCTCTTACTGTCAAAGACCTGGAGAAAATGCAGGCAAATTATCCTGACTATCGCATGGAATTAGTCGATGGAAATATAGTGATCATGAGTCCATCAGGTTATGAGTCTGAAGAAGTCGGAACTGAGTTTTCCCGACTTTTGGGTAATTGGGTAAGACCACGTCAACTAGGACGTGTAGCAGGTTCCAGCGCTGGCTTTAAATTACCCAACACAGATTTACGCGCACCGGATGTATCTTTTGTACGTGCAGACAGACTGAAACGTTCTACAGAAGACTACGCAGAATTAGTTCCAGACTTAGTAGTTGAGGTTAAATCTAAGACTGATTCCCTCGACAAACTCCGCCAAAAAATTCAGGAATTTATCAGCCTGGGTACGCAAATTGGAATTTTAATTGACCCCAAAACCAGAACTCTGGAAGTTTACCGTTCTGGCGAAAAAATCATCTTGCGAGATGGCGATGTGTTAACTCTCCCTGATTTACTTCCTGGTTGGGAAGTAGTTGTTGCTGAGATTTGGTCACCAGTATTTGAGTAATTTACCTGGAATTAACAACCTAGTGCATTGTCTCATTAATTTTGCGGTGCTGCGAGATCCCCGACTTCTTCAAGAAGTCGGGGATCTCGCAGCACCGCGACTCATCAGAGTGCGACTTCATCAAATCTTTATATAAAAATATAAAAGCTTTACTATACAGTATCCCAGAATATACGTAAGTAAATATAATTAGCTATATGTGACACCAAGTACCAATCATGACTGATACTATTGGCAATTCCTTAGAGCAAGCCAAAGAGCTTGGTTTGCTTGTGAGTCCGTTTAGCTTGAGTGAAGAGATAGGTGATAGTGATTATTACGACTATTACAGATTCCGCATCGATGCCAATAATACCGTCAATCTCAACCTCAGTGGACTGAGTGCAGATGCGAATTTAGGACTCTACAGCAGCAATGGCTCTGGAATTGCCTATTCTTCAAACTCAGGGACAACCAATGAAACAATTAGTAAAAATTTGGCTCCGGGCACTTACTATGTATTAGTTTCCCGTACTGCTACAGGTACTACCACTTATAACTTACAACTTGGCAAAACGGCTTTAGGCGCGACACCAACAGATTTAGCTGGGGATAGTTTTGATACAGCAAGGAATATTGGCGCGATCGCTAGTACTGCTCAATCTTACACCGACTTTAGCGGCGATTTTTCTGGACTGGCACAGGATAATTATGATTATTATCGGCTGCAACTCACTCAAAATAGCACCCTCAACCTCAGCCTGAGTGACTTAAGCAGCGACGCGAACCTATATTTATACAGTATTGGCGGAAATTACATTACCGCTTCCACTGCTGGGGGAAATACTAACGAGTCGATTATTCGCAACTTGACAGCGGGCACATATTATGCTTTGGTGCAAAAATCTGGTAGTGGTGGGACTAATTACAAATTACAAACTTCTGCGACTGGGTTAGGCGCTATCCCCGCTGACAGTGCCGGGGAAACTATAGAAACAGCGAGAAATATTGGTACGATTGGCACAACAGCCCAAACTTTTAGTGATTTTGTTGGTGATTTCAATGGGCTATCTCAAGATAATCGAGATTATTATCGTCTGCAACTGAGTGACAATAGTACGCTAAATCTCAGCCTGAGTGGGTTGAGTAGTGATGCCAATTTATATCTATATAATGGTGTCGGTACTTATATTGTTGGCGCAGCGAATGCGGGAATAGCTAATGAGTCGATTATCCGCAATCTTGGCGCGGGAACATATTATGTTTTAGTTGAAAAATCTGGTACTGGGGGGACAAATTACAGTTTACAAACTTCCGCCACAGCTTTAGGTGTAATTCCCAGTGATAATGCAGGTAGTACGCTAGAAACTGCGCGGAATTTGGGTGTAATTAGTACTACAGCCCAAAATGTGAGCGATTTTGTTGGTGATTTCAACGGGCTATCTCAAGATAATCGAGATTACTATCAAATCCAACTTAATCAAAATAGTACTCTGAACTTGAGTTTGAGTGGATTGAGTAGCGATGCAAATTTGTATTTGTACAATAGCGTCGGTGGCTATATTACGGGTTCGTCTGCTGCGGGAACAGCTAGCGAATCAGTTATTCGTAATCTTAACTCTGGTATTTATTATGTTTTAGTGGAAAAATCTGGGACTGGGGGAACAAATTACAATTTGCAAGCTTCCGCCAGTACTATTGGGGGAATTCCTGTTGATAATGCTGGTAATAATCGCGATATCGCCAGAAATATTAGTACTTTAACTAGTACTGTCCAAACATTCAATGATTTTATTGGGGACTTTAACGGCTTAACTACTGATAATGAAGACTATTATCAATTTAATCTGACTCAAAATAGCAATGTAACGCTGAATTTGAGTGGTTTAAGTTCTGATGCCAATCTATATCTATATAACAGTTTTGGTTCATATATTACAGGTTCTTCAGGTTCGGGAATTTCGCAAGAGTCAATTATTAGTCAATTGACACCGGGAAGTTATTATGTATTTGTGCAAAAAGTTGGCAGTGGTGGCACAAATTACAGTTTACAAGCTTCCGCAACGGCAGCAACTGGGACTATCCCAAATACTAGTTCAGTACTAGATACAGCAGTTAATTTAGGTGCTGTTAGTACTCTGCAAACTATCAATGACTCTGTTAATAATAGCAACACCAGAGATTATTATCGGCTACAACTGGCGCAAAATAGTACTTTGAATGTATTTTTGAGCGATTTCACGGCTGATGTCAACATTAATCTTTATAGTAGTGGTGGTAGTTATATCACTGGTAGTTCGGCGGCGGGGATTACCAATGAAGCAATTATTAGGAATTTAACTGCGGGAATTTATTTTGTTGAAGTCGTTAACAATAGTAGTAGTACGACTAACTATAAATTACAAGCTTCAGCTAATTCTCTGGGTGCAACTCCGGGAGATAGCGCGGGAAATGAGCGTGAAAATGCGCGAAATATTGGCGTAATTAGTAGTAGTCAAAGTTTTAATGATTTTATTGGCAATTTTAACGATTTAACTCAAGATACCTATGATTACTACCGTCTGGAATTATCTGAGAATAGTAAACTCAATCTGAATTTGAAAGGATTGAGTGCTAATGCGGATTTGTATTTATATAATCAGGCTGGTGGGACAATTACTTCTAGTTCAGCATCTGGAATCGCTAACGAATCGCTGATTACAAATCTCGCAGCCGGCACTTACTTTGCTTTAGTTTACAGAAATGATAACAGTGCGGGGACGAATTATACTCTCGATGTTTCTGCGACTACTTTAGGTGCAGTTCCGGTTGATAATGCTGGTAATGAAAGAGAAACGGCTAGATATATTGGTGCTGTCAGTAGTAGTCAAAGCTTCGGCGATTATATTGGCGATTTTAATGGGATTGTTCAAGATAACTATGACTATTACCGCTTAGATTTAACTCAGAACAGTACACTCAATCTTACCCTGAATGGACTCAGTTCTAATGCTGATATCTCTCTCTACAATTTCGCTGGTGGCTATCTAGCTGGAACATCTGCGGGTGGAACAGCAAACGAATCAATTATTCGCAATCTTAGCGCCGGGACGTATTTTGTTCAAGTCAATAAAAATGGGAGTGGCGGGACAAATTATAATCTCCAAGTTGCTGCGAATGCGTTAGGTGCAACGCCTGCTGATAATGCTGGAAATGATAGAGACACAGCCAAAAATATTGGCGTTATTACTACTACCCAAAGCTTTAATGATTTTATTGGCGATTTTAATGGTGTAGTTGCAGATAACTACGACTACTATCGTCTGCAACTGACACAAAACAGTACGCTAAATCTCAGCCTGAGTGGATTGAGTAGTGATGCGAATTTGTCCCTTTATAACAGCAATGGTGGATATATTACTCAAAGTTCGGCTAGCGGTTTAGCTAATGAAATATTAAAGCAAAATCTCCAAGCTGGTACTTATTATGCTTTGGTGCAGAAGTATGGGAGTGGTAAGACTAACTATAGTTTACAAGTAGGTGCAACTTCCTTAGGTGCGACTCCGGCTGATATTGCGGGGAGTACTTTGGATACGGCGAAAAATATTGGAATTCTCAACGGTACACCGCAAAACTTCACTGATTTTATTGGTGACTTTAATGGGTTAGCTAATGATGATTATGACTACTATCGCTTGCAGTTAGATCAAAATAGCACCGTTAATTTAACTTTGAGTGGGTTGAGTGCGGATGCAAATTTATCTCTCTATACAGTTGCGGGGGGATATATTACCGCGTCTAATAGTGCAAATACAGCCAATGAGTCAATTACTCGCAGTTTGACTGCGGGAACTTATTATGCGCTAGTTAGTAAAAATGGTGCTGGAAAAACAACTTACACTCTGCAAGCAAAAGCATTACAGTTAGACACAGCACAAAATATTCCGAATCTGAATAATGCTAACCTGACGGGGACTGTGAGCAATACTGATAATAGTGATTATTATCGGTTTCAACTGACAAGCAATAACACGGTGAGTTTTAGTCTTACTGGACTGAGTTCTAACGCCGATTTATATCTATATAATAGTAACGGAGAAGCGATCGCTTCCTCTACCCTCTCCAGCGTAAATAACGAAACCTTTTCTCCCACTCTCACCGCCGGAACTTATTACATCCACATCAATAAACCGGATACTGGTAGTACTAGCTATACTCTACAAGCAAGTACCCTTTCTCTGGGTGCGACTTCCCCAGATAACGCCGGGAATACTTTAGAAACGGCGAAAGAAGTTGGTGTTCTCACAAATACTGTCAATTTTAGCGAAAATGTTGGCGATAGCGATGCTTACGATTATTACCGCTTCCGTCTCAATGAAAACAGCACAGTCAATCTCAATCTCACTGGGTTAATTAACAATGCTGAGTTATACCTGTATCGTAGCGATGGTGGCTTAATTAACAATTCCCTTGGCGGTGGTACAGGAAATGAAATCGTTACCAGCAATCTCCTAGCGCCAGGAATTTACTATGCTTTAGTCTACCGCAACAGTGCAGGTAGTACTCCCTACAATTTACAACTTTCCCGCACTGCTTTAGGCACTATCCCCGCTGATCCTGCCGGTGATAATTTTGATAATGGGAGAAATCTGGGTACTATCACCACAACCCAGAACCTCACCGATTTTATCGGTAACTTTAACGGACTGGCAAACGATGACAATGATTACTACCGTTTGCAATTATCGCAAAATAGTACGCTGACACTCAACCTGAGTGGATTGAGTAGTGATGCCAACTTATATCTATATAGTAGTGGTGGTTATTCCCTTGCTAGTTCCTATGGCAATCTGTATAACGAGTCAATTATCCGCAACCTCGCGAGTGGAACTTATTATGTTCTCGTACAAGATGCTAGCAATAGCGGAACTAATTACAATTTACAAGTTTCTGCAACGGCTTTAACTGCCACACCTGCTGATAATTCGGGAAATAGCTTCGACACTGCGAAGAATTTAGGCGCGATTACCACCGCGCAAACGGTTACTGATTTCGTTGGCGATTTCAACGGGTTAACTGACGATACCTACGATTACTACCGCCTGCAACTTAACCAAAATAGCACCCTCACCCTCAACTTAAGTGGATTAAGTTCTGATGCCAACTTATATCTATATAATAGCGTTGGTACGAATATCATCAGTTCCACTGGTTCAGGAAACTCCAACGAGTCAATTATTCGTAACCTGAACGGGGGAATTTATTATGTCTTAGTGCAAAAATATGGTGAAGGTGGTACAACCTACAACTTACAAGCCGCTGCAACTGCTTTAAGCGCAATCCCCGCAGATAACGCAGGTAACACCATAGAGACAGCCAAGAATTTAGGCGCTGTCAGCACCACCGCGCAAACGGTTACTGATTTCGTTGGCGATTTCCAAGGGTTAACTGACGATAACTACGATTACTACCGCCTGCAACTCAGTCAAAATAGCACCCTCAACCTCGGCTTAGCTGGTTTAAGTTCTGATGCCAACTTATATCTATATGATAGCGTTGGTAGTAACATCACCTCTTCCAACGGTTCGGGAATCTCCAACGAATCAATCATTCGCAACCTCTTCGCCGGCATTTATTACGTTGGGGTGCAAAAATATAGCAGTGGCGGTACAAACTACACCTTACAAGCCTCAGCCACTTCCTTGGCGACAACTCCCGCTGATAATGCTGGTGAAAACCGCGATGTTGCGAAAAATATCGGCAATTTAACCAGCAACGCCCAATCTTTCAGCGATTTTGTTGGTGATTTTAACGGTTTAGTTCAAGATACTTACGATTACTACAAATTCCAAGTTACGCAAAATAGTAATGTTACCCTCAATCTCAACGGTTTGAGTTCTGATGCCAATTTGTACTTGTACAACAGTTTTGGTAGTTATATTACAGCTGCGACAGGTTCCAGTATTGTCAACGAAACAATTAATTACGCCTTGACAACTGGCACTTATTATGCATTAGTACAAAAAATTGGCAATGGCGGTACAAATTACAACTTTACTGCGGCGGCGACAGCGACAACGGCAACCATACCAAACACCAATTCTGCCTTAGATACCGCCGTCAGTTTGGGAACTCTCAGCACTCTGCAAACTGTTACGAACTCAGTTAATAACACCACCAACCCCAAAGACTATTATCGCATCCAGCTAGCAAATCCCAGCACAGTCAATTTAACGCTGAGTGAATTGAGTGCGGATGCTTATCTTTATCTTTACAGTAGCGGTGGTACTTATATTACTGGGAGTAATGCATCAGGAATAACCAATGAAAACATTACGCGCAATTTAGCCGCTGGTACTTATTTTATTGAAGTTAGCAACAACAACACAGGCACGGCTAACTATAAATTACAAGCTGCTGCCACTTCACTGGGGACAATTCCGGTAGATAATGCTCTAAGCGATCGCCAATCTGCAAGAAATATTACTATTACTAGTACCAGCCAAACCTTCAACGATTATATTGGCGACTTCAACGGCTTAACCCAGGATAACTACGACTTCTACCGTTTTGATTTAACTCAAAATAGTACCTTAACCCTAAATCTCACAGGTTTAAGTGCTGATGCTAGCTTATATCTGAGCAACCTGAATGGCGGTACAGTTGCCTATAGTAGCACCACTGGCAACGCCAACGAATCGATTACTAAAAACTTAGCACCCGGAACTTATTTTGCTTACGTCTACAATAATGGTACTGGCGGTACAAACTATTCTCTCCAAGCAACAGCTACCGCCTTAGCCGCAACTCCGGGAGATAATGCGGGAAATAGTCGCGAAACTGCGAGAAATCTCGGCGTAATTACTACCAGTCAAACCTTGAATGACTTTGTTGGCAATTTTAACGGTATTGCCGAGGATAATGAAGACTACTACCGCTTAGATTTAGCGCAAAATAGCACCCTGAATTTAAGTTTAACTGGGTTAACCGCCGATGGGAATTTGTACTTATACAGCCTCAATGGCAGCGGTATCGCCTATAGTACCAATTCTGGCACAGCGAGTGAGTCAATTATCAAAAATCTTGTCGCGGGAACTTACTTTCTGCGGGCGTACAGCAACGCTAGCGTCGGGACAAATTACGCTTTGCAAGTGAGTGCGACACCGTTGGGTGCCATTCCGTTAGATAATGCAGGAAGCGATCGCAATACAGCCAAAAACATCGGCACGATTACCACCAACCAAACCTTCAGCGATTTTGTTGGTGATTTCAACGGTATTGCCCAAGATGATTATGATTATTACCGCCTGCAACTCACCCAAAATAGTACCTTAAATCTGAGTCTGAGTGGATTGAGTTCAGATGCTAACCTCTATCTCTACAACAGCAATGGTGGTTACATCACCGGCACATCTGCAACTGGTACAGCCAACGAAAATATCAATTACAACCTCCTCCCTGGAACTTATTACGCCTTGGTGCAAAAATCTGGAACAGGTAACACCACCTATAATTTCCAAGTCGGGGCGACATCTCTAGGGGCGACACCAGCCGATTTAGCCGGAAATAACCTCGACACAGCCAGAGAAATCACAAACATTACCACCACCGCCCAAAGTTTCAGTGATTTTGTTGGCGACTTCTACGGTTTATATCAAGATAACTACGACTACTACCGCCTAGAGTTAGCAGGTAATACCAAAGTAGATTTAAAACTCAGCGGCTTGAGTGCTGATGCTAACCTCAATCTTTACACCATCGCTGGTAATTATATTACTGGTTCTAGCGGTGCTGGCATTTCCGAAGAGAATATCAGCCGCAACCTCGCCGGTGGCACATACTTTGTCAGGGTTGATAAATATGGCGCAGGTGCTACCAACTATAATTTACAAGTATCCGGAACCTCCTTACCCGCCACCCCAGCCGACAACGCAGGCAATATCCTCACCGCCGCCAAAGATATCGGCGTTCTGATTAATACCCAAACATTCAGTGATTATATTGGCAACTTCCTAGAACTTTCCCAAGACAACTACGATTATTACCGCTTTGAACTCACCAAAGACAGCAGCTTAACTTTAGCCCTCAGTGGATTAGCTACAGGAACTAGTACCAGTATCACCCTCCTCGATAGTGCCGGCAATGCCATTACCAGTGGCACAAACGCCATCAACACCTTATTATTTACTGGAGTTTACTACGCCCGTGTCGCTTCCACCTATGGAGTGGGAACAGACTATAAACTCACCGCCACAGCCACATCTGTGGAAGACTCAGCCGGTAACTCCCTCAGCGAAGCCAGAGATTTAAGCATCCTCACCGGAACCCAAACCTTAAACGATTTTGTTGGTGAGTTAGATCGTAACGATTATTATCGCTTTGAACTGACTCAAGCCAGTACCTTTAACTTAGCCCTCAACGGTTTAACTGCCGATGCCAATGTCGAATTACTGAGTAATAATGGCAGCACCCTTGCCAGTTCTACCGCCTTTGGCACATCCCCAGAATCAATAAGCAGAGACTTAGAAGCCGGAACTTACTACCTCCGCACTTATCGCAATAGCGGTAATACAAATTACAACTTAAATTTAACTGCCACACCCAAAACCACAATTACCCCCTTCCAAATTCGCCAAGTTAGCCCAAATACAGGTAGTAACGCCGGGCAAACTACTATCACCATTGAGGGAAATCAATTTACACCGGGTGCAGCCGTCAGTTTAATCGCCCCCAATAATACCATCCGCACCGCTAGCCAAGTTACCTGGCAAAATAGCAGCACCTTAGTAGCTAGCTTTAATTTAGCAGGATTGACTGCCGGAGCCTACGATGTGCGGGTAACAGATACTGCGGGGACAGCGACAGTCAACGATATCTTTAATGTTAACGGTGCGGCGCCCGGTCAGCTAGAAGTATTTGTTAGTGCGCCTGGAAGAATGCGCCCTTGGATGACAGGAGAAGCAATTATTACTTACCGCAATGCGGGTAACACAGATATTCCTGTTCCAGTATTTAGCTTAGATGGCAGTCAAATTTTATTTCGTCCCACAGGCGGAACTGGCTTTACTGATAGTGCAGTACAATTTTTGGGCATTAATACTCAGGGTGCAGCGGGAGTTCTCGCCCCTGGTGCAACAGGTAGCTACTCCTTCCTGTTCCGTCCCAAAGCCGGCGCTACTAGTGGCAGTTTGAACATCAGCACCCCCAGAAATGGTGCAACCATTGATTGGAATGCTTTGAAAGATAGTAGCCGACCTGCTTATGTATCAGCAGAAGCCTGGAATGTTATTTATAATAACTTTGTCAATGCAGTTGGCAATACCAGCGATAGCTATCAAGCAGTCATCAATGAAAATGCCAGCTATTTGGCTCAATTGGGTGAATCCACCACAGATATTGCCAAATTGCTGGGCTTTGAATTCCAGCAAGCTAGCAATACTTTCCCTGGCACAACATTAGCAACTGCAATTGATGCTACTGCACCCACACCGGGATTATCTTTAACCTTTGGACGCACCTATCTCCAACCCATAGCTGAACGTTTCAATTTAGGCGCATTGGGAAGAGGTTGGACGCATCCCTGGGACTTTACCGCAACTGCCGATAGCGATGGTAACGTGAGGATTAAAGGCTATGGCAGCTTGCGCTTCTTCAATAAACAAGCTGATGGTAGTTATAGCAGTGAATCAGGAGACTATGCTACCCTCAGCCTCATGTCAGGCGTGTATCGTCTCCAAGAAAAAGATGGGACTGTGCGCGTCTTCCGCAATGATGGCAAGCTGAACTATCTGGAAGATGCTAGCGGTAACCGGATTACGTTGGGCTATACAGGTTCGCAACTAACAAGCCTAAATCACTCCAATGGGGACAAATTCACTCTCACTTATAATGCCCAAGGTCGAATTAATAAACTCACAGACCAAGCAGGACGGATTACAACTTACACATACGATACCACAGGCGATCGCTTGCTCAGTGTCTCTGGCCCAGATGGCACAACTACCTACACCTACGACAGTAGTAACACTGGAGCCACAGCTTACGCCTTGCGCTCAATTACTTTACCTGGCGGTACTCATAACTACTTTGACTATGATACTCAAGGCAGGCTAATCAAGCAAAATCTTGATGGTAATGCGGAAGCCGTTACCTATACTTACGACTTTGCAGGCGGTATTACCGTCAAAGATACCACCGGAAATATTACCAAGCTATTAGTAAATGATGCCGGTCAAATTGGACAACTGCAAGATGCACTAGGTCGGATCACACAGTACCGCTACGATGAAAATGGTAATGTAGTCAGAATTATTGCACCTGGTAATACCCTATCTGCTTTTACCTACGACAGCAAAGGTAATTTGAATAGTAGCGTCGATGCTCTTGGTCAAAAACTAGAGTTTACCTATGATTCTAACTTTAATAAGCTGCAAACCTTAGAGGATCAGCGAGGTAACTTTACCAATCTGCAATATGACGGTGGCGGTAATGTCTCCAAAATTGCCTACGCAGATGGCAGTATAGAAACTTACAGCTACGACACTAAAGGCAATCTTACTGTTGGAGTTAACCGTCGAGGTCAAAACATTGTCTACAGCTATGACAGCCGAGGACTTTTACTCAGCAAGAGTTACGCCGACGGCACAACAGCTAGCTTTACCTACGATAATCGGGGCAATTTACTGACTGCTACTGATGCAGATAGTAGCTTTAGTTACACTTACGATAGTGGCGATCGCATCACTAAAGTCACTCAGGGGTCTGGGCGATTTGTGGAATTTACTTATAACGCCAATGGTCTGCGGACAAAGATGGTCGATCAAAGTGGTGCTACGACTAACTACGCTTATAATGCAGCGGGCAGACTTTCAGAATTAACTAATGGTAGTGGCACGCGAATTATTGCTTATACCTACGACGGTGCAGGTCGAGTAGTACGGGAAGACAACGGTAATGGTACTTACACAACCTACACCTATGATGTAGTTGGACAAATTACCAATGTTGTTAACTATAAAGCTGATGCCTCAGTAAATTCTCGCTTTGATTATACCTACGATAATTTAGGACGAAGGACTAGCCTGACTACCCTTGAGGGTAAAACTACTTATGGCTATGATGCGATCGGTCAACTGACATCTGTTACCTTACCAGGTGGACGCAAAATTGAATATGTCTACGATGCAGCAGGTAATCGGATTTCTGTCAAGGATAATAGTGTCACAACTGCCTACACCACTAACAACCTCAACCAATACACCAACGTTGGCGGAGTTAGTCGCATCTACGATCTAGATGGTAACCTGATTAGCAAAACTCAAGGTGGTCAAACTTCAACTTATACTTACGACCAAGAAAATCGTTTAATTGGTGCTGTCACCCCAGATGGTACTTGGAGTTACGAATATGATGCCCTAGGTAATCGCATTGCTAGTGTGAAAAATGGGCAACGAACTGAGTACCTCATCGATCCAGTTGGGTTGGCGAGTGTAGTTGGGGAATACAATGGTACAGGCAGTTTGCTTGCGCGTTATACCAACGGTGTCGGTTTGGTAAGCCGCACAGATAGTAGCAATGCCACAACCTATTATGATGTTGATGCGATCGGTTCGGTAGTAGGATTGACTGGTGGGACAGGCAGTTATCTTAATCGCTACAGTTACTTACCATTTGGCGAAGATTTAACCAAAACAGAAACCGTTGCTAACCCCTTTGAGTATGTTGGAATGTGGGGTGTGACCGATGAAGGTAACGGTTTGGACTTCATGAGATCCAGGTACTACGAAACCAACACCGGAAAATTTACTTCCATCGACCCCATTGGCTTCTTGGGTGGTAGCAGTAATTTATATGCCTACGTTGATAATAAACCCCTGGGAGCGATCGATCCTCAAGGTACTTTCCTAGTCCCTCTAGCTGTAGGCGGTGCGATTATTGGCGGACTTGTCGGTGCAGCTTCCTATGGAATCAGCACAGCCTTGACAGGTGGTCAATTTTCTGCGGGAGGACTAATTGGTGCTACCGTTGGCGGTGCAGCCTATGGTGGCGTTGTCGGCGGCACCGGCGGACTTGCAGCTTTGGGGACTGTGGGAGGTGCTATTGGTATGGCTGGCGTAGGCGCAGCTACCAATGCACTGGGATACGGTATTGAAAAAGGAATTGATGGTGGATTTAGTTGGGGTGGTTTAGGAACAGCCGCAGGATTAGGCGCTTTAACAGGCTGGATACCTTGGAAAATGCTGGGTTATAACGGCCGAGGCGCAACAGCTTTTGGTTCCAAATACATGATTCCGCCTAAGTTGTCGAATGTGCTGTCCGGAGCAACAAAATCAGGACAATCTTTATGGAAGAGTTTAGGTTTGAGTGGTTTAGCGGGAATAGGTGCAAACTTAGGTAAAGCAGGTCTTGAATTCCTCTTTGCTGTCGATCCCAACGATATCATCGGCCCCGCAGGTTACGGCACTCAAGGCTACTTCACCCCTTACCAAACCTTACCCTACCTGATTCGCTTCGAGAACCAAGCCTCAGCCACTGCACCAGCAGTCTTTGTCACCGTCACTCACCAAATTGACGCTGACCTCGACCTCAGTACCTTTGAACTCGGCGACTTTGGCTTTGGCAATATCTACATCGATGTTCCCGACGACCTCCAAGCCTACAACACCAGGGTCGATTTGCGCGATACCATCGGCTACTATGTCGATTTCAACGCCAGCCTTAACACTACCACCCGCACCGCCACCTGGAAATTAACCACCATTGATCCCACAACGGGCGAATTACCAACTAACCCCGATGCAGGTTTCTTACCCCCCAATAACGCTACCCACGATGGAGAAGGCTTTGTTAACTACAGTATCAAACCCAAAGCTAACCTGACCACTGGTACGCAAATTGACTCGGTTGCCAGCATTGTCTTTGATACTAATGACCCGATTGCTACACCACTATGGCGAAATACGGTTGACATCAGCGACCCGACTAGTACTATTTCTGCCCTACCCACAACCACGAATAGTTCTAACTTTACCGTTTCTTGGTCAGGAACAGACAACGGTAGCGGTATCGCTTCCTACGATATCTTTGCATCTGTGAATGGCGGTGCATTTACACTTTGGCAAGACGACATCACAGCTACCTCAGCCCAGTATAGTGGTGCAACTGGCAATACCTATGCCTTCTACAGCATCGCTAAAGATAATGTCGGCAATCTGCAAGCTGTTCCCCTAATTGCCCAAGCTACCACTAAAGTAATTGCCGGGACTACACCGTCAATTAGCATTAGCGATGTCACGGTAATTGAAGGGCTGAATCCAAATGCTGTAGTTACAGTCACCCTATCTGCGCCCAGCACTCAAACAATTACCGTTCAATATACAACAGCTAACGGCCGTGCGATCGCTCTTAGTGATTTCTCCACAGTTACTAACACTCTCACCTTTGCTGCTAATCAAACCAGCAAAACAATTAGCATTCCCATCCTTAATGACAATCTCAATGAACCTGATGAAACATTTACTGTTAATCTGAGTAACCCCAGCAATGCTACTCTCGCTAAAACTCAAAGTATCGTCACCATCAGTGATACCCTCACAGCCAATACAACCACTACATTACCAACTGGTGTAGAAAACCTGACTTTGTCTGGTACAAGTAACATTAATGGCATCGGTAATAGTGGAAATAACATCATCACTGGCAACAGTGGCAACAACAGAATCGATGGTGGTACAGGTGTTGATACTTTAATTGGCAGCACTGGTGATGATATTTATGTCGTCGATACAACTACTGATACGCTAACCGAAGCACCTAATTCTGGTACAGATACAGTTGAGTCTTCTGTTACCTTTAGCTTAGCCACAGCTGCTAATGTGGAAAACCTGACGCTGACGGGTACAGGTAATATCAATGGTACAGGGAATACTGGCAATAACTTAATTACAGGTAACACTGGCAACAACCAACTCGACGGCGGTACTGGGGTTGATACTTTAGTTGGTGGTGCTGGTAATGATATTTACAACATTGATAGCAGTGATACCGTCACTGAAGCGGCAAATGCGGGTACAGATACGATTCAAGCAGACTTTAGCTTTAATCTGACAACTTTCGCCAATGTAGAAAATTTGACGCTAACGGGTACAGCCAATATCAATGCTACAGGCAGTATTGGCAATAACTTGATTGTCGGTAATAGCGGTAATAACCAACTTGATGGCGGTGATGGCAATGATACCCTCAATGGCGGTGCTGGTGTTGATAGCTTGATTGGCGGTGCTGGTAACGATACTTACATCATTGATAGCAGTGATATCGTCACAGAAGCTGTAAATGCAGGTACAGATACAATTCAAGCAGACTTTAACTTTAATCTGGCAACTGTCGCCAATGTAGAAAACCTGACGCTAACAGGTACAGCCAATATCAATGCTACAGGTTCTGCTGGCGATAATTTAATTGTCGGCAATAGCGGCAATAATCAACTCAGCGGTGGCGACGGTAATGATACCCTTAATGGCGGTGCTGGTGTTGATAGCTTGATTGGTGGTGTAGGTAATGATATTTACATCATTGACACCAGTGATGTGATTACCGAAGCTGTCAACGGGGGCACAGATACAATTCAAGCAGGCTTTAGCTTTAATCTGGCGACTGTCGCCAATGTAGAAAACCTGACGCTGACGGGGACAAGTAATATCAATGCTACAGGTTCTGCTGACAATAACTTAATTACTGGCAATAGCGCCAATAACCGCCTCGATGGTGGTGCAGGGATAGATACTTTAGCTGGCGGTGCAGGTAATGATACTTATGTTGTTGATACAACTACTGATGCGATCCAAGAAAACAGTAATGCTGGGATTGACACAATTGAAGCTTACCTCAGTTTTAATTTAACTGCGATCGCGAATGTTGAAAACCTTACCCTCATCGGTAGCGCTAATTTGAACGCTACAGGTGATGGTGGTAATAACCTGATTGTAGGTAATAGCGGTAATAACCAACTCGACGGTGGCAACGGCAATGATACCCTCAATGGTGGTGCTGGTGTTGATAGCTTGATTGGTGGTGCTGGTAACGATACCTACATCATTGACAGCAGCGATATCGTCACCGAAGCTGTGAATGGGGGCACAGATACGATTCAAGCAGGCTTTAGCTTTAATTTAACAACAGTCGCCAATGTAGAAAACCTGACGCTGACTGGTACAAGTAATCTCAATGGTACAGGCACTGCTGCTAATAACTTGATTGTGGGTAATAGCGGTACTAACCAACTCGATGGTGGTGACGGCAATGATACCCTCAATGGCGGTGCTGGTGTTGATAGCTTGATTGGTGGCATTGGTAATGATACTTACATCATTGATAGCAGTGATATCATCACCGAAGCTGCAACTAGTGACATAGATACAATTCAAGCAAGCTTTAGCTTTAATCTGGCGACTGTCGCCAATGTAGAAAACCTGACGCTGACAGGTACAGCCAACATCAATGGTACAGGCTCTGCTGGCAATAACTTAATTACAGGTAACACTGGCAACAACCAACTCGACGGCGGTGCAGGAATAGACACTTTAGTTGGTGGTGCTGGTAATGATATCTACATCATTGATAGCAGTGATACCGTCACCGAAGCGGTAAATGCGGGCACAGATACAATTCAAGCAGGCTTTAGCTTTAATCTGACAACTGTCGCCAATGTAGAAAATCTGACGCTGACTGGTACAGCCAATATCAATGGTACAGGCACTGCTGCTAATAACTTGATTGTCGGTAATAGCGGTAATAACCAACTTGATGGCGGTGATGGCAATGATACTCTCAATGGCGGTACTGGTGTTGATAGCTTGATTGGTGGTTTAGGCAATGATACTTATATCATTGATAGCAGTGATGTGATTAACGAAGTGGCAAATAGTGGCACAGATACAATTCAAGCAGACTTTAGCTTTAATCTCACAACAGTTACCAATGTAGAAAACCTGACGCTAACAGGTACAGCCAATATTAATGGTACAGGCTCTGCTGGCGATAATTTAATTGTTGGCAATAGCGGCAATAATCAACTCAACGGTGGCGACGGCAATGATACCCTCAATGGCGGTGCTGGTGTTGATAGCTTAACGGGCGGGATTGGTGTTAATACTTACGTATTCCAATTTGGACAATCGTTGATTTCAGCCCCAGACAAAATTAATGGTTTCGCCATCGGTAGCGATCGCATTGATTTATTAAATAATAGTGGTGCAGCCTTAGCAGCACCAACTAATTTCACCCGCGCTACAGACAGCACTGCTGGCACTTTACTAGACTTAGTGAATCAAATATTTACTGATGCAGACGGTGCAACATCTGGTAACCAAGCTTTAGCTGTTAACAGTGCAGCATTAGTACAAGTTACAAGCGGTGCAATATTAGGTACTTATCTCATCGTCAATGACAACACAACTGGATTGCAGACAAATCAAGATTTATTAATTAATCTTACTGGCTATACAGGCACTTTACCCGCTTTAGGAACAGTACCAGTTAGCAATTTCTTCGCCTAATCAATTGTCTCTGTGTTCTCTGTGGCTGTGCGGTTAGATAAATTTCTTTTGAACCGCAGAGAACGCAGAGGCGCAGAGGGGACAAGGGAGATGAGGGAGTGTGGGGAGTGTTCTTCCCCATCTCCCCCCATCTCCCCTATCTCTTCCCAATGCCCCATGCCCAATATTGCTCTACAATTCCTTTGTTGGTTAAAAAAGTTTTGCTCAATTTATGACGAATCAAGCTCCTATCCCAGTGATTGTCAACGGTGCTGCTGGTAAAATGGGTCGCGAAGTGGTAAAAGCTGTAGCGCAAGCACCTGACTTAAACCTAGTGGGTGCAATTGATAGCAGTCCCGAACATCAAGATAAAGATGCTGGCGAGTTGGCTGGTTTAAGCGAACCTTTAGAAGTGCCAATTACCAATCAATTAGAGCCAATGCTGGGATATGTAGCTGGGGAAAGACAAGGGCCACCAGGGGTGATAGTAGACTTTACCCATCCTGATTCAGTTTATGACAATGTTCGCAGTGCGATCGCTTACGGTATTCGTCCTGTGGTGGGGACTACTGGCTTAAGTCCAGAACAAATTCAGGATTTG
The DNA here is from genome assembly GCF_002368195.1 of Calothrix sp. NIES-2100. Taxonomy (GTDB): domain Bacteria; phylum Cyanobacteriota; class Cyanobacteriia; order Cyanobacteriales; family Nostocaceae; genus Aulosira. The sequence continues at coordinate 2,887,888 of NZ_AP018178.1, read as the reverse complement.
GCAGACTTTGCTGATAAAGCTAGTACAGGCTGCTTGATTATTCCTAACTTCTCCATTGGTATGGTACTGCTACAACAAGCCGCGATCGCCGCCTCCCAATATTTTGAGCATGTAGAAATTATCGAACTGCATCATAATCAAAAAGCTGATGCGCCCAGTGGGACAGCAATTCAAACCGCACAATTACTAGGAGAGATTGGTAAAACTTTCAACCCTGCTGTTGTCGAAGAAACAGAAAAAATCGCTGGCGCTAGGGGTAGTTTAGCAGACGGAGGCATTCGGATTCATAGCGTCCGCTTGCCGGGATTGATTGCCCATCAGGAAGTAATTTTTGGCGCAGCTGGTCAAATTTATACTTTAAGACATGATACGAGCGATCGCGCCTGTTATATGCCAGGAGTACTACTAGCCATTCGCAAAGTCTTACAGCTAAAGTCATTAGTATATGGATTAGAAAAGTTACTTTAAACTTCAAGGTCAATGGTCAATGGTCAGTGGTCAATAGTCTTTTGTCTCCCTCATGCCCAATGCCCAATGCCCCATGCCCCATGCCCCATGCCCCATGCCCCATTAATCAACCAAAATGCTTGTCCCACTGACTCGACAGAAATTTGAACAAGTTATCCCCTTGATTGCCAGTGGTCCCCAGTATAAGTACTACTGGGGCAAGTTTTCTAACTTCATACAGCGGCTATTAATTTCTGTAGTTGCTGTAGTTGTGGTTTTGCTGGTCAAAGTCTTATTCAAGTTTGAGTTTGATCTAATAGTATTTATCCTAGGGATCATTGGCGCATTTTTCTGGCTGTGGTATCCCGTTTTTCAGGCCAGTATACGCAATGCCAAATGTCGCCGTTACAAGTACTGCGGCTTTTTCCGAGGTCGAATACTAGATTGGTGGATTACAGATCGGTTGATGGGTAAGCAAGAAACTGTTAATAGTAAAGGGGAGTTGGTAATTGTCGAAAACCGAGAAAAGCGGATTAACTTAGAAGTAGGCGATGATACAGGATTTAGCATTGAGTTTGAAGCACCACTGCGACCTGCTTACAAAGTTATTACTCGTGGACTAATTGCCGAAATGATAGTCATGTCCAATAGCCGAGATTTGGGCAGGATTGAAGAATTCAGCGATGTCTATATTCCCAATCGTGACTTATGGGTAAGCGATTACCCTTATGTGCGACAGGATTTTTTTGGTGAAGTCAGTCGTCGCTTGCGTGAAGACCCAGAAGATAGACCCCGTCGCCGTCGTCGCCCACGGCAAGATAGGGACGAAGACGATGATGCATAGTGAACTACCCACACTGACTTGGAGTGCCAAGTACAGTGTTGGCTTCTGTACTCACGGGGGAGTGCCGCAACTTGGACTTTCGCCCTAGTTTTGGTCTTACCTCCCCTCCTACAGCAGAGACGGATGAACCTTCCGCCTTTAGCATTCTGATACCTTCTGCTCTAATATTGATCGCTGCGTTTCCATCCCTATCATGATGAGTACCACAGTGAAGGCAAGTCCACTCCCTCACATCTAATGGCATTTCGTTCACTTGATAGAAACAGTTAGAGCAAAGTTTGGAACTAGGAAACCACCTATCAATCTCAACTAATTTCCCACCATTGCGTTCTAGTTTGTAGGCTAAAAAATTAGTGAATGTTCCCCATCCACAATCAGATATTGCTTTCGCCAATTTGTGATTCCGAACCATGCCCAAGACATGAAGATTCTCTACTATGACAGCTTGACTATCGCTGACCAACTTATAACTAAGTTTATGTAGGAAATCTTGCCGCGAATTGCTAACTCGTTCGTACACTTTGGCAACAACTTTTCTATATCTATTTCTTGAATTACTCCCCTTTTGCTTACGGGCTAATTTTTTCTGCTTGCGCTTGAGGTTTTTTTCATGCTTGGCAATGTGTCTAGGATTGTCGTATTTAGAAACCCTCTCGCCGTCAGTGACAACAGCAAAATGCTTCAGTCCTAAATCAATACCGTAAATCTTTCCTTCTGCACCAACAGGGGCTTCCCCTTCAAGTTCAGTCAGAATAGATGCAAAATACTTGCCTGATGGAGTTTTGCTCACAGTAACAGTTTTAATTTTCCCCTCAACTAGTCTATGTATTTTGGCTTTGACTGTTCCGATATTGCCTGGAAGTTTGACGTTGCCATCTACAATTTTGACGTTTTGAGGATACTGAATAGACTGCTTACCATGCTTGGATTTGAATTTAGGGAAAAGGGCGCGTTTATCAAAAAAGTTTTTATAGGCTGTAGTTAGATTGAGTGTTGTAGCCTGCAAAACTTGACTATAACAATCAGCTAACCATGCAGTATTTTCTGCTTTTTTGAGTTCGGGAAGCAAAGCATTGAGTGCTGAACGTCCAAGCCCTTTACCCGTTTCTTTGTAAACTTCAATAGACTTATTTAGCGCGTAATTCCACCACCAACGGGCAGACCCAAACGTTTGAGCTAATAGTATCTGTTGTTCTTTAGATGGGTATAAACGGACTTGTACAGCCTTGTGTAGCACTCAAATCACCTGATTCATATATCTATCTTACCACGATATATATTTTTTGCTAAGAGTGCTATACATAATATTAGAAAAACCTCAAATGTTCTCTGCCCTTACTCGCGAAGCCAAGGATTGCTTGAGAACGATTTCGGTTTTTCCCACCTTATATCCCGCCACTAATTCGGAGTACCGAATGAGCGTGGGGGACGAGGGCGCGATTAAGTTAACTAACTCTCTTTTGATCTCGCCCATAGGCTTGCCAAGCTAAGTCTACCAACCCATCAACGATCGCAGCTGCGACAATTGCATTTCCTTTGCGGCTGTCAGTTGTAATGTATGGTACTAAGGATTCTTGCAAGCGTTCTTTAGCAATATCTACATCCACAAATCCCACTGGGGTAGCAATTACCAAAGCAGGTCGAATTTCCTCCGCCTCAATTAATTCAACAAGTGTGGTGAGTGCTGTTTGCGCCTGACCAATCACAAAAATGCCTTCTGGATAACGCTGCGCTAGAGTTTCTATTCCCCAAGCTACACGGGTTTTTTCTTTTTGCGGACGTGTTGGGGTTTCCAGGGCGCAATATACCGGATTAGCAAAGGTATTTTGAATATCATAGCTAATCCCTACTTGTACTAAGGGCACATCTACCACAATACTGCTATGTGCAGCTAGGGCTGCTGCTCCCGCTTGCAAGGCGTTCTCAGAAAAGCGAATTAAAGACTTATACTCAAAATCGGCAGTGGCGTAAATTACCCGCCTGACAATTTCATATTCCGCTGGCGAAAATACATGATCGCCAATTTCACTATCAATGATTGCTAAACTTTGAGCATCAGTTACGTGCCATTCCATTACAATTTAGATCTATCAATTTCAGCTTTCAGCTTACCAGCTTCAACTCATTCTTCCTACTCTGGCTGAAGAAAATAATTATTCACAGTTGATAAAATCTCTGCTTTGTGGGTAGCTTTTTTAATCAGTATTTTATGGTTACATACTAAAAAATGCAGCTATTGCCCTAAATACACTAGATATATTGGGCACTTAATCATTACTGAATAAGTCAAATAATCTAAGTTGCTGAGTCTGCTTTAGACAATCTCAAGTCGGTAGTGATGCACAGGGAAGGCATAACTACCAGTTAATCAATTCTCTAGTAGGCATAAATGCTTGTAGACTATATGACTAGTAGATTCCATCACCAAAGCCTGCGCGTGTGGGTAGCTAACGCATTATTCAAACCTATGAAACTAATTTTGAAATTAATTTCTGTTTTTCAAGGTTGGCGACGTAGACACGCGTCCACTTTTAGTCAAACATTGCACAAGCGTTTTTTCCCGATACTAGTCTTGATATCGTGTATGACGATATTACTGGTAGATAACTTCACAGCGGCGATCGCTCAGATTCCCCCACTACCCCGCGAAGAAATTCGCGGAGTTTGGATGACTAACAACGATATTGATATCCTTAAGGAACGAGCCAAAGTTACCGAAGCAGTCAGCAAACTGCGAAGGCTCAATTTCAACACTATCTATCCTGTAGTGTGGAATTCTGGCTATGTCATGTATCCTAGCGCCGTAGCCAAGCGTACAGGTATCCAACCATTCGTCTTGCTCGGCGCAGACGGACATGATATTCTTGCAGACTTAATCAACCAAGCCCATCGTCAGGGACTACTCGTGATTCCTTGGTTTGAATTTGGCTTCATGGCTCCCCCAACATCAGAATTGGTAATGGAGCATCCCAACTGGTTTACACAAAAGCAAAATGGTAGCCAAACTTCGATTAGTGCTGCGGGTGAGGTGATGTGGCTGAATCCTTTCCATCCAGAAGTCCAACAGTTTATCACTAGTCTGGTGCTGGAAAACATCACCCAATACGATGTTGATGGCATTCAGTTTGACGATCACATGAGTTTGCCAGTTGAATTTGGCTACGATAAATACACAGTTGCATTGTACACTCAAGAAACAAAGAAAACTCCTCCCAGCAGTCCTGAAGATCCAGCATGGGTGCGCTGGCGAGCCGAGAAAATCACAGCATTCATGGTAAAACTAAACCAAGCTGTCAAAGCCCAAAAACCTCGGTTGATTTTCTCCGTTTCTCCCAATTACTACGACTTTGCTTACAAATTTCAACTACAAGATTGGCTCAACTGGATACGGCTGAATATTGTCGATGAACTAATTGTGCAAATTTATCGTCCCAATCTCCAAAGTTTTGTAGCTAATCTTTCCCGTCAAGAAATTCAAGAAGCGCAGAAATCGATTCCCACTGGCGTGGGAATTATGGCAGGATTGCGAAATAATCCAGTACCAATGCAGCAAATTCAATCCCAGGTTCGGGCTGCTCAAGAACGGGGTTTAGGCGTAGCCTTTTTCTATTATGAAAGCCTTTGGGAAGATTCAAAAGAAACATCTGCACAAAGACAAGCAGCATTGCAAGCCCTCTTCCGCTCTCCGGCACTGCGTGCTAGAGTCGAATAATTTGTTAGGGCAGTCAAGATTCCAAAGGTAATTTTGACTTTGGACTCTTGAGTGCCTTGATAATTAGCTGTGCAACTTAGCTTTTCAACCTCGTTCTAGCATTAAATTTGTGTCCCAGGTATACAATCCAACTTTTTCCGGAACTCTAGAGAATCGCCCTGTACGATAACCTCGCGATAACTCATTCAGCACCTTACTTTTGATTTCTCTAAGTTCATCAGCATCTAGTTCTCCATAAAGTCCAGCAATCACTTCCGCAACTGTAAAAATTTTGCCCGAATTTTGCCTTAACAGAGAGGTGATGGCATCAATCAGAAATTGACCCTCAAATGCTCTGAGCATCGGGACTATTTTTGTCCTCGGAAGGATCAGCGGTTTCTTCTTCTTCTGTCCCAGTGTCTTGGTAGAAGCATTGCTATTATTTGCATTGAGCAACCTTAAATCCAATGTATAACAACCAGGTTCATCGGGAATCGCAGACCAACTACTGCCTTTACCCTGGGTGAGTGAAGATTGGACTCTACCTTTAACTACTTTGAAGATATTTGGTTCTAAATCTCCATATAGCGATCGCACAATGAAATCTATATGACATACCGTACCACTATATGCTTGCAACACCCTTTTGATCGCTTCTATCCGATTGATACAGTCTCTATACTCAGGTAACATCGGATAGTCATGTCCTTTGATTGATTGATCTCTAGAATCAGGGGAGGACTCACTAGCTCCATTGGTACTTGCAGATTCGGACTCGTTGTTATCTGTAATAACGGATGATATATTCTGTGGCGGCAAATTTTCCGACTCTTGCAGTTGGGAGTCAGTAGATGCTAGCAAATCGGTTTCGGAATCAGAAATGTCATCCAGCGATAATTTCTCTTGTGCATGAAGAGTGGGTGTTTCATCAGTCACATGAGATTTGGTAATCTGTTTAGTGGTATCTGATGTTGACCAGTTAGACAACAAGGCTTCTACATGATTGAGACGCGATCGCGCTTCTGTATATAAGCGTTCGTACTCTTCTACAATGCGAGCATAGTAGTCTCTTAATTCCAACAGTGGAGAGAGGTAAGTGTCAGGAGGAGGTTCTAATTGTCCCTTAACAGTCATAAGGCATTAATCAATCCAAATCAGATTTACTTTTGTAAGTCATCGGTCTTGGTTTAGCTTTAGCCGCTGGTTGCTGCGGTTTTTTTGGCGCTTGGGGAGGACGACATTGCTCACAATATAACGGTCGCGGTCCAAAAGTCTCGCGTTTTGTACTCTCATTACACTGCTTGCAGATAAAGTGAAAAACACGAGTGTGGATCTCTCTTTTATGTGCCCTAACCGTATACTCTCTAACGTCTATTAACTTACTAGCCATAATAACGAGTTGTGAATTTGTGTCCTATCAATATAGCTATTCAAGCAAATGAAATAGCATCAGTGTGTATCAAGTTGCCGATTTTCAGCAATTTTACTCCTCAAGCTATAGACTCTGTGATGACCGCAATCCTATTGAGGTTCTAAATAAAAATTATCTATCACCGTCAAAAGCTGTCTCAAAAGTCATTCTCGATACACCAAGCTAGTGAAGATTCCTCTAAATCGCCCTCGAAAAGGGAGACTTAAAGCTGCACTTCTCCCCTTTCACCGTTGGCTGGGGAGTAAGAACAAAATCTCTAATATTTCAAGATACAACCTCTCTGAAGAATTTTGCCTCTAAATTAAGTCATACTTTATCAAGAAAGTCAGGGAACAGCTATCTACTCCCAATGAAAAAATTTTCATCACCATGCATCAACGACAAGGGGGATGAGGGGGATGAGGGGGACAAGGAGACACGGGGACGCAGAGAATGACAACAGTAGGGGCGGGTTCACAAATATCAACGCTTATCAATGATGATCTGAATAAACCCGCCCCTACTGCAACTGACAACTGACCATTGACCATTGACCATTAATTTTGAAGCTGTGTTGCAAATATTAAAGAAGCTGAGGCTGATATAAGAGAATAGAGTTTGTTCAGAATTTGAGCAATATTGTTACCAGAACGCAGAATTCCCCACCCTCAACCCATAGGTAGGATGGGGTAGCGATCGCTGATAACGACAAAATAGAGGACAGAAAGGAATTCTTACACATCAATCCGGAGGGACTGAATCAAGAAGATCCAAGTTGATTTTTCTCCATAAATTTAAACTGCATAGCAGAGAACAGAGAACTGACTTTAAAACAAAAATTATACTTTTTCCTGCTGTCCCCTACTTGGTTAGTGAATCTCGACTTCGCGGTAGTTGAGCGGAGTCGAAACTCGATTTGGGCGAAGTCTAACCACTGTCCTCTGCTTTTCTTCAGTAACCTAAACTAAGTAAATACTTGGAATATGGATGTACTAAAGCGTCGCATTGGCCTTGAACAAGAGTTTTTCCTAGTAGATGAAGCGGGCGATCTCAGTCATCGTGGCGATGAGTTTTTGCAGGGTTGTCATTTGATGGCAGAAGCTGAAGGTTTAAACCCGCAATACTTTGTGCCAGAGTTCGTCAAAAGTATAATTGAAATTAATACGCCGCCAGCATACTCAGGTACAGAACTAGCAACAGAGTATCTCAAAAATCTCAACCTGGCACTAGCTGTAGCACGACAGATGGGTTTACGGCTGTATCCTCTGTCGAGCTACCCTTTGCATATTATGCCCGTCATGCGTGACCACCCCAATTACCATATTCAAGCGCGCACTGTCGGTTACGATCGCTTTTTGCACGCCGGAAAATGTACAGGTACACACCTGCATTTGGAAGTACCACCTGGGGTGATTGATCCTCTGGTGGCAGTATCCTACAACTCTACAGCCAAAGAGCGAGAGGAACTACTAAACATCTACAATTTGGCTACAGCTTTCGACTCAGCGCTGATTTCTTTGGGGCGGGCTTGTCCCTTTTATGAAGGTGAGGCGATTGGGCTAGCCGCACACACAATTCGTTATCGGGGTAGCGAAATCTTCGGTTGGGAGGGGGTTTATACAGGTTTGCAGCCCGTCGGTGGACTTATGCCTTATGCCGAGACTGTAGAAAGTTTAGTAGAGCAGCAATTTGCCCGTTATTATGCTTGGTTGCAAGCCTTAGATCAAGCCGGAATCGATCGCCACCTGTTCTTAGAAGCCGGAGGAAGCTTACTCAAATCCGCTTGGAATCCGATCCGACTCAACAAACTGGGAACTGTAGAAATTAGATGTATTGACAGCAATTATCCATCGGTAATTATTGCCATCATCGCCCTACTAGAAAAAGCTGCCCACCGCGTTAGAAGTGAGCAGTTGAAAGTCAGATCAGCCAAGGAAGTACATACTTTTGAACTGGATGAAAATTACCTTTGGGTACCAGATTTTGACTATTTAAATGGTGAACTACTATATGCGGCGGCGACAGAGGGAGTTAAAAACCCCAAAGTCAAGGCTTACGTCGATTCGATTTTGCAATTTGCGATCGCAGATGGTGGCGAAGGTGCCAAGTATTTAACAAAACTCAGAGTTCAATTAGATAAATATCAAACTATCGAAGCCGATATTCTGCAAGAGTTTACCCCTGCTACCGCCAAACTTACTCGCGATGAAGGTCTGCGTTTGGTGAGAGAATGTTGTGACAAGTTAGAAGCACAGGTTTCATGGTTAGATACTGAGCATCCTTTAGCCGCCTTGGATGAAGAGCTAGCAGTTTTGTGAACCGTTAAAAAAGCGATCGCATCTCAACTACAATCCAGATGCGATCGCTACCTTAGCCAAAGCTGAATTAACCGATATTAACCTTGACAGATTTTTGCTTATCTGACACTGATTTTGGTAAAGTTAACCGGAGAATGCCATCTTTATATTCCGCTTCTACCTTGTCATTTTCAACTTCGGTAGGTAATGGAATCACCCTTTGAAATCTACCATAGCGGAACTCAGAGCGGGCTATACCTTTTTCTTCGGTCTTAGTTTCCGATTTCCGCTCACCGCTAATAGAAACTGCGTCATGGGTGACTTCTACATTGATATCTTTAGCTGACAAACCTGGTACTTCTAGCTTTAGATGAATTGCGTCTTCAGTTTCTTCCATTTCCGCCGCTGGAACGAAGCCAAATCCAATACCTTCACCACCATTAGTTGTCGGCATTAATCTATCAAATAGGCGATTCATTTGCCGCTGTAAAGTGTCAATATCACGGAATGGTTCTAACCGTTCGATATCCCGGAATGGGTCCCAACGAATAAGTGCCATACTATCACCTCATCAGAAGCAATCTTTAGTTTTAAATAGCTTAATCTCAAGCTTCCTAATTAATAGATTAGACCAATATCAGAGCCTTGTGAGTTCGGTTTTATTGCCAAGACATATAGCAATACCCGTACCAGGTTTTCACTGTTGACTGTTGACTGTTGACTGTTGAGCGTTGTACGGGCGGGTTCACAGATATCCTCGTGGATCAACAATGATCTAAATAAACCCGCCCCTACAGACTGTTGACTGTTGACAATTATCTTCTCTGCAATCGCATAAAAACCGCACCAATAATTAATCCTCCCGCTTGTGTCCAGTAGGCGATGCTAAACTGATTAACGCCCCAAGGGGGAATATTTAAATTGCCAATGCCATAAAACAACTGTTGGATAAACCACCAAAATAAATACATAAAAGCTGGGACTTTGACAGGAATATATACAATTATTAAGGGAAGAATACTATCAATTTTGGCTTGAGGAAACTTCATAATATACGCCCCTAAAATAGATGCGATCGCACCATTGGCACCAATCAATGGGACTGACAAACTTGGTTCGGCAACAATTTGTACTAATGCTGTCCAAATACCACTTAATAAATAAAATCCTAAATAGCGTCCATGACCCAGAATATTTTCTAAAGTTTTGCCAAAAACCCATAAAAATAGGAGATTTCCTAATATTTGGCTAAAACTACCATGTAGAAACATGCTTACAGGCAAAGCAATCACCCGCCAGCAGAAAACCACCCAAGCTGCTGGGTTAGCGATCGCATTTGTAATTGCGCCAGTAATCTGGACGGGAATCACACCCCAACTATAAATAAATTCACCTAATTTATTACCTAATTCTAGTTGGATTTCCCATAAAAATATGACAATATTAATACCAATCAACCAGTAATTAATAATCGGCCGATGCCGAATGCGAATGTTATCACTAATAGGAATCATTTGTCATTGGTCATTGGTCATTTGTCATTGGTCATTGGTCATTTGTCTTTGTCTCCCTTGTCCTCCTTGTCCTCCTTGTCCTCCTTGTCCCCCTCATCCCCTAATCCCCTCTGAATCCGGGTAGCCTGTGTCAAGATTGAAATCAGATATTATCGCACTCAATTAGGCAAACCAGATGCTGGGAAACACACTTGTTGGCAGATACCAAATTATTAGTCATTTGGGAGGTGGTGGATTTGGTGAAACTTTTGTGGCTTGTGATACTCAATTACCAGGAACTCCTCAATGTGTTGTGAAAAAACTCAAGCCTCAGGCTAATGATCCAGTAACTTTAGAGACTGCTAGACGTTTATTTGATACAGAGGCTCAGGTTCTGTATAAATTAGGAACTCATGATCGCATTCCCCAACTTTTAGCATACTTTGAGGAAAACGCAGAATTCTATCTGGTACAGGAATTTATCGAAGGCCATGACTTGAGTCAGGAATTAGTAACTGGGAAAACTCACAGTCAAGATGAGGTAATTTCTTTTTTGACGGAAATTTTACAAATCTTAGAGTTTGTTCATCAACAAAAGGTGATTCACCGCGATATCAATCCGCGTAATTTACTCAGACGAAAGCAAGACGGTAAGTTAGTTTTAATTGACTTTGGTGCTGTTAAACAAATTACTACCCAAGTGGTTACTCCCCAAGCTCAAACTAAAGCTACTGTTGCTATCGGTACTCCGGGATATCTTCCGGGTGAACAAGCACAAGGTAATCCTAAATTTAGCAGTGATATCTATGCAGTGGGGATAATTGCGATTCAAGCTTTGACTGGATTACCGCCGGAACAATTAGAAAAAGATGCTGATAGTAATGAAATTATCTGGCAGAACCATGCCAAAGTTTCGCCGGAATTTGCGCAAATTTTAAACAAAATGGTATGTTATGATTTTCGGCAACGCTACAATTCGGCAACAGACGCATTACAGGCAATAAAAGAGTTAACAAAACCTGCTCTTAAAACAATAGCGTTAATTCCCGCGTTAGCATTGCCAAATTTAAAAACCTATCAATATAAAAAAGATCTAATTCCCAAGATTTTAGCAGGGATATTAATCCTGGGTGTCAGTGGTGCGGCGGCTATATTTATTATAGATGGCATTCATACTAAGAATGCTACAGAATTATATAAACAAGGCAATACGTTATATGATTTACAACGCTATCAAGACGCACTTGCTATCTACAATCAAGCAGTTAATATTAGACCAGATTATGCTCAAGGATGGTATGGTCGGGGTAATACTCTCTCCGCTTTAAAACAATATAAAGAATCACTGACAGCATATGACACAGCAATTCAACTTCAGCCAGATTACGTGGACGCTTGGACTAGTAGAGGTTTTGTTTTAGAAAAATTACAGCGCTACCAAGAAGCGATCGCCTCTTTTGATAAAGCTCTACAATTAGAAAATAACTCTCCCGAAATTTGGAATGCTAAAGGTGATGCTTTTAGTAATTTAAAGCAATACGAAAATGCCATCAAAGCTTACGACCAAGCGATTGAGTTGAAAAAAGATTATTACACAGCATGGTATAATAAAGGATTAGCACTACATAATTTAAAACGTTACGAAGATGCAATTACAGCATACGATAAAGCTATAGAAATTAAACCAGATTATGAAGCTTTGTGGTATAATCGCGGTAATTCTCTTGTAAATTTAAACCGCTATGAAGATGCATTTAGAGACTATGATAAAGCGGTACAATATAAACCCGATTATTACCAAGCTTGGTTATCTAGAAGTAATGTGCTGATGACTCTACGACGTTATCCCGAAGCAATTGCATCTTTTGATCAAGTAATTAAATACAATACCGATAACTACCAAGCGTGGTATAGCCGAGGCTGGGCGCTACATCAAAGTCAACGTTATCCTGAAGCAATTGAATCTTATAATAAAGCGATCGCATTAAAGCGTAACGATTATCAAGTGTGGTATAACCTGGGGAATGCGCAATACAATTTACAGAAATACGCAGAAGCGATCGCATCTTATAATCGAGCAGTGCGTTACCAGCCGAACCATGCCGAAAGTTGGTATAGTAGGGGCAATGCTCTGTTGAATTTAAAACGCTATCAAGAAGCGATCGCATCCTATACCCAAGCGATCAAATACAAGCCTGACTATCAACAAGCAATTGCAGCCAAAAAGCAAGCCGAGAATCAACTGCAAATTCAAAAACCACAGCCTGTAGTTGTCCCAACCATCCAAATTCCTAAGTCCTTATTTCCCAACCAGACACCACGTTAGATATTTTGTAGAGACATTAGATGTAATCCCAATTATCTCAAATTCGGCAACAAATTCAAACATTAAAACCTAAATTATGTGCAACTTTCTTAATTACAAATAGCCAAAACTACATTTAATACCAATTTGAACAAACAATGCAACTGTATGGGCGGGAAAATCCCGCCCTCCATAGCCGATTTAGCTATCTTAAAGATTTTTGGCATCAGTATTAATAGTAACGGCTATTTGAGTTAGATTTTTTCGGCACAGAATTGATTTTTGTAGCTACTTTATTAGGTTGCGATCGCAGGCGTTGCTTTTGGGTATACTCATTTAATTTGATTTGAGCTTGTGCATACACAGGCGTATTTTTCGGAACCTTTTGCAGAAATTTCACAGCATCATCAAATTTGCCAGCAGAGGCTTGATTATAAGCTTTTTGTAAAAAATAAGTAGCTCTAACTTTCTGCTTTTGATCGTACTCAGCCAATTTTTGTTGCACCATAGCGCCAGCAGAACTTTCCAAGGGAATTTGACGGAGATACTCGATAGCAGTGGAAAACTCTTTTTTATTGGCACTTTCGTAAGCTTTGGCTAATAAATCTTGTGTTTGGGCTTCCAGATGAGTGCGTGCTTGTGCAACTAGTTTATCCGTTTTAGATTGCCAATATAAAATATCCGGAACATTAGAAGCAATCCGCAGTACATCTGACCATCTACCAGCAACCGCAGCTGCTTCCACAAATTGATATTGTTCAGCAGCAACTTGCCATTGCTGTTGCCATTCTTCAGATGTGGCTTGAGCTTCTGGATAAATTTTACTGTCTTTTGGAATCGATTTGACGAGAGCGATCGCTTCTTTTAAATCTCCTGCTTGATATTCTTCCGTTGCTTGATATAAAGTTTCTTTTTCTGAATAGACTGGAGAATTAGTAAATACAGAATACATTCCCAATCCTAGCAAAACCGAATTAGCCGCTATCCCTACTTTCATTCCTGTTAGTAGGGGAGCCGATTTTGTCGATGTATAACTTTCAGGTAAACGGCTAACTTTGACTGCTGGCTCTAGGGACGATTGATCCTGTCCTTCGATGGCTGGTAGGTGTGTTTCCCATAGCATTTCCTGGAGTATATGCAATACCTCAGTCGCAGATTGAAAGCGCTCTTCGTAATCGAAGCGAATCATTTGGCTGAGAATAGCAGCTAAATAATCATTAACTGCGATGTGTGGAGAATGCCAAATAATCTCATTTGTATAAGGATCTAATTTAAATTGTAGTGGTGATAAACCTGTTAAAGCTTGAATAGCAATTATACCCAAAGAATAAATATCACTGTTGGGCTGTGTTTGACCAATGAATTGCTCTGGCGGAATATATCCCAATGAGGTAACAGGAACTGAATGGATCGGTAATTCTGAATCCTCGCCAAAATCTACTGGCTGGATTGAGCCAAAGTCAATTAGCACTAACCTGTCATCAAAAGCGCGCCTAATCAAATTTTCCGGTTTGATGTCGCAATGGATCACCCCTTGAGAGTGAACAAATTCGAGAATTCCCAAGACATCTTCCAGAAATTCAATAACTTGGCTTTCACTCCAAATCTCTCCACACTGTTTATGAATAGGTAATTCCTCGGTCAGTGGATGTCCTTCGATAAACTCTTGCACTAAGTAGAATCGCTCATTTTCTTCAAAACAGGCGATGAGTTGCGGAATTTGGTCGTGTCGTCCCAGACGCTTGAGGGTTTCGGTTTCCGTGAGAAAACGTAGTCTTAAGTCATCTAAATAACTGGGGTGCAAATTGCTAACTTTCAGTTGTTTAACAACACATTTGGGATTTTCTGGGTATTCTATATCTACAGCAATGTATGTTTGTCCAAATACCCCTGCACCTAGGCTTTGGACGATTTGGTAACGCGCTTGTAGTACTTTACCGATCATGGGGTGGGTCATGAGCTGGTTACTGAGTAAGTCCTGATATAGATTTTCTGACTTTCTCTCCCTGTTTCCGGAATACCTGCTAATTAATTCTACGGAGGGATGATCTCAGGAATGACAACTTTACTTCTTTAAGTAATATATACTAAAAAAATTAGTATACTAAGCTTTTTATTGTGCTTAAGTGCAGGACGCTCCGCGTTCAGCGTAAAGCCTACGGCATAGCTTCTCTACAAGAGGCTATGCTGTTAGCGTACCCCTACTATTCAGCAAGATCCTCGCAGTGTCTCGCTTTGGGAGAAGAGAAGGCTTTAGGCGTGTCAAAAGTCAATTGTCACTTGTTTGTGTCGCAGTGTTAAGATTTGATAAACTTGGTATCAATCTGTACTGATCGGCTTTGCTGGTTTATCAGTTTGATCTTTTCCAATATCACCATTTCTATCTCCTCTATCGGGGTTCCAAGCACTCGCACCTGCGCCAAAGCTTCCAGTAGCTAACCATTCGGCTTTGAGGATAGACCACCAATCGGCTGTTAATCCTTCCATGATGTAATCGTATGGTAGCCAGCCATAGCCACCTTGACCCCAACGAGTTCCCCAAGAGTTACGAATTAACAAGGCTCCCTTTGATGGTAAACCATTTTCATTTTCGATCATCTTGCGATCGTGATAACCAACTGCTACTACAGTGTGACCACCAATCACTTTGCTGCGTTTGTTGGGTAAAGGAATATGTCCTTTGAGGACATTTGCTTCATCGTAGACAGAATTGTAGAGGGTGAATCCAAATATACAGGGAATTTCTGATGCTAGTAATACTTTCACTTGACATAGGAGGGTGTAGCGCGAAATTTGTCCGTAATCTAGACGAAAATATTTGATTGTTTTGTAGTTCTCAGCAAAGGAATAGCAAAAAGCTGTTGGTTCTTCGTCAAACTTTTCTTCGTTATAAGGCCAATGTTCTTCGGGACAAACTCCAAAAGCCACCATCGCTTTAATTGTATCCCTGACAGAAGCTCCGGAATCTCCTTCTCTTTGCATTAAGTTGCGGGTAACTCGGTAGAGAAATAGCGCAGAAGAATCTGTATAACTTTCAGAACTTTTTTTCTGACCATATTCCATTAAAGCAACTCCAGCATGGGCTGTGCAAGAGTTCAATGTTCCTTGATCTTCAATTGGAGAACACCAATAGGTTAAATCTACAAATTCTGGTAAGGACAAAAATATACTTTTTTTACTATTGTCTTCACTGTTGTCTTGTTTTTCTAAAGCTTTAATCTGCTGGCGAATATTACTACTGAGAGGAAACTGTAAAATATTCTTTTGTTGCAGCGATGTTTGCTCATTGTTTGATGAAGTCTGCTCTCTGTAGGTTGTCCATGATGATATCGATGCCATATCAGTAATTTCAAACAGAGGTTTTTTAATAAGTTTGTGAATCGGATTTCCTAGTTCTTTGTTTGTTACTGTTAGCTTCTGTTCTTCTACTGCTTTTAACAAATATTCTTGGTTTATTTGAGTTTGATTTGCAGTGTTGGGATCTGATCTCTTTGTATTAAATTTTTCTAGTGCTGTTAAAATCAAGTCTTTTAAATTCAATTCCATCATCAGGCTATAATTTCTAGCTATACCCAAATTATATTCTTCTATTGTCTCGCGAATTAGACCTTTCATACCTGGGTAATTATTTGGTTTTGTTTGTTTTAAATTCAAAACTTTTTTAAAACCTTGCTCTACAGCTTCATGGAGGTTACTGTATTGTCCCAATGGCATCAATATCTGGGCTAAACTTTCAATAATTAATTCCAATAATTCATCAGGAATTGAATTATCTCTCAGAGCATCTATCAGTTGTTCTAGCGATATTTTATCTTCTTTTTTATCTAAGAGATGCGATTCTTTTTTATTGGTATAATTGTCAAGTTCTCTTTTGAACAATTCAACTAACACTTTAGGAATTGGTGGTGATATTGAATTTTCGTTTTTTTCAAAAATTTTTGATGGAATATCGGGCGGATAAGCCATATAAAGTAATCCCATCATTCTTTCAAAATCTTTAAGATATGTGAATAATTTTTCAGTTATTTTTGGCAGAAATTCTACTAGCTCGCCATAGCCTTTTTCATTCGACTTCTTATATTCTTGATATAAGTCTCGAAGAGGATCGATAATTTTTTTCTTTAATCCTTCTGGATTATCTGTGATATCTATGAAGTCTCTCAATTCATTTTTTTGAAAATCTTTAGCAATTAAATTATCTTGAAATTTCTTAATAAGATTAATGATAAAATCGCTATCTTGAGAAATTTTATTAACTGCTTCGTTCAGTTTTTCTAAGGGTTGAACTATATTAGCTTTCAACTGATTAACTGCTTCTTGCACATCTTCAGTTTGCTGTTTTTGCCTGTGTCGTGGCTTCTGTTTCTCTGGGGTTTTCACATAACAGGTATAAAGCTTAGAAAACAATGTATTCACTTCCCTTAAATTTACTATTAGAGGAAGTAAATAAACAGTTAACAATCCTTGACATATAACATTCAATTCTTCTTTCTCTGGAAAGGAATTTTGCTGTTCTTTATCTTTATATTCATCTAGTTCCAATTCATATTTTTCAGAATTTATTTGCATTAACTTCATAAATGGCTCTAGATCTCGATCTAGGTCTACACCATGAGCTAATAGGGTTAACGCTTTCATATCATCCGTATCGACGAAACCATCTACATGTAAATATCTTTGAGTTTTTAATATTTTTTCGACTGTTTCTTTTGTCTCTTTATCAAATGTAGTATTAGTTATGGCAGGTTGATATTTAATTTTAAATTGCTTCCATGTGGAAATAATACGTTGCAAGTAATTTTTAATCAGTAAAACTTCTGAATCAGCCATTCCTAGTTCAATAACACTATGAAGTTCTACTGGTACGAAACGAAGATTCCCTAAAATTTTTGCTTCTAGGTCATCTTGTAGTGAAGTTAGCTGATTCTTTTGTTGAGGCTGACTATCAATAAAATCTCCTAAAATTTCATAAATTTTTTGTGCTAGATCCTCAATGGAAGCAGTAGCACCTTGGCTTTGGACTTTGTTCGCTAAATTTTGAATTTCATCCCCACTTAATGAATAGTCTTTGATATCTGGATAATCGGGAATCCAACCTGCGCCTTTCTTTTTCATTTTAGTTCTCCTGAGATTAATTGCATAAGTTTGGTGAAACACTGGGATGAGTTTGCAGGTAATCGCGGATTTGTTTGCATCCTTGTTGACGCAATCCCTGCAAACTTAAATTAGATACATTCCATAGCAATACAATTCCGTCTTTACCGGCAGAAATTAACGATTTACCATCTTCACTGAAACTGACGCGATTGACATCCGATTGATGTCCAATCAATGTCATAATTAAACTCCCATCACGTCGCCAAAGTTTGATAGTGCGATCGCTACTGGCGGTAGCTATAATTTCTCCATTGGGGCTAATACTTGCATCCAACACCGTCGCTGTATGTCCTTTGAGTGTGGCGATCGCTTTTCCCTCTAAAGTCCACAGTTTCGCGGTGCGATCGCTACTAGCAGTAACAATTGTTTTTCCATCTTGACTAAAATTAACATTCCAAATTGTGCCGTCGTGTTTAATGGCAGATTTGATTGGTTGACCATCTGAAGTCCACAACTTGACTGTTTGATCGTCACCTCCAGAGGCAATGATTTTGCCATTGGGACTAAAATTAACACTCAAGACTCTGCCATTATCTGCTTTGAGAGTTAATGGTTCTTTACCGTTGAAATGCCAAAGCTTCACAGTGCCATCGTCACTGGCTGAAGCAAGTGTACCATCCGGGCTGAAGCTGACCATATTGACGCTATTTTTATGACCGGAGAATGTTTTCAGAGTTTTTTCCCCTGGACTCCAAATCGTGATGGTGTTGTTTTCATTGGCAGTGGCGAGCGATCGCCCATCTGGACTAAAGTTGACATCATAAACGCCATCTTGATCAATCTTTTGCGTGGAAAGTAACTTACCTTGAAGACTCCACAACCTGAGAGTTCCATCCTGACCGACACTAGCGACTTGTTGATTATTGCGGCTGAATTTGGCACTACTTACTGAGTCTTGATGTCCCACTAAAACAGTTAACCGATCGCGATTCACCCGCCAGAGTTTTGTAAATTTATCATTACTAGCAGTAGCAAGAATCTGCCCATCTGGACTAAAATCTAAACTGGGAATTTGTCCTTCGTGACCTGCCCATGTGTCAAGTAGTGTCCCATCGCGCCTCCACAGTCGCACGGTTCCATCAGCACTACCAGTAGCAAGTGTTTGTCCATCACTACTGAAACTCACACTCCATACCTCTTGGGGGTGGTTGAGGGTTTTTATGACTTTACCCTCTTGATTCCAAATTTTGACAGTTTTATCTAAGCTAGCAGTTGCCAGGAATTGGCTATCTCGGCTGAAGTCTGCACTCATAACAGTACCACTATGTCCGGGGAAAGGTGGCAATGGCTTGCCGTTGTTTTCCCAGAATCTTAAGGTTGTGTCACTGCTGATGGTGACAATGCGATGACCATTGGGACTAAAAAGTACCTGTCTCACCGGTTTGGTATGTCCGGTAAGTGTTGTTATCGGTTGACGATTAACTTGTCCATTAACTCGCCACAATTTAGCTGTTTTATCTTTGCTCGCAGTGGCGATTATTTGATTGTCACGAATAAATGCTACACTAAAAACTGAATTCTGATGCGCTTTGAAACTGTCGATAAGATTGCCATCACGCTGCCAAAGTTTTACTGTTCCACCTCGGTCAGCCGAAGCGATCGTTTGGCTATCGGAACTAAAAGCCACACTCATGACAGCATCTTTGTGTCCCTCCAAAGTTGTAATCAAACTACCATCTAATCGCCAGAGTTTAACTGTCTTGTCATAGCTAGCTGTCGCCAAAATCTTACCATCTGGGCTAAAACTGACATTCTGTACTATATATTGATGTCCTTGGAGACGGTTAAGTTCTCGCGTCCAGTAGACTGCTTCCGCCAAAGATGTCTGCACTTGCGCCTGTATTTCGGGAGTTTTACCCCAAAAAAGCGATCGCAGGCGTTTAGACGCATCCAAACCTCCCATTAACGCATCCAATGTATTGCGATTAACGGCAAAACGGGCGGCTGAGGTTTGTTCTAGGGCGGTAATTTGACCTAATTCTGCTCTTTGATACTGAATCGTCGAAAAAGCGGCTAATGCTAATGCTACAGTGGAAAAGACAGATAATCCAATAATTGTTCGCAGGCGTTGGCGATCGCGCACCTCCACGCTGCTATCAATAAACTTGTTTGCTGTTATACTAAAACCACCGAGAACTTGATTAAAATTTGGGTCTTTCCTTAATTCTAAAACCTGCTCTAACTTTGACCCACTCCAAAGTTCATCGGCTGTTTTTTTAGCTTGCCAACGTGTTACATCTTCGTTAAGACGGTTACGTAATGCGATCGCCTGGTGATTTTCTTGAATCCAGGTATTTAGAGTTGTCCAAGAACTCAGCAGGATTTCATGGGCAATTTCTATGGTAGATTCTGAGGATGGTGATTGGCGATCGCGAGATAATTCTCCAGTTGAATTACTTACCAAAAGATTTTCATTAATTAATTTCGCTAATAAATCTTTTTCTATTTGGTCGTTAAATTCGCAAACATTGGCGCGTCGGCGTACTGGCTTCCATCCACTCTCAAATTCATCATCTTCACCCACACCAACTAGTTTCAAAAATATTCTTTCAGCAGCTAGCTTTTCTGCTGTCGATAAGGCATCATAAATAATATCTACATGTTTTTGTAGCGCTCCCCTAACACCACCCAATCCTCGATAAGTACTAATATTTAATGTGCGGTCTTGAATACTATTAGTTTCTACTTCTGTCTCCCAGAGTAAATCTAAGGTGTATTGTAATAAAGGTAAATAACCTGCTTGTCCTTGGATATCGTTAATAATTTCTTCTACCAATCCAGTTTCTAATACTACCCCATGCTGGGCTGCGGGTTGCTCAATGGCTAACCGTAACTCATCTGGTTGCATTTCTGCAATCATCGGACGATGCTTATCTGTAGCTTCAATAAGTTGAGGATAGGGGCTTAATCTATCAAGAAAATCAGCCCGCATCGTCGCCACAATTTTTATATAATTACTCTTAGTTTTAGTTAATTGCACCAAACTAGCAATAAATTTGTCACGCTTTTCGGGCTGACTGAGAGTAAATAACTCTTCCAATTGGTCAATAAAAATTAAATAATAATCATCAGGCTGCTTTAACTTTGTCACCACTTGTGTTAAGGTATCAGCTTTAGCTTGACGGGCAATTTGGGCTTCAGCTTGCTTGTATTTTCCTAATAAACTGGCATATAAAGATTCAAACGGATCGTCATCTGGAGTAAACATTAAGTTAACTAACCGCGATCCCCATTTTTGTGAAAGCCAAGGAATTAAACCTGCACGGATAACTGATGATTTACCACTACCACTAGCGCCTAACAGTAAAATTAGGTTTGTTTGTTCTAATTCGTTAACTAAACCTGTGAGAAATTGGTCTCTCCCAAAAAACAAATCTTTGTCTTCTGGCTCAAATTTCTTTAAGCCTTTGTAGGGAGAGGTTTGAATAAATTGACGGGTTTTAATTTCTGCAACCGAGATTTGCAGAATTTGAGTTTGGTTAAAGGTGACAACGTTACTGTCACCAATTGAAACATTACTAATATTTTGCTGATTGCTAAGAAATTGCTGACTCATATCCCGACACATACCTTAGCAAGCAAAGGAGCTAGTTTCAAAATTGGATCGGCTAGTTCCGCTACTCCCGTTAAACCCTTTTTCAGGGCGGACATAGACTGTTCTACTAAATTTTTGTCTGGCTTGGGTTTATTTAATTCACCTTCAATTGTTCCTAGTGGGATTTCTAAAGTTTTCTTTTCAATTGGGTTTAAAGCATTACTTGTGGCTATATCTTGTTTCAATTTTGAGAGTAACGTTAGAGCTTCTTGGACATCAACATTCTGAAGCCTAGCTTGAATCTTACTTTGATTGATGTTGCTTCCCCGATCTGCTTGAAGCTGATTAAAATTAATACCGGAGTTACCGTTACCAATGGTGATACCTTCAACGTTCTGAGAGTGAGACTCTACAGCTTTAGCGGCGGTAGCTATAGTACCTAAAACACTAGGTAAAGACTCTTGTAGTTCCAGCTTTTCTGACTCTGTGAGGCTTTTGAGAATGTCTAAAACTTCATTAACGCTGTATTTCGGCATACTTATTACATGTGAAACTATTTCATATCGCCTGATTCATATTTAAATCGTACCATTTCCGAATATTTACGCAAAATCTGGCTAAATTTAACATATCTTAACCAGAAAACATTATGAATTTTTGTTAAGAGTCAATGGTCAATGGTCAAGAGTCAATGGTCATTTATCCTCGTTGTCTATAGTGCTGGTTCTCCTATTTTCAGGTTAAGTAGGCAATAATTAAATGTAAGATGTCATTGGCAGGAGGAAGGAAGCGATCGCATTACCGAACAGCTATGAGCGATCGCAATTTCTTTGTTTACCATTAAACATATCGTAGATAATCGTAGGTTGGGTTGAGGAACGAAACCCAACATTTTTCTAATTTTGGAAAATATTTCCTAGATGGGCAATATTTTGAGAAAAGTATTGGCAACTGTTTTTTGTTTAAGCGGCAGAAAAATCAATAATCACCCATCCATCTTTAATTAAAGCATTTTTGACTTCATTGTGGTAGATGTCGTAGGCATTTGTTAATAACAGATATTGAATATATTCGATTATCCTCCTATTAAGTAAGTATGTAGCTAATTCTGAGTTCCTTGCTCCTCATTTGCTTCTTCAACCACCTCAGAATTTCCTTGCAAAGGCTTGACTACGCGCGCGATCGCTTCTTGAACAAAAGCCTTAATAAATTCATCCCGGCGATTAATTTGGAACTGTCGCTGTACAACCTCTGTCATCCCGCCATCGCCCCAATCTTGATCGTGGCGAAAATATTCAATAAAACTTTTCCCTGCAATCCGGGTTAAATATGCTGCTGTTACACCTTGAATTGCCCGCCCAATAATAAACGTGGCAGGATTAGTTTGCAAAGCTGTAGATAATAATTGAATTGCACCTTTGACAATTCCCAAACTAGCAAGGGTTTTGGCTAAAGATAAAGCTAACTCGCGCCCCCGTTCCATATTCAATTCACAGCCGTAAATTCTGCCGATTTCCACAACCATTTGGGCATTTACAGCCGCAGTTGCCAGTAAATCTACCACTGGTAAAGGGGTGACTGAGACCACACCAGCCCCAATCCACTGAAACCTTTCGACTATCTTATCTGCTTGGCGGCGACGTTGGGCATCGATGAGTTTGCGGGCTTCTTCTCCCAAACGCAGAGATTGCAAGAGAATATTATCTGCCACCAAATCTTCACCCTCAGCCCGTAAAATCGCCGCCATCCGCCGCAACAAAGGGACAATATCTGGTTCTGGTTCAAAGATTTCGCCAGTTTCTAATTGGGCAGTTTGGGGATTAGCCGCGATCGCAACTACATCGTTAGTCGCAATAAATCCTCGCACCCGTTGACGCAACCTAGCCAAGATAGCTTCTTTATTTTCGTCTGTGTATAAATCAGTTTTATTAAGAATTAACAGCGATCGCTTGCCAATTTCTGCTAAACCCCGCAGTGGTTCATATTCGGAGCGGCGTAAATCATTATCGACCACAAATAATAGTAAATCAGCTTCCGTTGCTAAAGCCCTTGCTAGCTGTTCCCGTTCCGTTCCCGCCACCCCGGCTTCTAAAATTCCTGGGGTATCAGTAATTAAAATTTTCCGTTCTAATCCCTTCAACCGCAAACAATAAGTTTCGCCTACCTGGGTTGTACCCATCGGTGCATCAACTTGTCCCACCATGCGTCCCATGACGGCATTTACTAGGGAAGTTTTACCAGCACTTCCCGTACCAAATACCACAACTTGAATTTCCCCTCGTGCTAAATTGACTTCAATTTCCCGCGATCGACTGAGTAAAGCTTGTTTAGCAACTTCATCTTGAATTTGTGCCACCTGTTGGCGCACAGCTTGTAACGTTGTCGAAGCCGCATCAGATTTAGCTGCGGGAATTTGTGCAGGTGTCACACGGGGACGCTTACGGCGCGATCGCTGCTCACCCGCTTGTAATACCATCACATAATAAACAAAGGCTGCAACCAAGCCAGCAATAAGCACAACCAACAGCAGCAACAATAAATTGCCCAGCAGCGGCGAATAGGACAACTGCCAGTAGAGACGCGACAGGGAGTCAATCAGCCACAGGCTTAGCCCCAAAATAACTATCAAACCAACAATCAGCGTGACTATGCGCGACAGAGGCATAACGGGTATTCAGTAGGCGGATGCTTTTAATCTTAACTATTTGGGGAGTTTGAGGGGCTATAAGTCTGTTTGCAATTGCTGCATTAACCAATTTGCTGCTGCGGTATTGGTTCCTTCGGCTAATCGTTCCAGGGTTTGTTCTACAAGG
This sequence comes from Calothrix sp. NIES-2100, assembly GCF_002368195.1. Lineage (GTDB taxonomy): Bacteria > Cyanobacteriota > Cyanobacteriia > Cyanobacteriales > Nostocaceae > Aulosira. The sequence goes on along the minus strand of NZ_AP018178.1, from coordinate 2,863,895 downwards.
GCGATCGCTAAACCCGTCAACACCTGGGAAACTTGGATTGGTTGATATATACCCGTTGCTGTTAAACCAAATGCAAACAGCCGCATTCCTTTGACATCAATTACCCAGTATTCAGCAATTCCTAAACTGGCGTAAAGTTGCTTCTGTTCATCAAGATCGATTCCCAAGGTTGTATCGGCAATTTCTCCAACTAAATCAGGTAGGCGATCGCGATCGAGAATAATCCGACGCGGCTGTCCGGTTTTCCATTTAGGAATATTTTCACCTTTGTACAGCACCAAGTCTGGCGCACAGGCGTGGGTGTCTGGCTTTTCAATTAAACAGCGTCCGTAAGATTGCAGCACTACCTCTGGGTGCAAGAATGCCCAAACAAAGAAAACTGCCGTCATCAAATCGCTAAAGGAAGAGTGTCCCAGCCCTTCTGTTCCCATATCAACCAATAACCATCCTTGATAAAATGCGATTTTACGCCAATCAATATCTGGGTTATCTCGAACTGCCACATAATCTTGCCAGGTCGCATCATGCTGCTGGAACAGTAGGGGGGATTGGCTTGATTGTTCTAGGGAGATGGTCATCGCTAGACACCTCGCAAGTCCGATTTAATGATTTCAGATAGCCTTTATGATAACGCCTTGATGAGCGATTCTTGGTCATTTGTCATTTGTCTCCCTTGTCCCCCTTCCCTTGTCCCCCGGTTGGTGAGTTTCGGCTACGCTCAACTACCGCGAAGTCGAACCACATCCCCTACCTTCAATACAGTAATTTGCTACGATTTGGATAATCGCTTGCTGGTGTATCCTTTTTAAGCTTGATGACTTCCGATTTTGTCGATTCTCTAATTCCTCAAACTGCACTGTCAGTAGCTGGGTTAACTGATTACATCCGCTTGCTATTAGAACAAGATGAACACCTGCGACAAGTTTGGGTGACTGGAGAAGTTTCCAGCGCTAATCACCATCGCAGTGGATTATTTTTCACTTTGCAAGATCCCGATGGTACAGCCGGAATTAAATGTGTAGCTTGGAATAGCCAATTGGCGAAACTCGCACAGACACCAATTCCCGGTGAGCAATTAATTATCTTAGGCAGTCTCAGAGTTTATCCGCAACGGGGAGAATATCAGCTATCGGTTTGGCAAGCTTTACCTGCTGGGGCAGGTTTGCAAGCCTTACGCTATCAACAGTTAAAAAACCGCTTGCTGTCTGAAGGCTTATTTGATCCCGAAAGAAAGCGATCGCTTCCTTCCCATCCCCAAACCATCGCTGTTATCACTTCACCCACGGCGGCGGCTTGGGGTGATATCCAAAGAACCCTCAAACAAAGGTATCCAGGGTTACATATATTATTCTCGCCAGCGACAGTACAAGGTGAGCAAGCACCAGAATCTATAGTCAAAGCAATTGAGCGAGTAGAAAAAGATGGTCGTGCCGAGGTGATAATTTTAGCTAGGGGCGGCGGTGCGGTTGAAGAATTAGCTTGCTTTAATGATGAACGAGTAGTGCGATCGCTTGCTAATTGTTCCATACCTGTGATTACTGGGATTGGTCATCAAAGAGATGAATCTTTAGCCGATTTAGTTGCAGATGTATGTGTGCATACCCCTACCGCCGCCGCAGAAATGGTTGTACCAGCGCTCTCAGAATTGTATACTCAACATCGGCAGCGCGTGGAGGCGTTACAGGAGGTAATGCAATACTCTAGCGAAACTGCGAAAAACAAATTACAAGTGTTGCAGAATCGGTTACGGCATTTACGCTTAGATCGACAAGTAAAGCAAGAAGTAGAAAAGCTAGCGTGGAAACGTCAGCAATTAATTCAAGCTACCACCAGGCGATCGCAACAAGCCAGCCAACATCTAGAAATGTTAAAGCAAAAATTAGCCACACTTGACCCCAAAGCCGTATTACAGCGTGGTTATGCTGTAGTTAGACAAGAAAATGGTGCGATCGCCCGTTCCGTTGCAGAGTTAGCTATAGGCGATGAATTATTGATTCAATTAGGGCAGGGAGAAGCTAAAGTGAAAGTTATGGAAGTGCAAGAATGATTAAACGTAATAAAGCTGATAATTCTGATGCAATGACAGCAGGGAATTATGAGGCTAAAGTTGCCGAAATCGAAAAAATTATCACTCGCATTGAAACAGGCGAGTTGGAATTAGAACAAGTATTTGACCAATTTACAGCCGCTGTGGAATATTTACGTCAATGCGAGACTTTTTTACAGCAGCGACAGCAGCAAGTAGATTTATTAATTGAAACCCTAAGCGATGATTGAAATGGTCAATGGTCAGATGTCATTTGTCAACAGTCAACCGTCAACCGTCAACCGTCACCCTCTGCCCAAAATTAAGCTAAAATTCAAGCATAGTAAGCATTCCCTGCCCGTCATGCCCCATGCTTGAGACCTTGCAAATCCAACTTTACAAACTAGAACAATTTGCCAACGCCCTTGTTGCTAATCAACTCGGACACCTCAGCTTGGTGAGTATTGGCATTATTTTCGTGGCTGGTTTACTTACCAGCCTCACGCCCTGTATGCTTTCCATGCTGCCGATTACCATTGGTTATATCGGCGGTTATGAAGCGAAAAGCCGTCTGCAAGCAGCAGCCCAATCAACTTGGTTTGCATTAGGATTAGCAACCACACTCGCAGGAATGGGTATTATAGCAGCTTTTGTGGGAAAAGTCTACGGTCAAGTGGGAATTGGCTTACCGATAATTGTCAGCATTATCGCCATTCTCATGGGGCTGAACTTACTGGAAGCATTACCCCTGCAATTTCCTTCTTTGGGTGAAACTAATTGGATTTCGGCTGATTTACCGCCGGGAGTCCGTTCTTATTCTATTGGTTTGACTTTTGGTTTAGTGGCTTCACCTTGCAGTACACCAGTTTTAGCTAGCTTATTGAGTTGGGTGGCAACTACCCAAGACTTAATTTTAGGCGCTGTTTTACTAATTACTTATACAGCCGGCTATGTTGCACCCTTAATTTTGGCAGGTACTTTTACCGCTGCAATTACAAGGCTGCTGGAATTGCGCCGCTGGTCTGGTTGGATTAACCCCGTTAGCGGTGTGCTATTGGTAGGATTTGGTGTGTTTTCTTTAATTTCGCGGATTCCCTTGGGAAGTTTTTAAGCCATGACAACAGACAATTCCACGACCCCAGAATCAACTTGGTGGTCATTACCTGGCCGATTCTTGCGGCGAGAGTTGTTACCTTTACTCACAGATTTACGATTAGCGATCGCACTTTTACTCACCATCGCCTTATTTAGCATCAGCGGGACTGTCATCGAACAAGGTCAGTCACCTGCATTTTACCAAGCTAACTACCCCGAACATCCCGCTTTATTTGGTTTCCTCTCTTGGAAGGTCATTCAAGTAGTGGGATTAGACCATGTATATCGTACCTGGTGGTTTCTGAGTTTGCTTGTCTTGTTTGGTACTAGCTTAACTGCTTGTACTTTTACTCGCCAACTTCCAGCTTTAAAAGCAGCCCAGCGGTGGAAATATTACGATGAACCGCGACAATTTCAAAAATTAGCTTTGAGTGCAGAATTAGATACAGGTTCTTTAAATACTCTCACTCAAATATTAAAGAACCAGCGTTATAAAATTTTTCAAGAAAAAGACGATATTCTTTACGCCCGTAAGGGAATAGTTGGACGCATCGGCCCGATTATAGTGCATATCGGCATTGTCACCATTCTTTTAGGAGGAATTTGGGGGGCAATGACTGGTTTTGTCGCCCAAGAAATGGTTCCCAGTGGTGATACATTTCAGGTTAAAAATATTATCGATGCAGGGCCTTTGGCATTATCTCAAGTTCCTAAAGATTGGTCTGTACGAGTTAATCGATTTTGGATTGACTATACACCTGCTGGGGGAATTGACCAATTTTATTCAGATATGTCTGTCTTAGATAAGCAAGGACAGGAAGTTGACCACAAAAAGATTTTTGTTAATCAACCTCTGCGTTATCATGGCGTAACTTTCTATCAAACCGATTGGGGACTTTCAGGCGTTAAAGTTCAATTTAATAATAGCCCGGTGTTCCAATTACCAATGGCACAATTAGATACCAAAGGTGCAGGGCGGATTTGGGGTACATGGATTCCCACAAAACCAGATTTAAGTGAAGGTGTTTCCTTACTCGCCAAAGACTTACAAGGTATGGTATTAATTTACGATGCCAGTGGTAAGTTAATTAATACTGTACGTGCGGGAATGTCTACCCAAGTGAATGGTGTAACACTGAAAATTTTAGAAGTAATTGGCAGCACAGGCTTACAAATTAAAGCTGACCCAGGTATACCTATTGTTTACACAGGATTTGGTTTATTGATGTTGGGTGTGGTGATGAGTTACTTTTCCCACTCACAAATTTGGGCTTTGAAAAAAGGCGATCGCCTTTTTGTTGGTGGTAAAACTAATCGCGCCCAAGTTGCTTTTGAACAGCAAGTTTTGGGGATTTTAGAGCAGTTGAGTCAGCCCCTAGAAGGTGACAATGGAACTGACACCGAATTAGCATCAGTTCGATGAACCTCTCCTACAAACAGAGATCCGAGTAACGAAAAATTAGGATTTTCACACCCCTTTAATAAGGGACTTACAAAAAATAAATTACCCATATTCCGTAGTGCGAGCATCTTGCACGATGAATGAACAACAGCGAGCGAGACGCTCGCACTACAAATTGATTGGGTATTTAAAAAATTGGATGTCCCTAATAAAAGCTGCTCTTTTCCCCTCTCCTCTTAGGAGAGGTTTAGGGTGAGGTGATTATCCGCTAATTTGGCGGCGTACATGATAAGTAGGAAATGTGCCATAACCTTTAGCAAAGGGGATTTGTCCTACATAATCACAAGTAAAATCCTCAACTCCCAAACTACAAGCTAGTGCAGCAAAAGCTTGACTACCATATACTTTACCAGGTGGAGTTATCGGTTCAATTCTGGCAGCATAGCTGACATGAGTGCCAATGTAGCTTGTATCTTTAGTCACAGGGTTAACATATTGATAAACTGGGCCTGCATGTAACGAGATCCGCAAATTCAGATTTTCCGGCAGACCTTTTTCTAACCAGTTAGTCTGTTGAATCAGATCGCATAAATCAAGGGCAAAATTGCCAGCATCATTGACTCTAGGAAAGACATAATATAGAGCATCTCCCCAAGTATTTTTTACTAATTGTCCATAATTTGATTTAGCTTCGAGTGAGGCAACAGCACCAAGAAAATATTCCACATATCGCGGGATTTGCTCTTCAGTTAGGGTCGAGTATTTCACAACATCAGCAAACAAAAGTGCCATCACTTCTTGAGATTCGCCATCATTGATTGATAGTTGATCAATGTTTAATTGGAGTGGGCAATCGGGAGATAAATGGTTATTGGCTAATAATGCTTTTTTCATCGATTCCAGGTAGATGATTTCTACTTCATAACCCCATGCTTGCCAAGTTTCAATTGTCCAAGCTGTACCGCCTGATCCATCACCTGGTTGACCATCCCAAACCGCCAGGTGAATCAGTTCTGTATCGAGCAATTCGGAGCGCATTTTGCCTAAACCATGTACAACATGATTGGCATATTCATACAAAACCTGACTGTGTTCTAAATTATGATTGGAGCAGATAATCACTTCATTAGCTTTTGCTAATAAATTTTCGCATCTTTGCCGCCAGTTAGTATTGGGAATAACATCGACTGAATCTTTAATAAATTCTTCTTGAGTGTAAGGCAATACAATATGAATCTCGCCATTGAGTTCTAAAATGGCTTCTAAAAACAAAATATCGGCACCACAAGCGGCGGAAGCATATCCGATTTTCGCATCCAGAGATGAAAGGCGATCGCGCATAGCTTGATAAACTTCTGTTTCCAATTCCGGAGGAAACCTGGGGATTTTTCTCCCCGGCTGGTCGATCATGTGTCCGGTAAACACCACCGTGCGGGGAATTTGAAACCATTCTCCCAGGCGCTGGCTATTTCCTTCCAAATACTCCAGTAGGAGTTTAGCATTGCGGCGGGTGGAACTAATATCTCCTAGCCTTCCTTTTCCGATTTCTACTGCTTGTGCATACCATTTTTCAGCTGCTGACCAATCTCGCAAAATTAAGGCGGCTTCACCCAAAGTTGCTAATAGCCAATAATCTTTTTCTGGTTGTTGTAAACATTGCTCTCGCACTTGAGTAACGATTTCTCTTGCTTTTGCTTCTTCTCCCTTTAACAGAAACATAGTAGCCGCATTAATTCCCGGATAGTAATTACCAGTTAATTCATAGGCTTGTTGATATCTTTGGGCTGCTAATTCAAGTTGGTTTTGTTTTTCTTGAGGGGTAGTTGCTTGCAAGTAAAGGTCTTTATGAGTCCGAGCTAGAAGCGAGATAGTTTCGCGATCTGAGGCTCCCGCTTTTACCATTTCTAATAACAGGCAATTAGCCCTTAAAGTTGAACCACTGCGGGCTAGAGCCAAAGCTAAAAGTTGCTTTAATCTAATATTATTTTCCCAGTGTTTTAGTCCTTCAGTAATGACATCATAAGCCATTAAAGGTTCGCCTAGTTGGAGAATTTTTTCTCCCAAAGCAATATAAATATCTGGGGAATGAGGTCTAATCTTAATTGTTTCTCTTTTAATCGCCAATAAAGAATTCAAATTTAATTGAGACGATTCTTTAAGATTTTTTAGCATTAAAGCCAATTGTTGGTCTTCGCGTTCATCTGCTAAGGGAGTTCTTTCTCCTTCAATGCGGTAGCCCAATGCTAAAAGCATCTTGATCACTCCTAGGGCTGTATTGCGATCGTACTGTTTTTCTGATTCTGATAATTCTTCATAAGGAACTAGCCCAGGATGTTCTTTGCGGACATCGTCTCGCTGTGTGCCAAACTTCCACCCTTCTTCTATGCGTTGCTGTGCCCAGATTTCATGTGTATTTTTCGCCAGTAATTCAGTCAATTTCAGGTGTTCAGTATTGATGGTTACCTTAGATGTATCTATTGGTTCTGGTTTATAGTTCATTTTTTGATGCTGCCCTACCTAGAAGCATTTTTATCATATGCTGCATCTAGGCGAGCGATCGCACCTTGGATGAAGGTTGACTCGTTGTACAATTGATCACAAACAATAAAGTCCTTAAGTGGCAACGCCTGAAACCCTGATTATGGCGTTGCTAAATTTTTGCTAAAGTTCTTTAGTAGAGAATATACTAACCGCCATACAAGTTGAGCCACAAACAATAAAGTTCTTAACTGTCACAGGTACAATTGTACTAATAAATAAAGGTTATAAGTTGCTTTGTGCCTGACAAAAAAGAGACGTGAATTCAACCACGTCTCTAGGTGATGGAAAAAAATTATGTTAAGGATTACGCTACATCCGCTACTAGCAACCCGTTGACGGCAAGGATGAAAAGCTGTGCTAATTCAGGGGTATCACAACAAGGTCTTTCATCCCTATTACAAGGTTGTGCTACCCATTTGCCATTAAGGTTTTGATAAAAAGTTCCCAGCAGATGATAGCTATTCCAAACTCGATACAGTTCTCCAAATTCATCTGGTACTGAATCAATTTCGATTTCTGGTGCTAATGCATCACCTAACTGATCAATGTCCCCAAACTCTGATTTCGCCAAAGTTTGGTTGTTAACTACTTCTTGTGTAATCATGTTAATGACCTCATCAATGGGGTTCTACAAAAGGCGATCGCATTCTCTTGCCGGAGGGTGATCGCCTTTGTTTTTGTCTATTAATTAATCTACGTGACACGTATACATAAGTCAAGCGTAGATTAATAACACTTAAAATGTTATTAATCTACTTGTAAATAGAAGACTGATAAGTAGATAAATCTACGCCTAGCAGCAACTAAACTGGGGATGTAGTGATATGCCTATGGATAAAGTGATTCGCTGGAAATTAAATGAAGTGATGGCACGGAAACGAGTTAGGAACAAGGACTTGGCAGAGGTGCTAGGGATAACGGAAAACTCGCTTTACAGACTTCGTAAGGTTGATGAAATGCCACGGTTAACACCAGAAAGGTTAAACGGTATTTGCAAGGCATTGAATTGTCAACCAGGTGAGCTTTTGGAATATGAGCCAGATGACAGCGATGACAAAGTAGATTCTATTGTGGATTGATTATAAGTATTTGTTACAGATGGTTCTCCTAAATATTCCAGATTCGATGCTGCTTTAATGCAGCATTTTTGTTGCATATTAATGTCTATCAATATTAGTTTTAGTATTAATAAAATTTAGCCTTCTTTGTTTGAAAAATTAAAATTTATCCGGTTCGGTAATCTTACTGAAGACGTATTTATAAACTGAGAGAATAATTAACTTTAGGTTAGCTATAATTATTTTAATTTTTCAGGATTCAGAATGAAACTTTGGCAGAAGTTAAGTACGAGCTTGGTTGCACTTTTAGCTATAGTTCTTATGTATTTAACAGCTATGTGTATAACCTCAACTCCGGCAGAAGCTAAAGTTGCTTCTACATCTGAAATTCACTTATTTCTATCTAATGAATGGAAAACAATAGCTAATCAACCTAGTTTAGAAGTTGCTGCTGCTATAAACCAGCGCCTTGATATTAGGCGAGACGAAATTGGTAGAGCTATTGTTCATATAATACATGGGCTAGGAACTTATCAAGCAACTGAACCAGTTTTCTTTGCTCATCATGATGGTGGGATTTACGTTTTTAGATTCGTAATTCATTGGGATAGGGATTTAAAAGTTACGAATAGAAAACATACCACTGTAGTTGATTGGGAAGTTTTAAATAATCAACATTATCGTGCTGTAGTTCAGTCAGATAATTCGACTTTCGCCGCTCAACATGTTGAATATCTGAATTACTTATTCTCTCAACTCATGGTCTCTAACCAAAACGTCTAAAGCAGTTGCGATCGCCTGCTTAACTAAACACAACTCTCTTGTCTCTGGGCGTAGACCTGCTCGACGTACCAATTGCCACCTCTGGGGAACAATATTTTCTTGATGGAAACAATCAGCAGCCCATTGAACTCTTCTGACTGCAAATTCTTCTCTAGTCTCGCTCAGTTCAGCTAGAACTTCTGCTGTTTTTGGTAGCCTTTTGAGATGTTTTTTAACCCAAGCACTTGCAGGATGAGCAAGAGAATTAGCGATCGCTGTCTTGCTGATCCAAATTGGTCGATTGACATCTTGCTTCAAGCGCTGAGCTGCAATCTTCACTGCTTCTACCGTTTCAGCATCTCGGTTATTCCAATCTACATATATAGTGCCATTGTTCGTTATTGGGGGTGGCAGATGCTCCACAAGCCAATCTTTATCGTATTTGTATAACTGACCATAAATTGCTGGTGCTTTACTTCGTAATTGTGTTCTTCCCGCCTCAGGATTAGCTTCAATTAGCTCTAACCATTGCTGACGGCAACTTTCAAGGACATCTGGAGCCTGAATAAATGAGAATGCACGAGGCTTAAGTGAGGGACATAACTCAGTTGCTCTCGCCTTAGTATTAGGTCGGGGAAAAGTAAGCTTCAGCCTATCTGCTTGACGAAGCACTGTCTTGACCTTAACTCCCAAAAGGTGACTAATCTCCTTAAGGGTAAGTGATGAGTCTTCCCAGAAAGTTTTTAAAGACTTTTCCCAAACAGAACCATAAACCTTGATTTTCGAGAATCGAAAGTGATCCTCTGGTGATTGATCGGGACTTATCCTAGAGTAAACAAAACCACAGCTACAAACAAATGTACCAGTTGGTTTGTGATTTTCCTGATTATATGTAATCTGACAATTCTTTATGTGCGGTTTTTTGAAATATTTGCAAACAGGGTTAAGGCAGCGCCAAGGACCATTACCGAATGGTTTTGGTGCTTCTTTTAGCTCAAAAAATTCTTGTGCTGTATATCCCAAGAAGTGGATAAATAGCAGATGACGTAGTGGATGGTGAACCCTTTTAGGCAAACGCACTAATTGAGCAAGCCAGTTATCGCGAATCTGCTCATCAAGTGGGCATTGCAACCGATCTAACACTTGGGAGGGGTAGTAATTTTTGAAGAGCCTCAATAATTCCTGAACACGAATCCTACCTGTGTAAGTCACTAACTCTGGATTGGTTTTTACCAAAGATAGGTATTTTTGATACAAAGCTTCTAAGCCAGGGACAAAGCGGCAATTATTCACAAGCCAGTCTATGTCTCTAGCAATCTTCAACAGAATTTTGTGAGCAGAATTTAAGGAGTCTATTGGACGAGGAGATATTACTTGATTTGCCTGTGCTGCGGAAATAAATTCATATATTCGTCTACGATTGTGGGTTAATACACCACTTTTCTCTAAAAAAACTCCATGAGTGGAACAGACTTCAACACCAGGTAATTGATGGAGACGATGCCAGTAGCACTCACCAAACTGCTTGCGATCATCTTCCACACACACTGGACAAAAGCGCAGGTAAGAAGGCATTTCAATAAATCCAGCCACAATTCCCAAGCGTGTATGAATTTTTGAGCCATCATCACCACACATATCTTCCCGAACAAGTTGAAGTCTCTCTGGGGGCAAGAATGGACTATAAAAAGGTAATAGAGTGTGTTTTTGGATGAAATCGTCAACTGTATAACAGCTTCCAGGAGGTAAGGCTGTAACAAGTCTATGAAGCCTGCTTGGTAGGTCAAAGATTGCGATCGCATTTTTTGTTTGGAATAAATCTTGTACTACTGAAATCTGGCTAGGATAGTTCATTCGCTCTTGGAAGCGAGCACAGATACTGTAGAACAATTCATCTGGATAGGCGTTAGGGAAGCAACCAAGCATGAAGTTTTCTAGATTCTACAAACAAAATATAAATATTTCAGAAATTTCTAGTAGGAGTAAGTGATTGTAGAGCAGTGTCTATTGCCTGTTTAATCTGCAATATAGGAGGAGATTTTGGTTGTATACCTGCAAAACGCTCTAGTTGCCTTCGTGTTGGACATATATTCGCTTGTCGAAAATATCTCACTGCCCATTCAATCCGACGAATAGCAAATTCTTCGTATGTCTCAAGTTCTTCAGCTAAAACTTTCTTTGTCAAGGGAAGTTTATCCAAATGTAAGCACAATGAGTGGTACAAATATTGCTCAATATATCTACTAATCTCTGCCTTGGTGATACGTATAGGACGTTCAGGAATACTTCTGATATGTACAACTGAAGCTTTAACATCTTCTGCCAGTTGGATATCGCGTTCTTCCCAGTCCACGATATATTTTGGCGGGAATTTTCCACTATGGTTAGGAGGAGGTAGATGAGCTTCTAGCCAATCATGATTGTACTTTTTAAGATATGCATAAGACGTTGGACATTTTGTCTGAAGTTCCTTTCGTCCTGCCAAATGATTTTTTTCTATGACTTCCAGAATACTGTTTTGATGAAATTGCAATTTTTGTATTTTTCTTGTTTCAAGATTTGTAGCACGAGGCTGATATGTAGGGCTATTCTGAATTGTTCTACCAACGCTAAGTCTTGGAAATGGGATCTGACACAAAACTGCCTGACGCTTAACAGTTCTCTGGGAAACTCCTAGCTGTTTTGCTATTTCATTGAGAGTAACTGACTCATCTTTCCATAACCTAATTAAAGTAGACTCCCATAGTGCGCCATAAATTGTCATATGGGTAGTTCTATTAAATTTATCTTCAGCCTTATTGTCTGGACCTGTTCGCGAATATATAAAATTACAATATAAACAATGAAATGTTCCTACTGGCTTAGTCTTTAGGCTATTAACTTTAATATCACATTTATCAATTACTAGTTTGTGAAATTGCTCACAAACTGTGTTTAGACATAGCCAAGGACCATTCCCAAAGGGTTTAAACTCATCAGGAAGTTGAAAAAAATCTTTAAGAGTATATCCTAAAAATTTAATAACTATTAGATGGCGTATAGGATGTTTAGTTGTGTTACTTAAACGAAATATATTTAGAAGCCAATTATGTTGGTTTCGTTTATCAAACTCGCATTGAAGCAGATGTAGAAGTTGTGGAGAGTAATAACTTGTGAATGCTTCTATTATTTTGTTTATATATAATTTACCGTTGAATGTACCCATACCATTTTCATACAGTAGTTTGACATAACGGTTGTGTATAGATGTGGTACTTGAAGTTAAGTTGCGCTGCTTCAAAAGCCAATCAGCGTCATGAGCAATATCGAGAAGATGTTCATAGTCACGAACAGATAAGTTCAATAAACGTTGTTGATTAGTATGTGTAGCTTGCTCAGCAGAAATAAATTGATACCTGCTTCTCCTATTTTGCCTAGATACTTGACTATTTTCCAAAGGAATTTTATGTAGTGGACAAAGTTCCACACCAGGAAGTTGATGGAGCCGATGCCAGTAGCATTCACCAAGTTGCTCTCTATCCACTTGAACACATAGAGGACAAAAACGTAGATAAGGGGGTAATGCCAAAGAACCTATGCCAATACCTAAATGTTTATAATAAGCTTGAAAGCGACTGCTTCTCATTTCTTGTCTAACTGACAAAGTGATCTCTGGTGGAGAGAACGAGCTATAAAAGGGTAACAGTGTATGGTAATCAATTATGTTCTCAACCGTATAGCAATTTCCTGGGGGTAAAGCTGCAACCAAATCATCTAAGTAGCGTGGTAGCTCTAAATTTACAACGATACGTTTATCACCAAAGAGTTCTTTGACAACAGAATGTTTAACTGGATATTGCATTCGATCAGAATATCGCGCACAAATACTGTACAGCAATTCATCTGGATAAGGTTCAGGAAAAAAACCAATCATCCTGCTATTTCCTCCATAAGATATTCAGAGGCAGATCGAATATAGTCGTTTTGCTTGAGCGCTACATAGGCAGTAATGCCCTGCTTCTCTGCTTGAACTATAATTTCTGATAATGTATTCTTCGCTCTTGTATTTTGACGATGCTTACTAGGTTTTATAGTTGGTTTAGATTCAACATGCCTAGTAGCCTCTTTAGGTTCTGTGACTGTTGTTAGGTTCGGTTCAATTTCTACAGAATTTACTTGGTTAACAAGTATCATCTCTAGTAATTTTTCATCCTGGAAATCAAGTTTGGTTTTTGCCTCTTCTAAAAATGGTTCAATATCAATTGGGTAGACATCCTCACAGTTGATTAACATCTGCCGCTTTCTGTCTTCATTAGTTTCTTTCAAAGCGTTAAGAACTTGCCTAGCTGTGCGGAGACAATCTTTAGCTACTGACTTGATAATTGATTCTGTAATTTTTTCTTTCCCTGTCGTGATAGCTCGTATTTGTGCTAGCATATAAAGCTTTACAGCAAAATCTGTAATACCTTGACATTCGTAATACAAGGCATGACTTAATTCTGGTGTCAGAGGGCAAGATGTTTTAACGTATTGGTAACGCCATAGGGTTTTTACAAAAGTCTGCCAAGTTTCATCTTCCTGCATTGGGTCCCAAATAAAATCTCCTTGACCTGTACCTCGACGTATTTGACGAAATTCACCACTTAAAACATTCCATGCTTTGTAAGTACCAACTAAAACAACTGGCAAACCGATAGTATTTACCAATTGCACAAAAAAATTAAGCATTCTGCTAGCTCCGCCACTCTTACTTGCACTCAAATTTTGAATTTCGTCAATTACAAGAATGCCAATAGCATGTATTGAAGCTACACGAGCTACATTGGGCATTAAGTTATCCACTGTTGAGAGTCTAGTAGTGTAATTTTTGTAGTATGAAGTACCCAAAATATCATCCATAGCTTGAAAAAAGTTAAGACAAAGACCTTTGATTGAGCCATCTTGTGGGCACTCAAGTTTTAGCCATACAAGTTGTCTGAAACTAAAATTTCTATCAAGATATTGGTTATGATTTATTACTTGTGGATAGGTATAAAGAATTTCTTCTATAGCTGTACTTTTACCTATACCACTCACACCAAGTATAGTTAAGCTTCTTGCCGTAGAACGTTGACTTCTTGGAACAAATCCATTGGAATCCATTAATTCCACTGATTGGTTAATGTTTTTCCAAAATCCTATCTGTATTGGATTTCGAGCTTGGTAACCAAGCCTAATAAGTCGCGAAACTGTCTGTTCTAGAGCAAGATGAATTCCTAGAGGAGTAAAAAATTGCAGAGTATTTTGAATCATATGTAAACGTAAGTGGTCAGGCTGATGCCTATCCTCATCTTGATAGTCTGGAAAGTATGCTAAACGTTTTATTACTTCAGGTTTACGTAATATGGGTGGCAAAGCTTCGATAAGTGGGTTGTTACGATAATTCGCAATTGATGGATCTCTATAAGTGGCAACAATCTCTTGCCCTCTACAGACTAAAATTCCAGTATTGTAGGGTCTGTTATTTACCATGATTCCACATTTCTCCAAATATTTCATTTAACATTTCAGTTTCTTGAGGTGCAGCTACATACCCCTCATTACTATCTTCTTTTTGAGTGATATTTGGCATTTGAATTACCTTTGCTGGCTGTCCAGAAAATGAATTTTCACCTAAAGTTTGAGTTTGAATTTTCCGCTCATGGTTACGTTCTTCTTCTCTGTTTTTATGTATATTTTTAATACGAGAACGTTTACTTTGCCCATCAGTAGCTTTTTGAGTTTCCTCTGTAGCTTTAGAAATTATATGTTTAGTGTGAGCATTTAATGCCGCTGTGGACTGTTGTTTTCGTGTAGTGGCAGCTTGCTGATTTATCCTTTGTTGTTTGTAATAGGTTTCTACTTCTCGAAAATCACAACCTTGAAACCTTTGATCTACTTCGAGTAAATAGCATATTTCCATGCGATTACCGCTGTCTAAACGTATATAAATCTGGTTAACAAGTCGCGGATCGTAAGCAACATCGATTCTCCAACTACCTTTATTCCTTGCACGAACAAACCATTGTTCATGCATAGCTAATTCACATGTATAATGCAGTTTGTTAAAAACAATTCCCTCACGGGTAATAGAAGCTTTTGCCGATGGGAGAAGGTTTAGGAGGATAAGGTCACGAGATTTCCAGTGTAGAGAACCTACTCTATTTTCAACTCCCCATTGCCAGAGATTGGCTGGATAAGGCTCAACCTCATCTTGTATCATGTATTGGCTCATAGGATAGTCATACATGCATTTCTCATTGTTGTGATCGAGAATGGACAAAATCATCAATTGTCTGAATTCATGTAAGGTTAAAACCCCATCCAGTCGATAATCTCTATCACCTCGCTCTGGAAGTTTCTTGACTGAACCAGGAAGCCAATGAATTCTCTCATTATTTAATTGATTAAAGCTCTGCTCAATAATACCTTTCATATCTGCCCGGTAAGGCGATGTATTATGGATATCAATATTGAGGATAGAGTTTACTAAATTATCAGCGTTATATCCTTCAAATTCCCCTCGATCTGCAATCAGTTCTTTAGGAAGGTGATGACTAGCCCATTCAGCTTCAGTAATGTTAATTCCGTATCCTCGACAGAACTCAACTTTATCTTCAGTAACGTTTTCTAAGGCTAACATTGCACCTAACCAACTAGAAGGTTCAAGAGTAACGACAAATCCAACTATTAGTCGGCTAAAAACATCAACAACTAAGTAAAGTGTAGGTCTACCGATGGTCTGACTTCGGTTGAGAGAACTTACTAAATAAACATCTGCAATCGTTGCATCGATTTGGAACACTGAACCAGGTCCAAATGCCATTTGAGTTGAGTCTCCCAAAGTTGCCCTATGGCGAAGGTTAAATCTTCGTTCCCCATGACGCGAAATTAATTTTTTAGTAATATCGCAATTTTTTTCATACCAATACTGAAACTGCCTAAAACTGGGCAGTTCTTCCGCTGGTGGCAGAATTGGAACTTTCACACTATTAGAGGATTCTCTATAGGCTATGGCAAAAAACTTTTCAAGTGTGTCCTGATAAGCTTTTGTCAAATATCTTTCTTGAGAATTCTCATAAAATAACCGGATACCTTTACGAAATTTATCCTGAATATCAGCATCAACATTGACTCCAAGTATTTGATCTTTGGCAATGGAGAGTAAACTAGGACGACCTCTTTTGGCACTATTAATTTGCCGCTCTTTGCCTTTTCCACCACACAAGTCAAAATTAGGTAGGAGTGAATTTTTTGTCTGTCCACCTTGCCAGTAACGTCGTAGATCCTTACGAATTGTTGGCTCTGAACGTCCTGTGCTATGAACTGCTTCCTTGATTATTCGACTTCGTTCATGGGGATAAAAAACTTTTTCTCCTTGAGCAATAATTAAGGAGATCGCTTTCCATGCTTCATCTCGATATTTGCGTTGAACATCTGAAAGCTGATTCGTAGGAATAATCTTAGCGCAGGGGTCGTTTTCTAAAATAGTTGCTCTATTGGCAACCAATGCCGCCTCTATATGGTTGTACTTATGAAAGATCGGTTGAGCATTTGGGTGATTGATATCAATAGTTATTACATCAGTACCTGAGGTATCAATCCAGAGCACACGCTCGATTTGGCGATTTTCTTCTAAATCGCTTATCCAGGACAGTAGTTGGTTAATGAAAATTTTCATCCAATTTCTCTTATTGGCTGATCAATATCTACAGATTGAACATTTAGTAGTAAAAGCTTTTGCCTGGGATTAATGGGTTGATTCATATCAACTAACCATTGGCGTGTAGCTAACAAATGCCAAGCAACTGATAAACTATCACCAGCTTCTAAGCCAAGCCTGTCATCACACTCGGCAGTCAGTTCTGTGAGTCTTTCATCCCTCTGCATTACCCACTGAGTTAGCAGTTTTTTTACCTGGGCAATCTCTCGCTCGGAGAGTGATAAGTCATCAGCATAGAAACGATTATGAAGGTGAGCAATGTTGTTGGTTAGAACGGAAGGAATTTCATGTTCTGTGACAATACCCCAACTAGTGTTTCTTGACTCCCAGTATCTGCGTTCAATCTCAAACTTTTCGATAGTTCGTTTGTTATCCAATTCTTTTGCAGGTTTGACTGTACGAGCTTGCTCGCAAATTCCAATGTTCTGAGGAATTGTGATTACAAAGTCAGTTGTCATCACAATAAATTCTTGGGTTTTAGGGTCTTTAGGATGAGGAATACCGCACTGTTCAGCAATTGCTACCGTTTCTTCCAACGGCAGTAATGGGTATTGTTCGCGAATGTCGTAAACTATTGGCGACCATTCAAGGGCATAAAAGTAGTTAAGCTCCATTTTGCTGAGCAAGTGATGGACTCTTTTTGTTTTCCAGCCCTTTGTCCGTGTTGCTAAACCTTGAGAAGCTACATCTTGAATCAGCAACCAGGGGGTGTAGTCGTGACCTCTACCTTCCCCACGACCTTGGCTGATACGTTTATCGATTACTGCCTGATTAGTTGCTCTGCGACGTTTAGCCATAGCATTATTTTGCTTTTTGCTGGACTACTTACAATAAAAATACCATACTTGTACGTTACTTTTAACATACAAAAATGGCATTACTAAGGATTGGCAAAAAAACTTTAGAAGTGTGAGAACACAACGAAAGTTAGCTTGGACAGTATTAATTTAGTTAAAATTGATACTTGTTATAGGTTAAAGCAAATCAAAAATCATATATAGAGTGTGGTATCATAACCAATAGATAATCAAGCGGGGAAGCTGACTATGACTGCCTTTAAGTATGTTTTCCCCGTGATCAGAGGGATTCAAAACGAAAGTGAATTTTACCTTTGTTGGTGTCCAGTTCAGGTCATACTAGAACTATTTACCTTCAAGGAAGAAATGGCGGTTCCAGCCAGCGTGCGGCGCTCTCTAAATTCAACCTTTAATGCGGAATTGGCGAAAAATATTATAACTAAGCCTCTTTATACAAGTTTTTACCCACTAATTATCTTTATTGATGGTGAAGTTACTTTTGAGGCAATTAATCTAGAAAAAGATACTGCAAATCTAGGTCACTTAAAAGTACCTATTGATACTAAAACTGTAGTTCTTCCGGTTCATAATCCTATTGCAGCGCTCAAACTTGCTCACGCTCAAAATCCAGATTTGGGAAATTTGCTTATCCCGCTACATTTTTATCAAGATATTGGTTTAAAGCGCCTTCAGCAATTGAAAACTGCTAAATCTATAATTTTGAATTGCATTAATCCAGAATTAGGCTATCACTCTCGTCCAATGATTTTGGCAATATCTGTAATCACAGAGGTCAACATCTTTAAAGATTTGACTGATGTTGAACGCAGCAGTTTACCTATGCGTTCCCAGAAATTGTTTACACTCAGTGGTATAAGAAATGCTACTCTGACTCTACTGGTCAATCATGAGAAGGCTGATTTAGAGACCCAGATTCAACTAGCAATTCGTTACTGGAATGCTGTCTGTGCTAATATCCCAGACTGGGAGCGAGTTCGTGAAGGTAAAATTAGTTCAGGCAAAATCCGTCAGGACTTTGTTCATGGTCATGGAGTAACGCTGGCAGCATTGGGACATCTGGGAGCTGAACTAATCTCACTCTACCCTGAAGACTGGGAAGTTTGGTTGCATAAGTTACAACAGATTAATTGGTCACGCTCGAATCCAGAATGGGAGAATCGAGTAATTTTTGGAGATCGTATTTCTAAATCTCGGACAAGTGTGAGTTTGTTAACGTCTTATCTTCAGAAATGTTTAGATTTACCTTTAACACCTAAGAGTAAGTCAGTACCAACAAAGAAGCATAATCAAGAGTAGAGTATAAGCGATCGCAAGAAATTAAGCTTTCCGTTAGAATGTCCAAACTGTGGCGCAAGCTGTAATCAGCTTTGTGCATAATCTTAGCTGTGCTTGATGACTTTTGTTCAGATAGCAGAACCTCAAAAGCCAATTTAGAAAGTTGAGGCGATGTCTAGCGACAAGTCGATGCGTATCTACCTAACCAGAAGTTTACCTTGGCTTGTTGCAGCAGCGATCGCACTATTATTTGCAGTAAACACTTTAATACCTGGGACAGTCACATAATCACCATCATCGGTAATTATCTGCGTGACTCCTGCTTTGTCCATCGCCTCCAGTATCAGCAAGTCGTAACCATCAAGCAATTGGGTTTGGAATCTGGTTAGCGCCGCATTGCTTGTTTCTTCGCTCACTAAAACGTCAGTACATACCGCAGTAGATGTCACCTGGCTCCAAGCTGCTTGAACTTCAGCAACAACTTTTGCTCTTTGTGTTGGGTAGTTATGGCGGTAATCCTTAGATGAAAATTTAGGATTAGGATTAAATATTTGTTTTTCTGTTTGCTCAATGTTGTGTGCTAATTCTGCCAATGAAAGACCGCAGTATAACAGCAATGAGTTAGCAGAAATAGCTTTGGCAATGTAGGAAGGATAATCTGTAATCTGATAAGGACGAGAAGAAATGCTGGCATTAGTATAGGTAAACCAATACCAGGCGTTTGTATCTACTAAGAAAATATCATCATTTTTCGGAGCGTCAGACCGGATATCAACCACTTCAGCCTGAACTGTGTAGTTGACTGGCATTACTGTGTATTTGCTTGTTCGCCGATCACTTGGTCTACTCTGCTACGAAAATCAGGATCGGAGTAATACCGCTTTGAATTTTCGATGACTAGTTTGAGTATTTGCTTACCGACTGTATTAAGATTGGAGAATTTCAACAGACGATTGAGGGTTTCTGGCTGAATATCGCGAAGTAATTGTCCAATAGCAAAGTTAAAGAAGGGAGAAGCAAAAATTTCTACTCCTGCAAAGTCTAGCTCAACTTCATTAAAAGCTAATAATTCTGGATGAACCAAATCATACACTTTCTGACCATCGCCAGGTGTAATACAGTTTTTGCCTATTAGGGTTAGGATTTCGTGTTTCATAGTCCGCACATCACCCTTAAAACAACGGCTCGTCATCTGGTTCAAGCTCCAAAGCATAATACGATTCGTCGCACAGGAGTGTAATATTTACCAGTGTTCCTCCAAATAAACTTTGTCTATTTTCGTAAACTTCCTGTTTTTCATCTATTGTCGCACATCCATCATGGCTTAAAATTTGAAGTTTTCCCTTATTTATATGAACGAATTGTTTTAAATAGTCAAGACCAATACCACCCGTGACTCGTCCACCCCTAGTAGTTGTCCCCTTTTGAAAAGCCCATTTTAATGCTTGGTCTGCTGATAAGTTGGGATTTTTCTGGAAATCGCGCACATTCTGAGGGATTCCTACGCCAAAGTCAACTACTGTCAGTTTAAGTTCTTTCAGTTCAGGATAATGTTGTCCGCAGCTAAAGACCCCTATATCTGTCCGTCCATGTTCAAAAGCATTGGCATAAATTTCTAAAACTGTTGCCACAATTAGCTTTTGCAAATCTGGGCTGACATGAACCCAGCCTCTACCCAGCCATTGCTCGGCTAGGTATTGAACCAACTCGTCTTTATTTTCCTTCGGGTCTTCTCGATACGGGATAGAGTTTCCCTGCCAAGGTGCCATATCCTGGCAAAAGGCATACATAAACCCATTTTGTTGCAGATTTATCTTGACTTTTTTATGAAGAGTATCTTGTTGAAAAGTGACTTTTCTACCTTGTGATTCAATTAAACGAATTAATCCACCCAGAAAAGCTACTGCATTTGGTCGTAGAAACCAACATTTGGAAAAGTCAAAGATTACTTCTGAGCAGTCTTCGTTGACTTTTTGCCAAAGTTGAAACAAGCTATCAAAGTCATCTAGGTTATCATTGACAGTCGGAATTTGAAGAGTAAGGCTCACAATTCCCTTTTTAATGCTTTGTTAAGTGTCGATCTTAGCAGGGGTTGTAATGGTAATTGGTGAGTTTTATCTATAATTCTCCTTTGAATGCTTTATCCAAGATAGAAGGTAGTAGTGCATCAAGTTCTTTCATCGCCTGTTCTCTTAGTTGTTGCATTGTGTCTAGTTTGGTTTGTAGTTCATCGAGGTAGGCGACAATGCGGCGTTGTTCTGGGAGAGGTGGAAGAGGAATTGGTATACGTCTCATATCAGCTACATTTAATTCAGTTAGACGGAAACCAACTTTTTCTCTTGTCCAGTCACCTTTTTCTCGGCTTCTTAACTGTACTTGTCCTTGAAAACCTTTTAAATATGCGTATAAGTATTCTGCTAGTATGATCTCTCTGTTTGCTCTAGCAATCGCTATATGAGTATCAGTTGAAGCCACTATTTCCGAAGCGGTATAATAAGCTACTCGACCTAAACAACCAGCAGCAGAACAAGCTATGAGAATATCGCCATGTCTAGCAATTGCCTCTGGAGAGACTTTAGCAGCAATGTCAGGTGCTAAAGTTATCTGAGGCTTGACATATTTGCCCATTTGAACATGCTGCGTTTTAATTAGGTAATGGTTGGATTCTCCTTGCTTCGATTGACGACCACGCGACAGATAAGTAGTCACATCTTGTAAAGTCGGGGCATTTTTTAAGCTTTCGTCAGTCCAAATTTTGACTTCTTCTGCACCCATTAAAGCTTCTACTTCCTTCAGAGCTTGTTGACGTAGCGATCGCACTTCCTCAATCTTCCCAACCAGTTCCTCAACCCGATCCACAACCCGCCGTTGTTCCTCCAGCGGTGGTAGAGGGATTTCAACAGTCAGAAATAAATCTGGTTTAATCCTATTTTTACCACTAGTACCTTGCGAAAGTTGAGCGCATTTATCCCAAAACTCTCTCGTTTTTGTATACCAATGTAACCACCTCGGTAAAACTTCATTTAAATCAAGTTCAAATGTTGGAAACTCTCCAGACGCAGCACATCCATCAACATCTTTTCCTGCAATTGCAATAGAGCCATGTCTAACCCATATTTTATTGATGATTAGGTCGTATTCTCTAACAATAGATAAAGTTTTAGCTGCTGTCTGAGAACCATCAATAGTTTCTCGTTCATATGCACCTTCTCCCCACCACTTAACACCTATAGTGCGATATGAAGTGCCAGGCAATACATCTATTGTTCGTAAAACTTGTTTTGCAATCTTCCTCAAAGGAATTGTGGTAATTATCATATCTCTGTCTATGTAAATAGCTGCTGAATCTCTTTCATAATCTCAGCAACCCGTCTATCTTTCTCCAAAATATCAGCTACCAACTGCTCAGGTGGTAAATGCTCAAAATCCTGCTGATTATTTGGATTTTTGCGATCAAGATTATAAATTGCCCAGTAAATAGCATCTCCTTTAGCATTTTCATCTTTAGCAATCTCGCGCTGATTTCGCTCCTCAGTTTGAGTCTGTTGCACCTCATCTTTGAGTACCTGAATCTGGTTCTTAATCTGTGCAACATCTTTCGGTGGTGAAAAGTCCAAAATTGAATTTTGTAAACCTTGAATTTTATCAGCTAATTCTTTAACTGTCTTTGCAAGCTGATTAGCTGTTTCCTCTGCTTTCTTAGCAGCATCCCAATGAGGTGTTGCTTCTTTTATTGCCTGATTATAAGCTTCCCTAAAGTTATGCTTCCAAGCCTGTTCCTTCTCTTCTCGATTCTTCCACCATGCCACACATTCAGCAAAATCTTCATCCTGTATTGGCTTAGTTTTAGTAAAAGTTTTTCGTCCTTCTGGCAAAGGTAATTCATAGTACCAAATCTCATCCGTTTGTCCAGAACGGTCAAAAAATAACAAATTTGTGGGAATGCCAGTATAAGGCGCAAACACCCCATTAGGTAAACGGACAATGGTATGCAGATTAAAATTATTGAGCAAATCTTCCTTGATTTTGGCGCACATATTATCCCCAAATAGCACCCCATTGGGAAAAACTACGGCTGCGCGTCCTGATTTGGGTCTTTGTCTGAGACGACGCATAATCAACTGAAGGAATAACAACGCCGTTTCTTTAGTTTGTCTATCTGGGGGAAAGTTATTTTTAATTCTGTCTTCCTCCTCACCCCCAAACGGCGGATTAGTGAGAATGATGTCCACCCAGTCTTTTTCACCCATTTCGGCAATAGTAAACCGCAGACTATTACCATCATCAATATCGGGATATTCAAATCCATGTAACAGCAAACTCATGTGCGCTAACATCAAAGGCAAGGATTTTGCCTCACCGCCAATAATGCTTTTTTGCAATATCTGCCAATCTTGGGCGCTACAATTCTTTTTCAGGTATTCATACGCCTCCACCAAAAAACCACCAGTTCCGCAAGCAGGGTCAAAAATGGTTTCTCCCAGTTTCGGTTCCATCACCTGTACAATAAACCGCACTACCGGACGGGGGGTGTAAAATTCTCCCGAATCTCCCGCAGCGTCCCGCATTTCTTTCAGCATGGACTCATAAAGGGTGCTGAGGAGGTTCACCTCTTCTGATTTATCAAAGTGAATATCATTTACCTTATTCAGCACATCCCACAGCAACGTCCCGCTAATCATGCGGTTAGTGACATCTTTGAACACCTTGGCGATGACATCAGCGCGATCTCGCCCGGTTTTGCTTTTGAGATTTCGCAAATAGGCGAGTAACCCTGCTCCTTTCGTGCCATCTGGTAAAATTGCTTCATCATTGTTGATGAAACTTTTCAGGCGATCGCTCGTAAAATTTTCATTAGCTGCCCAATCTCGCCAGCGATAAGGCGGTTGAATAGTTGGTTTATAGGAAATTCCTTCTAATTGTGCTTCCACCTCATGCAGTTTCTCGGAATCATCTAAAAGTTTCAAAAACATGATCCAAGTCAATTGTGGAAGACGGTCTAATTCTCCATTCAATCCTTTATCTGTCCGCATGATGTCACGCGCTGACTTAATCACGCTTCCTAGTTTTTGGGCTGTAGTTACGGGTTTATCGTTTTGTTTGGTAGTGCGTTTGGGCATAAATTAAGAATTAGTATCTTGCTTTAAAATCTTGAAAATTGACTTGAAAAGCATACATAAGTTTATTCAGATTATTAGTTTTACCTGGAACTATATAATGCGCCCATTTGTGAGGCTTATTAGCTAATAATTTAATTACATTCTTGGAAGTATTATTTGAAACAAAATAGCAATCACCTTCTAGTCTGGTTAATGTAGAGTTCAAACCAATAAAAGAACGAGCTAAATGCAAAGGTAAATCTGAACTGTAATGCTTACATTCTGCCACAATAAGCACTTTAGACGAACGGGGTTGTTCTCTCTTTCTTCGGCATCTTGAAGCTTCTTCCTGATACAGAACACATACATCACATTCTTGGGCGACTTGAGCTTGTCCTTTGACTTTGATTCCAATATGCACTTCTAACAATGGTTTATTATTGCCAAAATTAAGCACTGCATGAGTAAATGGTTGAGTATTCCAGTATATTTGTCCTGGACTTTGGCGGAAAATTAAATGATTAGTGTTTCTCTCAAAAATATCTTCGTAATAAACATTTGCACCTTCATTCTCTGCTGCTTTTATAATTATGCTAAATATATAAAACTCAAACAAATCTGATGTTGCATTAGATGTAGTTACTCCAATATTTACAGCACTTCCTAATCTGTTTCTAATACCTTGTATTAAGGAAGAATTAATTGACACTACGATTAACCTCGAATCGCAAATTGTTTAAATAATCTCTAAGTTCTCTTGCTGAAGATATCCGTTCTTCAAGTAGTCTAGGAGCAAATACAAAAAAATCCCCTTCTCGTTCATCTGAAGGATAAAATCTGACTTCCTGACTAAGTTCTTGAGCAGACAAGAATCTACTCATTTCAGTTGCTATTTCTAAAGTATTTACAACAGCTTGCTCAATGGCATTAATCAAAAGCAAAAGTTGCTCTTGAACAGAATATTCTTCTGTTCTATTTCTTCCTTGATTTTCTTCAATATTTTTGCCTTCACGAATAGTCTGATCAACTTGTTCAGTAACCCACTCTAGATCAAATGAATCTAAAATTTCTTCTAATTGCCTATAAGCAATAAAACAGTCTTCTTCGTCCACAAATTACTCCTAAGCTGAATACAATAAGTTTTGCAAGTGTTTTACTGCTTCCCTAAGTTGCTGAACTCCACCAAACCTTTGAGCAATTTCAGCCACATTTCCATATTTATCAAATTCGCGGTTAGCCTTAAATGTTGTTGGAATATTAAACTCCTCAACTCCTTTCTCTGCATACTTATCCAAAAGTATCTCTAAAATTGTCCTAGCATCCTCCCCATATCGCTCAAAAAAGTCAGCCTTACGACGCAACCTTTCAGCCCGTTGTTTGCAAGTCATCACCGGAGCATCAAAGGCAATATGACATAGTAAATCAAAAGGGTCTGCTTCGGGAAGATTAGTAACTTGTTTTAACTCATCAAAATCAATTCCCCGGTCTGCCAACAACTCAATAATCTCTGAACGCTGTTCTGGATCTGCCCAGCGTTGCTGTATTTCTATGGTAGAACGATAAAGAATTCTAACCTGCTCTCTGGTGTAGTCAATTAATCGAGACAAGCGCAGTTGATTGTCTGGGTTTAAATCATAAATTCTTTCTTCAACAATCTCTTCGCTCCCCCCATCAGCGTAATATTTCCGAGGTGGTGCGTCATCGTCATCTGGGAGTCCCCAAAATCCAGACTTGTCGTCATCATCTTCCAAATCTTCTGCTTCGTCTAACTCTGCTGACTCCAGTTCCTCCTCATGTTCAGAGAGAATTTCCCCCCGATCGTCTATCTCCGATTGATTAATGAGGGCGGGTTCTCCGTCAAAATCTCTATCTTCAAATAATACTGTGCTATTGGTGTAGTCGAGTATATTAAAAGACAGCTTACCCCGTTCTTCTCGCACACGAGTTCCCCGTCCAATAATCTGCTTAAAGTCTGTCATTGAACGAATAACACGGGCAAGCACAACATTTTTACAGGTGGGAACATCCACCCCTGTTGTTAGTAACCTAGCAGTTACAGCAATAACATGAGTTTCATTTAAGACATCTTTGAATTTATAGAGATGTCCCTTACCCACATCACCAGCTTCAGCAGTAATGCGAGTGATGTAGTCAGGATTTGTTCTGGTGATATCGCTGTTGAGGTTACGTAATTCCTTGATCATTGCCTTAACGTGCGGCTCATCCACACAAAAGACAATGGTTTTGGCATAGCGATCGCTACTTTTGAGAAAATCAGTAATATGTTGTGCGATCGCTTTTGTCCTTGCTTCTCTGACTAATTTGCGCTCAAAGTCTGGAGTTAGATAAACTTCATCAGGAATAGTTCTTCCATAGCGGTCAATTTGTCCAGCATTAGGTCGCCATCCTTCGCGATCGGAACGGGTAAGAACCCGATAAACTCGATAGGGAGCTAAGAAACCATCATCAATCCCTTGTTTGAGGGAATAGGTATAAAGGGGATTACCAAAGTAGCGATAGGTATCAACGTTATCATCTCGTAGCGGTGTCGCTGTCAATCCCAACTGATACGCAGGTTCAAAATGTTCTAGAATTTGTCGCCAGTTACTTTCATCCCTAGCACTACCCCGGTGACACTCATCAACAATAATCAAGTCAAAATAATCAGGACTGTATTCCCTGTAAAGTCCAAAGCTATCTTCTCTATCACCAATCGCTTGATAAATTGCAAAGTAAAGGTCACGTCCTTTTTTTGCTTCCCCCTGAATCTTGTAAATTTTCTCCTGATTAAAGGCAGAAAAATCCTTATTCATGGGATCATCTACCAGTACGTTACGATCTGCCAAAAACAGAATTCTAGGAGAACGAGATTCTCCAGAAACATTCCACTCCAAACTTGACAGTTTCCAAGCGATTTGGAAAGCAACAGTAGTTTTACCTGTTCCCGTCGCCAATGTTAGCAGTAGACGCTTTTGACCTTTGAAAATCGCCGCTAGTGCTGCATTAATAGCATTTCGTTGATAGTAACGCAGTGATTTACCTGGTGTTGGATAAAAGGGAGTCAGCAGTTTTTCTGCTATGTCTGGGCTAATTTGCTCATTAGCTTCCCCTTTTAACCTTTGCCAAAGTTCATCAGGGCTAGGAAACGAGTTCATCACATCAGACTGCTTACCTGTGATGAAGTCATACTCTACAATTCCTTCGCCATTGGTAGAGTAAGCAAACTTCACTTTGAGAATTTGAGCATAGGCGATCGCCTGTTCCAATCCCTCATCAGGAGTTTTATATTTCCTTTTTGCCTCTACTACTGCTAAGTGAAACTCGCTGTTATACAGTAGTAAATAATCTGCAAATTTCCGTTTACCACGAGGCTGACGCTTGTTTTTTGGGCGAATCTTGCCATCAGTGAAGTAATACTGCTCAGTATAATCGTGTGGTTCCTGCTCCCACCCCGCATCTCTTAATTTGGGTTCAACATACTTACGGCAGGTATTAGCTTCATTGCTCATCACATTTAATCCTACTGAATAAGCACAAACAAACACCTAACAGAGCTAGCAACAGCAGTATATTTGCCCTGTTACTATAGTTGATCCACCAATTACCGCAAATAGTAATCAGCCGTATAGAGGTTAGATACTAAAGTTTCAGCTTAGTTGGGTAGACATGCCGTATTTTAACCTTTACATTGTAATTATGACAAAAATTACCCATATTATCTTCAGTAGTAAATCAAATACTACCTCAACAAATCTGTCAATTGATTTTAATAAACAAAACAATGCTAGTTTTGACCTCGAAGCCTGATTTGCACCGATTCAAAAATTCAGAAGCACAACTCATTTTCAATCAATAAGTTCTCTCAATGCCTCAACCTTAATAACCTCTAAAAATTGAGGCGAGAGGTAGTGTGCCAGTTAGTAAAGAACTTTATTGTTTACTTAAGGACTTTATTGTCTACTTAAGAACTTTATTGTTTGTGATCAATTAAACCTGAAACCACGCGGTTAAAGCCACAGCCAAAGCATCGGACGCATCATCTGGCTTAGGAATCTCCTCTAAATTTAACTCCCGTGCCACAGCCTCTTGCACTTCGTATTTTTCGGCATTACCATATCCCGTTAACGCTTGTTTGATTTGGGCAGGGGTAAACTCCACATAGGGGAGATGACGCTGTGCTAAGACTAACATGAGTACACCCCGCGCTTGTGCAACTAGAATAGTGCTTGACATACGATAGAAGAATAACTTCTCAATCGCAACCAAATCAGGTTGCAACTCCTCGATCAGGGTGTGCAAATCGTCAAATAAGGTACACAATCGTTGTCCCATTTCCGTATTCGCAGGCGTGCTAATCACGCCAAAATCTAGCATCTCGACGGTTGTGTCTTGGATCTTGGCTTGATTTTGTTTGCAGGTAATTACCCCAAATCCTAAAATCGCCAGCCCTGGATCTAATCCTAAAATGCGTTTTTCCATTCAATTCACTTTGACCACAGAGGTGTTTTTTGACTAAAGAAGTATAAAGAATGAAGGATAAAAAAGTAACTCAGTACATCTCGCCGTGGGCGAAAAAATAGCTTTATGGGTAGTGTAATTTCGTACGGGCGAGTTTATCCAAAATATCGTGAATAATTGAGAATATCTGTGAACCCGCCCCTACTTCATACTTCATACTTCAGTTGATCGCTTACTCAAAGTCTACTGGAACGAAAAATTGTCATAAGTCTATGCTTGGTGTTTCAACCAGGTAGTGTACATTTTCTGTTAATCATTGTTTGTCCCACTGCACCGAATCAGGTATGTCAATTGCTTTTCTCAGACAAGCCCTCCACACTCTGCAACAGCAGTCGCGCCGGCGCACTCCCCATCGGGTGAACCAGTGGTTCAAGTGGTTATCTCCTGGGCTATCCATCAAACGTTGGTTGTTAATCAGTGTTGGCGGTGTACTGCTGGCGAGTCTGGGGTTGGCTATTTGGATTAAGCTGACTCCAATTTTTTGGGCAATAAAATTCCTGAGGAAGTTGTTGGGATTCATCACTGACATCTTACCCAACTATATCAGCGGCCCTTTAGTACTGCTGTTTGGCTTAATGTTGCTACTTTGGGGACAAACTCGTACTGTAGGCTCAATTACTAAGGTACTCAGGCCAGAAGGCGAAGAGGAACTGATTGATGTTCTTTTGGCCCATCACCGATTGTACCGAGGGCCAAAAATAGTGGTGATTGGCGGTGGTACAGGTCTTTCTACGTTGCTGCGGGGACTGAAAACCTACAGCGCCAATATTAGTGCTATTGTTACCGTAGCTGATGATGGTGGCTCTTCTGGGCGTTTGCGCCAAGAATTTGGTGTGCTACCACCAGGGGATATTCGCAATTGTTTGGCTGCACTAGCAGATGAAGAAAAGTTACTCACAGAATTGTTTCAATACCGCTTTCGGGCTGGGGATGGCTTAAGCGGTCATAGTTTTGGTAATTTATTTTTAACGGCAATGAGTGATATTACTGGGGATTTGGAACGAGCTGTTGCGGCTAGTTCCAAAGTCTTAGCAGTCAGAGGACAAGTTTTACCAGCTACCCTCAGTGATGTTCGTCTTTGGGCAGAATTAGCCGATGGTCGCCGAATTGACGGGGAATCTAGCATTCCCAAGGCGGGCGGTAGAATTGTGAAAATTGGCTGCATTCCTGCTAACCCGCCAGCCTTACCAGCAGCACTCAAAGCTATTAAAGAAGCTGATTATATTATTATTGGTCCAGGTAGCCTTTATACTAGCTTGATTCCTAATTTATTAGTACCAGAAATTGCTGATGCGATCGCTCAAACAAAAGCCCCCCGTATTTATGTCTGCAATATTATGACTCAACCTGGAGAAACTGAAGGCTATACTGTTGCCGACCATATTAGAGCCATTGATGCAGCTGTTGGGAATAGGCGGCTATTTGATGCTGTACTGGTACATAAAAAATCACCCTCTGCTAAGTCACTGATCCGCTACGCTCAACAAAATTCTCACCCCGTCTTCCTAGACAGAGAAGCTGTAACTCTTTTAGGGCGGAGAATTGTTCCAGCTAATGTTTTGTTTGAAGATGAAACAGGTTTCGTTCGTCACAATCCTGAAAAATTAGCAAAAGTGTTATTCCGGTGGTACAGTGGGGTTCATCATGGCAGATGAATTGAAAATTGTGCTTGCAGATGCAGAAGCCACCCTAAATTTGGGTATCACTTTTGGGCAATCTCTCGATGCTGGTAGTGTAATTTTGCTCTCTGGTGATTTAGGTGCTGGTAAAACTACTTTAGTACAAGGTATTGGCAAAGGTTTGGGGATTGCCGAACCAATTGTGAGTCCTACTTTTACAATTATTAATGAATACACTCAAGGACGGCTTCCCCTTTACCACTTGGATTTATACCGCTTAGAACCACAAGAAGTTGCAGCTTTAAACTTAGAAACTTATTGGGAAGGCTTTGAAGTTACACCGGGAATTGTCGCCATCGAATGGGCCGAAAAAATGCCCTACAAACCAGATAGTTATCTGATTGTCGATTTGTCTTATGGGAATGAAGGCGATCGCCAAGCTCAAATTACTTCATGTAATTATCCTCTTAGTGCAGTCATCGCCTCCATTGCTCCTAATTTCCAGGATGCTGAATTTTGACAACAGGGTTTTTTAAGTGGTTGATTACCCTGACACTTTGGCAACTAGTTAAAGAGACACTATGCTTTTACTATCTGCCACTACCACGCTCATCAGACTCATTAATTAACATAATTGTTTTAATTTCTCCTCAAAATCATGGAATAAGTAAACAACAGCAGACTAAGTGTTAGTCTTGACTAAAATCCTTCACATTCGGATTGGTATCCTCATACCAATTGGAAAAATGAGCGCTACAGATTACGGTTAGACGCTGTTTCACGAACCTACATATCTGTCATATTCTTTTCTCCAATTGATATTAGTAATTACTAGATGTAATCAATGCTTGTACTCAAGAAACAATTCCTCATGCAAATATTTCGGAAAAATTTTTAATTTCCTGGCACTATGCTTTTTCATCCTGAGATTACCTTGATAATTTACATGCTTGATTTTGGGCAAACAATTGTTGGGTAATTCCTGTAATCATTTGTCAAGCAGTACTATCAAGCTGTATTTGCCTGAGCAAGCAACTATTTTTTTTAACCACAGATTTTTAACCTGTGTTAATTAAGCATATATACACTTATCGCTCTTTGAGAACAGAGTTTTCACATACCAGATTCAAATTTATTTATCTAAATTATTTTCTCAAATTCACTGAAAAGGAAAAGAAAATACTGAAATAAGCAAAGCGCAAATCTAAAAATTAGGAAATCTCCCAGTTTTTATCAGCACTACAACCTATATTTAGACTAAATTTTTACCCAATGATTCAATGTTTATACAGATAAATATCAGATTAATCAGTTAATAGCCTGAATAAATTAATTAATTATTCTACCCAAAAAAGATATTTTTATACTCCTCATACCGATTTCATGAAGAACTCCACCCTTAACCCGCATTTCTCACAAGCTTTAAGCGTTTGATGGGGCGGAGGTCTATTGGGAGGAACCCTAACGCAGTACGGGGGGTAGAGGGGAAAGAACTTGTACAAGAACTCTCCCCTGCATAAGCGCACAAGCGCAGGCTTTGAGAGGTGTGGTGAGAAATCCGGGTTAAGGAGATCGAGTTTTTGGGCATGGGGAAGGTTTACCAATACCTGCCAGTTATCTCAAGCCGGCTCTTGAGCAACCTCGACCACCCACGGTTCGGAGTTTCCCGCCTACTGCCAATAAAAATTATTGTGAGTTTGTATTTATACGTAAACTTATGGTATTTATACGATATTTAGTTCCAGGGAGTTTTGTTGTTTATCTTTGTAAATGTATTTTTAGGTGGATACACTAGTTAATAGCAATAAAAGATGCGATCGCATCTTTTACATTCGGGCCTACATCATCTCTCGTATAGTAAGTATGTCCTTCATTAATATATGCAGATGTAGCATCTATCAATTGTTGAATAACCTCTTGGCGAGCGTCATCTATTTCTTCACTGACTTTTTTACCTGTATACTTGTTTTTTCGCTCTTGCGGTTTTAAGACGATGCGAGAATCCTTATATGTTTCTCCTGATTTCGCTTTAAATCTCTCATTTAAATCAAACTGAAGGCGTAAATAACGTTGAGATTCATATCCACCCATAATTTGTCGGCAAATAGTGCTATCAATTTCCGATGTCGGCTCCATAAAAATATCAGTAATATGTTGCGCCCAGTCTAAAGGCTTCCATTTGTCTAGTTGCTCAAATTGATATGGTTCACCAGTTTGTCCTGTGCCAATAGAAAGTATGGCGATATCTTTCATCTGGAGGTTTTCTAGTTGATATTTGCGCTTGATTTCGGGAGAAACAAACCGATCTGAAGATTGACTTATCCTCATCACCAAACTCAGTGCCGCTAAAGCAGGATTATTAGCCGAGACTCCACCATCGATATGAGGAAACACCCAATTACCAAATTTCTCTTTATCGACAGGCTCTAATTTATAGGGGGGAAAAAACGAAGGCGCTGATGCTGAAGCAGCACATATTTCCCATAGGTAACATTCATCATACCAACGGTATCCTAGATCTGGATGACAATTTGTAAAAAATGTTGTGTTGCGATAGAGCGTATCGTAAGCAAGAATCAAAATTATCGGACTATCTATATCTTTGATTCTCTTATATCCCAACTTATCTATTAAGACTTTAATCAGTCCTTCATGAGAATATTTGCTTGGGGAAAATGCTTCGAGAATAGGCTGTAAAAATGAAGGAAACCTCTGGTAGCGATTTTTTTGTTTGATTGGAAATATCCGCCTACCTTCGTTGATATATAGATCGACCAGTTCTGCACTTGTTTTACCTATAGCAATTCCGGCAGCGAGAATTGACCCAGTAGAAGTACCAGCAATCAGGTCAAAGTACTCATTTAAATTCTGACCTTTCTGCTTTCTCACCTGTTTCTCAACTTCTTGGAGTATCCGCGCTGAGATGACTCCACGCATACCACCACCATCTAAACTTAAAATTTTGAATGTCATATTTCTTATCCTGATTTTGTCATTTGTCAGTTGTCATTTGTCAGTTGTCGGATAACCAATGACCAATGACCAATGACCAATGACCAATGACCAATGACCAATGACTATTGACCATTGACCATTGACCATTGACCATACAATCTCTAGCAATGGCTTTGTCCGTTATACCATCACCTTGAAGTGTAATGATTTATAGTTTTACAGTACGTAACTTGGAAATAAAGATTGGCTACAAGAAAGTTAAAACTTGACCACGGACTTCTGTATTTAACTTACCTTTGTCATAGACAATTTCACCACCAACAATGGTGGTGACAGCCCAACCCGTCAAGTTCCAACCTTCAAAAGGACTCCAACCAGATTTAGTTAACAGTTCTTCACGCCGGACTGGGCGGTAAGTATCTAAATCTACAAGCACCAAATCAGCATCATAACCAGGAGCGATCGCACCCTTGTTGGGAATACCATAAGCAACAGCTACAGCCTTTGACATCCAATTCACAACTTGGGCAATGGTACACTTTCCTTCCATAGCTGCGGTTAACATTAAAGCAAGGGAAGTTTCCACCCCAGGCATCCCAGAGGGACTATTGGGATATTCTTGAGCTTTTTCTGCTAAGGTGTGGGGGGCGTGATCGGTGGCGATAAAATCAATGACACCATCTCGTAACGCTTGCCAAAGGACTTGATTATCATGGGGCGATCGCAATGGTGGATTCATCTGCGCCAGAGTGCCAATCTTTTCATAAGCACTGCTATTCAATACTAAATGCTGTGGTGTCACCTCTGCGGTTACCCAACTGGGTTTATCTTGCCGCAGTAAATCCGCTTCTTCGGCGGTTGACATATGTAAAATATGTAGGCGACGCTGGTATTTTTGAGAAAGTTTTAATGCTAACTTAGTTGCCAATAGTGCCGCTTGATTATCTTGAATTTGGGAATGAATCGCCGGATCGTGAATTCCTGCAAATTCTTGGCGACGTTGGTTAATTCTCGCTTGGTCTTCAGCGTGAACGGCAATCAAGCGATCGCCCTGAGCAAATATAGCCTCTAAAGCTGCTTCGGTGTCAACTAGTAACTGACCATGCATCGACCCCATAAAAATTTTAATTCCTGGTGTCGGGTTGGCGGTCAGTAAATCTGGCAGATTTTCTGCTGTTGCCCCAATAAAAAAGCCATAATTAACTAGGCACTTAGTGGAGGCACGTTGTAGCTTATCGTCTAGAGTTTGTTGATTAGTTGTGAGCGGACGAGTATTCGGCATTTCCAAAAAGGAAGTTACTCCCCCTTTGGCGCAAGCACAACTGGCGGTAAACAAATCTTCCTTGTGTTCCAGTCCGGGTTCGCGGAAATGCACCTGTGGATCGATGACTCCTGGCAACAAAGTTAACCCTGTTGCGTCAATTTCTCTAGTTGGGCTTAGTGTGGAGATTTCTGGTGCAACTTCGACTATTTGGCGATCGCGCGTCAGCACATCCCCAACCATGAATTCTCCATTAGGTAGAATTATCCGGGCACGGCGAATTAGTAAACTTTTTGGTGATGACATGGAGTTAACAATATTCAGATAGAGGACTATACTTCACAGACAACTATCTTTTTAGGTTAAACTTGGTTGCACTCTTAGTAGTCAATTTTTGCCGCAAGTGAGAAAAAGTTTATTGTTATATCTGTAGATTTCTGTAAAAATGGCGACGTAACTATCAAAGCAAAGTTTTGCCGTTAAAATTTATAAATATAGTTCCCTTGGCGAGTTAATTACCAGCATCTTTTCTTTACTTCAGTAATTTCATGCAAAATCAAGTGTCTGATAAAAATTCTAGTCAACAACCTGATAATTCCTGGATTGCAGAGCTAGGTAGAACAGTTATATTAAGCATAGTTCTAGCCCTAGGAATTCGTACTTTTGTTGCCGAAGCTCGCTGGATTCCTTCGGGATCGATGGAACCTACCCTGCATGGTACTCCAAACCAGTGGGAGGCAGACAAGATCATTGTGGATAAATTGAAGTATAAGTTTTCTCAACCTCAGCGGGGGGACATTGTCGTCTTTTCGCCTACAGACGAGCTAAAAAGAGAACAATACAATGATGCTTTTATTAAACGTATAATTGGCTTACCTGGGGA
This sequence comes from Calothrix sp. NIES-2100, assembly GCF_002368195.1. GTDB lineage: Bacteria > Cyanobacteriota > Cyanobacteriia > Cyanobacteriales > Nostocaceae > Aulosira. The sequence goes on along the minus strand of NZ_AP018178.1, from coordinate 2,828,863 downwards.
AAAAGTAGAACTCAGAAATGGCAAAGTCTATATTAACAACCAACCCCTCCAGGAAGATAAGTACCTCAGCGCCCAACAACGTACAGTCATTGATGTTTGTTCATCAACACAGCAAGTACCCTTCTTGGCAAAATCCCAGACTATACCCCCCAACTCATATTTAGTGCTAGGCGATAACCGTAACAGTAGCTATGACAGCCGCTGCTGGGGTGTTGTTCCTCAGCAAAATATCATCGGTCGTGCTGTGCTGCGTTTCTGGCCTCTCAATCACGTTGGTGGTCTCGATAAATCACCTTTATATCCGTAAACTTAGTGGTCTATCGTCAAAGTTTTAATCGGTTCGTAGAATCACATTAGTGCGGAAAAATCCACCGACTTAAATAGTGATTACAAACTTATAAGAAAATAGGCCGAAAAACTTTTGGTGAGGTACAGATAATCGTGGGGGCACAAGATGTTGTGCCCCCACCTGTATACTTCGTTAACCAGAAATACGCTGTATAATGCCATACTTAGCCAAGATTGTACTCTACCCCATTAAGTCCTTGGATGGCGTGGAAGTTGAAAACGTCCGAGTTCTTCCTAGTGGTGCGCTAGAGTATGACCGTGAATTTGCCATTTTTGATCAGGGCGGTAATGTAGTCAATGCTAAACGCCATGCCAAAATTCATTTATTGCGAACAGAATTTGCACTTCTTCAGAGAACCATATCTCTACAAATTCCCAGCAATGACTCACCAGAAATTTTTCATCTAGATCGGGAACGACAGTCGCTAGAGGCAACTTTAAGCGATTTTTTTGGTTTTGCGGTGACATTAGCGCAAAATTCACAGATGGGCTTCCCCGACGATCGCAACTGTCCAGGCCCGACTGTGATTAGTACCGCAACTTTGACAGCAGTGGCTTCCTGGTTTCCTGGTGTGAGTGTGGAACAAATGCGCCGTCGGATACGGGCCAATATTGAAATCGGCGGTGTACCAGCATTTTGGGAAGACCGGTTATTTAGCCCTCAAAGTGATGAGACTGTTTCCTTTCGGATAGGAGATGTCTGCTTTTTGGGAATTCAGCCTTGTAGCAGGTGCATAGTACCAACACGCGATCCTGACTCCTCTAAAGCTGACAGCAACTTTCAAAAAATATTTGTCCAGCAGCGACAAGCAACTTTGCCAGATTGGGCTGCTTCATCCCGGTTTAATCATTTTTACAGATTGAGTGTAAATACAAGACTATCTACCGCATCAGTTGCCAGAACGTTACAAATTGGCAACGAAATCGCAACACTTACTTAATATTTTTAATATTTCTTCAAATAAAAAAACAAATAGCAAAAATCTCCAAAATTTTTTAACTTTTTAATCGACTATATTATCTAGTAATTTTTCCAGTTTTGTAATTGAATATGTATGATTGTTTGCCTAAAACCAGAGATTTAGAGGCTGGATACTGAAGAGGTAAACAATTTAAAATTCCCTATCGGCTCTAGTGTCAATTGTAACAGTTAATCTGGATCTGCATACTGTAGTTAATTAGTTAAATTTCAACCAATATAGATGCGAATCCGAATCAGTGTAAATATATATTTTCCCTAATCAGAGAAAATATGCTGAGACATTTTCACAGAAAATTCAGCAAATTTGCCTGTTAAAAGCAAACTTTAAAATTGAGTAGAGGAGGAATAAAGTAAGAACAACAATTATATTCAACAGAAGTGCTGCTATTTTTGATACAAATTTAGGCGAAGTGCGTCATGGAATTTGAACCAAAAAATAGTACTATTTCTGATATTTTTTGTATTTTATATTACAATTGTATCCCTGGTGTAGCAATGGGGACAAAATCTAAAAACAATGTTATCTAAACTTCAGCCCGTCAAATCTCTCAATCGGTTAGTTGAGAAAACTTATATCAATATGATGCCCCTCAAATCTGTTTTAATTGTGCCTTTTGTGTTGCAATTTTGTGGAACTGTAGGGCTTGTGGGCTATCTTTCGTTTCACAACGCACAAACAGCGGTAAAAGATCTAGCAACTGAGTTAGAAAGCGAAATCTGCGATCGCATCGAACAATATCTCGATCAATACTTAACAACTCCTCGGGAAGTTAATCAACTTAACTCTGATGTCATGCAGTTAGGTTTGCTCAATCTTTCTGACTTGCAAACAACCGGATACTACCTTTGGAAACAAATGCAGGTTTTAAATCTTGGCGACAGCAAGTTTGCTAATCCCAAGGGTGAATTTATTGGTATTGAACGCCTAGATAAAGGTACACTTTTGATTCAGGAAGTTTCGCAAAAGCAGGGTATTGGTAAACTTTATGTTTACGCTACAGATCAGCAAGGGAATCGCAGCGATCTCAAGGAAGTCAAAAATTACGATCCCCGGCGAGACGCTTGGTATAGAAATGCAGTTAATCTTGGCAAGCCCGTCAGGAATCACACAGAAAATTTATCTCTATCTTCTAGTTATCCGCTTTACGATCGCACTCACAAACTGGTGGGAGTAATTGGGACAAATCTGCTATTGTCAAAAATTAGTAATTTTTTAGCTAAATTCAACGTCGGTCATGGGGGCAGAGTCTTTATTTTAGAGCGTTCTGGACTAATAGTAGCCGACTCTTCGCCCGAACTACCATACACTTTACCTTCAAGAGAAAGTGAAAATTCCTTAATCAAACTCACAACTCAATATTTGCGCCAACATTTTGGCAGCTTGGGGTTCGTGGTTGGCAAACAAAAAATTAGTTTTACAACCCAAAAGACTCGTTATTTTGTCAATATTAAAAATTGGCGTGATGAGTTTGGCCTCGACTGGCTGATTGTGGTGGTGCTTGACGAAGCTGACTTGTTCAAACAAATTAACCCTAACAACCCTACTAACTTTTTATTTCTAGTTGCCTTTTTAATAATTGCACAATTTGGTCTGATCACTGCTTGCTGGTTCATCAAGCTCATGATGCAATTCAATAAATCAGTCCAAAAAATCCCTGCCGGTAAGTTAGAACAGACAAGAGAACACCAGCCTGCTGACGAACTGGGTAAATTGGCTAAATCATTAAATAGTGGAGAAACTCATCTGCTCAAAACTGTAACTACCTTACAAGCAACACATACAGCCTTAAATCAATTTTTATCTATAAATCAGAGTCAACCGACTCAATTTTTAGCACCTCAGGGGCTAGGTAATTATGAAAATTGCGATCGCCTGAGCCAGCAGATTTTTAGTCGGGGTGCAACAGCAGTTGACCAAGTTTATATGGCCGACACTGAGCAAATCTACCGCAGCCTAGACAGGAAGCAGCTAGTTGTCAAATATCGCCTACCGGGAGCCAAAGCCTTACCAGGAAAAAGCTTCAGAATTAAAGAACTAGAAGTTCGCTATCCTGAGAAAACAATTCTGATTGAAGCCTTGAAAATGCCAATATATGACGAATTAGACAATGTTGTCACTGCGCCTAATTTATCCGAAATTCCTCAACCTCCACAACCAGACAAATTGTTAACACAATACAATCGCCTGTTAGAATCACAAGTCAAAAAACGTACCCAAGAACTCTTAAAAGTTATTCAACAACTGCAAACAACTCAAAAACAACTGATTCAATCCCAAAAAATTGCTGCCAGAGGAAGATTAGCTGCTGAGCGAGCCAACCGTGCCAAAAGCAAATTTCTTGCCAACATGAGCCATGAGTTGCGGACTCCACTCAATGCCATTTTAGGTTTTACCCAAGTCATGAGCAATGACAATTCTTTATCTTCTGAACATCAGGAGAATTTGGCAATTATTAATCGCGCTGGCGAGCATCTTTTGAATTTAATCAATGACATTCTCGAAATGTCTAAAATCGAAGCTGGCAAAACTAGCTTGAATATCAAGAGTTTTGACTTAATTCGGCTGTTGACAAGTTTGGAAGAGATGTTTTGTCTCCGCGCTGCTGCTAAAGATTTACGACTAGTATTTGAATATGCTCCGAATCTTCCCCGATATGTGCAAACTGATGAAAGCAAACTCCGGCAAATTTTACTAAATCTCTTGGGCAATGCCATCAAGTTTACTCATAAAGGCAACGTGATCGTTAGGGTCAGTGGAGGATCGCCAGAAGATCACGATCCCCGTCTTTACTTTGAAGTGGAAGATACTGGCCCGGGAATTGCTCCCCAAGAACTTCACCTTTTATTTGAAGCTTTTGGACAAACCGAAACTGGTAGACAATCGCAACAGGGAACAGGACTAGGCTTAACCATTAGCCGCAAATACATCCAAATGATGGGTGGAGATATTACTGTTACCAGTAATCCAGGTGAGGGAAGTAAATTTACTTTCGATATTCAAATTAGTCTGGCGGTTGCTAGTGAAATTCGTGGGGAGCAACATAAACAGCAAATTGTTGGTTTAGCACCAAATCAAGGCGAATATCGCATCCTAGTGGTTGACGATGTCAGAGAAAGTCGGCTGTTGTTAGTTAAAATGCTGACATCTATCGGATTTACTGTCCAGGAAGCTACTAATGGTCAAGAAGCGATCGCCCAATCTTTAGAATGGGAACCACACCTGATTTTGATGGATATGCGGATGCCGATCATGGACGGCTACGAAGCCACAAAAGTGATTAAAAAACAAATGGAGTATCAGGAAGAAATTTTACCATCTCATCACCAAACACGGAGATTAGGAAACTCCTCCACCCACCAGGCTGACCAATGGTTAACAATCCCAGTATGCACCAGTAGAGAAAATAACCATGTACCTATTATTATTGCCTTAACTGCCAGCGCCTTTGAAGAAGAACGACAGAAAATTTTGTCAATCGGTTGCGACGATTTTATTCGTAAGCCATTTACTCAAGAAGTCTTACTAGAAAAAGTTAGCGAACATCTGGGTGTAAAATATATCATCCCAGTAGAGACTGTAAATCCATCTGCTAGTCAACAAACAGAGATATTTCCTAGCGAAGCTGAACTTATGTGGCATTTGTCGCAAATGCCTAATCAATGGTTAAGAAATATACGTCATGCCGCAGCTAGCTGTAGCGATGACATGATTTTTGAGTTGCTGGCGCAAATACCTCCAGAAAAAAGTCAAATTTTCCGGCTTTTGGGGGAATTAGCCAACAACTATCAGTTTGAAAAAATTATGGAATTGACTAAAACAAACCTAGAATGAACTACGAGCGGTTAGAACCTGAGAAAAAAGATATTTTGCTCATTGACGACATGGCAGATAACCTGCGAGTTTTATCCTCGCTGCTGACCAGAGAAGGATATAACGTTCGCAAAGCTTTAAACTGGCAAATGGCTTTGACTGCTTGTCAAACAGTACTGCCAGATTTGATTTTACTCGATATTATGATGCCAGAGGTTGATGGCTACGAGGTTTGCCAGCGTTTTAAGGCTTGGGATATGACTGCTAATATTCCAGTAATTTTTATTAGCGCCTTAGATGATGTTTTTGACAAGATAAAAGCGTTTAAAGTAGGCGGTGTAGACTACATTACTAAACCTTTTGAATTGCAAGAAGTGTTAGTACGGGTGCAAAATCAACTGGCCCTTAGATCAGCACAACTAGAAGTAATTAAGCTCAATGTCGAACTCGAACAAAGGGTGAAACAGCGCACTTGGGAACTAGAAAAAGCTCTGCAAAAACTCCAGGCAGAAATCATTTCTCGTCAAGAACTGCAAAGTAAACTGCTAGATATAGCCTTGCATGATTCGCTGACTGGTTTAGCAAATAGAGTTTTATTTATCAGGCGGCTAGAAAAGGCTCTAAATCGTGCTAAGCAACAACCTAATTATCAATTTGCCATTCTTTATTTAGACTGCGATCGCTTTAAAGTGATCAATGATTCTCTAGGACATTTAGTCGGAGATGAATTACTGTTAGCCATTGCCCACAGGCTACAATCCTCTTTGAGTGCGATGGATACTATAGCTAGATTAGGTGGTGATGAATTTGGCATTTTGCTAGAAAATACCACCAATATCAATATGGTAATTGAAGTTGCAGAACGTATTCTTCAGCAGCTATCACTTCCCTTTAAACTCACAAGATATGAGGTATTTATGAATGTCAGTATTGGCATTGCTTGGGGAAATAAAGATTACGATCGCCCTGAGTATTTGCTTCGCGACGCTGACACAGCAATGTATCGTGCTAAGGCTTTGGGTAGAGCTAGATATCATGTTTTTGATCCCATAATGTATCAGGAAGCCATCCAGCTTTTAGAAATCGAAAACGATCTGCGCAGAGCTGTAGCACGCCAAGAATTTCTTGTTTACTATCAACCTATTGTTTCCCTGCTTACAGGTAAAATAGCAGGCTTTGAAGCCCTAGTGCGCTGGCAGCATCCAATTCGTGGTTTAATTCTCCCAGCAGATTTTATTCCCATAGCAGAAGAAACCGGATTGATTAACGCTATTAACACTTGGGTGTTACAGTCAGCTTGCCAACAATTACGTTTATGGCAAGATAACCCACTCATACCCGAAACCCTGACTATTAGCGTCAATTTGAGTGCGCGGCTGTTTTCACAACCGAATTTCATAGCCCAAATTGATGAAATTCTCTATGAAACTCAAGTCAATCCCGAAAAATTAGAACTGGAAATTACAGAAAGTGTAATTATGGAAAATAGTCATGCAGTCAAAACAATTCTCGAACAATTAAAAGAGCGGAACATTAAGTTAGTCATGGATGATTTTGGTACAGGTTATTCTTCTTTAAGTTATCTACATAGCTTCCCTTTGAATGCACTAAAAATAGATAAGTCTTTCGTCAAAAGAATGCAGGAAAATCAAGAAGATATAAGTTTAGTACCCGCCATGATTGGTATTGCTGACTCAATGGGAATGCGAGCGATCGCTGAGGGTGTGGAAACCATAGAACAGTTAGCCCAATTGCGAAGTTTAAACTGTGAATTTGCTCAGGGATTTCTCTTCTCTCGACCCATAGAACAGCAATCAGTTCTCAATCTACTCACAACCGCACCTCAATGGTAATTAATTTGTCATTTGTCATTTGTCCTTTGTCATTTGTATAAGTATAGTTGATCCATGTTCCATGACTAAAAATTTATGTCTAAATATCTAATCACTAATGACAAATACTTCAACCATTCGATAGACTGAGGGCATCGCTTCACTCAGTACAAGTGGCTAATGACAAATGACCAATGACAAATGACAAATGACAAATGACAAATAACCAAAACAATCATAAAGGGAATATTTTGGTGGTCGATGATACCCCAAATAATTTGCGTCTTTTATCAGCCATGTTAACAGCACAAGGCTATGAAGTTCGCAAAGCCTTAAATGGAAAAATGGCGCTGACTGCGTGCAGAGTAGTTTTACCAGATGTAATTTTACTTGATATTAATATGCCAGAAATGGATGGATATCAAGTTTGTCAACAACTCAAAAGTGACAAAATTACTGCGGAAGTTCCTGTGATTTTTATTAGTGCTTTAGATGATGTTTTAGATAAAGTTAAAGCCTTTGATGTGGGAGGTGCTGATTATATTACTAAACCATTTCATGGCGCAGAAGTTATATTACGCATTGAAAATCAAATTAATTTGCGGTTATACCAAGTTAAACTACAAGAAAAAAATCTTTTATTAGAACAGGCTCTGGCTAATTTGCAAGCTGCGCAAGTTCAACAAATTCAAAACGAAAAGATGGTAGCACTAGGTCAGTTAGTCGCTGGAATTGCCCATGAAGTTAATAATCCGATCAGTTTTATTTATGGCAATCTGCAATATGCTGGTCAGTATATCCAAGATTTAGTCAATATTATTACAGCATATCAACAAGAATATGCCAAACCTACTTCTAAAATTGAAAAAATCCTCAAAGATATAGATTTAAATTTTGTAACTAAGGATCTGCAAACTCTCATGGGTGCTATGTATAGAGGTGCAGAGCGGATCACCGACATAGTCCTCGCACTACAAAACTTCTCCCGACACGACGAAGCGGTGATGAAGCAGGTGAATATTCATGAAGGCATCAACAGCACTTTAGTAATGCTACAACATCGATTTCGGGAAACTGTAGATCGTCCGGCTATTGCTATAGTTAAAAATTACGGAGATTTGCCTTTAGTTACTTGTTATCCTAGTGAACTCAACCAAGTATTTATGCATTTATTAAATAATGCGATTGATGCATTAAACGGGTTGGCAATTAACAGCAAAATTATTGAAAATCCGCAAATTCAAATTTTTACACAGTTAACAGACAACAATACAGTCAAAATTGCGATCACAGATAATGGCCCTGGTATCGAGCAGTCCTTGCGATCGCGTTTGTTTGATCCATTTTTTACCACAAAACCCGTAGGCAAAGGTAGTGGGCTAGGATTGTCAATTAGCTATCAAATTGTGGTGCAAAAGCATCGTGGACAGATAACTTGTTCTTCATCCCCAGGACAAGGAGCAGAGTTTTTACTGGAAATTCCTCTACAACAACCTGAGTATTAAAGTTTTTGCTTTTACAATTAAATACACAATAATATGCTTAAACGCATTTATACTAAATTTAATTATTCGCGCTGATACAGGCTGTGATTAAGTTCTTTAATGTTAAATTTCTGATACCTCTTGTTTATATTTCGTCATCAGAGCCAAAGGGCACACATCATACTGAAAGAACAGTGAAATCTATTTCTAGCAAGGGTTGACAGCCGAATCCGCAATTGGTGAGTAAAACCCAAGAGAAGTAAAAATGGGGAAATCAGGATTTTTTCTCTATAAGAGACTACATTTTTCAGTCTCATAAAAGCATAATAGAGATGTGACTGATCTGTTTACCCCTTTACAATCCCTCAAAGAAGGTCACTGGTTCAAGCTCATCTGTGGAGCCAGTTTCCAGCATCTACCTGCGGTCAGAAGTTTAACATTAGCCTACACTTTGGCGGGCGCTGACTGTATAGATGTCGCAGCTGATCCGGCGGTGATTGCAGCGGCGCTTTCAGCGCTAGCAGTAGCCTCTAATCTAGCTTTTGATGCTCAGGAGCGAGGCTTTGCCTTTAAAGGGAACTTACCATTTTTGATGGTCAGCCTGAATGATGGAGAAGACCCCCATTTTCGCAAAGCAGAGTTTAATCCGACTGAGTGCCCCCAAGACTGTCCCCGCCCCTGTGAAAGGATTTGTCCAGCACAAGCAATTGTGTTTAACAGTATAAAAGATAACTACTCGGGTGTAGTAGCCCAAAAGTGTTACGGCTGTGGTCGTTGCATACCAATTTGCCCATATGATATAATTTATACAAGCTCATATATGTCAACGCCGGGAGCGATCGCACCATTAGTAATGTCAACAGGAGTAGATGCTGTCGAGATTCATACACAGGTAGGGCGGTTTGCAGAATTTCAGCGATTATGGCAAGCAATTTCACCGTGGGTGGATAAATTAAAATTAGTAGCGATCAGCTGTCCCGATGGCGAAGGCATGATTGATTACCTTCAAGCACTATATGACCTAATGCACCCCCGCCCCCATGCCTTAATTTGGCAGACTGATGGTCGTCCGATGAGTGGAGATATTGGCGATGGCACCACTTCAGCGGCGGTGAAATTAGGACAAAAAGTTTTGGCAGCTAAGTTACCCGGATATGTGCAGTTAGCAGGCGGCACCAACAGCTACACCGTTGCCAAGTTAAAGGCGATGGGACTGCTGAAGATAGCAGGAGAAGAGGACACAGGGACACGGGGACACGGAGACGCGGGGAATGTTTCTTCTAACTCCCTCACCGCGTCAGAACGTCTCCCACTCTCCGCGTCCTCGATTGCTGGAATCGCCTACGGTAGCTACGCCCGTGTACTGCTGTCACCAATTTTGGCACAGTTAGAAAATCAGGAGGTGAGTAAAACCAATGTTAAGGCGACTGTCCGCCTGGAAGAAGACGATGTATTACTCTGGCAGGCTGTAGAGCTTGCCCATTCTCTCGTTTCCCAGCTCAAGTCTCAACAGGAGCGCTAATCGCTCGTTCGTTATCTCTAAAAACGTCACCATAGAAAGCATGACGATTACAGACGATCTCCAAAAGTTGTTAGACATTTTGCCCCAAGACTTACGACAAGTACTAGAGGATCATCCCAAACGAGACAGTTTAGTAGAAGTAGTCTTGGATCTGGGCCGTCGCCCAGAGGCTCGCTTTCCTAATCAAGCTGAGTATCTGAGCGAAAAGCCTGTAACTCAAGAACAGATAGATGATTGCATTCAGCGAGTTGGAATTTTTGGCGGAGATAATCGGGCAGGAATTGAGCAAACTTTGCACCGGATCAGCGCCATTCGCAACCGCACAGGCAAGATTATTGGCTTGACCTGTCGTGTCGGTCGGGCGGTATTCGGCACCATTGGCATGATTCGCGATTTGGTAGAAACTGGTAAATCGATTCTGATGCTGGGGCGACCAGGGGTCGGTAAAACTACTGCCTTACGGGAAATTGCCCGTGTTTTGGCCGATGAACTCAATAAGAGAGTGGTAATTATCGACACCTCTAACGAAATCGCTGGGGATGGAGATGTTGCCCACCCCGCCATTGGTCGCGCCAGACGGATGCAAGTAGCTCATCCAGAGCTTCAGCATCAAGTAATGATTGAAGCAGTGGAAAACCATATGCCAGAAGTCATCGTCATTGATGAAATTGGCACAGAATTGGAAGCCTTGGCAGCTCGTACCATTGCCGAACGCGGTGTACAACTGGTAGGTACTGCTCATGGTAACCAGATAGAAAACCTGATCAAAAACCCCACACTTTCTGATTTGGTGGGGGGTATCCAAGCGGTGACGTTAGGAGATGACGAAGCGAGACGCCGGGGCAGTCAAAAGACTGTTTTGGAACGCAAAGCCCCTCCTACCTTTGAGATTGCTGTGGAAATGTTAGAACGGCAACGCTGGGTAGTACACGAAAGCGTTGCGGACACGGTAGATACTCTTCTCAGGGGTCGCCAACCTAGCCCGCAAACCAGAACTGTTGACGAACATGGCAAGGTGTCTATGACCCGCCAGCTGTCAGTGGTCAACGGTCGCGGTGGTGCAAGCCAAGCAAATGGGGAAGACTCTTTCGCTAGCTCTCGCCAACCTAATGGCTGGCGTTCATCTGGACAGATGGTAGCCTTACCAGCCCCATCTATAGAGCGGGAGAGAGTTACTGGGCGCAGTGAATTTGACCGCTTGCTGGATGAGTCGTTTAATTACGCAGATACGATTGATTTTAGTGTCGGCAAAAAACCAGGCCCCAATGGCGAAGATTTGCCACTGCACGTTTACCCCTATGGCGTTAGCCGCCACCAACTAGAGCAGGTAATTAGCGTGCTATCTTTGCCAGTGGTATTGACAAAAGACATCGATAGTGCAGATGCAATTTTGGCACTGCGATCGCATGTCAAAAACCATGCCAAATTAAGGCAAATGGCCAAAGCCCGTCATGTACCCATTCACATGATTAAGTCCAGCACCATACCGCAAATTACTCGTGGCTTACGGCGGTTGCTGAACATTGACGACCCAGAAATCGCCGATGACCGAGAACTACAACTGTTGTTACACAATGGTAGCGATGACGAAATGGATGCCCTAGAAGAAGCTAGACTTGCTGTAGAGCAAATAGTTATTCCCAAAGGACAGCCAGTTGAGTTATTACCCCGTTCTCCCCAAGTCCGCAAAATGCAACATGAGTTGGTAGAACATTATCGGCTCAAGTCCCATAGTTTTGGTGAAGAACCAAATCGCCGCTTAAGGATTTATCCGGCGTAATCTCACCCCTATCCCCTCTTCTAGTTTTAGGAGAGGGGAATTCACGGAACAAACTTCATGTCTTATCAAAAATTTGGGTTGAAAACCCCGTCCTACAAGGAGCGGCTTTTGGTAAAATATTACTTGTGGTAGGGTAATCAACCACATAAAAAACCCGATTGCTACCTAACACGTAGACGCTGAACCTTGACAATTAAATCTAGATGGTTCTACTTCGTAGTTCTAGTATCACCTGGAAGTAGGTAAAAGATTTACAGCTACTAGACTAACAGCATTGTACAGAAAGATATATCTTTCTCTAACAAACAAATTTTGCACGGCAGGTGCTTCAAGTCTGGCGACCGAACGCACTGCCTCAACAATGCAACTAGGGTAGGGCATACCCGAAGTTAACGCTTGGGGAGAGAACCACCTCTGGGCTAGATACCGCAAGGGGTCTAGGCTAAGTGGACTCACTGAACCAAGAATCCTCGCACCAATAGGCGCGAGGAGTGTCAAAGAGAATTCTCTTTAATAGCAAAAACGATCAGCCAATTCCCACAATCTACGGTAGACTTACCAGCGGTAACCTGTGGACATTCCTCAAGTTGGAAGCTAGCACTGTCACAATTGATTTAACTGAATACTTGATTCCCCCAGTAGAGAAGATATTAGGTATTTTGGTTTGGATGGTGCGATCTCAATCAAATTAGTATTAGACGTGGTTTACTTGTTAGTAGATCTGTTACCTACTGAGACCATTTGCGCCAGAAGATAGCCACTGAAATCGAAAAACTGATCTAGTAAACAGCCAATCACACCAATGTAAAATATTGCCTGGATCAGGTAATTAGTATTCCCAACTTTATAAGCATCCCAGGCCAGTAAGCCAAGTCCTTTTGGCCCGTTCAACATTTCTATAGCAATAACTGTAAACCATGCTACCCAAATGCTTACTTTGAAAGCATGAAATGTATGAAATATTGCTGCACGCAAGTTCTTATTCTGTCTGTAAAAATGCCGCATTCCGATCGCAGTATTCACAATCATTGACCAGAGAGTGCCAATGAAAATTACCACCACAGATGCAACTTCACTATCTTGAAATACAATCAGAGCAATCGGTAGCAACGCTATAGGAGGGATACTATGGGGTATTTGAAATATCCGCCTGCTTAGCTGATAGAGCGTATCATTTATACTGATGAAGTAGCCAATGAAACCACCTACAATAGCGGCGGGGATATAACCTACAAATAACTTTTGCAGGCTAGATAAAACATCTAGAGGTATACTGTGTTCCATGCCTCAGTTCTCATGAAAGCAAGTCTAGGGAATACTGCGGCAATTGCAAAAAAGAGCGAATAGATTTTCCACAAACAAGGCAGTGAGCAGATAAGGAGGACTGAAAGTCTTCTTAAATCAAATTTAACAATAGATGAAAGCTAACTTAATAAATTAAATAAAATTTCAATAATTCACTTTTGAGATGCTCTTAAGCTAAATAAGGAAAAAAGTCAATTAAATATAGAGCAGATTGCAATTTTGTGAGTCATAAGGGCACAACGGCCGTTCATTGATATCAACTTATGTGTCGCAAACATTATTTGAAATGGTATTAGCTCCCCGACTTCTTGAAGAAGTCGGGGAGCTGACGCTTCGCAACCCTAAATTAATGACACAGACCGAATCTCACAAAATTGTGCCGATTTCTTTCAAATAAACTCGTGTAAATGGCTCATCTTCTCCCAAGGTGTAATCTTCAATTAACCCTTTACGGCTAATAGAAACATTGTCTCCTTGCTTAATCACCACAGTAGAACCTTCTAAGACATCCCTGACTAAAATCCTTTCAATATCAGTGGGATTATCTAGAACCACCATATTACTATTTTGGTAAAACATCCCATCCCGATCTAATATTTCCTCCTCATATTCAGCAATTAGTAAATCAAGTTTGGGATTACGCAATAAACTTTGAATATTGCTGTTGTAATCTTTGCTTAAAACTTTTTTCGATCGATTGACAAAAACTCCATCACGACAAACAGCACCAATTGTCCACTCAGGATGTTGCAAAAGAATATGGTCTATTGTTTCTTGCAACTCTTGGACTGAGATTTTATTAAAGGTAATAATTGGTATCCTAGCTTCTGTACCTGATTCAAAAAAAGTTCCCAAGATATGGGCAGGTACATCAACACTATCACCAACCGCTGGGTTTAGATGCATCAAAATACCAGGGGCGGCGTTGATTTCTAAAATCGCAAAGTTACCAGATTTCCAAGATTCAGAAAGGCTTTTGGTAATTACATCAATCCCCAAACAAGTTAATCGGAAGTGTTGGGCAATGTCCTGCGCCAAGATAATATTGTCATGGTGAACTGTATCGGTAGCATTAATGCTGATACCGCCAGCTGAGAGATTAGCTACTTTGCGCAGATAAACAGTGCGGTCTTTTTCAATGACACTATCTAATGATAAACGCTGTTCTGTTAAGTACAATTCCATCGCTTCATCACGCTGGATTTTACTCATGGGAGAAGTGGGTGTATCCCAACGTGCAGGTTTGCGGTTTTCTTGGCGAATTAACTCATCAATAGTAGAGTCGCCATCACCAACAACCGATGCGGGACGGCGTTCTGTAGCGGCGACAAATTTACCATTGACGCACAGTAAGCGAAAATCTGCTCCGGATATGCTTTTCTCAACAATGATCCGCGTAGGCTGTTCTTCTGGGATGGCAACTACTGCTCTATCATATGCAGATTCTAGTTCTTCTGAGTCTTGTACCTCGGCTGTCACACCAATTCCTTTGTGACCTACCACAGGTTTAACTGCTACTGGATAGCCAATTTCTCTAGCTACCGCCATAGCTTCTTTTTCGGTAGTGACGATATCACCCTCAGGTACGGGGAAACCCAAGGTTTTTAAGAAAGCCTTACAGTCATCTTTACGAGTGGTAAAGTCAGAGTCTATATGACTATCACAATCAAAAGTTGTGGCTACACCACGAATATGTTTTTTGCCATAGCCGTATTGCATTAGTCCTTCTTCCCACAAATAAAAACTGGGAATACCTTTTTCGTAAGCTGTGCGCAATAAGGCGTAGACTGTGGGGCCACCGTAGACAGATTGCCTAAATCTATTTTGCAACCGTGTTAGTTCATCTTCAAACAGAAAGTCTGCATCTCGGTTAATCGCTTCAAACCAATCCCAAACAAAGTACACTACTCCTCTAGTTGTGCGTTCGTGAAGCGATTGAATGGCGATGCGCACAGAATCTGAATTTGGCTGTACACTCCAACGGGTGAGGTGTAAGCCCATTTCCAGTTTTCCTACTTCTGATAGAGTTTGGGCAAACAGATGGGCGTAGGATTCGTATTCTTGATTGGCTAAATTGGGATAGCGATCGCTAATAACTGTAACATAGTCCTCAATCGGCAGAGGTTTTCTATACTCAGTCATCACCAAATCGAATACTAAGGCCCCTACTTCCAGATAGGGGTTTGGGCCCATGTAATGCTTGAACTTGAAAATATCGAACACGTCAGTTTTTCTAGCATTGATGCGGACTGCATCGGTGCTTTTTTCTTGAAGCATTGATGATAAACCTCTAGCTAAACACCCTGAAGTCCGGACGCACAGTGGCGTTTACCCAGACCTATTTACGCTCAATTGATTCTCTTTATTGCTTGGGGAGCGATCGCTTGACCACTCAATTAGAGTATAAAACTCAACCTTCAATCAGACAGCTTAACTCTACTGAGAGATTTTTTCAGCTATCTCAGGGCATAATCAAGCAGTTTCTATATTTATGACTCAGTATGGACGAGACTAAGAATATTTTTACACCAATACTCTGCCTAAAAAATATAACCTTTGAAAGGTGCAAGCTACTTCCAATTTTTATATATCTAGTATACGTATATTAAGAGACAGCAAAGTATGAACAGCGCACAAGTTTCATTGAGAAATGAAGTTCGGCAACTTGCTGATCAAGCATTTCACCTCAAGTTGATTTCTGGTCATGGAGATGGAGCAGATAGCAATGAGTATCAAATTGTCTATCAAGGTAAACCCAGACATCTTCCCCTAGATCAAGCTCGTCTTTTTTTACTCAACTTGCTTTATAGAAGCCAAGTACATTAGACAATTTGAGAAAAAATCGACCTTTAAATATGCACATTTTTGTCCAAATCCTGCTCAACAAGCAAAAACTTTCTAGATTCTTGGCACTTTTCCTTATTAAGTAGATAATAAATGATTCGATAAGCCTCTAGAATAATTTTCTATAGGCTTATAAACTATCAATTTTATATGATGAAAATTAATTAAATTATCAACAAGGTGTAGAAATATAAATAAGCTTTAATCATTCAATAAAATTCGGACGCTTTAATCTTAAGTGTCAAGTAGTAATGTCCACCAAAACCAGGCTATGCTAGACATTGCCCAAACTACCTATATGTTAAAAAATTAAATATATTGATATAGTATAATTGAACTAATTAAGGATTTTTTTGATAAAACTTTAAATTTATCAGTTTAGTTATTAATCTGCCATATGGATGATTTTATAGATGTAATTGTCATGCTTTATTGAAAATACTTACATGCAATTTTAGGTGAGATCATGGTGACGACTGATGTTAAACGGCAGCTAGTGATAATTGGTGGCGCTGAAGATAAAGAAGGAGATTGTCAAATCCTGCGGGAGTTTCTGCGCCGTGCGGGAGGTACAAAGGCTCATATCGTCATTATGACAGCAGCAACAGAACTTCCTAGAGAAGTGGGAGAAAATTATATTAGAGTTTTTGAACGCTTAGGAGCAGAAAAAGTTCGGATAGTTGATACAGAAACTCGTGAAGATGCAACTTCATCAACCGCATTGGAAGCAATTAATGATGCAACTGGGATATTTTTTACAGGGGGCGACCAAGCCCGCATCACCAGCATCCTTAAGGACACTCAAATTGATGAAGCTATTCACAAAAGATTTGCTGAAGGTGTCGTTGTTGCAGGTACAAGTGCTGGCGCTGCGGTGATGCCTGACACTATGATTATCGAAGGTGATTCGGAAACAAATCCGCGAATTGAAATAGTTGATATTGGCCCTGGTATGGGCTTTTTACCAGGAGTCATCATCGATCAGCATTTTTCCCAGCGTGGTCGTCTGGGACGCTTAATTTCTGCTTTATTACAAGAACCTGCTGACTTAGGATTTGGTATTGACGAGAATACCGCTATGGTTGTTACTGATAACCAAATTGAAGTTGTTGGTGAAGGTGCAGTCACAATTGTTGATGAGTCAGACGCAACACACAACAATATTGACGAAATTTTGAAGGATGAGGCTTTGGCAATTTTCGGAGCTAAACTTCATATCTTGCCAAATGGCTATAAATTTGACCTAAAAACTCGCCAACCTATCCTCCAAAATGCCTCGATTGCAGATGCATCTGTACCTGTTGGTTCATCCAGTATCTAACTTTCAGTAGATGTCTGTTAACTAACTGGAAAGTAAATATTTATTCTTTAGTAATGTTAACCGTTTACCAGTCCCCCAACTACCGTGAAGCAAAGGAAACAAAATCCGGCTTTGCAAAAAGTTAGGGGGATTAATAACATTATCTTCACATGGCAATAAAAAATGTCCGTAGTCAGGACTTTAGTCCTGTTTTCAGTATTAATTGTAATTAAAATCCTTTAAAGTAATAAAAATGGTTAGTTTAATAGATTTTAAATTGTTTGCTCCTCGTAATAAACAAGCTAATTTAATCGGCTCATTTTCCGACTGGCAAGAAACGCCAATGGAGAAAACTGAAGATGGTTATTTTCAGACTCAATTAAATTTAGAAGATGGGATTTATCAATATAAATTTCGTGTACAAACTCAAAGTCCTAATTTTTCCCCAGATGAATGGGTAGATGTGATTGACCCTTATGCCACGGATGTTGATGAACAGCAAAAAATAGGCTTGGTTAAAATTAAAAATGGTAAAAGAATAGTTGATGATTATAGTTGGCGCTATGACGATATACCTTTACCAGAAAACGAGGCATTAGTAATATACGAAATACATGTTGCTGATTTTACTGGTGGTGAAGTTGATAGTGAAAAACGAGGACAATATCTAGATACTATTGAAAAATTAGATTATCTTCATGAATTAGGAATTAATGCAGTTGAATTAATGCCAGTTAATGAATATCCTGGCGATTATAATTGGGGTTACAAAGTACGCCATTTTTTTGCCACAGAATCTAGCTATGGGTCAACAGCAGATTTAAAGCGATTAATTGACGAGTGTCATAGTAGAGGCATTCGGGTGTTTATGGATGGAATTTATAACCATACTGATGAAGAATGCCCGTTAATGCTGATTGACAGGAATTACTGGTATTACGAAAACATGCACTACCCGGAAGATCCAGAGAATTATTGGGGTCCAGAATTTAATTACGATAACTATGACGAAAAATTAGATGTTAAACCTGCTTGGAAATACGTCGGGGATGTGGTGCGTTTTTGGACTCAAGAATATCACATTGATGGCATTCGTTTTGATGCGGTGCGTCAATTAGCTAACTTTGAATTTTTGCACTGGCTAGCCACACAAGCTAAAAAGAATGCTGTCGCTAAGCCGTTTTATAATATTGCCGAACACATTCCTGATACCAGCAAAGTCACAACACCAGAGGGTCCGCTGGATGCTTGCTGGCATGAAAGTTTTCGCTATTTTATAATTCCCCATATTTGTGGGGAAAAATTTGAATTAGATCATCTGAAGCAGGTTTTAAATCCGAGAGAGCAGGGTTATAAAACTGCTACCAACGTCATAAATTACTTGGCAACACACGATCGCGAACGTTTATTGAGAGAATTAGGTAACCGAGGTATCTTTGATCAAGCCGCATTTACACGCGCCAAATTAGCCGCTGTGCTGTTGATGACAGCAGTCGGTACACCCATGCTATGGATGGGAGAAGAGTTTGGCGAATACAAACGCAAAAGCGAAAAAGTGACTGAACCCCGGAAAATTGCTTGGTCATTGTTAGAAAACCCCGAAAATCGCGATTTATTCGAGTATTACAAAAAACTCATTGCTCTGAGGAAACATAATCGAGCTCTGCAAAGTGACAATATCGAGTTTTTCGCTGAAGATGCACAGAAAAAACTCTTAGCTTACGTCCGTTGGGATGAACGAGGTTCGCAAGTGGTAGTTGTGGTAAATTTCTCAAAGCAGAATCTCGCAGGTTATCATCTGGCAAACTTCCCAACTGCTGACCATTGGCAAGATTGGTTCACCAAAACTCCAGTAAAAGTAGGGAAAGATGGTTTGGTTGCTGACCTAGAACCCTACACAGCCAAGATATTCGTTGCTTCGTAGTCAGGACTTCAGTCCTGGATTCAGCAAGCACGCTTTGTGCTGACTACGAACTCATCAAAAATTCGGTGCTGGAAAAAGACTAAAAAACCTTTTCCCTTTTCCCCTTACCCTTTTCCCCGCCTTCCTTGGCGAACTACTACTGAAGTCAACTTGATTCACCCCATAGCTTGAGGGCTGTGATATTATTAGAGACTGCTGCATAAATTTAGAAAAACTAGAAATTAAATCGATCATGGCTCTGACGCAACAGCGCAAACAGGAACTCATTTCCAGCTATCAAGTTCACGAAACTGATACCGGCTCTGCCGATGTCCAAATTGCCATGCTCACTGAGCGCATCAACCGCCTCAGCGAACATCTCCAAGCAAATAAGAAAGACCATTCTTCTCGCAGAGGATTGTTGAAGCTAATTGGTCATCGTAAGCGTCTTCTCTCCTATGTCCAGCAAGAAAGCCGAGAAAAATATCAAGCTTTGATTGCTCGTTTGGGAATTCGTGGTTAAGGATACCGCTTATGTCTGCTGAAGAATCGGAACACAGCCCCTTACCTTTTGAACCGAATAAAAAGCGCCAAAAACCAGCAAAAGCGAAGAGTCAACCGCCAGCACAGTCCAAGGAATCTGGGCGACAAACAACTAAGCAACCACCCTTTAACAAAGAGGAAATGGCTATCCCAAAAGTGGTTAGCCAACGGATGATTCGGCGAGTAGCGGCATTTTGTGGTATACCAACAGCTTTAGGCATTTCCACATTGATTGTCAGCTATCTACTGACCATCTATACGGATATCAGACTAGCCCCCATTGCCGTGTTATTGGTAAACATGGCCTTGTTTGGTTTGGGAGTATTGGGAATTACCTATGGCGTGCTTTCTGCCTCATGGGATGAAGACAGAGTTGGCAATTGGCTAGGTGTGGCTGAATTCGGCATCAATTGGGGACGCATGGTTGATGTTTGGCGCGAAACTCGGCAAAAGAAAGTTTGATTTTTGGCGCTCAGCGATCGCAAGACTGTAATGTTGGGTAAATTTTAGAGTAAATGTTGAAGTTGAAATTTATAACTTCAACATTGCTAATTAAAAATTTATAATTATTTTATACCTTCAATATTCAGTAGCAGCACCACTGAGCGCTATATTTATCAATAATTAGAAGGTTACGCCACCAAGAAGGCAACTCAAATAATCAGGGAATTCATCATGATTGTCGTAATGAAAATCGGTTCCCCAGAGGCAGAAATCAACCGGATTAACGAAGAATTAACTGGCTGGGGGTTAACGCCGGAAAAAATTATTGGTAAACATAAAGTAGTTATTGGTTTAGTCGGTGAGACTGCCGATTTAGACCCTTTACAAATTCAGGAAGTTAGCCCTTGGATTGAGCAAGTTTTGCGGGTAGAGTTGCCTTACAAACGGGCTAGTCGTCAGTACCGCCACGGTGAAGCTTCAGAGGTGGTGGTTGATACTCCTGATGGGCCAGTTGTATTTGGTGAACATCATCCTGTAGTCGTGGTTGCTGGCCCCTGCTCCGTCGAAAATGAGGAAATGATTGTCGAGACAGCCCAGCGCGTCAAAGCATCGGGAGCAAAGTTTTTACGCGGTGGTGCATATAAACCCCGGACTTCCCCTTACGCTTTCCAAGGACATGGCGAGAGTGCTTTGGAATTATTGGCAAAGGCGAGGGAAGTCAGCGGACTAGGTGTAATTACAGAGGTGATGGATGCCGCCGACTTGGATAAAATCGCGGAAATTGCGGATATGATCCAGGTAGGCGCAAGAAATATGCAGAATTTTTCACTGCTGAAAAAAGTGGGAGCGCAATCGAAACCAGTGCTGTTGAAGCGGGGAATGGCAGCTACAATTGAAGATTGGTTGATGGCTGCTGAGTATGTTTTGGCGGCGGGAAATCCCAATGTAGTTTTATGTGAGCGCGGGATTCGCACTTTTGACAGGCAGTATACTCGCAATACTCTGGATTTATCGGTAGTGCCAGTTTTACGCAAACTGACTCACCTACCTATTATGATTGACCCCAGTCACGGTACAGGTTGGTCTGAGTTTGTTCCTTCTATGGCAATGGCCGCGATCGCAGCTGGAACTGATTCTCTCATGATTGAGGTTCACCCCAACCCGAAAAAAGCTTTGTCAGATGGCCCGCAATCCCTGACTCCTGATGCTTTCGACCACTTGATGCAAGAATTAGCCGTAGTAGGTAAGGCTGTGGGACGTTGGCAAACAGCAGTTGCTTTGGCTTAAGTGTCATTTGTCATTTGTCATTTGTCATTGGTAAAAGGTAAAGGCAAACAGGGCATTGTTTGTCCAGCTAGAATGTAGACACATCTCTACTCTGCGTCCTCTGCGTCCTCTGCGGTTGGTAAAAAATGATGATTTTAACCGCAGAGCGCACAAAGAACACAGAGGACAAAAGATAAGCATTTGCTGTTGCTAGTAAGGAATTTAGGGCTTGTGTGTACACCGTAGCCTATCCCCAAAAGGGGGGCGCGAGTCCCCCCTACTTCCTCATCCCTTTTCATGGATGGGGATGAAAATTGTTTGCTCAGGACTACCTTTCCTGTACCGGGATTAGCGCACATTCATTGATGTAGGCATAGGTTCTGCTGAAATTGGGACATTAACAGGCTCGTTTTGTGTTTCTTGAGGCTTTGCTGGTTGATTTGCCTGTTGTAGTAAGATTGACAACGCCGTGGGAGTGGATGGTTGACTGGCTTGCGCTGTCTGAGGTGCTGAAATCTGGGCAATTTGCACCATTAACTCGCCAATTTTTTCGGCTTGGGCGATGTTACCTTGGTCTTGGTATTCTTTGCGGGCACGCTTAAAGGCGCTGCTGGCTTGTTTCATCTGACCTTGATTGTATAAAGTCACCCCTAAATTGTAGAAAGCCACAGCATTTTTGGGGTTCTGACGAATAGCTTGTTGATAAACAGCGATCGCCTCAGATGTTTGGCCGTTCATCGCCATCAAGCTTCCCAAGTTGTTGTAAGTTGTGGGATTGCTAGGATCTTTTTGCAAAGCTTGTTGATAAGCAGCGATCGCTTCTGGAAGTTGACCTTGCTGTTGTAAGGCGATCGCTAAATTAAAGAAAGCATTGGCATTCTCGCCATCAAGATTAATTGCTTGCTGGTAAGCTGCGATCGCTTCCGGTATTTGTCCTTGTTCGTAAAGTGCTAACCCTAGATTATATTGGGCTGCTGCCATTGTCGGATCTACCACCAGGCTTTGACGATAAGCGGTAATCGCCGCTTCTCTTTGACCTTGTTGATGCAAAGCTAAGCCTAAATTGTAATGAGCATCCCCATAATTAGGATTTAACTTAATCGCCTCTGCATACTCTTGTACCGCAACATCTGGGCGGTTTTCCTGTAAGAGAATATTGCCCAAGTAATTTCTTGCTATTGCCAGGTTAGAGTCTCGCTGTAAGGCTTGGCGGAAGGCATCTTCTGCGCCCTGCAAGTCTTGGCGATTATAGCGCATGACTCCCTGCTGGAAAAAGCTGGCTGCGTCCAGATCCTTACTCACAACGTTCTGAGCCAAAAGCTTGCTTCCGGGTAAATTAATCATTGTTGGTGCAGCCAATACCAACAATACAACGGAAGTCGAGAGCAACTGACGGTGCAGCGCTACTTGAGACAAACTGCGGAACCACTGGTGAAGTTGATGTTGTTTAAACATGAGTGGCAGGCCTGTACTTATTGTTTAGATCCTTAAATTTAAAGTACCCACCACAATATGAAAAATTAACACTCAAACTTAAAAAGTTTAAATTCGTTAGTGAAGAAGGCAGAAGGCAGAGGGCAGAAGGCAGAGGGGCAAGGGGGATGAGGGGGATGAGGGGACAAGGGGGACAAGGAGGACAAGGGGGACAAGGGAGATAAATAAGTCATGCCCAATGCCCAATGCCCAATGCCCTTTATGGCAAAATCAGCATCGCATCGCCAAAGGAGTAGAAACGATATCGAGATGCGATCGCTTCTTGGTATATATCTAGTAATCTTTGTCTACCAATTAAAGCACTGACCAGCATTAACAAACTAGAGCGTGGCAGGTGAAAATTAGTGATTAGACCATCTACTACCCGCCATTGGTAACCAGGGTAGATAAATAAGTCGGTTTTACCACAAAATGGTTGTAAATTTCCCGATTGTGCTGCTCCTTCTAAAGCACGTACTGCTGTTGTCCCCACAGCAATAATCCGACCACCTGCTGCTTTAGTAGCCTTAATCTGCTCTACTGTTGAGGCGGGAACTTCAATCCATTCTTCATGCATTTGATGGCTAGTGACATCTTCCACTTCTACCGGGCGAAATGTGCCCACGCCAACGTGCAATGTTATAAAAGCTTGATTAATACCGCGATCGCGCAACCTTTCCAGTAATTCGGGAGTAAAGTGTAACCCTGCTGTTGGTGCGGCGATCGCGCCGGGATATTTAGCATAAACTGTCTGATACTGTTCATCGTCAGCTTCAGAGGCGGTGATATAGGGCGGTAAAGGTACTTCACCAAAGACATCCAACAATTGCAACAAAGAAACTCCCGCTGGTAAATCAAATTGCAATAACCGCCCCCCGGTTGCTTGATCTGTTTCTAGTACTGTGGCGGTGAGGGATGAGGGAGAAATGACTTCCTCATCGCCCCGGGCTGCACCTTCTTTTGGTTGAAAAATAATCTTTGCTCCCGGTTTGAAGCGTTTTCCTGGCTTGACTAAAGCCAACCAACAGTTATACTGGCGCTCCTCTAGCAATAACACCTCTATTTCCGCACCCGTAGATTTACTGCCATATAATCGAGCGGGTATAACTTTACTGTTGTTCATTATCAGTAAATCCCCTGATCTTAAAATTTCTGGCAGATCTCTGAAAATATGGTGTATACTTCGGTGATTTACCACCAGTAACCGAGAGCTATCTCTGGGAACAACTGGATTTTGGGCGATTAGTTCAGTCGGAAGTTCATAATCATACCCAGCTAATGAACAGTCTAATTCCACATTTTCTACTTGCATCTTCGAGGTTTGGTTCACATTGGTTTGTGTTGGTTGTTGCTTCATGTAGATTTAATCTGCCTTTGAGAAGACTATTTGAACTTTGCTGATTTAGGTAACTCTAGGGAATTGCTGCTCAATTTAATTCCTAGATTTTAGGTATTAATACTAATAAGTAACACGGAAACCTCAATATAAAAATTGGGTAAACCTCCCTATCTAAAAACGGGGGCTTTTACCCTACCGGAAACATGGATTTATTGAGGAATATAGATATGTAGGATTGGCTTTGATCCCAAGCACCAACATGGAATACTTGTATTACCTGGCAAATGCCAGTCTAACTCTGAGGGTTATACAATACCTGCACGGCAGACCCCAGATGCCTGTTTCTTTCGTCACCGTAATTCATCAAATAGATGGCTGGGTGGTAAGGATCAAACTCAAAGGTCAAGTTTCCCCCCAGGTTGATGGTGACTTTCGCGCTTTTCTGAGTGAATTAGGAATTAGCTACGAACCACCAATGCGGGTGCAAATGGCACTTTGGAGTTTGGAAGCAGGGCAGTGTCCTGTAGACGTGATGCGTCGCTACCAAGTAGCCATAGTTTCTCATGGTAGCCCAGAACGAGAAGAAATTGAAGCATTCCGGCAACAGTTTGTTCGCGGATTAGGCTACTGTCCCGAAACATTGGCGTGAGTTTCTTTAGCCATAAAGGAATACCACAAAATAAATTAATCCACAAGTAGGGGCACGGCATTTAAAGACTTTTGGTTATATAGATATCTTATATATGCCTTGCCCCTACAATTTGGAAACTGATTAGAAACTTGCGATCGTTGACAGTTGACGGTTGACGGTTGACGGTTGACGGTTGAACGTCTTTAAGGGTAATAATTTATTTTTTGGCGTTCTCTTAGGTGTTGTCTACTATAGAGTCGAAAGCGGCGCGAATGTATTCTTGTAGTTGAAACTCGTAACCAGCCACTAATGAACTGGCTAGAGGTTTTTGAGTAATTGTCACTTGAGAGATATTTTTGGGTATTGGCTGACAAAAGACAATAGCAACATCAAATCTACATGGGTAATCTGCCTTTTCGGGGTATTTAGCTAAAAACATTTCGGCGGTACGCCAAAGTTTTGTTTGCTTTTTGACGGTGATAGCGCTTCTTCCCCCTGCATCCCAATTACCTGAACTACGAGTTTTGACTTCCACGAATGCCAAGGTTGAGTTCTGAGTTACTCTGGCATCATCATATTGGGCAATAATATCAATTTCTCCCCAACGGCAAAAAAAACGCCGGTGGAGAATTAACCAACCTGTAGATTGCAGCCATTGTGCTACTAGGTCTTCACCTAAGTCACCAATGTCGGGATAATGAGATGCAGGAGGGTTGGTCATTGCCTAAAAATTTTTATGAATAAAAAATTAACTGTGCGGATTTGGACAAGTGTACTCAGTGTATTGCTGTGGGGATTAGTTGGCATCACAGCAATTATAGGTGTTGCGCCTACGGCTGTGGCACTGGAATACAATAAAGAAATTTTGATAGAAGCGGATTTCTCAGGCAGGGATTTAACAGACTCTAGCTTTACTAAGGCTAATCTCAAAAAGAGCAACTTCAGTAAAGCCAACTTGAGTGGTGTGAGCTTTTTTGCTGCAAATCTGGAATCAGCAAATTTGGAGGGAGCTAATCTGAGCAATGCTACTTTAGATTCGGCTCGCTTTATTAAAGCAAATTTGACTAATGCAGTGTTAGAAGGTGCTTTTGCGGCGAATGCTAAATTTGATGGGGCGATTGTTGATGGCGCAGATTTTACTGATGTGCTGTTGCGTCCAGATGAGCAAAAAAAATTATGTCAGGTTGCTAAAGGTACTAATCCCACTACAGGAAGGGATACAAGAGATACTTTGTTTTGCCCTTAAGAGATAATTTTAGGAATTCAAAGATTTAGGCGATCGCTTTTATCTCACATATAGCACCAGGTAACCTACAGAGATAGGGAAGATTTTTGCGCTAAAAATCACCTATTGGTGGGGAATTTTGCATTTGCTCAGATCCCCGACTTCTCCAAGAAGTCGGGGATCTAAATCCAATTGAGTTGCATCGCCTTGTTATATTAATACGTCGCCCTGTTATGGCATAACATCGCCCTGTTATATTAATGCATCGCCCTGTTATATTAAAACGTCGCCCTGTTATGGCATAACATCGCCCTGTTATATTAAAACGTCGCCCTGTTATGGCATAACATCGCCCTGTTATATTAAAACATCGCCTTGTTATGGCATAACATCGGCTTGTTATATTAAAACATCGCCCTGCAAAATTTAAGTTACAAAAATATACGCATATGTAGGGGCACGGCATCAGAAATTTTTCGGGACAGCAGATAATTTATTGGTGCGGTGCCCTTACGTATTGGACTTGACTCCTCAATGGCGATAATAAATAGTTTTCTCGCATACCCGAAATAACGCCCGCAGGAACCGGTAGCCTGGGGCTAGCGCTACAAAGCCCACCTTCGTGGGCTAAAGAATTCAGCCCACGAAGGTGGGCTTTGTTTGATTAGCCGCACCCTTCTAGGGTGACGGCGGGATTTCGGGATAGTGAGAGATTTAAAGGAAGCTGATTTTAATGATAAGCTGCGACGCATCTAATTTGTATATAAGATGCGTCGCATCTAATTTGTATATAAGACGCGGGCAAGATGCCCGCACTACAATTATTTTGCGTTTTTGATTTATATAATTTAGCTGCACATCAGCTTATTCCACCCTACAATTACTTTTCGCGAAAACTGCATAACCCCTCACCCCTGAGAGGTAAATATCAGGGAAGCGAGGAGAAACACCCATGAGCAGACAATTGATTGAAATTTTGTTGCGAAAACTGAAACCAACCTCAGCCAATTTTCATCCAAGCTTTAAACTAAATTTCATCTAGCTCAGTAGATATTCTGAAAATCATTCAATAATTTATCGCTGCACGCTGCATTGATGCGGTACGAATTTGGCTGTGCATAATTTAGCAACTTGAATATGAACAATAAAATGATAAGAAGCGATTTCTTCACCTATATCAAACCCAAATTTAAGCTTTACACTTTAACCTGCTTACTGAGTGTAGTTTTATTATCCGAGTCAGTGGGGGCAAAAGCCACATTTAAACAGACGCAAATCGCCCAACAGCCAACCACAACACAAGATGCAACCCGCGCCGCAGCAGAAAAACTCATTGATGAAGGGATCGCACTTTATAAACAAGGTACAGCAGAATCACTGAAACAAGCAAGAGAAAAATGGCAACAAGCGCTGATATTGTGGCGTAAAGCGGGGGATAAACAATGGGAAGCTGTTACACTCGTTTGTATTGGTAGAGTTAACTCCGATTTAGGGGAAAAGCACAAAGCATTGGAATATTACAACAATGCACTACCACTGTATCGGGCGGTGGCCGACAAGGGTGGGGAAGCTATCACCCTCAATAATATCGGGCTAATTTACAACGCATTAGGGGAAAAGCACAAAGCATTGGAATATTTGAACAATGCACTGCCACTGTATCGGGCGGTGGCCGACAGGGGTGGGGAAGCTGAGACCCTCAATAATATCGGGCGAGTTAACTCCGATTTAGGGGAAAAGCACAAAGCATTGGAATATTACAACAAAGCACTGCCACTGTATCGGGCGGTGGCCGACAGGGATGGGGAAGCTACTACCTTGAATAATATCGGGGGAGTTAACTCCGATTTAGGGGAAAAGCACAAAGCATTGGAATATTACAACAATGCACTCCTACTGAGGCGGGCGGTGGCCGACAGGGCTGGGGAAGCTGCTACCTTGAATAATATCGGGAGAGTTTACCAAGCATTAGGGGAAAATCAGAAAGCATTGGAATATTACAACAATGCACTGCCACTGTGGCGGGCGGTAGGCGACAAGGGTGGGGAAGCTACTACCTTGAATAATATCGGGGGAGTTTACTCCGAATTAGGGGAAAATCAGAAAGCATTGGAATATTACAACAATGCACTCCTACTGTATCGGGCGGTAGGCGACAAGGGTGGGGAAGCTACTACCTTGAATAATATCGGGGGAGTTTACTCCGAATTAGGGGAAAATCAGAAAGCATTGGAATATTACAACAATGCACTCCTACTGTATCGGGCGGTGGGCGACAGGGATGGGGAAGCTACTACCCTCAATAATATCGGGCTAGTTAACTCCGATTTAGGGGAAAAGCACAAAGCATTGGAATATTACAACAATGCACTCCCACTGTATCGGGCGGTGGCCAACAGGGGTGGGGAAGCTGTCACCCTCAATAATATCGGCGCAGTTAACTCCGATTTAGGGGAAAATCAGAAAGCATTGGAATATTACAACAATGCACTCCTACTGTATCGGGCGGTGGCCGACAGGGGTGGGGAAGCTGGCACCCTCAATAATATTGGCTATGTTTACTCCGAATTAGGGGAAAAGTACAAAGCATTGGAATTTTACAACAATGCACTCCCACTGCTGCGTGCGGTAGGCGACAGGGGTGGGGAAGCTGTCATCCTCAATAATATTGGCTATGTTAACTTCGATTTAGGGGAAAATCAGAAAGCATTGGAATTTTACAACAATGCACTCCCACTGTATCGGGGGGTAGGCGACAGGAGTGGGGAAGCTGTCACCCTCAATAATATCGGGCTAGTTTACGACGATTTAGGGGAAAAGCACAAAGCTATTGAATATTACAGCAATGCATTCCCACTGAGGCGGGCGGTGGGCGACAGGGGTGGGGAAGCTAGAACCCTCAATAATATCGGGCGAGTTTACGACGATTTAGGGGAAAAGCAGACAGCATTGGAATATTACAACAATGCACTGCCACTGTATCGGGCGGTGGGCGACAAGGGTGGGGAAGCTACTACCCTTGGTAATATCGCCAGTCTAGAACGCGATCGCGGAAATCTCCAAGCATCTCGCACCAATGTAGAAGCTGCTATCAAAATTATCGAAGAATTACGCACTAAAATTGATAGCAAAGATCTCCGCAGTTCTTACTTCGCCACTCAGCAGGATGCTTACAAATTCTACATCGACTTGCTGATGGAACTGCACAAAAAATCACCATCTCAAGGATACGACGCATTAGCCCTGCACTACAGCGAACGTTCCCGCGCCCGCAGCCTTATAGAATTATTAAACGAAGCAAATGCCAAAATCAAAAAAGGCGCAAACCCAGAACTAATACAACAAGAACGGGATTTACGTCAGCAAATTGATGCTAGAGATACGCTGCGGCAAAATTTACAAACCTCAGCAAATAAAAACGACACCATCACCAAAGCTGCTATTCAACGACTGAGCAAAGAAATCACAAATCTCCTCAGCCAATATCAGGAAGTGCAAAACAAAATTCGTACTTCTAGCCCAGCATACGCGAAATTGACAAACCCTAATCCTGAAAAAGATATTCTCAAATTACCGCAAATTCAACAACAACTCGACAAAGACACCCTACTTTTACAATATTCCTTGGGAAAAGAACGCAGCTTTGTGTGGGTGGTTTCTCCAAATTCTCTCGACACTTACGAACTTCCCAAACAACAAGAGATAGAGAAAAGTGCCATCAATTTATTTTGTTTAATTAGCGAGAACACTTCTAAACCCCCTTCTGCAACTGATAAAGAAGATGCTTGCGCTAATCTCAAAACTCGGCGGATTGATGTCGCTGCTAAAGAACTCAGTCAACTGATTCTCGCACCAGTAAAAGATAAATTGGGCACAAAACGCTTAGTCATTGTTGCGGATGGTGCTTTGCAATATATTCCCTTTGCGGCTTTAGTTGATTTAAATTCTCAACCGAGTTCTACACCACCACGAGAAGAAAAACCAAAAGATATTGTCTGTCATGGAGGTGGTATTAGTCTCTGTTCACCACCTGAGCCGCAGAATTGGAATTATCAACCGCTAGTAGTCAACCATGAAATTGTTAGTCTGCCTTCTGCATCAACGATCGCATTTCAACGTCAACAAATCGCCAACCGTAAACCCGCACCAAAAGCTTTAGCCATCCTCGCAGACCCAGTATACACCGCTAAAGATCCGCGAGTTACAGCGACATCGACAAAATCCGCTAAAACAGAAAAATCTCTACAAAGTTTAGAATTAGAACTCGAACGTTCTGCCTTAGAACGTTCCGCCAGAAGTTTGAAACGGGAAGGTTGGGAAAGGTTAATTAACACTGCAACGGAAGCCAAGGAAATTTTAAAATTAATCCCAGGCGGAAGCAGCTTCAAAGCTTTAAATTTTGATGCAAATTACAATTGGGCAACGAGTAGCGCTTTAAATCAATTCCGCATCTTACATTTTGCCACTCACGGCTTTGTCAATCAAGACCAACCGGAGTTATCGGGGATTGTACTGTCTTTAGTTGATCAACAAGGTAAACCCATCAGCGGTTACTTGCGGTTAGCAGATTTATTCAACCAAGATTACCCAGCAGAGTTAATTGTCTTGAGTGCTTGTGAAACTGGGCTGGGTAAAAACATCAACGGTGAGGGATTGGTAGGCTTGACACGCGGGTTAATGTATGCAGGGGCGGCGCGGGTGGCGGTGTCGTTGTGGCAAGTTAGCGACAAAGGGACATCAACATTAATGCAAGAATTTTATCAACAAATGTTGCAGCAAGGGAAAAAGCCGGCTGAGGCGTTACGTGCGGCGCAGCTGAAGTTATGGCAAGCGGGGCGTAGTCCGTATGAATGGGCGGCGTTTACGGTGCAGGGGGAATGGCGGTAGGTCACTTCGACTTCGCTCAGTGACCGGGCGGTTTGAGTTGGCTCAGTGACCGGGCGCTTCGACTGCGCTCAGTGACCGGGCGGTTTGAGTTGGCTCAGTGACCGGGCACTTCGACTGCGCTCAGTGACCGGGGGGATGAGGGGGAAGTTTGGGGAGGCGATCGCATTGGATTGGATCATAATTAATTGCGGCGAGGTACAATCTATATGTATGGACGCGATCGCTTTTTTGTTAAACGAAGCGGAAGATATAGGGGTAGCGATAGGAGACATCGCGATCGCTTAAAATTTTCACGATGGCAATAATCGGCATGATAATACTGATTAGCCCCAACCCCATCAACAGAAAAATCCCAATTCCCACTATGACCAGCAAGCCAAAGATAATTCCATAAATATAAAGGTTGATATGAAAATTTAGGGATTCTCTGGCATTGTCTTTCACAATCGGGTCGTCGCTGATTAACAAAATTGCAATGGGTATGCCAATAGAGACAATTGTAGAGCTAAAAAATATCGCTCCATGACTTAGGGCAGATAACAGCTTGCGTTGTGAGAAGTCTTCCATGACTCCATCCCTCCGGTTTGGTTCACCCCTTGATTGTATTGTTGTAAGTTGCAAGTTGCGATCGTTCTCTAAATATAATTCCTCATGATCTACAAAGATAAGGACTGAAGTCCTTACTACATTAATGTGAAGTACTAACCCCTAGAGTAAAATTTCTCCCACAACCACCCCAATAAACTCAAACCTAATAACAAGGGTGTTAACCAATCTCCCCAACGCACATATAAGGTTTGTGTTTGTCTTTGATAAATTGTTTCGGCATGGATTTGATAGGTATTATATCCAGATATCCACAAGGTTCTACCGTGAGGATCGATAAAGGCTGAGTATCCTGTATTTGTCGCCCGCACTGACCATCTATCGGTTTCAATCGCCCGCATGATATCCTGTGCATGGTGCTGGTATGGCATGGCGGCTGTAAAATGGGCATCGTTGGAGGAACTGAGGATAAATTTCCCTCCGGCTGCTGCTTGATGGCGAAATTGCTCAGGAAAGGCTGATTCGTAACAAATACCGACAATTACACGTCCAAAGGGGGTATTAAATATTTGATTGGGTGAACCGGGAACTTGATGTTCATCCAGTGGTGAGAGGCGTTGAATGATTTGTCCTAAAATCGCCTCAAAGGGGATATATTCGCCCAATGGTACTAGTTTGGTTTTGTCGTAGCGGCTAAAAGCTTTACCGTTACCTGTGTAGGTAAATAAGCTATTGGTATAACTGCGTCCTTGTTCGCCAAAAGCGCCAATCCAAGCAATTACGCCTTTTTCTTTGACTGCGGCGATGATGGGAGTTGTGCTTAAGTCACGCTGGAAAAAAGGTAAGGCTCCTTCTGGGGTAAGGACGGCATCGACACCTTGATCTGCTAAATTTAAATATCCATTGGTGTAACCTGCGATCGCTCTTCGTAATCCTTCTGGTTTGAGTTTAATAATGTTGGGAATGTTACCTTGAACAATTCCTATTTTTAAGGCTTGTTCTGGGGGTTTGGTGAGGGGAAGGCTGTATAAGCTAAAACCTATTAGGTGTAGGGTGATGAATAGTCCGGCTGCTAGTGCAAAGTATTTATTAATGAACCGCAGAGGCGCAGAGGACGCAGAGGAAGAGGTTTTGCGGTGAATCCAGGTTTCGGCAATTAAGCCATTGACGGCGACAATTGCGGCTGTAATGGCATTTGGCCCAGTGAGTTGTCCGAGGTGTAAAATTACTAAATTATGCGGGCTTTGAGTGTATGAAAGATAACTCCACCCTAAAGCGCCAGCACTCCAAAGTCCTTCTAATCCGCACCAGATGGCTGTGCCAATTAAGACTCGTAAAAGCGGCTTTTTTGTGGCAAAACGCACCATCAAAGCTGCCCAAGCAGTGGCGATCGCCGCGCCCCAAAGGGTAACGAATGTCCAACAGAAGGCGGTAATTGCTAAACTCGCCAACCAGGGGACACCCAACCAATTCATGGGATGGATGCCGGTAATCCAGAATAAAGCTAAACCGTGATAACCGATACCCCAAAGTAATGGTAAAAGCAAGAATTTTCGCTTTTTACCTTCTAATTGTGTACTTTGTTTGACAACCAATACCCACAGGGGGGCGAGGGCGATCCACGCGAGGAACCATGCACCGACAGGGGCTACTGTCAGCCCCATAAATACGCCGCTGATGAAGGATGAAGTGTAAAGGCTAAAGGATGAAAATAGCTTTTTTATTGGATACTTCATACTTCATCCTTCATCCTTCATACTTCATTCTATCTCCTCTAATTCACCTGTATCGCCAGTATCAGGAGGAACTATAGCTACTCCGGTGATGGCATCATCTTCGTCAAGGCGCTGTACTCTTACGCCTGTTGCCGATCGCGATTGTACGGAAATTGCATTCACGGCTTGCCGAATAATAATACCGCGATTGGTGACCATCATGATTTCATCATCGCTATTGACAATTTGCAAGGTGGCTAATTTGTCTTTGGTTTTGCGGTTTTTGAATTTGGTTGCCATTAAACCTTGACCGGCGCGATTTTGCAACCGGAATTGGCCTACTGGGACGCGCTTCCCATATCCACCCATTGTAATTACCAACACCCAAGGGCCAGTACTAGCGATCGCTGCTACTTCTGCGGATTCTTCATTTTCGACCTCTTCGACTTCGATGATTTCTTCGATGTCAATTTCGGCTTCGGTTTCGGTTTCTGTAACTGTACTCAAGGTGTCGAGAATGGCTGCGGGGAGGATATCCATCCCGACTAATTCATCACCGGCTTTTAGTTTCATGGATTTTACACCACGAGTTGCCCTACCTAGAGGACGCAATTGTTCGTGGTTACATCGAAAGTGAATTGCCATTCCATGACGAGAACCGACAATGACACTATCTTCTACTCTAGCGCGTCGTACCCAGCGGAGTTGGTCGCCTTCTTCTAAGGAAATCGCAATTAAGCCGTTAGCCCGGATGTTACTAAATGCTTCCAATACGGTTTTCTTGATATTGCCACCTTTGGTGAGCATTACCAAGAATTCTTCACTGCTAAACTCATCAACTGGGACAATGGAGGTAATTTTTTCTTCCTTGGGAATGGGCAACATTTGCACAATTGGTGTGCCGCGACTGGTACGGGAACCCACAGGAATTTGATAAGCTTTCAGACAGTAGACGACACCGCGATCGCTAAAAAACAGAACGCTGTCATGATCGCAGCAAGTCAGGAAATGTTCAATGGTGTCATCATCTTTTACCTTAGCCCCTGCTTTGCCTCTGGTAGCACGGCTTTGCGCTTCAAAGGTGTTGACTGGCATCCGTTTGATGTAACCTTGCTCTGTTAGCAAAATGATTGCTTTTTCATTGGCTATCAAATCAAGGTCGTCGATGTCTCCTTCTGCAAGGGTAATTATCGTGCGTCGGGGTGTGGCGAAGCTAGTTTTGATTTGCGAAACTTCGTCTTCAATAATTGTCAGCACTCTTTCCCGTCGTGCCAAAATATCTTGCAGGTCGGCTATTTGTGCTTGTAAATCTTCGTGTTCTTGACGAATTTTATCTGCTTCTAGGGCTGTTAAGCGCCGCAGTTGCATCTGTAAAATGGCATCGGCTTGGACTTCCGAAAGCCCATAGGTGGTAATTAGTTCACCTTTGGCTGTGGGTGCATCGGATGCATGGCGAATTAAGTTGATAATTTCATCTAAATGTGCTAAAGCAATTAATAAGCCTTGTAAAAGATGGTCGCGTTCTTCGGCTTTCCGCAGTTCGTAGCGTGTACGGCGGTTAATTGATTCAATGCGGAAATCGAGGAATACTTCTAAAAATTGCTTAATTGTTAATGTTTGGGGTTCGCCATTGACCAAAGCTAGCATATTCGCCCCAAAGTTAGCTTGCAGTGGGGTTTGCTTGTAGAGGTTATTTAAGACTACTCGCGGATAGGCGTCGCGCTTGAGTTCGATGACGATGCGCATTCCATCGCGATCGCTTTCATCCCGAATATCTGCAATTCCCTCGATGCGTTTATCATTCACCAACTCGGCGATTTTTTCAATTAATGCTGCTTTGTTGGTTTGATAAGGCAATTCGGTGATGATAATTGCTTCTCTTTCCGGTCGTCCCCGTTGTTCAATGGTTTCGATGTTAGCTACGCCGCGCATGGTAATTGAACCGCGCCCGGTGGTGTAAGCTTCTTTAATCGCCGCCGTCCCCAACACCTGGGCCCCTGTGGGAAAATCTGGCCCGTGGATATACTGCATTAACTGGAGATCGGTGATTTCTGGATTGTGAATCAATGCCACTAATCCATCAATCAATTCGCCCAAATTATGCGGCGGGATGTTAGTTGCCATCCCCACGGCAATTCCCGAGGAACCATTTAATAGTAACTGGGGGATACGGGCGGGGAGAACTGTGGGTTCTTGTTGGGAACCGTCGAAGTTATCAATAAAATCTACGGTTTCCGATTCGATATCGTGCAGTAAAGCTGTGCCAGTTAAAGCTTGCAAGCGACATTCTGTGTATCGCATTGCCGCTGGCGGATCGTTATCCACAGAACCGAAGTTACCATGCCCGTTGATTAAAGGCGATCGCATGGAAAAATCCTGCGCCATCCTTACCAAGGCATCATATACTGCCGTGTCACCGTGGGGGTGATATTTACCCAAAACTTCCCCAACCACACGGGCACATTTCCGAAACGGGCGATCGTGCGTTAAACCTAGCTCGTGCATTGCGTAGAGGATGCGACGATGCACAGGTTTCAGACCATCCCTGGCATCTGGCAGCGCCCGACCCACAATCACACTCATGGCGTATTCCAGATAAGACCGGGACATTTCGTTCCGCAGATCTGTCGGGATAATCCTCTCCTGTGAGGTTGTCATAACCTAAAAAACTCCAAAAATCGCAGATTTTAGCTCTTATATTTAAGAAATTGGAAATTTGTTCCAATTTACTCCTAAATAATTGCTATATTCTGGTACAATTCTAGCATATATTGCTTTTTCTTGCCGGGAGAGGTAAGTCAGAGGGCTAGAAAGAAACCTGACTAGGGAATGGTCAATCACTGTATCAAAGAGGCTTCTGGCTGAGTGTTAAGCACATCTAACTAAAAAGCCTGCCAAATATAAGCAATTCAAAATTCAAAACTCAAAAATAAAATAACGATTACACAGCAGGCATTAGAGCTACTGGAATTCAGTCAATAAGATGTGTGACAGAGGAATTATCTTCACTTAACTATAGACATTACAGAGCAAATATTAGATAACTAACTAAATTATTTGCATCAGTTTTTACTTTGATAACTTTTATCTTTATCGGTTGAGGCTCCCATGACTTTCCAACAATTACGAATTGGTGATTATTTTCGGATACCGGGTATAAGTTTTGGTTGCGTGTATAGAAAGGCTAGCAATTTATCTTGTAGCCGGAATTCTCTATTACAGCCGATTCGTCCAGCAACAACAGTAGTACCTTTGAATCAGGCACAAATTGCTAAACATATAGCAGAAAAGCAAAATTTCTGGAAAACTTTACAGGAATACTAGTTTTATTGGCGAAACAGTCGTCAACCAATTTGGGATTTGGGATTTGAGATTTTAGATTTGCTCCACAACTAAATCTGGAGGCTGGTAATATCAGGGAATGATGTGTCAAAAGAGAATTGGCTGATATATCCCCAAGTAATCAGGGAAAGAAAGATTGAAAATATCCAGGAAACGTGTTAGCAGTACATCGTCACATCTTCGCCACACTCATCTGCTAAATAAGTTAAAGCTTTGAAGCGTAGTTCCACAAACTGTTCGTAGAAAGGATTGAGTTTACATAGGGGAGGAATGTAAACAAGAGTGCGATCGCAGAATTTAATTTCCCGTTCAAAAGGACAACTGGCGGGAATCATCGTGCAGACGAACCGCGCTAATCGGGAATTTTCTATTTTCAAAGATTCAAGGCGTTGACGGACTGGTTGTAGTAGCACCTTGAGCAAATGAATTGCAGTGGATTTTTTGGTAAACATCATTTTCTTAGTGAATAAACTTGTGTGGGAGTGAGTAAGACTTTTTCCATTAAAAGTTGATCGGAATCAGAAGTATCTGCCATAATTACAGCTTTCGTATGCTCATGCAGCAAAATTTTACCTTGAGCATCAAAACTAAAGTCTTGGCTAGGAATAAATCCTTTATTAATCAGCTTATTGAGGATAAATTTAGTGACTTGTGCTAATAACTGAGCATAGGGTTTCCAACCAGATAAATTATCTAAAACCCAGTGAAATGTCTCAATATTGGTTATAGACAATTCTAGTACTGCTGCTGTTAAAAAAGATTCTGTATATTGAAAACCCATGTTACTGTTTAGCTGAGTTACCCAACATTCTGCTAATTTTTTATCTTTAAAGTTTAAAATGTAGATTGCTCTTTCTAGATGAAAGTGAAATAGTTCTAAATCTTCCATATTGCACCAATGAGTCACAGCAAAGAAAGGTAACCAACTCGTCCAAAAAGAGAAAGAAGGGTGGAGGTGAATTTGTTCTCCACCCTGCATAATGGTGTTATCAAGTTGGTGGTTTTCTACTTGCTTTTTACTTTAAAACTCAAAAATGCAGAAATTGTGCAGATGAAAAGAAGTTGGAAAAAATTTTTTGAGACTACCAGTTGAGAGCCGCTGCGATCTGAGCAGGTAACTTCATCGCTTTGAAAGGTTTGGTAATGATGGCTTTGACTGCGAGTTCAGCAAATCGCCGTTTTTCGGTGGCTTGAGCTTTCGCCGTCAGCAAAATCACGGGGATTGACTGAGTGGCAGGATTCGCTTGTAATGCTTGAAAGGTAGCAATTCCGTCCATATCCGGCATCATTACATCCAAGAGAATGGCATCTGGCTGTTCAGCAACTGCCTTTGCTACTCCCTCAATACCAGAAGCAGCGGTGGAAACTTGCCAAGCACCTACTGTTTTCAAAGCAAGTTCAGCTACTGCCCGGATATCATATTCATCATCAATGATGAGAATGCGTTTTGTAGTCATTTGTCATTTGTCATTTGTCATTTGTCATTGGTACAAGACGCGAAATTTCGAGTCTGTACAATAGTTAGTTGTCATTTCTCCGTATCTCCCTTTCATACATGGCGATGAAAAAATTTTCATCAGGCTGCTTTGTTCACTCTTGGCTGAGTTCGTTATGATTGCCAATCATGCGGTTGAGTAAGTTAATTACTCGCTGCTCAAATTCTTGGGGAGTAATGCGCCCTTTGGTAAAGAATAGAGTTTGCCCTAATTTTAAACGATCGCGATCGCTCTCATCTAAATCACGGGCTGTGTAGACAACTAAGGGCACTTGGCACAAACGTTGATGTTGGCGTAGCCAATCGACAACGGCAAAACCGTCGTTTTCTGTCAATCCTAAATCTAGTACCAACAAGTCAGGCATAATGTTCTGGCTGATCTGTATCGCTTCCCTTCCAGTTTGGGCATAAAAGGTGGCGATACCGTGACGATTAAACAGGGCAATGAGTACCTGTGCTAAATCTAGGTCATCTTCGATAATTAAAACTTTGATACATTGATTTTGGGTCACCGTAGCTTTTTCTAAGGCTTGACACAACAACTTGGAATTGGGGGGTTTGACAATCCAATCGCTAATACTGTGGGGCAAAATTTTATTGGCATCGGGTAACAAACCACTGAGAATGATCACAGGAATATTTTGGGTGTGTGGCTGCTGTTTGAGAATTGCT
Source organism: Calothrix sp. NIES-2100 (assembly GCF_002368195.1). GTDB lineage: Bacteria > Cyanobacteriota > Cyanobacteriia > Cyanobacteriales > Nostocaceae > Aulosira. Next base: position 2,790,174 of record NZ_AP018178.1, on the reverse strand, counting down.
AGGGTTTCCCAGCCATCCATTCCCGGCATCATCAAGTTGAGAATAATTGCATCAGGATGATATAACTTTGCTTGCTCTACAGCTTCTTGTCCCGATGCCGCTACCATAACGCGGTAACCCTGTCGTTCTAGCATGGTTTGCACGACAACCCGAACCGAGGGATCATCATCACACTCGATTACTAAAGGGGAGAGTGGGGAAGCCATATTTGGCATCATCATAAAAGGGGAGAGATTTTCTTGCTCTTCCCGATCCCTTTGTTCGATTGTTCTCGTTTGTGCTTCTGAAAGCAGTGGCAAAGTAAACAAGAAACTGCTGCCTTCTCCCAAGGTACTTTCAACCCAGATTTGCCCGTTATGATGTTGCAAAATACTGCGACAAATAGCTAAACCTAAACCCGTTCCTCCCTTTTGGCGGGAGTCGGAAGCATCAACTTGTCCAAAACGCTCAAAGATAGATTCCAGTTTATCAGCCGGGATACCCCGACCTTGGTCTTTGACTTGGAATTGGATTTGTTTTGTGGCTGCTGAAATTTCCGCACTCAACCAAATTGTTGCTCCTGGGGGGGAAAATTTAATTGCATTGCTGAGTAAGTTGGTAAAAACTTGAATTATCCGGTCGGGATCAGCCCAAATTGGCGCTGATAGGGGAGAAACTAATAATGTTACCCCAGCTTGCTCTACCATTTCCTCAACGGTTTCTACTGACTGCGTCATCAAATCGCCAGCATCGCAGAGTTCCTGAGTCATTTCTACCTTACCTGATTCGATGCGTTCGATATCCAAGATGTCGTTAATTAGACGCACCAACCGCTCTGTATTACTAGCAGCAATATCTAACATCCGTTGCGCTTCTTCAGGTTCGGCTTGCAATACACCACCTGCTAATAAATCCAACGCACCGGCAATCGAAGTCAGGGGTGTGCGCAATTCGTGACTGACTACGGAAACAAATTCATCTTTGAGGCGTTCGATTTCGCGGCGATCGCTAATATCTTTCATAAAGCAATAATGCCCGATGAATTGCTGCTGTCGGTCGTAGGCTTTCACCATCACCACCTGTTTATCAAACACCGATTTGTCTTTGCGCACACCTCTAGCTTCTACTTCCACTTTGCCGGTGGTGAGCATTTGTTGATAGGCTGCATTCAATGTTTCTAAATCTTCCGGGTGGACGGTTAATACCCATTCCATACCAACCATTTCCTCTGGTTGATAACCAACCGCACTGGCATAAGCTGGATTTATCTTCAGATAACGTCCCTGAGTATCTAACTGGGAAATACCTTCAACTGCACTTTCTAAAGCCTGACTAAGGTGGCGAAGTTCTTCTGAGGCTTGTTGACGCTCGGTGATATCGTTATTAATCTCCAGAATTCTCTCAACTTTACCTTGCTCGTCGCGCTGCAATGCCCAACGACTGGAGACGATAACAGGGGTTCCATCACGTTTAGTGTGTATGAGTTCACCTTCCCAACGTCCGGTTTGCAAAAGTTGAGCTTGAATTTCTGTCATTGGCTGAGGAAATTGGGTTTGCAGGAATTCATGGGAAATTTGCCCAATTGCTTGGGCTTTCGTCCAGCCATACATCTCTTCTGCACCGCGATTCCAAAAGGTAATCCTGGCGTTGGCGTCGCGGACTACGATCATGTCGTGAGTCAAATCGAGGAGAAATGCTTGTTGTTGTAGTTCTTCTTCTGAGTGCTTGCGATCGCTAATATCTTCAACTACATAACAAAATCGCGGATGGCTACTGCGATCGCTATTAATTGCCGAAACTGTCGCTAAGAGCCATTTCTTAGCTGTGGGTGTCTCGTGAGCATATTCAAAGCGAACTGGAGCATGGCTGCGTTCGGCGGCGCGGTAATATTCAATCCACTGGTTGATGTAATTTTGTGGCGCACCCATTTCGCTGGCTAGCCGATTTTGCATCGCCGCTGATGTCATACCGTAAAATTTCGCGGCGGCGGCATTATCAGAAATATGTAAAATGTCATCATCGATCACCTCCACAACTCCCATCAGCATTGGTGCGCTGTCAAAGAAACTGCGGAGAGTGGCTTCACTTTGGCTGAGTGCTGCTTCTGCTAAAGTGCGTTGCGCAGCTTGCCGATAGGCATCGCTGATATCGCTGCCAATGCCGAGAAAGCCTGTAATATTGTTTTCAGCGTCACGCAAAGCTGTGACTGACAGCAGCACCGGAAACCGCGAACCGTCTTTGCGGATGTAAGTCCATTCGCGCTCATCTACCTGCCCAGATCGCGCCTTAGCCACAAATACCTCAAATCCCGGCTCAATAGTCACACCCAATTCTTGAGACAGTTCTTCTGCCACTTTCACAATTTCATCCCTGTCATGGATAATTGCTGGAGTTGTTTTCCCAACTACCTCATGGGCAGCATACCCTAGCCATTCTTCCGCCGCTGCATTAAACGTGAGGATGATACCTTCTGGTGTGGTGGAAATAATCGTGTAGTTAGCACTATTTAAAATCGCCCGTTGCAGTGATGTCATCTGCCTGAGCTCTGATTCTATGCGCTGGCGTTCAATAATTTGCTTTTGCAGTTCTTGATTAGTTGTTTCTAACTGGGCTGTAGTCGGCATTTCTAGCGCTATAGGCAATAATTTCACCAGTAGAAGCGCTGTGTAAACCGAAATCATTGCCGTAATTGCTTTAATCGCACCGGTTACCCAATAATTTGGATACCAAAGTGTCCAAATTGACATAATATGAGTTGTGCCACAAGCAACTATAAAAGCGCTAAATAGCAGAAATACTCTTTTTAAAGGAAACTTACTGCGCTTGTGGACGAAATAAAGCAACGTCAAAGGAATCGAATAATATGCCAGGGCAATAAGAGCATCAGACAATACATGTAACCATACCAGCCCTGGATTCCACAGATAACAATGCCCGTGGGGGATAAAGGGGCTTGAGGTCAAAAATGTGTGTAATAGTTTTAACATATAGGCTCCTATTGGGCATGGGGCATTGGGCATGGGGCATTGGGCGGGGCAGGGGTATTAAGGCTTGTTAACGGAGCTAAGGGACTGATAAATAAAAAATAACTTATCGCTGTGTCAGATCCACGGAGTTCCAGGAGGCTGTTGAAGCTGAGGAGGAAGATAAGGATCGTGGTGTTTGCTGTAAAAATTGAATAATTTAATTTTTGCAAGTCCTTTAATGGAGTTCCAAGCCTGATTAATGGAGTTCCAAGCCTGATTAATGGAGTTCAAAGCCTGGTTAATGGAGTTCAAAGCCTGGTTAATGGAGTTCAAAGCCTGGTTAACCGAGTTCAAAGCCTGGTTAACCGAGTTCAAAGCCTGGTTAACCGAGTTCAAAGCCTGATTAACGGAGTTCAAAGCCTGGTTAACGGAGTTCAAAGCCTGGTTAACGGAGTTCAAAGCCTGGTTAACCGAGTTCAAAGCCTGGTTAACGGAGCTAAAAGCCTCAAAAGGCTATCAATTCACAATGGAGTTTGTTCCTCTTCCCACACTTGCCACACTCCCCACACCCCCCACACTCCCCACACCCCCTCAACCTCCCTATCGCAGGACTGCATCAGCTGCTTGGTAAAGCGCTTGGAGATTAGCACCATCTTGAGGATACTCAACCACGCCTGTACTCAAGGTGGCATGAAAATTCTCACCATTGGCAGAGGTAAACTCTATTTGATGCCAGTTCTTGAGCAGTTCTAAAAGCCGTTGCGTTCCATCACTTTTGGTCATACCTGCCATTCCTACTACAAATTCTGTACCTCCCCAGCGTCCAACTACATCCTGAGTGTGGAATGTCTGGCGTAATAGTTCTCCTAGTCGGGATAACACGCGATCGCCCACCACATGGCCGTACTGGTGGTTAATTGCTTTGAGGTTGTCTAGCTCCACAATAGCGAAGCAGAAGGGCTGTTGATGACCCTGACTCAACTGAAGATATCGATTTAAATCTTCAGTGGACTTGCGCCGATTAGCAACTAAGGTTAATCCATCAAGTTCTGCTAAATTCCGCAGCCAGCGCGATCGCTCTAAACGATTCAGTATTCGTGTCATTAATTCTGGTTCTACAATGGGTTTGCTGATGTAATCGTCTGCACCTGCTAAAAATACCTGCTGTCTGGTTTTGGTATCGTTATGAGCAGTGAGAAACAAAATGGGCAATCCACTCCATCGCGGTTCATTTCTGATAACCTGGCATAATTCTATACCGCTTACTGCTGGCATTTCCACATCTAAAATCAGTAGATCTGGTTGAGCCACTGCTATTGCCTCTAAAAATCGCAGGGGGTTCTCTAGGGTATAAACCTTTAGCCCCCAAGGCATGAGTAAAGTTTGGAGTGCAGATAATATGTGGGGATCGTCGTCTACAACCATCACCCTAGCTTGGGTAGAGCGAGTCCGCTGTAGTATTTGAGTCACCGTGTCTAGAACTTGATTAGGAGACACAGGCTTTTGTAAAATACCGCTGCCACCCAAACGGGCGACTTTTACCCTGTCGAGTAAACTATCTTTGTCTGTTAAAACTAGCACAGGTATGGGGGATTGATTGGCGTTGAGTTCTGCGAGTAAAGCGAGAGTAGTTTCTGTAGTGTCGCTAGTTGAAAGGTCGAGCAAGACCACATCAGGAGAATTTTCCGTCATCAACTCCCTAGCGGCGATCGCATCTGGGGCGATTTGCGATCGCATCGCCCAACTATTTGTTTCTGTCGCCAATGCTTCAGCTAATTCCCGATCCTGGTTAACAATCAACAGCAGAGGTCGTTCATCTGTCAGTTGATGATCACAAAGGAACTCCTGGTTATACTCCGAGTGCAACAGTTGCAATTCTTGACGTAACGCTACAACCAATTGGGAAATTTGCTCTTTTGTTTCTGGCTGTAACTTAGTACCTACGTCCCAGAGGGTTTCTAGTTCTTGAGCTAAACGCGAACCTTCATCAGATCCAAACATTCCCATCGAACCAGCTAGCTTATGCGCCTCCATCTTGGCTTTTGACTGTATTTGGGCGCTGAGTTTACCTTGTAGCATCATCTGAGCAGCTTGCTCAATCGTCGCCACTCGTTCTTCAAGTTGCTGTGCTACCTGTTCCCAGATGTTTGCAACTCCAGTCATAACCTGATTTTGCACCTGATTTTGCACATTGGCTGGCGGCTTGTTTCCGTTGTTATCAGGGGCATAATTTTGCAGCCACTTGGGTGTAAAAGTTTCCTCCCTTGTAGACTGGGGAGATTGGGGTTGTTCTTTGCGTCCCCGTCGCCCATCATTAACAGTGGTTGAAGACTTTGATTTTCTCTTATTTACACCTTCTCTATCTGCTGGCTTGAGTTTATATCCAATCCCATAAACTGTTTCAATGGGATCATCTGCAACTCCCGCTGCTTTAAGTTTTTGCCGTAAACCTTTCATGTGCGATCGCACTGTATCATCTGTAGGCGGCTCTTCCAATGACCACAAATGATCGATCAACGCACTACAGCTAAAGATCCGGTGAGTATTGCGCAGAAACATCTCAAGTAAACCGTATTCTTTGGGAGTTAAATGCAAGAGTTTCTCGTTACAAGTGACTTCGCAAGTGCTAGGATCAAGCCGCAGATTTTTCCACTCCAACAGCGGCGGTAAAGCCGAACCGCCCCGACGTAATAAAGCACGAACACGAGCCAATAACTCTTGAAAATCAAAAGGCTTGGCAACGTAATCATCAGCACCAGCATCCAATCCCATGACCTTATTTGTGCTGTTGTCTTGGGCTGTTAATAAAAGAACTGGTGTTAGATTACCATTAGCTCGCAATCGCTGACAGAAGTTAATGCCGTTTAGCTTAGGCAGCAAAACATCGAGTAAAATCAAGTCATAAGTAAATAACTCAGCCAAATCCCAACCTTCTTGCCCATCCTTAGCGACATCCACAGCATAATGCTGGTTTATCAAGGATTTAGCAAGTGCTTCAGCAATGAGTTGATCATCTTCAACTAATAGAATTCTCATAGCGGTTGCTGACCGCAAATTAATAGTTATTAGCGGAAAGATAAAAATCTATACACATTTTACTGAAAATATCATCTTCAGCGTAGCGTACATGAAGCTGGGATTTTACTGATGTTTGTAAATGTCAACAATGCGATCGCTGCTAAGTAGCTCAACATAATTAAACGCCAGATGTCATTACGAGCGGAACGCAGTGTAGCGTAGACGCGTTAGCGAAGCGGTAGCGACGTTCGCGTAGCGTCTCCCCTTGGGAGAAGGAGCGTCAGCGGCTTCCCGAAGGGTAGTAATCGCCAGGAATCTATTTTACGTTTTTTAAGGTTGACCTACTTATTGTCTAGTCAAAAGCTAGGGGAGCATCCGAATTTAGCCCTGATTAATTGTAGTGCGAGCATCTTGCTCCCTAATTTCTTTGAAGCGCCAAGGGAGCCATCACTACAAAAAAATAAATTTACACATTTGGGATGCTCACAAAGCCAGAGATAAGCAGTAGCAATCCGATTTGATTTTTTCAAAAATTTCAGTATTTGTAGCGACTGTTTTAAAAGTCATGGGATGCGAGCGCATCAAGTCACAATGCCATTGTATCGAGTGTTCTCTTGGTATGGCACGTTGAATTGTTGATGGTGGATCGGTACGGTGCGTTTACTCCGTGAGACAACACACCCTACCTAAATTTTAAATTTAGAGAAAAATTGTGCTAATGAACCGTCTCTGTTTGGTTTTTGAGTTGAGATGCAATCAAGGGAACTTTCGGCGCCAGAAAAAATCCCATCAAGCTAGCAAAGAGTATGGGTGTGAATGGACTAAAGTTGGTTAGTTTTGATAGCAGCAAAGTGGTGCTGATCGGTGTACGTGTCACTGCTGCATTGATAGCAGCCATTGTACAAATCATCGCTAAAGTAGGATTGACTCCGGGAATTAACATTGCTATTGCTTTACCGACACAAGCACCAGTAAAAAATAGCGGAATAATAAATCCACCACGCCAGCCACCTGTAACTGTCATGCTGATTGTAGCCATTTTACCTAAGGCTAGTAGTAACAAGAAAATAGCAGTAAAGTTATTATTAACGACAAATTCTAATTCTTCATGCCCAAAATAACGCGTAAGTGGCAAAATAACTGCTAAAATGCCTATTCCTAAGCCAGCAACTGTAGTACGTACATAAATGGGGCCGGGGATACTGGTAAATAGGCGATCGCAACTGCGAAAAATCCCCATAAAAATCCATCCGACTACCGCCCCTAAAATACCAAAAGCGATCGCCACAGCAAAATCATCAATATTCGCTAAGTTGTATTGGGGAAAATTCCAAGTCGGTGCGATTCCTAAATGGGTAATTGCTGCAAATACCAAATAACTAGCGCAACTAGCCACAATCGCAGGCATTAACGCTTCGTAATATTCCACAATATGCTGATGATGCAAAATCTCTAAGGCGAACATTGCACCCCCAAGAGGAGAACCAAACAAAGCAGTGAAGCCAGCCGCCATTGCTGCTAGACTCATAGATCTGAGGTCTTCTCCTTGGAGTTTGAGGCGATCGCCTACCCAAGTGCCAAAAGAACCAGTTACTTGTACCAATGGCGCTTCTGGCCCAGCACTACCGCCAGCTGAGATACTGACTAGAGAAGCGAGAATCATCGAGGGATTTTTGCGCGTATCCAACCGTCCGCCGCGAAAGTGAATATTATCAACAATCACGGCGATTTCACCAGGATTTCCCAGAAAATGAATCACTAAGCCAATTAATAAACCGCTGAGTGGCATGATGAAAAGCAGACTCAAACCCTGAAATTGTCGCAGTTCATGAGTAATCAGCTCTAAAACATTCCAGTACAAACCAGCAAATAAACCACTAACAGTCCCGACAGCGGCCCAGCATAAAACCCAGCGTGAAATCATCAAAGGATGACGCTTTGCCAAGCCAAAAAGTTGAGAAAATGTCCAGCGTTGAGTTTGATTGCTAGACGGCGGCTTATTTGGTAGCACTGCTGATTTCCTATTTTGAAACGAAATATACAGAATCTTTACGTTTTCTATAGTAAAGGCTATTGGCTTTGAAAAATCATCTTGTGTCTCAAGAAGCTGTTATTTCAGTCTCCAGATAGTGTGTACCTCACAACCAGAAAATCTAAGCTTGGCGTATAAATTTGGGGAAATAATCATGAATAAGGAAACTGTGCCAAATCAAGCCGAAAAGATGAATCCCGAAGGAGATGCATCACAATTAAGCCCAGAGGTGCTGGACAAAATCAAACACCCCGCGAAAATGGACGATGTAATTCGAGAACAATCACCAGCAGAACGTAGATCTAACCCAGCTTTAGTACCAGAAATGTTGGATGAACCAACCGATGAGATGATTGGCTTCAGCGACGAGTGAGATTCAAGGAAGGTAGAAACTGTTGACGGTTGACTGTTGACTGTCTACTTTTGAGGTAATTGTGGCGGTTTGGTGTCAAACCATTTTTGGTAAATTTGCTCGTAAGTACCATTCGCTAGGACAGTGGCGAGGCCTTTGTTAATCGTCTCTAGGTAAGGAGAATCTTGAGGTGTAGCAATCCCGTAGAATTCTTCTGTGAGTAGATTGCTCACAACTTTAAGACCTTTGAGATGACCATCTTTAATGGCATACAATGTAGCGAAGGCATCGCTAATTACTGCATCAACATTACCATTTAGCAGGTCTTGGAAGAAATCAGGGCCGGAGTTAAATGTAATAATTTTGACGTTGGGGAGAGTTTTGGCAAAATCTGCCCCTGTTGAACCTATTTGCACACCTATCTTTTTACCTTGAAGGCTTTTCAAGTCTTGAATATCTTGGTTGTTGGCTCGAACTGCGATCGCTAGTCCTGCTTTAAAATAAGGTCGGGAAAAGGAAATTGTCTTCTGGCGTTCGGCGGTAATTGTGATGCCACTAATTGCTGCATTGACTGTTTTGGCTTGTAATGTAGATATCATGCCGTCAAAAGGTAGACTTTCCCACTCAACTGTTAAACCCCCTACCTGGGCTAGAGCATTCATCAGATCAATATCAAAACCTTCTAGATTACCGTTAGCATTTTTGCTCTCAAACGGTACAAATGTGGGATCTGTAGCTACTTTCAGCGTTTTGAATCCTGAGTTTGGGCTGATGGAAACTGGATGCAGCAAACCATTACAAGCAATCGTTAATAGCAGACAGCTTAAGCCCAAAATTAGTTGATGCCATTTCCACTTAATCGCTTTCACTGCTAATCAAATACAGAGGGTGCAAAGTTTATCTACATCATTATTGATGGTGTTTCCCAGTTAATGCAGATACCTGATTTCCGGATCATATCCTCATATTTGAATCTTTCTGTGCCGGCAGTCCGAATCATTGCATCTCTCCTGTTTCCTGTCAAATGCCTAGGAACTCGCAAAAATTCGCCAGAAAAAAATGTGACTTGACGATATATAAAGTAGTATTATAATTCCAAAAGAATTTTAGGTTTGAAATTAAGTCTAAAACATAACAATAATACCAGGCAAAGGTGAAAGCCTCTGCTGGAAGTTTGCAATCGGAAAACCAGAAATCCCCAGATTTGCGACTGGGGAAAAATAAATCTTATGTCTAATTCTGCAATTACTATAAACGTCAAGTTATTTGCTGCTTATCAAGAAGCTTATGGCAAATCAGAACTGGTGCTAGAATTTCCCGAAGGTACGCCGGTGAGCGCAGTATGCGATCGCTTAATTGCCGAACATCCAGAACTGAGCAAATTGCGAGATATTACCCGATTTGGGATTAATTTGATATTTGTCGAACCAGACACTCCCCTGCAAAATGGCGATGAAGTGGTGTTAATTCCGCCGGTGAGTGGTGGTTAAAGAAAAACTAGCGATCGCAGTTGGGGAACAGCCACTGAAATTTCTTAGACTAGTAGTGAAGTAGCAGATATTGCTCGAATATTTGCACCATAAATTGCAATTGGTCATGGTTACTACCTACGAAATGCCGAATAAACTTGCTGATGCACAAAATCTGCTTTCTGAGCTAATCGCCCGCTACTCCAAAAGTGTAGATTATTTGATGATTCGCTTAGAACAAGCAGAAGGTACAGATATCTTGTTGCGAGGAGACAAGGTAGAAACCTTGAGCGAAGGTATCTCAATGGGTGGACATATTCGCGCTTGTTATAAAGGTGGGTGGGGTTTAAGCTGTTTTAATCGGCTTTCGACAATTCAAGAACGGATCGAAGAAGCGATCGCAGCTGCACGCATGGTGGGCGATGAAGAAACTGTACTAGCACCTATTGACCCAATACAAACAGTATGCAAATTACCCCTCACGGGAACTGATCCACGGCAAATTTCCTTGATTCAGAAAAAAGAATTATGCGATCGCTATTCTGATGTACTCAAAAGTGTTGACCCACGAATTACGACAACTTCAGTCCGCTATGGTGACAGTTCCCAAAAAATTATCATCGCCACCTCAGAAGGTACATTTATTGAACAATCTTGGGTAGACATGGAAATGCGCTTCGCCGCCACAGCCAGAAACGGCGAAACAGTGCAAACCGGCAGAGAAACCACCGGTTCGCGCAAAGCCTATGAAGACTTAACACATTTAGATGAACAAGTTAAGAGTGCAGCCCAAAGAGCGATCGCAGCCTTATCTCTACCACCAGTAAAAGGTAACACTTATACCGTCGTCATTGACCCCATACTTACAGGTTTATTTGTTCACGAAGCCTTTGGACATCTATCTGAAGCTGATATGGCTTACGAAAACCCAGACCTGTTGGAAGTTATGACCATCGGGCGGCGATTTGGCCCCGACGAACTGCAAATTTTTGATGGTGCTGCACCGGAAGGACATCGTGGTAGTTATTTTTACGATGACGAAGGCACACCAGCCACCACAACCCAACTAATTAAAGATGGGATTTTAGTCGGACGTTTGCATTCCCGGGAAACAGCAGGCAAATTAGATGAAACACCCACAGGTAATGCCCGTTGTCTGAATTATCACTTTAACCCCATTGTTCGGATGACAAATACTTGGATTGAAAGAGGTAAAACACCAGTTGCAGACTTATTTAGTAACATCAAAGAAGGCGTATATGCCCGTAATTGGTTAGGTGGGATGACTAATGGCGAAATGTTTACCTTTAGTGCTGGCGAAGCCTGGATGATTAGAAATGGGAAAATCGCCGAACCTGTCAGAGATGTCACACTTTCCGGTAACGTTTTCCAAACATTAGCAGATATTGAAGCGATCGGTGATGACTTTTACTGGGATGAATCTGGTGGTTGTGGGAAAGGTGGACAAAATGGTTTACCTGTAGGTTGTGGCGGCCCCAGCCTCAGAATTCGCGATGTCGTAGTTGGTGGTGAAAGTTAAACAATTTGTAGTTCGTAATTGATAATTACGAATTACGAATTACGAATTAATAATTATGATCGAATTTGCCTGCACCAACCAGTAATCTGTAGGCTATGCTTTTAAGCATAGGGCAAACACATATAATTTTTGAACTGTTCCCACCATCAAGGACAGTTACTATCATTTCAATGCTCATAAAAATTTCTTGACATTGGTCATGCTTTGCGTAAATCCTGTGGTATTTGTATCAGCAATTGAGTAACAGAGGGGAAATTGCTAATCAAAATTCCTTTGCCCTGCTGTTAAACAGGATTTAGTGTGAGAGGTAGTTGATCAATGAATAAAACTTACAAAACGCAAAGCAGCGCCAGTAATTCCCTATTGAGAAGATTTAATTTCAGACTTACCAAGCAGAAAATTTTATTTAGTTCCTTGATTGTATTTTTAGCTTTGCTTAGTCTGGGTGGTTTCTGGTTTACCAGCAGGTATAAATTCACTAATAAAATGGCAGTCAAAATCAAAGAACTCTCGAATAGTGAGTATCCTGCTAATCCTGCTTTATTAAGCAAAAACTTCCAAAGATATGCTAATCGGAAATTAACCATTATCAAGAGAGATACTACTCACTTTGATTTTGTGTTAGAACCAACAAACACAAAAACAGCGAAGGTAGTTATCAAAAATGTTGACCTCAAACTATTCGTTCCTAAAGTACCAGAATCGGTTAAAAAAGATAAAAATTTAGAATTCATAGCTTTGATTGAACGGGAATGGAACAGACAGCAGGTGAGTTTTCCCGCTAATTCAGAAAATATAGAAATCAGTGGCGGCGATGGCTTTGAAAAGCAAAATATCTCGGAAATTGCTTTAAGCAACAATTGCTTAAATGCAGGCTACTGGGAAATTGCACTTTTTACGAAAGAAGATAACAATAAAACGCTTTACTATCAAGGCTGGTTTACTTTCCCATTAGGACATTACAAAAATCTTTTTGAAAATAACAATAAAATTTCTTATTGGGACTATTGGTGGCCATTAGAACATTGGCAAGAACCAAGCAATGCTGTAATTAAAATTAATCTCCTAAGAAATGTCATTGATGAACAAGCAGCTAATGTTACTTTTCCTTTGGACGAAAGGATAATTGCATCAGGAGAGCAGAGTAGAAAAATCCGAACTACACTTACCAAAAACCTGATAACTTGGCGAGATTTTTATAGCAATCAAAAAGTAGTTAAATTTGCCGCTTTTATTCCCCCAGGATTTTATCAACCTGAGCAAACTTGGAATACTCAATACTGGAGAATAGGCAAGTTTGAAAAAGCTATCTTGAGGAACGTTAAGCCTGTAAATAATCAAGCAAATTTACAGGAAATTGAGTTATTATTTACTGATACCAAAACGGGCGAAAAAAATAAATTAATTATCAGTGGGTTTAAATTTCAAGAGTTGCCTAGATTGCCAATTTCTGATTATGCTAAGGGCTTATCTATGCCACTAGGAATAGGAGTACCGCCATTTTTGCAAAGCTACGCAGAATTAAACAAGCAGCATCCAGATGAGAGCAATTATTTTAGTTTTCTGCTAGATTCTCAAAATAGATGGATTAATCATCACCAATTAGGCGTTGATGGTGCAATCATGCATCTGGATCAGGACAACCGCAATCTTTTGCATCTTTATTTACTGTCCTATGAAAGAAATACTTTAATTGCCCATTTTTTGGTAAATCGAGAATAAATATAATTAGGGCGGTGCAATGAAAATACTGATGTTCGCGCAGCGTCTTTGACAGGAGAGGACTGTCATTTGTCATTGGTCAAATACTACTTGCTTCAGCAAAGCTATCCACATATCTGACGGATCTGCATAGTACTCTATTTCCTCAACTTGATACCGATAATTTTTGTAGGCAGATTGCAAAATAATGTAATCACGGGGTTTAATACCTTTTCCGGTTGCGGTCATATAACCTCCCACGCCTTGTAGTGGTTCAAATATGTAATCTTGTCCCTCAATTAATTTGCTGTAATCATGTATTCTCTCCTTCAGATTTGATGCATTTGCTAAAGAAAAGATTGGTAATAGCACACTGAATAAAATCATGCTGACATTAATACCTGCTTTAAGAAGCGACATAAATTAGTTCTCCAAAATATTAAGTTTAAAAAAAGGGGATGAAAAATATTCAAAATTATTGGCTGTTAATAGGATGCATCAATAAGAATAATTTATAGGAATTTTCAGGTTTTATCTGACTGAAGCATCCTAAATATTGGATATTCTTAAATTTGGTAGTTTCTGTGGTAGTAAAAATCGCCACTCAGGGAGTAGAGATTTTGTCAGTGGTAGGGGAAAAGCAATGCTAAACCCATACTAGTCAGTTGTCAATGGCAAAGATATATTTTGCGCAGTAAAAATTTCCGCGTCTGGTAATACACAAATTAAATGCATATTACTTAAGCTAGGTAGAGATTAATTTGTGACAACAACTAATCTTTTCTAGATTATGTGTGAAATTTTCTAACCTAGGCAAGATTTTATCTGTTGATTTATCTCTTGCACCAGATAGCTTATGGTAATTGTTGTCGGGTTTGTATTATCCTAACTACACTTATTGATCGTGGTACAAGCTCTCAGTTGATAAACCAGTAACTGCGCTGATATTGGCTAAAAAATAAGTCAATATAGTTCAGTTATTGATGTTTATTCTGAAATCAAAAAAGTCAGCACCCTAAAAAACTAAACTTTGAGATTATAAAGCTTTATGTGAACCTTTTGGCAATATCAACTACAAATTTTTCAGTGTTTATTTGGGAACACACTAAAAATAATTTTCAATTTGGTATCTATAATTTCAAATTATTTTTACCTAACTTTAATAAGAAAATTATTGTTTAAGTGCCATGAGATACAATTTGTGTTGGTGATGATGACCCATATATAATGGCAAATATCTGGATCAATCTGGTCACTAATTAGCCATATAACCTCAAGATAAATGCTAGTTTATCCAAGATTTTACAGCAATATTAATATGTGCGTCTACTGTAAAATTACCAAGATATTATGTACAGTTAATTTCTTTATAGGTGTTTTTCCGGGAATTTGAAATTTAAATTAATTAACAAATACCTTGTGCTTTTTGCTATAAGGTAATCAGTATTGCGAATAACCAAAAACCTAGACTATCAGCTACCTTGGGTAAGAGCAGCATCTACCTGTTGCAGCAGTATTTCTCGTGTAGAGGAATTGTCTAACACCACATTTGCCAGAGCGGCTTTTTCTGCAAGAGGCATTTGGCTATTGATGCGAGCTTGTGCTTGTTCTGGAGTTAAGTGATTGCGCTGTATTAATCTTTGCAACTGCTGGGATGGGGAACAATACACTACCCAGATTTCTGTTATTAAATGAGTCATCTGTGCTTCAAACAGCAGAGGTATGACTAAGACTAATGTTGGTGCAGAGGATTGAGCAATTGCGCTCAAGAAGCGATCGCCTACATCAGGATGAATTAAACCCTCTACCCAATTGCGTTCCTCTGGACGCGCAAAAATAATTTCCCCCAGCTTTTGGCGGTTCAGGTTGCCATCTGGGAGTAAAATATCTGTGCCGTAACGCTGGGCGATCGCACTCAGAATCGGTGAACCCAGAGCTACTGCATCTCTGGCATAAATATCTGCATCAAAAATTGGCAGATTATAAGCACTAGCCAAATAATCAGCGACAGTGGTTTTACCTGTCGCAATACCTCCAGTTAAGCCGATGATGCGTTTGGTCATTTGTCATTTGTCATTTGTCATTGGGCATTGGGCATTGGGCATTGGGCATTGGGCATTTATCCTCCTTGTCCCCCTTGTCCCCCTTGTCCTCCTTGTCCCTTCATCCCCTCTTCTCCCTCGCCCAGATAATCAGCGCTTGGGTTAATCCATCTAAAGTATATTCTTCTGCTTCTACATCTACTCGTCCGATTAAATCATGACAAGTTTTTGAGGTTTGGGGGCCAATTGAGGCTATACAAATTCCTGCTAAAACATCTGCAAGATTGGCGAATCTGCTGTTAATTAGTTGGCAGAAAAATTGCACAGTTTTAGAACTGGCAAAGGTAATGATATCTACCGCGTGATTTTGCAGAGCTAATTCTGCGGTTTGGGGGATACTGCTGGGACAGCAAGATTGATATGCTGCAACTTCTATTACTTCTGCTTGTTTTGCAGTTAATTCCTTGACTAAAATTTCTCTTCCACCAGTTTCAACTCTGGGAAATAAAACTTTTTTCCCTGATAGTTCTTCTGGGAAGTTTTCCACTAAAGAATCAGCGACAAAATTCGGGGGAATAAAATCGGGTTGCAAACCACGTTTTTTCAAACTTTGGGCGGTTTTCTCCCCAACCACGGCAATTTTGACATTAGCTAAGGTACGGGTATCTTTACCCTGTGCGGTTAATCTATCAAAAAAATAGTCTATACCGTTAGTAGAGGTGAGAATTAACCAGTCGAAGGTAGTTAAATTTGCGATCGCCCGATCCAATGCTTCCCAACTCGAAGGCGGGCCGATTTCTAAAGTCGGCATTTCAATGACTGTAGCACCGGAGGCGGTGAGGCGATCGCAAAATTGGCTCGATTGTCCCACTGCACGGGTGACTAAAATAGTTTTACCATTGAGAGGAAGTTGGGAATTAGCTGTCATAGTTACAGGGCTGGGAATTTTGGCTATAGTTAACTGCTCTTTGGATATTTTCTCAGGTTGGAGGTAATTCCGTAGCCCAACAACCTCACCAATGACAATTACCACTGGTGAAAGCGGTAAGCCAGCTGTGGTTTCTAAAATATTGCCCAGTTGATCTGTCCAAATTTGTTGATTAACAGTTCCAGCCCAACGGATAATGGCAATGGGTGTGAGACGCGATCGCCCTTGGCGAATCAGGCGATGTACAATCTCTGCTAAATGTTGTCCACCCATCAAAATTACTAATGTTTCTAGCCTTGACAGCGCTTCCCAGTCTAAAGCTTCTGGTTCATGGGCTGTTAAGACTGCAAAACAGCGACTCAAAACTGGATCTGTCAAAGGAATTCCTGCAAGTAACGGTGCGGCTAAAGCCGAAGAAATTCCCGGTACAACTTCAAATGCACAGTCGGCTGCTTTCAAAGCTTCAATTTCCGCAGTACAGCGCCCAAAGATAAACGGATCGCCTGACTTGAGTCTGACAACTTGTTTCCCCTGCTGACAGTAATTTACTAATAATTGATTAATCTCTGCTTGGGGTGTGCTGGGTTTACCACCACGTTTGCCGACATCTAACTTCAGACAATTAGGTGATACACAATGCAATAATTGCTCATCTACTAAGGCATCGTATACTAATACCTGGGCTTGCTTCAACAGATTATCCGCTTTCACCGTGAGATATGCTACATCTCCTGGCCCAGCACCTACAAGGTAAACTTTGCCAATTGCTTCAGTCATAGTTGAAATTTGTCAGTGCGATCGCGTCCCGTTCCCGAATCATATCAAGTCTGGCTAATCACTGATGATTAAAATCTCCCCGTAAACGGCGAGGAGATTGAGGGGAGCCAGCCGCGTGGGCGGGTTTCCCGATTTGAGCGGACTGGCGTGTGGGGTAAAACGCTTGTGGTTTAGGTTTGAAGCTCAATTTAACACCAATGGGGAAAACCCCACCCACGAGCGATGGGTTTGGTAAATTAGACTTCTTGCAGAAGTCGGGAAAAGGGGAAGGGTAAAGGGGGAAAGGTTTTGTATTTTCCCCTTCCCCTTTAACCTTTTCCCTTTTCCCACCTCTTGCAAAAAACACTTTTGCAAGAAGTCTATTGATAATTGGGATGTTTTTTCGTTGGAAGTCCCTGATTACTTCGCTTCGCCAATTAACGTAAATGCAGCCCAAGCGCTGGGATGGGGATGCTGTTTCATCGTTGTCAACATCGCTTGACGTAACGCCCAAGCTTTATCTGGATTTTTCTGTAATTGGCGGTAAAATTCCCCCATTAATAATGCCGAAGGACTATCGGGAATTGACCACAAAGTTACAATTACACTCGGCGCACCGGCAGAAATTAAAGCGCGAGATAAACCAACCACACCATCGCCTGTGAGTTTACCTTGGGCGGTATCGCAAGCACTTAATACAACTAATTCGGCGTTGATGGTTAAATCTAAAATTTCATTCGCAGTTAGCAAGCCGTTATCTTTACCATCAGGGGCGAGGGCGACAGCACCGGGGACACCCAAACCTTTAAAATCATCAAGTAAGCCGTGGGTAGCTAGATGAATAAATCTCGCTTGGGGTAATCTTTGAATAAATGCGGCTTTGGTTGCTTCTTTACCTGTAATGGCTTTGGTGTTTAACAGTTGCGCTATTTCTTTAGCTTCCGTTTCCGCACCTGGTAAAGAAGGTAATTTTTGTGGTGCTTCGCCAACTTTGGGGGCAACCTTGGGCATGATAGGATTACCCAAAACTAGGGCTTGATTACCAGAAACTCTTTGTCTTTGTTTGTGAGTTAAATCTAATACTTGAATTGCTGGGGCAGTGAGGATAGTGTGTTTTGCAATTAAATATTTACCTTGGTCATCTTGTAAAGCGGCGAAGGGGACAAGGAATAAAGATGATTGCGGTATAAATGTTACTCGCTCATCAGGATTTTTTGGTAGCAAGTCAGTAACAGGATTAATGAGTAATTCGTACAGCTTTTGAAAGCGCTGTTTTACCTTAGTTGGATTGGGGTTGTAACTTACGTCAATACCGCCACGTCCTCTGACACCGATTGACTCGCGGCTGTTGGTGACTAATTGGGCTAAAGTTGTATTTTCTTTTTGCCATAAAGGTTTAAGGTCAGCTTTGCGGAAGGTAATTTCACCCGTGGGTTTGATTACCCAAATGTAGAGTTCTGATTCATGAGATTCTTCTTTACCCTGAACTTTGAAATCATTATAGATAATTGAATATTCAACAAGTGTCGCCTTTTGTTGTTTGGCGATTTGTTGCAGCAGGGATAATGTGGGTTCTACATTTGCCAGGGCATTTTTACCAGACAAACGTGAATTTAACAAATCCACCAGCGCCCTACTACGTCCTTGCTCGGAGATTAAGAGTGCATCGTTGATTTTATTCTGAGCAATCAGCACTTGTTGCAATATACGGTAGGTGCGAGCTTGTTCTTCAAAAATTGAGATTTTATAAGCATCGTTGTTACCCAAGTCTCCTCGGATAGATTTTAATACTTCAATACCAGCACGCAGGATTTTTTCAGCTTCTGGAAGTTTGCCAGATTTTTGGTAAGCTGCTCCCAGATTGTTCAGAGCAGTACCCTCACCATTACGGTCTTTAATTTCCCTGGCGATCGCCAATAACTGCTGCTGGTAGTCAATGGCTTTGGTGTAGTCTCCTAGTGCATCGTAAGCAATTCCCAGATTGCCCAGAGCATATGCCTCACCATTACGGTCTTTGATTTCCCTAGCGATCGCCAATGTCTGTTGTAGGTAGTCAATGGCTTTGGTGTAGTCTCCCAGTGCATAGTAAGCAAGTCCCAGACTGCCCAGAGATTGTCCCTCACCTTGACGGTCTTTGATTTCCCTAGCGATCGCCAAACTTGAGGAGTGGTAGTCAATGGCTTTGGTGTAGTCTCCTAGAGCATCGTAAGCATTTCCCAGATTGCCCAAAGCAGCACCCTCCCCTTTACGGTCTTTGATTTCCCTAGCGATCGCCAAACTTGAGGAGTGGTAGTCAATGGCTTTGGTGTAGTCTCCTAGAGCATGGTAAGCAAGTCCCAGATTGCCCAGAGCAGCACCCTCCCCTTTACGGTCTTTGATTTCCCTAGCGATCGCCAATGTCTGTTGTAGGTAGTCAATGGCTTTGGTGTAGTCTCCTAGAGCATGGTAAGCAATTCCCAGATTGCCCAGAGTATTTCCCTCCCCTAAACGGTCTTTGATTTCCCTAGCGATCGCCAATGTCTGTTGTAGGTAGTCAATGGCTTTGGTGTAGTCTCCCAGTGCTTGGTAAGCAATTCCCAGATTGCCCAGAGCAGCACCCTCCCCTTTACGGTCTTTGATTTCCCTGGTGATCGCCAATCTCTGCTGCTGGTAGTCAATGGCTTTGGTGTAGTCTCCTAGAGCATGGTAAGCAAGTCCCAGATTGCCCAGAGCATTTCCCTCCCCTAAACGGTCTTTGATTTGGCGATAGATAATCAGTGCTTGTTGCCAAGACTGTAATGCTGCTTCAAATTGACTGGTTTGATATTGCTCAATACCTTGCTGCAATAGACTATCTGCCAATAGTCTATGTGCTTCGGCTTTGCGGTCGGCTGATGTTTGCGCCAGTACTCGTAATTCTCCTGGTGAGGCGAAAAGGTTGAAAGTTATTGGTGTGGAAGCTGTGGCGATAATTAGAGCGAGTAAACTTAGACCAATGTTGTGAAAGCGCATACTGAAGGATGAAGGATGAAGGATGAAGGATGAAGTTAAATACAGGGGAGGTATGGGGATTAAGTGATTAGATTAAGCTATTTGATGCAGGAAGATGTTAAATAGTTGGTGAATATGGCTAAATTTTGGGATAATTTAACCGCAACACCAGCGTTATTTGCTGGCTTATTACTCTATAGCTCTGAGCAGGGTGGGGGTTATGCAATTTTGCGGGGAATAGGGACAGGGGACTGCACTTATACAAACCCACCAACCGGGTAGAGGAAGCTATAAATCAATCAGCTTGGTGTGAAGACGAATTGTAGGGGCACGGCTCCGATAAGTTATTTCTATAACCGAAAGTCTGTGGATGCCCATACGTGTCAACTTAACGTGAAACCCTTATGAAGACGTGATGCGTGAATTCCTTCACCTACCATCAAGATCCGCGTTACCCCACCCCGGCTTTGCTGACGCAAAACCTCCCTGCCCCTAATCCCCAGAGGGGGCCCCGAGTTCCCCTTGCCAAGGGGAGGGGATTGAGGGGTGGGGTAAAATGCTTGTGGGATAAGCCTTTGAACTTAAGTTGACACCAATGGTGGATGCCGTGCCCCTACGAGGTATTGCATCTGTGCTTAACTGAACCTTATTGTCTGACAAATGTCACGACTTGACATGGGTTTTATGTTAATTTGACAAGTATGCACTGCCCAGAAGTATTTCTAATGTTTGGTAGTGAAGCTCTGAGATTGCTTTGCTGCAAATTAAATATTCATTCACGGAGCTAAAAGCCTCATTCACGGAGCTAAAAGCCTCATTAATGAAGCTCAAAGCCTCATTCACGGAGCTAAAAGCCTCATTAATGAAGCTCAAAGCCTCATTCACGAAGCTAAAAGCCTCATTAATGAAGCTCAAAGCCTCATTCACGGAGCTAAAAGCCTCATTAATGAAGCTCAAAGCCTCATTCACGGAGCTAAAAGCCTCATTAATGAAGCTCAAAGCCTCATTCACGGAGCTAAAAGCCTCATTAATGAAGCTCAAAGCCTCATTAATTACGAATTACGAATTACGAATTACGAATTATCCGTGCATAAGTAGCGTACAATTATTGTCCATCCGGCATCTGCTACCCCCTCAACGCCCATGTATTGTGACTACCTGGTTCAAATCCTGACTGCCCGTGTATATGATGTTGCCCAGGAAACACCTTTAGAGTATGCCCCAAATCTGTCTCGCAGGCTCAACAATAAATTGTTGCTAAAGCGGGAAGATATGCAATCAGTATTTTCCTTTAAACTGCGTGGCGCTTATAACAAGATGGTAAACCTGCCACCAGATTTATTAAAGCAAGGTGTGATTGCCGCATCCGCTGGTAACCATGCCCAAGGTGTGGCTTTATCTGCCAGTCGCTTGGGAACGCAAGCAATTATTGTCATGCCCGTTACCACGCCCCAGGTAAAGATAGATGCTGTCAAAGCACGGGGGGGACACGTAGTATTACATGGCAATACCTACGATGATGCTTATGCCCATGCTCGTGAACTGGAAGCCGAAAAGGGACTGACGTTTATTCACCCTTTTGATGATCCTGATGTGATTGCTGGTCAGGGAACCATCGGTATGGAAATTTTACGGCAATATCAACAACCGATCCATGCCATTTTTGTCGCCATTGGTGGTGGCGGACTAATAGCAGGGATTGCGGCTTATGTCAAGCGGTTGCGTCCAGAAATTAAGATTATTGGTGTGGAACCGGTGGATGCGGATGCGATGAGTCAATCGCTGAAAGCTGGACAGCGGGTGAGATTATCCCAGGTGGGGTTATTTGCTGATGGGGTAGCAGTGCGGGAAGTGGGAGAAGAAACCTTTCACCTGTGTCAGCAATATGTAGATGAAATCATTTTGGTAGATACCGATGACACCTGCGCCGCCATTAAAGACGTATTTGAAGATACCCGATCAATTTTAGAACCTGCGGGAGCATTGGCGATCGCAGCTGCCAAAGCCTACGCCGAACGGGAGCAAATTGAGGGACAAACCTTAGTAGCTGTGGCTTGCGGTGCAAATATGAACTTCGACCGGTTGCGGTTTGTCGCTGAACGCGCCGAACTTGGGGAACGCCGGGAAGCGATTTTTGCGGTGACGATTCCGGAGGAACGGGGAAGTCTGCGGAAATTTTGTGAATGTATAGGCGATCGCAACTTAACTGAGTTTAACTACCGCATTGCTAGTGAACAAGAAGCACATATTTTTGTTGGGTTGCAAATTCAAAACCGCGCCGATGCAACAAAGACGCGAGAAACCTTTGAAGGTTGCGGCTTTAAAACTATCGACCTCACTGACGACGAACTGACAAAATTACATTTGCGCCACATGGTAGGCGGACATTCACCGTTAGCAGAACATGAATTACTTTACCGCTTTGAATTTCCCGAACGCCCAGGCGCGTTAATGAAATTCGTCGGTTCCATGAGTCCCAACTGGAATATTAGTATGTTCCACTACCGCAACAATGGGGCAGATTACGGGAAAATTGTCGTCGGTATCCAGGTTCCACCGCAGGAAATGGCAAAGTGGCAGGCATTTTTGGATACCTTGGGGTATCGGTATTGGGATGAAAATCAGAATCCAGCCTACAAGCTATTTTTGGGGTAGAGCGATGTGTAGGGTGTGTTGTCGCCAAGCGCCGCACCTTCTGATGGTGCGTTAGCCTATGGCATAACACACCCTACATCTTCAGTCCTTTTAGATAAAGGCGAGGCAATAATTTATGAGTCAAACCTTACGCAAAGTAGTTACATTTGATGAATTCGTTGCTAAATATCCAGATAACACAGGGAAACGTTACGAATTACATGATGGAGTAGTAGTCGAGATGTCACAGCCATTGGGTGATCATGAAGAGGTAGTTGTATTTTTAGCGACAAAAATCACGTTAGAATATAGTCGTCTCAATCTGCCCTATGGCATACCAAAAACAGCATTAGTTAAACCACTGGAAAACGAATCAGCTTACTCGCCAGATGTGCTAGTACTAAATTTACCTAATTTAGTCAATGAGTCTCGCTGGAAAAAAGCATCTACTGTCAACCTTGCAGCATCTATTCCTTTAGTAATTGAAGTAGTAAGTACTAATTGGCGTGATGATTATCATAAAAAATACGCCGATTATGAAGAGATGGGAATTCCTGAATATTGGATTGTGGATTATGCTGCTTTAGGCGGGAGAGAGTTCATTGGTAAACCCAAAGAACCGACAATCTTAGTTTGCTGTTTGGATGAAGGTGAATATCAGGTGAGGAAATTTCGCTCTCAAGAACGCATTGAATCACCAACTTTTCCAGAATTGAATTTAACCGCCGAACAGATTTTTCAAGCTGGAGGTTGATTAACTTAGAGACTAAGCGAACTCTGATGTTTCAATCAACTAGTAGAGAGCCAAAATTTAACAGCTTGGTAGAATCCTTTACTATAAACTTACTTCGTGAAGTAGAGCTTTTGAGGATTAGCGCCAGCCAGAAACAGCAGCAAAAACGCAAAGCAAAACTCGGTCAATTTTTCACTCCTGCGCCAGTAGCAGAATTAATGGCTGGGATGTTTAACAGGCTGAATCTGACTCACATATCTTTACTGGATGCTGGCGCAGGAGTTGGTTCATTAATTGCGGCGTTTGTGACTCATCTTTGTCAGCAGCCACAACGCCCAGCTAATTTAGATATTGTTGCTTATGAAATTGATCCTTTTCTAATTAGCTATTTGCAGCAGACTTTAGAATTATGTAAAACAGAATGTCAACTAGCTGGTATTTCCTTGAAATATCACATCCGAAATCAAGACTTTATTCAAGATGCTGTCAGATTACTTCAGCCTAGTTTGTTCGATAATCCTGATAATTTCAGATTTACACACGCTATTCTTAATCCGCCATATTTAAAAATCAATGCTCAATCTCAGGTGCGTAGCTTATTACGTTCTCTGGGATTAGAAACCAGCAATCTGTATCCAGGTTTTATGGCTGCTACCGCCCAACTGCTTCAGCCAGGAGGGGAGTTTGTCGCTATTTCACCGCGTAGTTTTTGTAATGGCCCGTATTTTCAAGACTTCCGTAAAATGTTTTTGGAAATGATGGCTTTAGAACAGATACATCTTTTTGAATCCAGAGAAGAAGCTTTTAGGGAAGATGAAGTTTTACAAGAAACTATTATTATTCATGCAATAAAACAAAAACAAAAATTTGATCGTGTACTCATCACTACATCTGCAAATGCTGATGATGATTTTGTGATGTCCAATTCCTTAGCTTATGCTGAAATAGTTCATCCCAACGACAAGCAACAATTCATCCATATTATTCCAGATACCCTAAGTCAGCAGGTAATTCAGCAAATGGCGAATTTCACCTGTACATTACAAGACTTGGGATTAACTGTTTCCACAGGACGTGTTGTAGATTTCCGTGCTAAAGAATATCTGCGTCTCCTCCCAGAAAAAAACACTGTTCCCTTAATATATCCATTGAATTTATCAGCAGGATATGTTGAATATCCCAAGCTAACTAAAAAACACCAAGCGCTGGTTTATGCAGAACCAACTTTTTCTCTGTTAGTACCGAACGAAAATTATGTGTTGACTAAAAGATTTTCCACAAAAGAGGAAAAAAAGCGAGTCGTTGCAGTCGTCTATGATGCTGACAGAGTTAATTGTGATTGGGTAGGTTTTGAAAATCACCTCAACTACTTTCACAAGGATGGAAAGGGGCTAGATATTACTTTAGCAAGAGGTCTTACAGTTTATCTAAACTCCAGCCTCGTAGACGCATTTTTTCGTTTATTTAATGGACATACTCAGGTTAATGCAACGGATTTACGCAATTTAAAATATCCGACAACAGAGCAGTTAATTAGCATAGGGCTAAGTATAGGAGAAGATTTTCCCGCACAGCCAGAAATTGATCAACTTGTACAAGCACTACTCAGGATGACAAATCAATCTGAAAACAACCCTTTAATAATTAAAGCCCGTATTGATGAAGCTCTACAAATATTAATTGAACTTGGATTACCACGGGCACAAATTAATGAACGTTCAGCCTTAACTCTCCTGGCTCTCCTTGACTTAAAGCCCAATGATCCTTGGTCTGCTGCTGCATCTCCTTTAATGGGAATTACACCCATGATGGAATTCATGGCACAGCAATATGGAAAATCATATAAACCGAATACGCGGGAAACTGTTCGCCGCCAAACAGTTCATAAATTTTTAGATTCAGCTTTAATCATTACAAACCCAGATGCTTCTGAACGTCCCATTAACAGTCCAAAAACTGTATATCAAATTGAAGAAAGTATACTGGAATTACTACGTACTTATGGAACTTCTGAATGGCAAAAAAGTATCCATACTTACCTTGCCTCAGTTGAAACTTTGTTCGATGCAGTATCCAGTTAGTTTAAAGGATACGTTGAGATTTGCCGTGCTATTGCATCAGTGAAATCTTCCACGGCTGCTGAGTATTTCGGTTTGTCTCCGATGATGGAAAAGCGGGATAGGTGTGGGAGTCTCAACATTAATACATCATGATTATCACGGACGAGATATGTTTTCGTATATGTTGTATCTTTCCAGCCAGTCAATTTGGAGACGCTTTGCTGTTCAACATAACCCAGTTGTAGTAACAAATTCCTGAATTCATCAAAAGTCTTATGAGTCAAACAGATAAAAACTGAAGGATGAACGATGTGTGTGAGTAGATGAAACCAGAGCTTTCGTGAAAACTCCTCGGACTTCTTACGGTTCGGTAATGATTTCCAGTCACTGGAACGGAACGGACAGAAGTTTGTAACCAGTGAATTATCCATCAAAATATCTCTGTTGACAGTTCCAAGTTTGTTAGCAACTTTTTCATAGAGCAAACAAACCTGCCGCTGTAATTTATCATGATGATGGACATCTTTCCAGCCTTCCACAAGGTAGGCATTGCCTTCTTCTACACTTGCTTTTGGCGGTTCGTAAGAATTGCCACCAGGATTAAGCCCTGCAAAAAAGATGGGAACATTACTTGAAAGCGTGCGAGATGGAGAGTATAAGAAGCGCCAACCCAGTTTATGATTTAGCTCATCATAAGCATCTTCTATTTGTGCAACTGCATCGGTAAATAAATTCATTTATCAAAGCCAAACTATGACTATAGATTAGGTTGCCCAAAAAGAAGCAACGTTTACGGTTATAGTCATAAGTAAAGTAGCAGAAATTAGCGATCGCACTTACCAATTGACAAATTACGCTGATTTCAACCGATAAGCTAGTGCAACCCATTCATCTTGGCGTTCACAATCGACAGATTCAAATCCTGCGTCTGTGAATGCTACAGCTAAATCTGACTCATAATCGACAGTAAAACCAGCTAAAATTACTAATCCGCCATTGATATTAGTTGGAAGCAGCGCTTTTTGATAATCAGCAGCCAAGGCAATATGTATTCTCGCTGGGATATTGGCAACGATCAGGTGAAATTGATTTTTTGCTTCAACTGTGGGCACATTATTAATAGAATCTCCCCCTAGCCAATGTCCTAAATCGCTACCAGATCCTAAA
The DNA here is from genome assembly GCF_002368195.1 of Calothrix sp. NIES-2100. Classification (GTDB taxonomy): domain Bacteria; phylum Cyanobacteriota; class Cyanobacteriia; order Cyanobacteriales; family Nostocaceae; genus Aulosira. The sequence goes on along the minus strand of NZ_AP018178.1, from coordinate 2,763,827 downwards.
CTACCTTCTATGACGGTGACTTGCTGCTCTACGCCATTACGAGATACAGCGTCTTGAGTTGCTTGCACAGCAATTATGTCATTATCTAAGGCTAAAACATTTGCTCCCAGTTTGGCGATCGCCACAGTCAAAATACCAGAACCCGACCCCAAATCAAGAACATTCATTTCCGGGGTAATATGACGCTCAAGCAATTGTAGGCTGAGTATGGTTGCTGGATGTAAACCACTCCCAAAAGCGAGGCTGGGTTTAAGTCTTAAGGTAATTTCCTCTGCTGTTGAACTATAAGGCATATCAGCGGAAAGAACAACGAACTTTTGCCCAATTCGCTTGACTAGTTCTTCTGTATGCGCTGGTTTTTCTGCAACTACAGCCATGTGCAAATCTGTAGCCAGTCCTGTGCGTTGCAATGACGAGAGTAATTGGGCGATTTCTGACCCACGGATATCTGCATAAACATCATCTGGTAGGTATAAGCTGATGGTAAACGCCCAATCCGGTGTGATTTCATCATTCTCTGCTACTGTATATTTCTGAATATGAACGTCACTAGTAAAGTTGTTTTTAGCCAGTAGCGTACATACCCAATCAACCCCTTCATTCGTGGTATCAAGGCTTAATTCCATCCATGACATATTTATTTCCTTTGGTCATTTGTCATTTGTCATTTGTCATTTGTCATTTGTCATTTGTTATTTATCCCCCTTGTCCTCCTTGTCCTCCTTGTCCCCTCATCCCCCTTGTCTCCCTCATCCCCCCAATCCCTAATCCCCAATCCGCAGCCCCATAATTACTAAGTCACGTTCAACACCATCAAGTTCGGCGATTTGAGGTAAATGTCCCCAAGGTTTAAAGCCGAATGTTCTAAACAGGTTTAAACTGGGCTGATTATGGGCAAATATGAAGCCGATTAAAGTCTTTAAGCCCAAGCTGGGACTTTGCTCAATTGCTTGTCCTAGGAGTTTTCGTCCTAAACCACACTTTTGAAAGTTTGGCGAAATGTAAATACTAATTTCGGCTGTCTTATTGTAGGCTGGACGCCCATAGAAGGATTGAAAACTTAGCCATCCGGCAATTATACCGTCTACTTCTACCACCCACAGCGGTCTTTGTGAAGGCGATCGCCCCCGAAACCAATTGAGGCGGCTTTCTACAGTCACTGACTCTAAATCAGCGCTGGCCATGCGGCTAGGAATTGCAGCATTGTAAATTGCGACAATAGCAGGTAAGTCAACTTCAGTCGCATGGCGGATAGTCATTGTTAGCGTCTTGAGAGGAATTCTTACAAAAATAATTAAAAATCATACAGCCTTAGCGCCAGCAATTCTATAGGTTGCTCCTCTTTTAAATTAGATACCCGACTTCTCAAAGAAATCGGGTATCTGAAGGCAGCGACTTTTCACCAATCATATATATACTTCTTCTGTCTGATTATTTTTATGATTATTGTTAATTTTCATACCCGAGTATGAATGGATAATTGTATTTTAAATTGCTCTTGAGATTGAATAACATATATATAGTAAATTTGACTGTTTATTGACAGTTAAAACACAAAATATTTGTTGCTTGTATTTACAGCTCAAGGTAGAGGTTGATCCCATTAGGCATAGTTAGGATCGAGGTAATTCAAGATATTAACTTTTAGGGTCAGCAATATTTGATTCTTAATTACTATGTCTATTAATCTAATTCAAAAAGATAGTGATGAAGCTGCTAAAAGTGGTACTCCATCGCTAGAGATAGAACTTGCTCTTTTTATCCTCAAACTCAAAAATGGTATTTGGCTAGCTGGGATTCCATCGTGGCTTTTTGGCATCACCGATAGAAGTTTAGCCGCGTTTGCTGATGGTTATATCTCGGCTTTGGAAGTGTTTCAGCTATTTACCGCCTCATTTTTCTTTTTGAGTTGGCTGTATTTAAGACCAGAAAATGAATTAAATAATACTCAAGCATATCTCTGTCCAACTCAAGACCAGAGGTTTGAGTTGAAGAAGCGGCATATGATCAGTCAGGAATATATTTTACCTTTTCCTTACCTGTGCCAAATTTATCATTTGTTGAATTTAAAACATTTAGAAACGATTCATAAATTTAGCCTGAACAATTTGCGGGTGATTAATATTAGCTCTTTCCAGCCTACAGTCGGCGGTGGTATCATTAAATTTCAAACCGTGTTAGAGTCGCCACTGAATGCTTTAAGAATTTGGCGACAACCTATTGTTGAGGTGGATTTAATTTTACATACTCCCTATACCATTGAACTCAGTATTCCGGTATACAATGGTAAGAGAATAACTGTCATGTTTTATGCATTACCTCTGACGCAGAGTGAGCATTATCTATTTATAGAAATTTACAGCGACTTAGACTGGCCTAAACCAATACTGCAAATTCTATTGCATTGTGCTTCTTGTTTAACTCTCTTTGAAGATTTGCCTTATTTACGCAATCTCTATGAGAAAAATATTGAGCGTCTATTCAACGTGAGTTTAGCTTCCAATCATCAAACGATGTTGCTGTTTAAGAGATTTGTTGAGTTATATGGTTCCAATCCAAAAGCACCGAAATTAATTGAGGGAAGTAATTCGTAATAGGGGCATTGGGCATTTATTATTTATCTTCCTTGTCCCCCTTCCCTTGTCCCCTCTGCCCCCTTGCCTACACAGTAATAGGATATTTTTTTAAAGACCGGGCTTCTCTGCGAGAGGCTGCGCCAACGACTGCGCTCAGCCCTCGACGCTCAGCCCGTGGGTTGAGCGCAGTCGAAACCCACGCTCCTGGATATTAGGTACTTTATTTCCATGCACATCCCTAGGGCGTGTCTTCAAAGTATCGAATGCAACTACATAAGGCTGACAACGGGACAATGGGACGCGGCGACGCGGTGAAAATTTGTTCAAAAAGCTCTCCGCGTCACCGCGTCTCCCCCTCTCCCCCTCCTCCCCTGATTCAAGAAATGAGTTTGAAAACACGCCCTAAGCCCTTGCTAATAAGGGCGCAGCGGCTAGTAAAGTTTTAGTGTAAGGATGTTGGGGATTGGCAAAAATTCTTTTTGTGGCGCCAATTTCGACAATTTTACCGCCATTCATGACGGCAATGCGATCGCACAAAAATCTGGCTAACCACAAGTCATGAGTAATAAATAAATAGGTTAATTCAAATTCTTGCTTTAATTGCAACATCAAATCCAGCACTTGTGTCTGGACGCTAGCATCTAACATACTCACTGGTTCGTCGCAGATTAATAGTTTAGGACGGGTAATTAACGCACGGGCGATCGCTACTCGTTGCTGTTGTCCACCAGATAAATCGGCGGGATAACGCTGATAATAAACTTCTGCTGGTGTTAAACCGACTTTTTCCAACATCCATAATACTTGTTCTTGGGCTTTACCCGCATCGGCAAGATGGTGAATTAATAAAGGATCGCCTATACTTTGCCCTACTGTCATGGCGGGATTGAGACAAGCGTGAGGATCTTGAAACACCATCTGCATTTGTCGCCGTGAGGAACGAATTTGTTGGCGTGATAATGTGGTTAATTCCTGTCCCAAAAATTCCACTTTCCCAGATGTAGGGCGAATTAGTTGTAAAATTGTCCGGGAAAGGGTACTTTTACCGCAGCCTGATTCGCCCACTAATCCTAAAATTTCCCCTGGATACAATTCCAAGTCAATTCCATCTACGGCTTTAATTGTCTGACTTTGACCTTTAAATAGTCGTTCAATCAAGTTAGGTTCTATAGTGTAATGCTGCTTGAGTTCAGTTACACGCAAGATTGGCGATTGTGCTTGTGGGTTAGGTAATTGCTGTTTTTCATCATTCGCAATCATCAATTCGCCACTTTCATCTACTGCTTGGATATGCAAAGCTGCTTGTAAAAGCGATCGCGTGTATTCGTGTTGGGGTTGGCGAAATACTGCTTGGGTGTCACCCATTTCTACCATTTTACCTTGGTACATCACGCCAATGCGATCGCAGTACTCGGTAACCATTGCTAAATCGTGAGAAATCAACAGCAAACCCATGTTTTCTTCACCGCACAGCCGCGTTAATTCCTGTAATATCTGGGCGGAAACGGTGACATCTAAGCTGGTAGTTGGTTCATCAGCAACAATTAATTTGGGATTGAGAAGTAAAGCCAAGGCGATCGCTACTCTTTGTCGCATTCCGCCGCTAAACTCATGGGGATACTGATTCCACCGACTCGCCGGAATCTTCACCTTTTCTAAAGTGGCGATCGCTTTTTCTTTCGCTTGTCGTGTTGATAATTCTGGTGAGTGGGCTTGGAGTGTTTCGATACAATGCTTACCAATAGTCATCAATGGATCAAGGCGTGTCATCGGATCTTGGAAAATCAGCGCCACTGCTTCCCCGCGAAATTTCCGTATTTCTGATGGTGTTAAATCAAATACTCGCTGACCCTGAAATGTCACTGTCCCTTCAATGCGGCTAGATGTAGGTAGCAACCGCATTACAGCCCTTCCCAATGTTGATTTACCACAACCGGACTCTCCCACCAATCCCATTCTTTCACCGGCTTGCAGTGTAAAAGATACATCATCCACTGCCCATGTTAGTTCTTCTCCACTAGTCTCTTGATAAGCAACTCGGAGATTTTCCACACAAAATAAGGCTTCACTCATATCACTCATATATTAATTATCAGCCCTGAGCCACTAGTTTTTATATTTGGAAATTTAGGCTAGTCTACCAGATTAGCATTCAGTCATTTCTGGGCTGACGCTCCTGCTTGATGCTGGGTGGTTAGGCGCAAAGCGAAATTTACTCCACGGGGGGAGTAAACTGCTGTCAGAGTTGATTTATAACATAAATCTAAAGAAGGCAAGATGAAAACAAGCGATCGCAGCTGACTACCGTGGCATAAAAAAGGTTCAGCGCCCCGACTTATCTAATAAATCGGGGCGCTTACAAGCAATCAAAATTAATGACATGAACCACTAATAATCAGGATCTGAGTGTTACTCTGGTGGCGGTGGATCGGTTGGCGGTGGTTCGTCGTTTGACGGAGTTTTGACTTGAGTTTGCAGGGCTTTACCGAGAACGTAAGAGGTACTGCTAATACCTAATAAACCTAAAATCTGATCGGGAATTATTTTCGGAAAAGATGGTGGTTGATTGCTAGCGACAATCAATACTAAACTCATGGAAATCACAAAGGTAAATATCAATAGCTGAAAGCGTGCTAGGCTTGCATCACCTGTGCTTTCACTAATCAACATATCGATATTAATTCCTCTTCTTTTATCAGATTTAGAATTCCAAGTCCCTTCCCAAATAAATATGAGAAGGAATATTTCTAAAACAGCTACAAAAATCGTTAGAGTACAACCGATAACCAGCGCCAGAATTATAAAAATATTGTGAATGTCAGGCACGCTCTGACCTCCGTTCTTTCAAAATTGCAGATAACTTACCCCAAAGGTAGGCAAAGTTACTTCCTCCCAATGCAAACAGAAATTCTGAGCGAATTTGTGGCATAATACAAGGCTCATTGCCTAATTTACAGACATTTAAGTTATGCCTAACATCAAACAGGTAGTAAACAACAAATATCAAAGTAAATAACAATAGCTGCAATCGCTCTGGGCTATATTTGTGATTACTTGTTTTCTCAAAAAGTAATCCTCTCAGATTGATTTTCTTTTTAAACATCAGAAAAAAAATCGAGGACATTAAGCCTACGAGAAATAGCCAAATTTCAAACTGAATCAGTTTAGATAGGAAATTTAATCCCCATTGCATTTCCAAAATTAGGCCTCCTCGAAATTGCTGCTAAGACAGTCAATATACTAAAGGCTGATTTTTTTTTATACAATAGTTTATATAAAATTTATTTTTAAATAAAAAAAGTTAGTTTTTCTTAAAAATTATTCACTTAAATTTCCCAGGAAATAATTGCGATCGCCTTTTTTGCACCAATGTCAGACATTGACAATGGGTGCTTTATGTATACACACTCTGCACTTAATTAAACTGCTACATAATTTACCCTACATCATTCTTAAAGTTAAATAGACATAATGGCTGGTGATATATGATAAAATTGCGCAAGCACAATAGTTAAATTAGTCTCGCGAATGGTTGTTAGGAAACAAATAAGCGATCGCCGCACAACCAGAGGCAGTTAATAAACTAACCAAAAATGCAGCTAAGATAAAAGTAGACATATCCATTATTAGTTAGTTACAGTGATCTAGCTTGAAAATAGGGGCTAGTGACTAGAGACTAGATACTAGGGACTAGGGAAGAGGGATTTTCATGTTTGTTTGGTTGTCAAATGTTGCCGTGATTATTTTTTAAGGTAGCAATTGGATATGACACAGCCATGACTACCTTGTGACAATCCATTGTATATTTAGCAATTTGCATTGTAGAGGTCAATTTAATTGACGGCTAATAACAGATGGGTTTGTGTAACTAGATTTTAGTAATTTAATAGAAACTTAAGGGACAAATGTTTTATTTTCCAGATAAAGCGCCAATTCTTATACCCTGTTCTCCTGCTTTGTCAATATGTTGGGTGCAGGAGCGATACCCAATTTTCAGCCTTTATAGGAATTTTCCTTAAAAGCCCAGCACCTGCATTGATTTTTCCAGTACTTCCTTGGGGCGGAATGGTTTAGTCAGATAAAGGTCAGCACCAACATCAAGCCCTTTTTGTTTATCAAATTCCTGTCCTTTAGCTGTTAACATCACGATGTAAATATCAGTCATTTGCAAGTCGTGTTTCACTGTCTGACAAACTTCTAGACCATTCATTTTCGGCATCATTACATCGAGAAAAACTAGATTTGGTTTTTCAGTTTTAATAGTTTCTAGAGCCTCTTCTCCATTTCTGGCAGTTAGCAGTTCAACTCCCTCATCTTCTAAAGCTTCTAGAGCTTGTTCCATCAACGTCACGATATTAGGTTCATCGTCAACAATCAGAATTTTCTGAGTCATACAGTTTCTAAGTTTTGTTTGTGAGTTGTCAGTTGTCAATGGGGCTTGGGGCATTGGGCAAGCTCGATGTTTCAGGTTTCAAGGCTCGTTAATGGAGTTCTAAGGCTGGTTAACCGAGTTCCAAGACTCATTAACCGAGTTCCAAGACTCATTAACCGAGTTCCAAGACTCATTAACCGAGTTCCAAGACTCATTAACCGAGTTCCAAGACTCATTAACCGAGTTCCAAGGCTCATTAACCGAGTTCCAAGGCTCAAAAAGTATTGTCAGTTCACAATCCAATTTATCCCCCTTGTCCCCCTTGTCCTCCTTATCCTCCTCATCCCCGATTGGTGAGCGAAGTCGTACTGCGTTCGCGCAGCGTCTCGTAGAGAAGCAGAACCCGCAGGGTACCACATCCCCCCTACCCCCTGCGGAAACTAGCGATCGGATAGCATGATGAACAATACATTTTCCAACTCCTTCTCAAACTTGAGCGTTTTCACCAAGTCGGCTTGTTGAGAGAAGATGGAATCGATGATGATCATGTCAGGTTTGACTGAAAGGGCTTTGTTGATGCATTCTTGGGGATCGGAGGCTTCAATTACGTTATACCCTTGAGTTTGCAGTACATCTGATATGGTTTTTAAGGTTGATGCATTTTGATCGACAACTAAGACCTTTTTACTAGAAGTACCCTGAGAAAGCAGTGAGCCAATTTCGCTGCGGAGTCGCTCGGTGTTGATTGGCTTGGTGAGATAGCGATCGATGCCAATGTGGTAACCTCGTTCTTTGTTTTCAATAATTGACAGCATAATGATTGGAATATCTGCGGTATGAGGATCATTTTTGAGAACGGCGGCGACATCAAAGCCGTTGATTTGGGGCATCATCACATCAAGGAGAATTAAATCGGGACGGTTGATTTTGATTTGCTGAATCGCATCCACACCATCTTTGGCTTCCCGAACGTTATAACCTTCATTTTCCAGTTGTTGACGGAGCAGTTCGCGAATATTGATATCATCATCCACTACCAAAATAGTTTTGCGATTTTCGTTCAGCGCCTTATTTGTGGTGATGACGTGTTCTTTGAGTTGTTTAACTAGTGCATCTAAATTGAGATTGGCACTGGCTTTGTGATGATTGGTGTAAGTGGGAATCAGGAACGAGAATGTACTACCTTTGCCCGGTTCACTTTCTACCCAAATTCTACCGCTGTGATGCTCAACAATTTGTTTGCAGATGGGCAGCCCTAACCCTGTACCTTTGGGTTTGTCGGTGAGGGTGTCACCAACTTGACGGAATTTCTCGAACACTTTCGGCTGATCTTCCGGTGCAATACCGATACCTGTGTCGATGACGCTGATGCAAATGCCATCATTGTGTTGTTTAATGCGACAGGTAACAGAACCAGCTTTGGTAAATTTTACGGCATTGGAAATCAGGTTGATCAACACTTGCAACAAACGATTGCGATCGCCGACTATGTGCGGTAACCCTGGTTCCATTTCGCTGATTAACTGCAAGCCATTAGTTTCAAATAATGCTGATGTGGAAGTGGTTGCCCAATCGAGTAATTCACTGGGATCGAGAGGCTGCATCTGCCATTCCACTTTACCTGCTTCCATTTTGGCGATATCTAAAACATCGTTAATCAAAGATGTCAGCCGTTCGGCTTCCGAGACAATAATGTTGAGGTTATCACCCACCCGCTTAATCGTTTTTTGCAGCTTGCGGTCTTCGCTGGTAATTATGGGGAAGACATCGGTTTCTAGCTTTTCTTTAATGATGGACGCAAAACCGAGGACAGAAGTTAGTGGTGTCCGCAGTTCGTGGGAAACTGTGGAGATGAAATCTGTCTTCATCTTGTCGATTTCCTTTTCCGCTGTCACATCCCGAATCAGCAACGCCGAACCGAAACAAGCAGTGGGTTCGTTGTTTACCCCTTTCTTGAAGATGGCGGTTGCTACTGCTTGACCAATGCGTTCCTTCGCCAAGGCAATTTCGGCAGCAAATACCTCTTGGGGATAAGACTGAGTTTGTTCAATTAACGTTGCTAAACCGGATATCGGCAGTTCTCGATAGTGCCCCTTGAGGTTGGAGGTTGTCAATCCATGCATGGCTAAAAACGCAGGATTGAAATGAGTGATTTGTCCGGTAATATCTGTCACCAGTAAAGCATCAGCTAAGTTATCCAAAATAGCATTTAAACCTTGGGCTTCTGCTAAGGTATTTTCCAGGGCCGCTGTGCGTTCTGCTACTCTGGCTTCTAGTTCTTGATTAAGTTGCCGGAGAGCGATTTCTGCTTGCTTACGGGCAGTTATATCGGTATTAATTTCTAGTATGGCGCTGGGTTGACCTTCCATGTCTCGCTGCAATGTCCATCGACTTTGCACGGTAATTTGTTTGCCATCATGGGTGAGGTGTTGTACTTCTCCTTCCCAATTTCCTTGCTGTAATAACTCGGCGACGATTAATTCCTTTGGTTTGGGAAAGGTTTTTTTGATATATTTGTGAATATATTGGTCTATTATTTCCTCACGCATCCAATTGTAGAGTCTTTCAGCACCTTGATTCCAGTACAAGATTTTGTCGGTCATGTCACGTACAATGATGGCATCGCTGGAATGATTCAACATATCCAATAACCGTTGATTTTCAGCTTCTGCCAGCTTGCGATCGTGAATATCTGTACAAGTGCCAATCCACTCCCGAATGCTGCCGTCTGCTTCTAAAACAGGGGCGCCACAAACCGAGAAATAGCGGTAGATGCCATCCTTACCACGTAGCCGATATTCGGTTTCATAGAGACCTCGGTTCGCCACAGCCGTACTCCAAGCATCAAAGGAATGGGCACGATCATCGGGATGAACAGGCTCGATCCAGCCCCAACCCCCAACTTCCGCCTCAGTCTGACCTGTGTAGGCCATCCAAGTGACCATTTCACTACTTATCCCCAATCCTTCGGGAGTAGCCCCCCAAACGATTTGTGAGGTAGCTTTTACCAAAGAGCTATATCTTTCTTTTAAACGCTGATTCTCGGCTTCTGCTAGCTTGCGATCGTGAATATCGGTGCAAGTACCAATCCATTCGCGAACGCTACCATCTTCTTCGATGACGGGAGCGCCCCAGACCCAGAAGTAGCGATAGTTACCATCCTTTCCACGGATACGGTATTCAATTTGATATTGGCTGAGGTTGGTGACAGCAGTAGTCCAAGCTTCTCCGGTGTAGCCTTTGTCGTCGGGATGAAGGGCTTCAATCCAGCCGCCGTTTTCTGCTTCGGCTAAAGTTTGCCCTGTATAGGCGATCCAGTCTTTGAGTTCAAAGCAAATTCCTTCTGGTGTGCTAACCCAGATAATTTGCGTGTTAGTTGTTACCAGAGAGCGATATCTGGCTTCGCTCTTTTTCAAGATTTTTTCAGATTGTTGGCGTTCTAATTGGGCAAGCTTCAGGTCGCTGATGTCCTCTACACTCAACCAAATTAGCGACTCGTCATCCTGTTCAACGATCTGCAAAGAAACCCTGACTGGAACCAAGTGCCCATCAAGATGCATTAACTCCTGTTCAATAGGGCCATAGCGACCAGTTCGTTGCAAATTTTCTAGTATGGCTTTTTCGATGGCATAGCTGAAATTAAGAGTTTCCGGGACAGTACGCCCTAAAATGGCAGCATAGGTGGGGTTGATATAAATTAGCGTCCCATCCATGCGGCACAGTACCAGACCAACAGGACATTTTTCCAATAGCTGACGGTTGTATTCCTCAAGTTGGCTAGACATAGTTATTTCCTTAGTGGTGTAGTTCGATGGGGTTAGTACAACAAAACCAAGACAATAAGGTGGCGTAAAGCTTTAAGGAAATCGGGTGGCGTTGGAACATTTGGTAAATTTGCTCAGGTGATGCAGTCCCAACACCTGGACTCTGTTGCGACAGTCGCCGCAGCAGTTGAGTATGGCGCATTAGCAAATCTGTCGGTTTCAGCATGGGAGTTGTGGAGGGAATGAAGCCTTCGGCATCAGGGGTGGGAGATGAGGCGGTTGGGGAAATTACTGGGGTTGCTGGGTCAGAAATTGTACTAATCTGTTCCGTAATAGTTTCTACCATTGCCGGATTCACCGGAATTTGAATCCAGAATTCTGTACCTTTACCTATTTGAGAACGACACTTGAGAATTCCCTGGTGTTTTTCCACCACAATTTGGTGACTAATTGCCATACCTAACCCGGTTCCTTTGCCAAGTTCTTTGGTGGTGAAGAAGGGGTCATAAATGCGTCGCACGATCTCCTCTTTCATCCCCGGGCCGTTGTCAGCAATGCGAATCACTACCCACTGATTGTTGAAAAGTTCGGTGCGAATGGTAATAGTTGGGGGTGTCATTTGTCCTCTCTTACAAAGTTCTGAGCGCCGGAAGCCGGCGATCAGACTTTGCGCTTGGTCATTTGTCATTTGTGATTCGTTTGCCAATGACGACTGACCAATGACTAATGACTCTTCTAAAGCATCGATCGCATTTGCCAGGATGTTCATAAATACCTGATTTAACTGTCCGGGATAGCATTCAATCAGGGGAAGTTCTACATATTCTTTGATGATTTCAATCTCTGGACGGTTAACAGCCGATTTCAGGCGATGGCGCAAAATCATCAGCGTTCCGTTGATACCATCGTGGACGTTGACGGCTTTCATTTGGGATTCATCATGGCGGGAGAAGTTTTTCAGGGATTGGACAATTTCGACGATGCGATCGCTGCCTATTTTCATCGAATCCAGTAGTTTGGGCAGATCCTCCATAATAAATTCCAAATCAATGCTGTCTAGTTCTGATTCCAGATCTGGTGGCATTTCAGGTAAGAATTTTTGATACTCTTGCAGCAGGTACAATAAGTCTGTGGCGTACTCGGTAACATACCTTAAATTGCCACAAATGAAATTTACTGGGTTGTTGATTTCATGGGCAACTCCAGCTATGAGTTGTCCTAAACTCGACATTTTATCACTTTGCACTAACTGGGTTTGGGCTAATTGCAAATCATGGAGGGCTTGCTGAAGTCTTTCTGTTTGGGCTTGTGCTTGGGCGGTTGCATGAATACTTTGCTCGTAAAGTAAAGCTTTTTCAATGGCGATCGCAGTTTGGGAGGCAAAGATACTCACGAGTTTCAGGTGTTCAGCCTTGTATGCGCCGGTTTTGGTTGTGCCAATTGCGATCGCTCCTAATATCCGCTCTTTTGCTCGCAACGGTACGCAAATCAGCGAATTAATGTTTTTCTCGTTTCCGAATCGCGGATCGGCTTGCACATCATTGACAAGTTCAGCCCGACCAGATTGCACAATATCCCCAATAATTCCCTTTCCCGGTTCTGGCTGATTTTGCCCAAAAAATTCCCCAAAATCACCAATGCTTTCAAACACAGTTGCATTTGCATTCAAAAGCAAGATTGTTCCGGCAGAAGATTCCATCAATTGACTCATTTCGTGAAGTACGAGTTGAGCAATCTGTCGCCGATCCAAACTTGTTGTCAGTTGGGTCGAGATATCCTCAAACAAATCAATTTCTTGATATCTCTCTAGGAGTTCTTTAGCCAGTTCTTTCTTTTCAGCTTCCTGCTTTGCTAAAAGTGAGAGGAAACTGGCGATTAAAGTTGCTTGTTCTTCCCCTATAACCCAACCGATGATTTCTCCTGAGGCTTGGATAGGATAGCGGTTTTCACAAGTTTGCTCGCCAATGCTGATCAGTTTTGTGCCGTCTACCAGTTCTATAGCGATCGCAATTTTCAGCTGGTAGGCTAAGTTTTCCAGCAGAGGCGGTAATTCTTGTTTATTCAGAATCTTTTTGAGGTTAATTGCGGACATGAAACACCTCATCTAGAGCAGGTTGTAACTTGACCGCACTTCGACTCGCAAGAGCGATCGCATTCCATACCCCCGCTAGGAAGTTTTTGATGGCGAACAAAATCTCTGTGTGTAAGTTGAGGATTTCGCTGCGATCGCCACTACAAGCTTCTGTAAACTGTTTGATGACAACGAGGAATTGGTCAGCATCGCCAACTAGCCGATAAACTTCTTTGGTGATTTGATAGCCAAAAATCTGAACAGTTGTTTCAGCGTAGCTATCCGTTCGCCTAGCATCCCTGGAAAACAGAGGAATTACCATAACAGTCTAGGAATATACCATTTTCTTAATTAAGAATAGTTTTCCCAGAAACGTTGGTTGCATAACGGTGAGGTCAATGGTCAATAGTCATTGGTTATTGGTCAGTTGTCTCCCCTACCCCACACTCCCCACACTCCCCCCCTGCCGTGGACTCTTGACTATGGACTATTGACTATTTAAGCTAGGCTAAAGGCAGAGAAAATTGAAACTTACTACCAAATCCTTTTTTGCTTTCTACTTGAATCTTGCCGCCTTGGAGTTCAACTAGACGCTGAGAAATAGTTAAACCAATACCTGTTCCTCCAGAATGGCGATCGCGCGATGAGTCAGCACGCCAAAAGCGTTCAAAGACGTGGGGTAATTCCTCAACAGCGATACCAATACCTGTATCCACTACCGCAATCCACAGTTGCGATGAGTCACTCCAAACATGGACGGTAATTGAGCCTTTTGTAGTATATCTTACTGCATTACCTAGAAGATTCACTAGTATTTGTTCTGTGCGATCTAGATCCGCCAATACCAAAGGCAGTGAAGACGGGCATTCCAAAAGCAGAACCGGACCATCCTCTAATAACTGGTCTGTAAATTTTTCTACTAGTGCCTCTAACAAAGGACGCAAATTTACTCGCTGGATATTAATTGCTAAATAACCAGCTTCGGCCTTAGAAAGTTCTTGCAAGTCGTTGACCAACCGCTCTAAGCGCTTAGTTTCTTTAGCTAACCGTCGATAAACATCTGGAGATGGTTCAATTTCTCCATCAGCTAGTTGCTCTAAGTAACCACGTACAACTGTCAGAGGTGTTCGCAGTTCATGGGTCATGTCTCCAATCAATTCCCGTCGCCGCGCTTCTACCCCTTCTATACTATCTGCCATGCGGTTAAAACTAGCACCTAGTCGCTTAATTTCGGGAATATCAGACATGGGTAGACGTGCTTCAAAATGACCGGAAGCAAACTGTCCGGTAATTTGCTCCATATCGGTCAATCCCTGCATAATCCTTCTCGATACCCAGTAACTTAAACCACCAGCCGCAGTAGTACCAACTAACACCGACCAGAGAGTGCTGCGCCGCCAAGCTGTCTCAAATCCTTGCACCAATTCGGCACGGATATCTATTAAATCTAATCCTTGATTTTCTAGTCGCTCCAAGTGAAGGACAAAGAAACGGGGAGAGGATATTTTACTGATGATTACCAGACTAAAGACTCCCACTATCATCACTACCAAGTGGGAAAATAACAGGCGCGATGCTAAAGGTAAGGACTTTGTCAAACGCCAGCCCCTTTTCATTTGTTTACGCCATAGTGGTGTCATCAAATTTATAGCCTACTCCGACTACAGTTTTAATAAAAGTAGGATTAGCTGGATCTGGTTCAATTTTTTTACGCAACCGAGCTATGTGAGTATCAACTACGCGCTCATCACCAAAAAAGTTATCACCCCAAAGTTTGTCAATTAGTTGGGTACGGTTCCAAACTCGACCTGGATTGCTGACAAAGGTACTTAACAAGTTAAATTCTAAGGTCGTTAAGTCTAAGATTTCTGCTGGCTGAGAATCTAACTGGCGACTAGCAGTGCGCTGGTCTATATCTACGATAAAGTGTTGGCTGCGATTAACTTGATTTTGTCCGCCTTGGCGGAGACTACGCCGTAATAAAGCCCTGACTCTTGCAACTAATTCTCTGGGGCTGAAGGGCTTAATCATGTAATCATCAGCACCAGTAGATAAACCAATCACGCGATCAATTTCTTCACCTTTAGCTGTGAGCATTAAAATATAAGGATCTTTTGCACCGGGTTTCTGACGAATTCTGGCACAAACCTCTAACCCATCTAATCCAGGAATCATTAAATCTAAAATGATTAAATCTGGTGGTTGCTCTTGAAACATCCGCAAGGCATTTATACCATCACGGCTAATCCGGCAGATAAATCCTTCTTTTTCTAAAGATAATTGGATTAATTGCGCAATTTCTAGTTCATCTTCAACAATTAAAATATCCATCTCGATTATGGGAAGCAGTATACGCAGAGTTATTCCTGGGATGTAATTTTAAGCTAATGCGCTGACATCTCGCATTTTTTACTCTCATTGGTCAATTGTCTTTTGTCTTCCCCTGTCTTCAGCCGCTAGTGCGTCTATGTGAACACAAATGACTAATGACTAATGACTAATGACTTTTGCACCATAGATGTAAAATTTAAATTTACACACTACTATTGGATAGACTGCGATAATTATATCCAGATTTAGAATCTTTTTGGATGTATTTTTTAATGCTATCTAAATCAATGAAATAGTCAGCTACATCAATTAAGTTATCGTTGGTCATTGTGCGTAAACTAACGACTTCTACTCTGGCTCCTGTGCTAGTGACAGCATTTACTGCATAAGCTAAATCTCCATCGCCACTTACTAAAACCGCAGTATCATAGTAGGGGGCTAGATTGATCATGTCTACAGCAATTTCTACATTCAAATTGGGTTTTTTATAATTCTCTGAAGGTTGGAATTCTTTGGTGACTACACGATAGCCATTCCGACGCATCCAGAAAAGAAATCCCTGTTGCTTTTCCTGGGAACGTAGCCGAATGGCTGGTGGTCGTGAGATATCGATTCCCGTATAGAAAAATGCACGCAATAGCCGCGAATTTTCAGTTAAAAGACAAAGTAATTTCAGATAATCAATTTCCAGACCAACTTGCAATGCTGCATGGAATAGATTTATGCCATCAATAAAAATAGCTACTCTCCCACGATGAATGCCTTGGAAAAGCAAACTTGATACCGCAGAACTTTGTTTTTTGATTTCTGCAATTTCTGTTTCTTGCCAATCTATCTCCTGGGTGAGGAATTTATCTTTATCTTTTTCTTTGGTAAATGTATGAATATCCATTGTCTGATTCCTCTAGATTGTCATTGGTTATTGGTCATTACTCATTGGACATTCGTTTTTAGCTCATTGTTTCAACGGTTGCCAATGGGTGCTTTATTTAGGCGATCGCTTTCCTAGCCAGAAATACTATGCTGTTAATTGCTGCATATAAACCTCAATGCCGTTGATTGCGCAGATCTCCAAGTCAACAGCCTGAGAGTTTTGATTTGTTGTTGAGATAGATTTAACGAAATATCCCCAATATTGATGAATAGACCACTATTTACTCAATCGTACTGACTGTAGGTTTTGCACAGAATATGCAGATTCAACGCGTTCTCATTTCTGTGGCAGAATCGCTTGAGGAGTCTATCAACATTTATTTGTATTGTACATCCATATTTCACCAAGCTGACGGGAAAATAGGGATTGGGGCATGGGGCAGGCAGTGCGTTGCGGAGCCAGTCGCGTGGGCGGGTTTCCCGACTTGAGCGAACTGGCGTTGAGGTCTCCTCCGTTGTAGCAACTGCCGTCATGGGGCAGAGGGGGCGATATGTTAGATCCCCGGCTTCTTAAAGAAGTCGGGGATCTTGCTGCGGATCAAAATTAATGTGGCGGAGTCCTAGTCTTCTGGAGTTTCCTGGGAGAACTTCTTATGTATGGTTTTTGTCTGTTTTCCATGTGCAGAAGTTGCTGTCATTAGGTACTCGATGAAGCTATCACTGAAGGGGACACGGAAATGGAAGGTTCCATCTGGCTTAATTTTAATGGGGTGTCCGGCAATATTTACGGTTGCATCTGGCTCTGTTGCTCCGTGGACAATGATCTCAGCATCGGCCACAAACCAAAAATCTGGGTAGGGACGGCTGAAGATGCGAACAGTGGCGGAACGGGCTAGTGATTCCCAACGATCGCCTTCTGTAACATAGCCAATTTCTACGATGTAGTCGCGATCGCTGTTGGGAATGGCGACAAAGCGATCGCGTGAGAATACTTCACATTCATACTGCTGTACTAGCTGGGGATTTTGATAACTCAGGTCGATACCAGTGACATCAAAGAGCTTGATTACTAGTTGGGAAATCCCACTATCAAGCAATACTTGCTCTTGAGGTTCTGGTATGTACCAAGTTACATAAGCCCATTTGGCAGTCCGGGGTGTGAGGATAATGCTGCTTTCGAGATTTGTCTCATTTGTATCTATTAAGCCAGCATCATCTTTGTCTTTGCTGCCATGATGGCTGAAAACGCGCACCATCTCGGAACGAGCTATTGATACCCAGTGTTCGCTATCTGTAGCATAGCCAATTTCGGCGATGTAGTCGCGATCGCTCTGGGGAATTGCGACTACGCTATTTTCTGTTGTGGGGTCAATTTCATACTGCTCGATGAACTGAGGAGTTTGGTAGCTGAGATCGATACTGGTGACATCGTATATCCGCAGTGCCAATGAATAACCTGTATCCTGCAATACTTGTTTGTTCACATCGGCAAGCTGCCACGAGACAGTAGCTGATTCTTTTGTTTGGGGTGTGAAGATAATGCTGTCTTCGAGATTGTTGTCTGCTAAATCAGCGGTTTCTTCACCTGGGATGAAGGGATTGCTAAAGACACGCACAATTGCGGAATGGGCTATTTTCACCCAGCGATCGCCTTCTGTCACATAGCCTATTTCGGCGATGTAGTTGCGATCGCTCTTTGGTATTTCCACAAAGCGATCGTGTGCTGTGGTGTCACATTCGTACTCTTGCACCAGATGGGGACTCTGATAACTCAGATCCATATCCGTAACATCAAACAGCCGCAGCGCTAATCGGGAACTGGAATCTTGTATTGCTTGCTTTTGATTGTCGGAAATAAGCCACGACACATAAGCCCATTTGGGTGTGTGGGATCTGAGGTTTACACTATCCTCAACTATTGCTGCATCATTGCTGTTATTGTTTTCTGAATCTTCGTTACTGTCATAAATTTTCGCCCAAGCGCCAATTCCTGCGCCTGCTGCTACCGCTGCGCCACCAGCTAATGCTCCTAAGTTACTCACAGATACATCTTCTGGCAGATTTGATGCTGCTTCTGTTGTCTGTTCTGGCAGATTTGAGACTATTTCGATGATCTCTTCTTCTGTCCCGTCAGCAGTTGATTCTGCTTCGTCTGCAACTGCATCTAATGCTAAGTCTGGAAAATCCGGTAAATCGGGAATTGTCGCTGCTGTCTCTATTACTGGTAATTCCCCATCCGTTGTCTGTTCTGGAAAATCCGGTAAATCGGGAATTGTCGCTGCTGTCTCTATTACTGGTAATCCCCCATCCGTTGTCTGTTCTGGAAAATCCGGTAAATCGGGAATTGTCGCTGCTGTCTCTATTACTGGTAATCCCCCATCTGTTGTCTGTTCTGGAAAATCCGGTAAATCGGGAATTGTCGCTGCTGTTTCTATTACTGGTAGATCAGAGTCTGGTGAATCCCATAGAGAATAGTTGCTATTTCCTGTTGGATTTGTGTTATCATAGAAGTTAGACTCTTCAATACCACTACCGCCAGTTGCGGCAAGATTTTCTGTAATGTTAGATTCTGGCTGTGGTTGTTCTTCGTGCCAATTTTCGATATTGGATGCAACTATAGGCTCTTCTGAATGATCGGCAGTAGATGCTACAGAGGCCTTTGGCAACTCGCTATCAGATGCTACTTTAGGCACTTCCGGCAGGTGTGGATAAGAAGTATTGACAACTGCTGCGGGAGCTTCTGTATGCCATGCCGCTTCGCCGTTATTTGTTGTATCCTCAGTTAATCCTGGATCAGAGGTTATGGCTACCCCTGCGCCTGCGGGTAATTTCGCGTCTTCGGCAGTGGAAGGAAGAGTTGATTCGGAATCTTTGTCTGCAATCTCAGCTGTCGATGGTCGTCTTTTCGTCCACAAATAAGATAATCCACCCAAAACACCAAGCACCAACAAAGGTAATAGTAGCAAAAAAGGTGTGTCTATTGACACAGGGTTTTTGTTATTAGCCGGAGGATTTGCTGAGGTATCGGTAGGGGCAGTAGTTGCATTAGCATCTATAGCAACGGTTGTCGCTTCAGCTGTAGGCGAGGTAGCAGCAGTTGTCGCCAATGCTTGTAATTCGCCTTGGGCGAAAGCAGCTGCTTGAGTTGTTCTGGCTGCTTCTATGGCTTGCTGTCCTGGTGGTGCGATCGCAAAGCCTAAAAAACCTGCCGTGCCGATGCTGGGATTTTTTTTGTAGACGTAAACTAAAGGTTGGGAGAAGGGATATTTAGCCTCTGTTGGAGATAGTTGATCTACCTGGAGAACTCGCACACCAGGTAGCTGGGATACCTCATTGGCTAAGGCGTAGCTAATTCCGTCTTTACCCAGTTGTTTGACAATTTCTGTGGTGTTATCATCAGCTACTTGAGTTGCCGTAGCGCCTGTAGCAAAGTTAGCAGTCTTAAAGCTAGGATAAGTCCGAAAAGTATTGCGAGTATCGCTAGTTGTCGGGCGATCGATCACACGAATTTTCCCCTTAGCGCCTCCCAATTGCGACCAATCTGTAATTTGTCCCCGGAAAATCCTGGCGAATTGCCTACTAGTCAAGCTTTCCTTGAAAGGATTCTCCTCACCCACAATAATCGCAATTTTTTCTCGGTACAAGCGCACTTGCTCTAGACCTTGTGCTTGTTCTTCTTTGGTCAAGCCACGACCGAGTGCTGCTATATCTACTTTTCCATCTAGCACAGCTTTCAGTGCCGCATCAGTGCCGTTAGCTGCAACTTCCACCTTCGTACCAGAAAACTGTTTTTCAAAACTTTGTTTGAGGTTTTCGTTGATTGCACTTAAGCCACTGGAACCATCAATCCGCACTGTAGTCCCATTTTCCAATGTTTTTGGTAGTGGAAAAGCGGGAGCATCAGTTGCAGATTGTGCCAGTATCTGTGTTGGTACTAAAAGATTTACTGCCATAGGCATAGTTCCTATCGCTAGCAGTAATGCCAAACGGACTATTGCACTATCTTGTGTTTCTTTTTGCCACATATGCTCCTTATCAGGGTACAGAAAACAGAAATTCGGCCAGCCTTAAACGAAATGTTTTGATGTTATTAAGGAAGAGACGGGCTTATTATACAACTCTATTAGGCTTCTTCTAAATTGCGGCGATCGTGATTTATATGTATTCTGCGTCTAACTTTATCTTGTCTGTTACCCAGATTCCTAGACTGTTTATTTTTATTAAAGTATCTGAAGTGAGCATTTCCAGCTAAGTTTGCAGATAAAGCAGATGGGGCATGGGGCATGGGTGTCAACTTAACGTGAAACCCTTGCCAAGACGTAATTTTGCCTTTTCTCGCAACAATCAAGATCCGCCTCCCCCCACCCCTGTTTTATCTAAACCCAAAAAATCCCCAACAGAGCTTGCTCTGTTGGGGATTGAGGGGTGGGGTAAAATGCCTGTGGAATAAGCGTTAGAAGCTCAAGTGGACATGTATGGGCAGGGCAAAGAGAGGGGGAAGAAAACTTTCCACACTCCCTCATCTCCCGGTTGCTGAGTTTCGGCTTCTGGTGCGTCCGCTACGCGAACGCTCAACTACCGCGAAGTCGTTGGTGCAGCCTCTCGTGCCTTGCGCGTCTCCCTTTGAAAGAAGAGAAGCACATCCCCCTAACCCCTACTCTCTACTCCCCGTTTTCTCCTGTTTCTGAATCCCATTGAGGAACATAGGCACAAATTTCTCCATAAATGCTTGGGGGTCTCGCTGCCAAGCTTTTTGTGCTGCCTCAACCCTTACTAACTGCAACTCAGGTGCTAGCAATGTTTGTGGTAACCGTTCCATGAGGTACTGGGGACGTTGCCACAGAGGTAAGGTATTTGCTACTTCCACTAACTTGGCAACCCGCCGCAGTTCTGCACCTAAGGTGATATCGCCCGACTCAAACGCCGCTTGTTCAATTGCGGCATACTTAAGCTTGGCTTGCTCAACTTTTTGCCGATGTTCTGGACTTTTATCTGCTATTTGTGCTAGCCAGCGATTACCCCAGCGGACGTGTCCGGCTTCTTCTGGCAGAATTTTTTCAATGGTTTCGCGAATCTTAATGTTTTCTTCAGTTTGTGGTGCTTTCTTCAAGGCGTAGATGTGGGCAGAGAAATACTCGCAACCCCGCTTTTCGGTAATGTTAATTGCTGCTAACGCGGCAATGATAGCGTCTTCTAAGTCACTTTTGGTGGTATATGATTCTCGGTCTATCAGCCGATCGAATTCGTCGATATAGGAAGTACCTGGTGGCTTACCAATATCTGCCCCCAAATCTACCAGCAAATCTGTCAACCACATCGCATGACGCGCTTCATCGGATATATGGTGGGATAAATCCTTGATCAGTTCCTTGGGTTGTCCATCTAGTTGTTCAATTATTTCTGTCAAGTCTTTACAACTGCGTTGTTCGCTGTAGCGATAGCGATTGAGGGTAATGAGATGCAGTTCGCGATCGCTTACTACTCTTTTGAGGATATCTCTCGCACTCATCGCATTCTGAAATTTCCGGGGGTAAATAACTGTCATAGCTTGATTAACTTTTGTTAATTAGGTTTTCATCTGCTGTTGATGGTAAAGTAGTACTCTCTCAAGACAACAGCAGTCTGGAGAAAAATGATTTTGGCTGCGATCGCCGCCGTGGGCAGAATCGATGATCAAAGAACATCTGAGCAAGCACGGTTTTGAACTTTCTGAGAATTTCCTCCTCAAATATAAATAAGTGTAACGAATAAGCGATTGACCTTAAGGCAGATGTACAGCTGTGTGCGATCGCATCCCTAAGCCAGATGTCTGAGTTTAATAGGCATTTGGGAATAAATAAACATGGTTTTCTTTCCTAGCAAAGTAAGATTTTATGTTAAATTTTGTTGCAAAAATCAATTTTGTAGTCATTGTTACAGAATTGTTTGCTATATTAAATTCATAGAGACAAAAAACAATTATCTATAAATAAAAAACTAGGGAGGACTTAGTTATGTCTATTGAAGAAAAATCTCGTGCAATCATGGCGCGTCAATATCAAGAAGTCAAGAAACGTCAACAATCGATGCTGATGCGTAGCGCACAAGAACTCGGTCTTCCTGAAGAAATGTCCCACTACTGGAACCCCACTCAAGGAAAGATAGACCAAGCTACTCGCACACTTTATGGCAGCAGCCACGCTGGTATGAGTTAGGTTGCAAGTATTATTAGCTGAGTTGAAGGAGAAAATAACACACCATGAATGACAAATCAGGTGTCTCAGCTTTCATAAATGCCCCCTTGATTCTGAAGGGGGTTTTGCATCCTGACAGTAATTAACTCTAAAAAAAAAGCCACCCCTAAAGGTGGCTTAAAAATTAGCAGCAAGAAATATCAGTTGCAAAAGGTAAAAAACTTATCTCATCAGCTTTCTTTCCTTTTGCCTCCTGATGCTAGTTATGAGAATTAGCAATCGTAATACAGATAAAATTCGTAGGGATGAGGACGCAGTTGTAACTGCTTAACTTCGTTAACTAGCTTGTACTCAATCCAATTTTGGATAAAGTCTTCTGTGAATACACCGCTGTCTGTCAAGAAAGCGTGATCGTTTTCCAGTGCTGACAACGCTAAATCCAGAGAACCCGGAGTTGAAGGAATCTTCGCCAGTTCTTCTGGAGATAGTTCATAGATGTTCTTATCTAAGGGTTCGCCGGGATGGATTTTATTCTTGATACCATCAATACCAGCACAAAGCATAGCCGCAAATGCTAAGTAAGGGTTAGAGGTAGCATCCGGACAACGGAACTCTAAACGCTTGGCTTTGGGGTTAGTACCAGACAGAGGAATGCGGACAGAAGCTGAACGGTTACCTTGGGAGTAAGCCAAGTTCACAGGTGCTTCATAACCAGGTACTAAGCGCTTGTAAGAGTTGGTGGTGGGGTTAGTGATTCCCAATAATGCTGGTGCGTGTTTGAGAATACCACCGATGTAGTAGAGTGCCATTTCACTCAAACCAGCATACTTATCACCGCCAAATAAAGGTTTGCCATCTTTCCAGATAGACTGGTGACAGTGCATACCCGAACCGTTATCACCAAAAATTGGTTTTGGCATAAAGGTAACGGTTTTACCATATTTTCTGGCAACGTTCTTGATGACATATTTGTAGGTCATCAGCCAGTCAGCAGCTTCGATTAGCTTACCAAATCTGAAACCCAGCTCGCACTGACCACCAGTAGCAACTTCGTGGTGCTGCTTTTCAATCGGTACGCCGCAAGCTGCCATTGTTAACAGCATTTCTGTACGGATATCTTGGAAGCTATCAGTTGGCGGAACTGGGAAGTAGCCTTCTTTGAAGCGTGTTTTGTAACCCAGGTTGGGGCTTTCCTTTCTACCTGTGTTCCAACGACCTTCTACAGAATCTACGTGGTAGTAGCCTTCGTTGGCGGTTTGGTCGTAGCGGACATCATCAAAGATGAAGAACTCAGCTTCTGGACCAAAGAAAGCTGTGTCACCAAGGCCAGTGGAGGCTAAATAGTCTACTGCTTTTTGGGCAATCACACGGGGACAGCGGTTATACCATTCGCCTGTACGAGGTTCTTTAATGCTACAAATTATACTTAGTGTTGGCTCTTTCATGAATGGATCGATCCAGGCAGTATTTGGATCGAGAACCATTGTCATGTCTGACTCTTCGATGCCTTTCCAACCCCGAATACTGGAACCGTCGAAAGGTACGCCATCAGAGAATGAACTTTCATCGATTTGGTTGTGGTACACGGTGAGGTGCTGCCATGTCCCTGGTGTATCGATGAATTTCAGATCAATCATCTGAATGTTTTGGTCTTGAATCAATTTCAAGACTTCTTGTGGGGTTGTCATTGTTACTCCTTCTCTGCCAATTAAATAAACTCAATCTAGAATCTTCAAAGCTTGCTGACCCTGCTGAGCTGAACCCAATTGTGACACACCTGGAATATCCTAAGGATAGGAGATTAAAGAATTTTGTAGTTTTTGTTACAGTTTTTCTGGTTTAGGGGTTATTTAACCTTTCCGTAACATCTGTACAAAACACAAACATATCATCTTAGAGGGGCAACTTTGGCATAGAATCCTTAAGTAGCGGATAGATTGTTTTGTGCCGAAATCTATATTGTAATTGGCACAAAAAAATGACTCTGCATGAAAGCAGCCAGATAAATATCAAACCATAGATAGTATTGATTGGGAGAAACCGGAATGCGCGATGCAGTAACAACTTTAATTAAGAATTATGACGGCACTGGACGGTATTTTGACCGGAATGCGCTCGACAGCTTAAAATCCTACTTTGAAAGTGGCACCGCACGCGTCCAAGCTGCGGGAATAATCAATTCCAATGCGGCGGGAATTGTCAAGCAGGCTGGTTCTAAATTATTTGATGAACTGCCAGAGTTGATTCGTCCTAGTGGAAATGCTTATACCACTCGTCGTTATGCAGCTTGTCTGCGGGATTTAGATTACTATTTGCGGTACGCTACCTATGCGCTGGTTGCTGGCAATAATAATGTATTGGATGAGCGCGTGCTGCAAGGGCTGCGAGAAACTTATAATTCTCTAGGAGTTCCCATCGGTCCAACAGTTCGCGGTGTTCAGATTATCAAGGAACTTGTCAAGGAACAAGTGACTGCTGCTGGTGTAGCTAATACTGCCTTTGTCGATGAACCATTTGACCATATCACTCGTGAGTTGAGCGAGACAGATATCTAGATATTACGGGCGGGCAAATGTCCACCCCTTTATAGTATCAACAGCGATCGCTCACAAAAATTTTGGCAATAGCGATCGCTTTCTTGTATAACCATAAAAGTTTCATCAATACAATAATTAAAACATAACTTAATATTTTGCGGTCGGCTTCACTTCAACGTGAAATAAAAAAATGTTGTTTTGTCAATGAGTAATTTTGCCAAAAAAGATGCCAAATCAAAATAATCTTGAATATGACAATTTCCCTCAACAGTTGATAGTCATATTCAGTTACAAAAATTAATAGTATTCGATGAGTAACGCCCCTTCAGGAATCAATCGAGAGGGAAAGTTAGACTTTTTACCTAAAGCCTTTAAAGAAGCTATGGCAATGGGAGATTTTAGCCGTGTTAACTCTTTTACTTCCCAAAAAACTGCCCAAGTAGGTTTGTCAGTTGCAGTCGATGGCGGACGAAACTTAGATTTACCCGGATATCTACCATTACGAGAATTGGCATGACCAATATATAAACCTTGCCAAGAAGCTTCTGAGTTTAGCGGTTGATTGAGCGAGTCAGAAGCATAAATTAATACTTCTACTTCTTTATCGCCACGTAATTCATCAGCTTTACGGAAGACTTCAAAAGCCATGCTACCAAAAGCGACTTTAATTGTTTCATCACTGATTTCATTTACTAGCTTGTCCATTGTCTCTAATGCAGACAGCAGGTGCATCTCTGGAACAGCTGCCAGAATCGCAAAAGAAGTTGTTTTAGCCATTTTCTGTTCCCATATCTTAGCCTTGTAATTATAATTACGTTTACGCTCACCTAGCTCATGTGGGCGAAATTTTCCAAACAGAGATTAAACCAACTGCGATGCCTGCGGCGGGCTGCGCCAACGCTCCAAATCGGGCACAATAGAAAATGCTCACGATCCTGTACTACATTTGGCTAAACAACGACTCGACACACTTTTAGTAGAAAGGAATTTATGTACTTCTCGCGCCTTAGCACAGCGACTCATCCAGGCGGGGGAAGTCAGCGTTAATCAACAGGTTGTGGATAAGCCTGGTACAGAGGTTGATATTACATCTCATATTCAGATTAAAGAGCGATCGCGCTTTGTTTCCAGAGGCGGCGAGAAACTTGCTAAAGCTTTAGAATTCTTTGCAATTTCTGTAGCAGGACGCATTTGTTTAGATGGGGGGATTTCTACAGGTGGCTTTACTGATTGTTTACTACAAGCAGGAGCTATAAAAGTTTACGGTATTGATGTTGGTTATGGACAAGTTGACTGGCGATTGCGAAATGACTCGCGGGTGATTTTGCGAGAACGTACAAACTTACGCCAACTACAACCACAGCAGTTATATGCTGAAGCCGATGCGATACCTGATTTAGCGGTGGTAGATGTATCGTTTATTTCCTTAACGAAAATTTTGCCCGCTTTGTGGCAACTAACGCAACCGCCCCGCGAAGCAGTATTATTAGTCAAACCACAATTTGAAGTTGGTAAATCTCGCGTTGGTAAAAAAGGCGTGGTGCGCGATCCAAACGACCATGCAGACGCGATTTTCCATGTCTTGCAGGCGGCTGAAGCATTGAGTTGGAAATATCAAGGGTTAACTTGGTCACCAATTACCGGCCCGGCGGGAAATATCGAGTATCTTTTATGGTTGAGAATGGATAGCGCCACACCATCGCCCAATTTAGAAGCAATTCAGCACATCACTAAATCAGCGATCGCCAATTTGAGAGAAAATTAAGCAAAAATTAAACATCGTATATCAAGCACTCAACTGCTTCTGGATGTTGTTCGCAGTAGCTTTCTAAATCGGTTTTGCGTTTTTTGGCTTGCTGTTGATGGGCTTTCTCAGCTTGCAATTCTTCCACAATTTCCCATGCTACAGCACAATTAGCAGAATCATCGCCATTGCGATCGCAGGTTGTACGTGCTTGGGCAATAGCTTCAATAATAGCTTGTTCAAGAGTTTTTGTGCCATTTTCAGCAGCATTAACAGCAGCTTGAACTACTTCTAAATTTGTCTGCATGATACTTTTACCTTTGTGTAGTGAGATATAGATGAAACTCCTTGCCAAAGTACCTTTTGCAAGTAAATTCTATTTTGACAAATTTGCCAGGAATTGGCCTAAATATCTGGCTTTTTTACAACATTTCCTGATATTTGCATATGCCTTTTGGTAGATAATAAGTATTAAAAATGTCATCAATAATAATTTCTTATTTAGGATTACTAATTCTTCGTTACAATTACTGCTTGGTCTTCCCCTGTAAATTCCGAATTAATTATGAATAATTAGTAATTGTTCATTCATTTATAAACTTACGCGAAATTCTGGATATCACAAGTAAAAATTAGTCAATAGTCAATAGTCCACAGTCAAAAGCTTACAGTTGAGAATTTCTTGACCCTTATCCAATCACCAATGACCAATACTTAAGCAGACTCAGTACCAACAAAAATTTTTTGATAAAAAACTCCATCCATAAAGGGATGGGGTATTAGACCAGATTAAAAAAACAACTGACAACTGACAACTGACAATTGACAATTGACACGCGAAGCGCAATAAATTTTACATTTTCGTGAGCTTTGCCACTGTTGTTTCCGGAGAATTTTTTGTTTATAAGTAATGTGTTATTCAGTCTTTACTTTTCTTCATAAACAGAGGTGATTGCCCAAAAATTAATATTTTCTTTGTTGTTCAGATAGGTAATTAATGTCAGAATGAACCGTTCGTTATTAGGGATTGCTTGGGAATTAATCAGCACCCTATATTTAACCATTGTTAGTGCTTTTGTAATTGGCATACCAACCATTAAATTAGTTACTAGTAGTGTAGAGTCTATCTCGGAACCTAGCCCTTCATATTCTGGAAGACTCGACTCTCTATTTGCCAACAATTCTTCTGTGGGAGTACTGGCTATTTGCGTAGCTGAGGGAAATTGTCAGATTGATGGTAGCAAAACCCAGAACTATTTTCAAAATATTGATCCGGGTAATGGCTTGATAAATAGAGGTTGGTGTTCGGATCAAGGAAGAGGCGGTTCTAATTTAGCAAATGCAGATGCTGGATGTTTAAAACGCACTCAAAGCCGTATTCCTCGACTGATTCAAAGAATGAAGCGTGTAGGGCTAAATCCTGAAAACTACTTAGAAGCATTTGTGAATGCAACTGATTTATGGAATCAAGCATCTCCCAGAGTTAGTGATGCTTTCCCCTCTGCTTATCGCACCGCAATCAACCGAGGATTGCAAGGGCATGAAGCGATTTTGTGGGCAAGGGTAGAAGCTTTTCGTGATGAATCAGGAGAACTATCAGCAGGCAACATAGATATAGATAGAGGTGTTTATCGAGGGTTATTTGGTATTTGTGCAAACCCACAGAACACTTATTATCAAAGTCGGTTGCAGACTTATGCTTTGATGTCAGAACGCTGGCGTTGGTCTTGTATAGCTTTAGATCAAAGAAGGCGAGTCAAAGCCATCCAAAATATCTTTAAGGGAATTAATTAAGTCTAGGTATTAGAACTCTTGCAAAAATCCAAATAAGACCAAAAAAAACTACAGATAAACACATTTGTTTAGATGTTTATCTGTAGTTCAATTAATTGCTGGCGACAGTTTCGGTTTGAGTTTTAACTTTTCGTCGTCCCCAAGGCTTCAGTATAGAAATGGCGATAATTGCCAGCAAGCAAATTGTTTGGCCGATTCCACCGATAATCAGAGTTTGTTGATCCCAGATATATAAGGGATTTTGCAGGGCTTGCAGTCGTTGGGCTTGCGAGGTAGCAGTAATCGCGTTTGTCCAGGGGCCAAGCCAAGCTGTCCCCACTACAATCAGCGTGACTGTAGTAATCCACTTAACGATGACCCAGTAGTGTTTGAAAAAGCCCCAAACACTCAGCCAACACAACAGTCCACCTGTAGTCGAAGACAGTATTGCTGAGGGGATGATGATAAAATCATCCAGCAGCTTCAGGACTGAGTTAATGGCATATAGTTCATCTCCGTTTGCTGTGTTGCGATTACTCAAAGCAATCAGCAGCATACATAAAGAAGTACCAAACCAAATAGCGCCAGAGGCGACATGCGCGAAAAGTAACCAGTTTTTCTGCTGGACATTGAGCTTTGGCATACTTAATTAAATAAACATCTGATAGTTACATTTATAACTACTATACCAAAGGTAAGGACGGAGATTCCGCGCAAAAAATTAGTCTGGCAATGCAGGTGTGCCTGCCTTCGCAATTTATCACAGGTGGATGAGATGCTTAACTACGCGCTTCCCTCGGTTAGGCATGACATTTTTAACTTAATCGGTAATTCAATCCCTTTTCCCCTTTTTCCCTTACCCTTTCCCCGATGTTTCTTCAGAGACATCCTCTAAATTGTGATATTATCACTACCTTGCTGATTAATAATTAATCGCAAAACTGATAAACCCAGAATTATTAAAAATAGCACCAGTCCAATTGTGCAAGCATAACTAATTTCCAAATTACTAAATGCTTGCTCATATAAATAGTAAACAATTGTTTTTGAGCTATTAAGTGGGCCGCCTTGGGTCATTATGTACACTTCTTCAAATACTTTGGTAGCAGAAATAGCGGAAATTACCGCCACTAAAGCTAAATAAGGTTTCATTAAAGGAATAGTAATATCCAAATGTTTGCGGATACCATCTGAACCGTCAATTGCTGCGGCTTCATACACATCAGCAGGAATTGATTGTAACCCTGCTAAGTAAATTACCATGTAGTAGCCTAAACCTTTCCACACAGTAACAGCCATAACACTTGCTAAAGAAATCGGCACAATGCCCAAAATTTTGCTAGGGCTAGTTAGCCAGGGAATTCCTTCTCCAAAAATACCCACAGCTTTAAAAAACTGATTCAATAAGCCATTTTCTGCATACAACCATTTCCAAGCGATTCCTGCAACTACCATTGAAATCACTACTGGTGTATAATATGCAGCTCTAAACCAATTCATTCCTCGGAGTTTTTGATTGACTAAGATTGCCAATCCTAAAGGAGCAATTACTAAAATCGGTACTACACCGACAAGATAGAGGAAAGTATTGGTTAAAGTTTGCCAAAAAACTGCATCTCGCCAAAGCTTGAGGAAGTTAGTAATACCTATCCATTGTGGCGGCTGGGCAATATCTTCATAGCTGGTAAAACTGAGGTAAAATGCTTGCAAGGCAGGCCAAAAGACAGTTAAACCCAAAATTAGTAAGGCGGGCAGCAAAAATAAATAAGGAGTTAAGTAAGTCGGCAGAATTAAAGATAACTGGCGAGGGTTGTCATTTGTCATTTTTTATTGGTCATTTGTAAGGGTTTGAGAGGTATTTACATTTAATTCGAGTGTTTCTCAAGGTACAGCAGAAGGTGTGTACTTAGCCGGATATGCTGCACAATTAAATTCAGATTATATAGAAAAAATAATGAAATTATGGAAAAAGCGAGCGAATAAACAACTCAATCGCACAGTAGAAGACTATTTAAATGATTCGCAGCGCAGAATTTACCAGTTTCAACCTCAACAAATTTGGTTGACTGGTAATCGCTTAGCAGTTGGTAATCAATTAGTGGATACTAAGATTCAAATCAGCTTGTCCAGCTTTTTGAATTGAATACCGCGTATCCCTGCCAAGAATTGTTGACAAAATCACTTTTTGATGATATTGGCATTGATGCGATCGCAGCTCGTGCTGAGGTAGTTAGTGGTTAGTTGAAGGTGACTTCTGCCAAAGGCGATCGCGAATTAATTGCAATTGCGCTGGGGTACTAATTGGGCTGCGTGGCGATGGCAGTTCTGTATTAGGCCAATTAGGTAAAGTACTACAGGGACAAAATAAAGCCGGCATCCCAATATTGCGCATTGCTACTGGCATATCGCAACGACTACAAGGTAGCAGTTCCCATGCTGGCGTTAGGAGTTCGGCAATTGTTTCATCAGTTCCTTCTAAATTACACTCATCGGCCTGCGAGCGAATTTCCTGCCAGCACTCTTCAAATTCTTCACTATAGCGATCGCCTTGTAGCACTTGTTGCGGCAACAAGTATGCTCTACCATTGCCCACTATTACCTGTCTACCCAACTGAAACCAGTAGGCTAGAAATTTTTTAACGTCTTGTTCGGTTGCCATACTTTTAATTCTAGATTTAAGTTTGGAACTTTACGTCATTAAATCTTGAATAAACGATTAAGAACATAAAGTCATCGGTCGTGGGGCATGGGGTATGGGGCATTTCTGATTTATCTCGCTTGTCACCCTTTCCCCTTTTCCCCTTTTCCCCTTTTCCCCCCTCACCCCCCCGCAGGTGGTAATGGGGAACCCAGAACGCTGAGATTCAAAACATGACCCCCGGTTACTAAATATACAGTGTCGCAGATAAATCCTAACTGGCGTGCCAAAGAACCGAGGCGATCGCGGAATTGCCGACCTATAGGATAAGCTGGCACTACGCCCCAACCAGCTTCTTCAGCTACAAATACCATATCAGCCGCAACCAGCTGTACAGTTTCTAACAATTCTGCTATCGTGTTTTCCCAGCTAATTTCATCTTCCTCTAGAAGATTAGCTACCCAAGTTCCCAAAGAATCAACTAAAAGGCAGGTGTTTGGCTTGGCTGCGGCTAGAGTCGCAGATAGTTCCCGTGGTACACACAGGGTTAACCAATCCTGGGGACGGCGTTTTTGGTGTGCTTGAATGCGTTTTTGCCATTCTTCATCAGTTGGATCTTCAGATGCTGTTGCTACATACACAACAGCTTTCGCCGACTGTTTAGCGAGAGTTTCTGCCCATTCACTTTTACCAGATCTGGCTGGCCCTGTAACTAAGATAACTTTACCCAAAGTCCTTTCCTGACGCTGTTTAGTTAATTTAGGTTACAATGTCTAAACTTAATTTTTACCTTGAGGGATGAGATTGTTGGTTTTAAATATCTTTTAAGAGATAAAATTAGCACCAGCATCATTGATGCACCATTGGCAAAAGCCAAAAATCCCAACAACCCCATTCTGAATTATTTAACACTACTGGGGACAGCAAATTTCAGGATATTTTTATGAAAGCAGGCTGGAAACGTATTGAGGCAACTCTACACGATTTAGGGACTAAAACTACCGCAGATAATGCTGAAGCAGGCGCAGCGTCAAAGCGGCCTTTCTCATTTAGAATTAGCGTTGGGGCAACTGAATCTACAAATAGTGATGCAAATTCTTCACCAGAAGAGCAAAATACACAAGGAGCAACAATAGACTTAAGTGCAGATCCCCAAGGTAATTTTTATAACGCCGAGAATGTATTTTCTCAGCATAACGGGGTGCAGACTTTTACGACACCAGAAAGTGGTAGCAAAACACCAAGCCTACCTAAATTTAAATCGCCTACCTTCAGTAATCATCGCCACGCCGCCAATCCTGGATTAGCAATGAATCTGTTAACAGACATTCAAGAACAGGTTGTTGGGTGGGAGAAAGAATTGCAACAAATCCTCAAGCAAATTCAAGATCTTTATTTAGAAGGGCCGATTGTCAATGGTTGGTTAGAATGCAATCCCCAAGAAACTGAACAGGGAGGAAAAGCCACATTACGCCATGCAGAAGTCGATCGCCTCATGGACTATGTAGAAGAAATTTGTGCAACTAGTGCAAAATTATCACAATCTGGGCGTACAGGCTACCGTCTATGCGGTGTGGATGATTCAGGTAAAGTTTGGACACGTCCATGTCCCCCCGATCAGGTTCCGGCTGTCAGCATGGCGATCGCTCGTTACCAAAAGTTACGTCAACTTTTAGGGCGCAAGCAGTACCTGGAAACCCGTCTGGGACAACTAGCTGAAACTCTGGTGATTTTACACAGTCACATTCAACAAGCTTAAATTTCTGTAGATTATTTCCGAAAAAACTCGGTTGGTGAGTCTGTAATTTTTGGGATAGATTAGCAGGCAGTAGGTAACTATTTAATGTTGTCATTATTCAGTAGTCATGGTCAATCCTGACAACTAAATAATTGACAACTGATAAAAACCACATCCACAATCAATACCGATGCCAGATATCCAAATCTCTGCCATTATCTGTACTCACAATCGAGACACCTATTTAGGTGCAGCGATTGATAGTCTTTTGGCACAGGATTTTGCGGCTAACTTTGAAGTCGTGGTAGTAGACAATGGATCGAGCGATCGCACTTGTGAAGTTGTCGCCCAAAGAGCCAGCAATCCTCGCCTGAAGTATGTATTTGAACCGATTGTGGGCTTATCTGTAGCTCGTAACACTGGTGCGAACGTAGCTAGTGGTGAGATTCTCGCTTATTTAGATGATGATGCAGTGGCGAGCGATCGCTGGTTGCAAGTTTTTTATGATGCCTTCAACAATAACTCTCAGTTAGCGATCGCTGGTGGTAAAGTTACTCTTTTATGGCCTCAAGGCGTGCGACAACCACAATGGCTATCCTCTGGGTTAACCAGCAATTTGGGTGCATACGATTTGGGTGACAGCCCAATTTTGATTAATCAGCCCGGTTTAACCCCCAGAGGCTTAAATTACTCTATACGCCGTTCTTTTTTGGCAGAGATTGGCGGTTTTGATCCCCATCTCGGGAGAGTGGGCAAAAATTTATTATCCAACGAAGAACTGCAAATGACAGAATGCGCCCTGCAACAGGGATGGCAAGTCGCTTATCTTCCTGAAGCACTAGTTGCTCACAATGTTGCCCCAGAACGGCTGAACCGTTCTTGGTTTTTAAACCGGGGTTGGTGGCAAGGTATCAGTGAATGTTATCGCGAACAACTTGCTGGTAAAGCGGGTATCAGCCAGTTGCAATGGGGTAGCGAAAGATTTATCCGGGGTTTGTATAAAGCATCACAATATTTCTTTGATCCAGCAGAACGCTTTGACAAACTTGTTTATACCTATTGTCAGATTGGTTACTTAAATGCTGCAATTCAAGGTCTACTATCGACATCTAATAAAAAATAATATATATAAATCCTATTGGAGTTGTGAAAATATTTTTTAAACAAACCGCCCTCCGGGTGACGCTCCTTCGTCGCTAACGCTGCGCTAACAGCAGTTCCTCATGGGGGAAACCCCCAAGATCGGACTGCTTCACCAAGCACGCCAAGTACGCCAAGAGTAAGAGAAAAAATCTATTACCTATTACTTGCTTCTACGAGTAAGTTAATATATGAAATTTAGGACTTACGCAATTGGCACAATAAATCAAGGTTATGGTTATCAATAGTTAAAAGTCCACAGTCTAGAAATTCTTAAGCATTAAACATTTTCGCGTTCTCCTTTGCGTCTTTGCGTCTTTGCGTGAGACAAAAAAATATTTATTTAAGCAGTCCATTGACTATTGACAGTCGCAACCAGAAATCTATAAAACTTGCGTAATTACTGAAATAAAAACCCTATATAAAATCTTATATGCCATCTAAAATCCCAGTTTCTGTATTAATTCCCGCCAAAAACGAAGAAGCAAATTTACCCGCTTGTCTGACTAGCCTTCAGATGGCTGATGAAGTGTTTTTAGTTGATTCTCAAAGTACTGATAATAGCATCGCCATTGCTGAAAGTTTCGGTGCTAATATTGTGCAATTCAAATTTAATGGTAGCTGGCCAAAAAAGAAAAATTGGTCTTTAGAAAATCTACCTTTCCGGAATGAATGGGTGTTAATTGTCGATGGCGATGAACGAATTACCCCTGAATTATGGTCAGAGATTTCTCAAGTAATAAATAATGATGAATATACTGGTTATTATCTCAACCGCCGTGTATTTTTCTTAGGCAAATGGATTCGTCACGGTGGTAAATATCCTGATTGGAATTTGCGGTTATTTAAGCATCAAAAAGGTCGCTACGAAAATCTCCATACAGAAGATATTCCCAACACTGGCGATAATGAAGTTCACGAACATGTGATTTTGCAGGGAAAAGTCGGTTATCTGAAAAACGATATGCTTCATGAAGATTTCCGCGACCTTTACCACTGGCTAGAAAGACATAATCGTTATTCTAATTGGGAAGCTCGTGTTTATTACAATCTCCTAACCAATCGAGATGAGGGTGGAACCATTGGTGCAAATCTATTAGGTGATGCCGTACAACGCAAACGCTTTTTAAAAAAAGTATGGGTACGTCTACCATTTAAACCTTTGTTACGGTTTATTTTATTCTATATTATTCAGCGTGGTTTTTTAGATGGCAAAGCTGGATATATTTATGGACGACTATTAAGTCAATATGAATATCAAATAGGAGTCAAACTCTACGAATTACGCGATTGTGGCGGGACATTAAATACTGAAAAATCTCAGTCTTTACCATCATCTTTAACCCCAGAAATTGAGCAAACTGCTACTTAAAAGATTAGGGCTAAGGGCTAGGGATGAGGGAAGGGGGACAACTGACTATTGACTATTGACTATTGACAAATGACAAATGACAAACCCTTTGTAGATTTACGCAAGTATGACCAATCCTGGTTTGACCGGGGTCGTCCGAGTTGGTATATTTTGCTATGGTGGTTTGTGCAGGCGATCGCTTTTCCCCTGACTCCCCAACCGTTAAATAGCCTCCGTTGTACATTGCTGCGGCTGTTTGGGGCGCGGATTGGCAAAAGCGTATTTATCCGACCGACTGCGCGTTTTACCTATCCCTGGAAAATTTCTATTGGTGACTACAGCTGGATTGGTGATGATGTAGTTTTATATAGTCTGGATGAAATTCACATTGGGGAACACTGCGTAATTTCCCATAAATCTTATCTCTGTACTGGTAGCCATGATATTCATGACCCGGCTTTTGGTTTGAAAACAGCTAGTATTACCATTGGTAATGGGGTATGGGTGGCGGCGGATTGTTTTGTTGCGCCAGGAGTAGAAATTGGGGCAAATGCTGTGATTGGCGCTCGTAGTAGTGTTTTTAGTAATATGCCATCAGGGCAAGTTTGTCTAGGTAGTCCCTGTCGTCCCCAATATCCCAGATTATCAGAATAGTCAATAGTCAATAGTCAATAGTCCAAAGTCAAATGACTAATAACCAATGACTAATGACAAATGATCATTGATATCATGTCCGCCTGATTAAGTAGCCGTCATGAACTGCTTACACCAGAAGACATGAAAAAATTTCTGATTCCCCTCCTCGCTTGCGAGGAGGGGATTAAAGCGTGGGGTGCAATGGTTATGGGAATAATAAATAATTACCCGGACATTATATGACCATTGACAAATGACAAAGCGCAAAGTCTGAGCGGAGGTTTCCTCCGATCAGAACTTTGTAAGAATGACAAATGACAAATGACCATTAAGCATAACTTTTATCTATCGTTTTAAAAACAAAGAGTATTTGCTCTTATCGTTTGGTCAGCGTACATTAAAAGTCATCAGGTTAAACACGAACTGCAACGAACCAAACAGGTGCATGATGAATAACATCAAAAAAACATTATCAAACAGCGTTGATGCCAAACAAGTTAAACACTCTTCTATTATAGAGATGCAGGGAAATCAAAACAACTCCACAGAAGAAAACTGGACTCGCGGACAACGCCTTGCTGATAAATTAGCTTCTCATGTTGGTTCTTGGAAGTTTCTCATTTGCCAAAGTACCGTTCTCGCGGGATGGGTTGGGATGAACTTAATGCCTGGGGTTCCCCACTGGGATGAGTCACCATTCATTATGCTCAACTTAGTGTTTTCATTTGCTTCAGCTTACACTGCTCCGATTGTTTTGATGAGTCAGAATCGCCAGTCTGATACCGATCGCAGAAATGCTGAAATGGATCACCAAGTGAATCTCAGAGCCGGACAAAATATTGAACTGCTGCATCAAAAATTTGATGAATTACATACTCAACAGCTAAACGAACTGACTCAAATTATCAAAGAGCAGCAACAAGTTCTTAATCAGCTAAAAGTCAATTTAGTACCTGAATCTAAACAAATTAAAGAGGTTAAAGTCAGCTTCTTACCAGGTTTGCATATACAAACTAACAGCAAATTTACCAAAGAAAGTTCCAGTAATAAAGCGTTTATGGTTGATCAACCAGTTGGGGATAATAACAAAGTTGTTGAGAAGCTGAACCTGCACTAAGGGTGAAGCTCAGTACTTTTTTGATGATGGCGATCGCATTAGAGCCTGAATATTACTTTACTCGATGCATTTGTTGGTTAGGCTCAATACTCTCTGAATCTTAGTAATAACTGTCTTTTGATCAAAAACAATATTTGCGTTCAGTCTGCTAGTTTACAAACAGCGGACAAAACTTACCCATTAAATTAGAAATGTAATACCTTCATATCATGTTCAGCAAATTACTTGTCATTACGAACGCAGCGATAGCGGAGTGAAGTGCAGAGTCCGCAGCGATTGCTTCTTTTCACTCCGTTCCACTCGCAATGACATATCGTAAGTTATTAAGCGGACTTGATATCACTCATAACCACATAGCAACTCTTCAGTATTTGCAGACATCAACCAGCGTTACTTAGATAGCAACAGCGATTAGATTGAGGATAGATAGAAATGAACGAACTCTTCACTACTATTGCCACTGGCATTACAGCTTTTACAGCCACAAACTTGGATGATTTAGTTATCCTCACTCTATTGTTCTCTCAGGTTAATAAAACTTTTCGTCATCAACATATTGTAATTGGTCAATATTTGGGTTTCTGTACTCTGGTGATTGCTAGCTTAGTGGGTTTTTTAGGCGGCTTGGTATTACCATCTAGTTGGATTGGACTTCTGGGTTTAGTGCCTATTACTATTGGGTTAAATCGGTTGCTGAATTCAGAAAGCGATTCTGAATCAGATACCGAATTAGAAACCGATTTTTCACATTCTTCTGCCTTAGCTAATTTTTTATCTCCCCAGGCTTATAGTGTGGCGGCGATTACTATCGCCAATGGCAGTGATAATGTCGGGATTTATATGCCATTATTTGCGCATACTGCACTTTCTAGTTTGCTGGTGATCGTTGCAGTTTTTCTGGTACTGGTTGGGGTTTGGTGCTACGTGACATACAAGCTGACTTGCCAAGTTACGATCGCTAATTTACTCACCCGTTATGGCAATCATCTTGTTCCCTTTGTGTTGATAGGCTTAGGTGTGTTTATTATCTTAGACAGCGCCTCTTTAACTCCTATTTTCCTAGCAGCTAGCTGTCTGTTTTTAGTAGGACTGATCAAAACAATTCAATATTCCAAATTCAAAACTGAAAGTTTGTAATAGTTAAATAAATATGAAAAATTTACCCATTTATCTAATTGTGTTAGTACTTTTAATCAACTTAGTAGTTGCTTGCCCTTCTTGGGCAGAAAGCTCCTCTTCTTTAATGAGTAATTCAGACTATTTTCAAGTTGGTCAAAAAGTAATTTGGCTTTACAAAGCCCGCGCAGACTCTACCAATGTCCAAAGAATTCCCGCCGAAATCATCAAATTAGGCAATAAGCAAGTACAAATTAAAGTTTCATTACACGACAACGAATTTGTCAATCGCTGGGTGAGTCGAGACAGACTGGAGAATTTTCCCCAATTGAAAGAGTCATATCTTTTACGATGAAAATCTGATATTTATTTAGAAGCAAGTCTAATCGCAAATAAAGGAGAAAAGTATGCAGTTTTTCAAAGTTATTCTTGTTGCTCTTGTGTTGATTTTAAACATGATGATTGCTCAACCTTCTTGGGCGGGTAAGGATTTTACCAAAGGCGCTGACTATGCAGAGGTAACTCAGGAATTTAATCAACTTCTAACTGTGCAAAATGCACCTGAACAAGCAGGCTATACACCTGAGCAACTTCAGCAACGATTGGCACAGTTGCAGTCTCAAAAGTATACTATGGAAACAGCTAGGAAGCGGGCGCAGTGCCGCAATGAAACGGGAAGAACATTGGCTGTCTATGCTAATAAACCGAAAAAATATCCCACCCAACTCTTTTTCTTAGCAGCAGGACAAATCACCGATGATGATTGGGATTGCGATGGTATCTACTTACCCGCAGGTAGTCAGGTAGTTCTCACTCCTGGTACTCAAGCACAAGAACTAACTGAACCAATTGCTGTTAAGTTTGTTGATGGTACACAGTCGATTGCTAGAACTAATTTTGCAACTGGTGCGATTGAATTGAATGTTCAACCTGCCAAAGTATTCAAGACTGGTGAAAGCACTTGGTTACTTCCCACGTTATCTCAAGCAGATATCGATAGACAAATTCCCACTCCCCAACTCATTGACTAATCTTTCCTATTAGTCCATAGTCAAAAGTCAATAGTCCACAGTCTATTTCTTGACTATTAATTTTTGACCGAATGTGAATTATCAAGACTTCTCCGGTTTTTATTTGGTAGGGTGTGTTATGGACTCAAGTCCTAACGCACCATTTATTTAATGAGGTAGGCATTATCAATATCTAACAGTCAGTAGATCACAAAGTTTTTTCCAGAAGTGCGATCGCCAATTCAATTTTCAGTACAATCTAGTTATAACCGATACTTTAAATTTCAATAAAATTTAGGGGTTCTATCCTTAACTGAACCTGCTCAATTTGTTCGAGGCTTTGTTTTATAAGGGTCAAAACCCTTAAACCTACCGGGAGCAACCATCCAGTAATTGTTGATTGCTATCTGTTTACGAATCTCTGAGGCTTTCTATCCCTACCAGGAAGTGTGTTTCTGTGTCACGCAGAGAAATTTTGCCCCCAATTGTGTTTTGGGCTAATTTTCATTCTTTTAGAGGATGTATAGTGATTTCTTCTAACTCCTTCAATGACAAAGTTACTGAAAATCCAGAATCAAGTTTGAATTGTATTTCAGTATTTTTAATTTGCTTAACCGTAGCTTTTGCACAGTCAATATCAGTCCATCTGAAACCAATATAGTGAGTTGTAAAAGGTTCTTTGAGCATAAACATTAATCTATCCCCAACTTGAAGCTGAGAGATTATTGGAGATAACTGAGTAGTTTCTGATTTAGAATTCAATAATGTGGATTTATTTTCAGTTGGTATATTGTTGAAAATTTCAGGTTGGTATACTTTGTTTTCGTTAGTTGGATCATGTATTAAAGTAGTTATTGGTTTCAGGAGATGCTGGCGATATTTAAGATAAGCATTATCTCTTAAAGATATCTTCCCACTACTATCTGTAAAACTCCATTCTTCTTCTAAATTTAATTCATCAACAACACTTAAATTTTTTAATGTTTTTACTTGGACACCAAATATATCGGCAACACCTACATAACGGTCATAATTACTGGGGGTTTCCAAAAAATTTAATATTTCCCAACCTTCTAAAAACTCAATTTTATAACCGTTAAAATAGTAAGTTGATATGTACTTGTGGTTATATTTTTCTTCATTCCTACCACAATAATTCTTGTTCTCAATCCAAGCTTTTCTGACTTCAGGAGCATACCTTTTATTTATAGAATTACTGATTATTTGATAGTCATTGCTGTAAATTATAATGAGTAAACACATTGTTCCGCTTTCGTCTTCATATTCACCAGCAACTAAAGAGCGAATTAAAGGAAACAGCATTGTTGATTTATTTAAGACCTTCAACAATCTCTTAATTTCGCTTTCGAGTTTTGGCTGCTTTGGTAAATAACTTTTAACTTTACAACCATTAAGTTCAGGCTGAAACAAATTTATATAATGCTTTTCCTGTTGATCTAAAGAATCTATGGGAACTGGCTGATAATAAATTCTGTGACATAATTTGCGATTTGAACGAATCAATTGCGGATACCTGTGGTGAGTTTTGCCTGTCCAGCGATTCCGCAAATTTATAGCTTGACCTACATACCACACGCGATTATTAACATCCACGATCGCGTATATTCCCGAATAAGTAGGTAAACGATTCCGTTCGGTGAAGAGAACATTGAACCAATTTTTCCACTCCATAATTTTTTGAGGGTAAGCGATCGCTTTACTCTCATAGAATGCCCATATTAAGAGTATAAAACTACATCTAATACCCTCAGTAAACCAAAAAGTTTTTTCCAAGTGCGATCGCGAAGAATGCGAAGCCGTGCTACAAGCACGGGGCTTTAAACCCAAGTTTTCGGTAAATTACAATGACTTGACAATAACCATTGTGGGACGGTATTTTTCCTTTTTGGACTCGATCGCAAATCAGTGACATGGAAAAAGTATTTGCCACAAAGTCTGGGTTTTTGCTGGATAAAGAAAACCCGGCGAGATCCCCGACTTCTTCAAGAAGTCGGGGATCTGAACCCCTACAACAGTCCGGAGTTTAGAATTTCTTGACTATTGACCATTGACATGATATACCTACTCAATTTTTAAGTTAAAGGGTAAGCGTGCGTAAACTCCTTGGGGATCGTTCATCTTTTGCAGAGTTGCTAATTCCTCTTGCAGTTTTTGAAATTCAGCCGTGAGGGGATTGGATGGTTTGATTTCTGCGGCTTTCATCCCTAAAGCACTTTGCGCCTCTTGAGTGGCTTTGCCAAAAAAGCGTTCTTCAAAGCTGCTATTTTGGGGATATTCTTTGACTTGCCAATCTTTTCCTAGCTTGGCTTGTTTTGCAGCATATTCTATGGCAGTGTTCAAACCGCCAATTTCATCTACTAAACCAATTGCTTTGGCGGCTGTACCTGACCAAACTCTGCCTTGGGCAATTTCTGCTACTCTGGATTCTGGCAGTTTCCGACCTTGGGAAACTTTATTGAGAAACATATTGTAAATTCGGTTAACACTGCGCTGGTAAATTGCTAACTCTTGGGGTGATTTGGGGCGAGAAACGGTTTGAGAGTCAGCATAGGTGGCAGTTTTCACTGAATCCCAGGTAATACCGTTATCGTTGGCTAGTTTTTGTCCGTTGAAGAGTAACCCAAATACACCAATAGAACCTGTAATGGTATTGGGTTCAGCAAAAATGCGGTTGGAGTCGCTAGAAATCCAGTAACCACCAGAGGCGGCGACATCTCCCATTGAGACAACAACTGGTTTTACCTGACGAGTAAGTCTGACTTCTCGTTGCATAACTTCGGCGGCTGTAGCGCTACCACCAGGACTGTTAACTCGCAAAATTACAGCTTTGACATCTTTATCTTGTCGCAATTTGTTGAAGATTTTCGCAAAGCGATCGCCTCCGATTTCGCCATCACCACCTTTACCATCCACAATCTCGCCTTCAGCATACACTACAGCTATTTCATTTTTTGATTTGCGTTCTAAACCGACGGATTTTCCGGGAACTTGGGCGTATTCACTCAGGCTAATTTGGCGGAAGGTTTTATCATCTTTATCGCTAGCGGTTAATTTTTTCAGATCGGTAACCACTTCATCGACATAAGCTACTCGATCTACCAAACCCCTAGTTTTAGCTTCTGGTGCTTCCAATAATGCTTGATTATCTGCGATCGCCTGCAATTTTTGCGGGGCAATTTTCCGACTTCCTCCCACCGCATTCCGCCACTCTGACCAAACATCGTCTAACAATTTCTGAGTTTGTTCGCGGTTCTCTGGACTCAATTTTGTCAGAATAAATGGTTCGACTGCTCCCTTAAATTTGCCCACGCGCACGACTTGAACACCAATACCATACTTCTGCATTGCACCTGCGAGAAACATCGGTTGCGAACTTAAACCGTTGACTTCCATCATTCCCAGGGGGTTAAGTACAACGGTATCTGCTACGGAACTGAGGTAATATTCCTTTTCCCCCCAGTCTTTACCATAGGCGACAATCTTTTTCCCCGACTCCCGGAACTTCTCTAGTGCTTGGCGGACTTCTTTCAAGGATGCATAGCCTGCGCTATTAGTTGCATCGGTGCGTGTTGCATCCAAGTAGATACCGACAATTTTAGGATCGCGGCGCGCCTTTTCCACAGTTTCCAGAACTTGGCGCAGAGCCATTCTGTTTTCTTCTACACCTGATAGCGCCTTCTGAAATATGGGATCGGAATTCGGTTCACCATCGGTGATGCTCATTGATAAGTCAAAAACTACTACAGACTTATCTTTTACTTCCGGCCCTGAATCTTTGGAACTAGCAGCCGCAAACAATAGCAATAATAGTCCAGTAGTTCCGATTCCAGTGAAAATAATCAGTCCTAGTAAACTGCCAACTAAGCTGGCAAAGGTTTGTTTCAGAAAATTACGCATTTTAGTTAATAGTTTGTTTTATGTTTTTGAGATTTATAGCTAATTTCTCACACCTTAAGCCCTAACGGCCAAAAGTCATTATTTATCTAGGAATATATGTCTGACGCTGCAAATTTTATTCTGTTTGTTAAAGAACTTATAACTATTGTATGCGTTTTGACGCTCCCATGCTTTCAGGGCGTGAGGTTATTTCCGTCTGGTAAGCTCAAGCATGACTCCAATATGCGATCGCGCGATCGCATCAATGCCATACCCTATCTTCAGACTCTTTTAGGGCTAATTTCCAACGCCAATTCCCAACGGTAGAAGCACACATCAAACGCTAGAAAGAAATTCATCTGACCTCAAATCAAGGGGGGCATTTCTGTCTTTTGTCCTAGCCAAAGCTAGCTCTAATGACGGAAATTGCGCAATATTTGCCGTTAACACCAACGCCCCCACCTCAAACCTCGCCAAATTACCCCCCATTGCCACCGAGAGCCTTTGACGTTCCATCTTCTATAATTTATAAAACCTGCACAACTAATTCTAGGCATGAAACTGTGACAGAAACTGGAAGATACAAAGATACTGTTAATCTACCCAAAACGAACTTTGATATGCGGGCAAACGCGCTCAAGCGTGAGCCGGAAATTCAGCAATTTTGGGAAGAAAATAAAATTTACGATCGCCTCAGTGAAAACAACCCCGGCGACTTATTTATACTACACGATGGGCCTCCCTACGCAAATGGCTCACTTCATATTGGTCATGCCTTAAATAAAATTCTCAAAGATATTATTAACCGCTACCAGTTGCTACGGGGGCGTAAGGTTCGTTATGTGCCTGGTTGGGACTGCCACGGCTTGCCAATTGAACTGAAAGTTTTGCAGAATATGAAGTCAGCAGAACGGCAAAATCTTACGCCTTTACAACTGCGGCAAAAAGCCAAGGAATTTGCACTAACAACTGTAGATGCTCAACGCCAAAGTTTTAAACGTTATGGTGTTTGGGGTGATTGGGATAATCCTTATCTGACTTTGAAGCCGGAATATGAAGCGGCGCAAATTGGTGTTTTTGGTCAGATGGTGTTAAAAGGCTATATCTATCGCGGTTTGAAGCCGGTTCACTGGAGTCCCAGTTCTAAGACTGCTTTGGCTGAAGCTGAACTAGAATACCCGGAAGGTCACACTTCCCGCAGTATCTACGCTGCTTTCCCCATCACCAGTCTGACGGAAGCTGCTAAACCATTGCTAGGAGAATATTTACCAGATTTGGGTGTAGCTGTTTGGACAACTACACCTTGGACAATTCCGGGTAACTTGGCGGTGGCGGTAAATGCAGACCTTAACTATGCTGTGGTGGAAAGCTCACGCAGAGACGCAGAGGCGCAGAGAGGATTTAAATACCTGATTGTGGCGGCTGATTTGGTGGAACGGTTAGCTGCAACTTTGGGAATTGAGTTAACCGTAAAATCCACATTTAAAGGGAAAGAATTAGAACATATCACCTACCGTCATCCGTTATTTGACCGCGAAAGCCCGGTGGTTGTGGGTGGTGATTACATTACTACTGAGTCTGGTACGGGGTTGGTACATACCGCCCCTGGTCATGGTCAAGAAGACTACATTGTTGGTCAGCGTTATGGTTTGCCGATCCTTGCGCCTGTGGATGATAACGGTAACTTTACCCAAGAAGCTGGACAATTTGCGGGGTTG
This sequence comes from Calothrix sp. NIES-2100, assembly GCF_002368195.1. GTDB lineage: Bacteria > Cyanobacteriota > Cyanobacteriia > Cyanobacteriales > Nostocaceae > Aulosira. Next base: position 2,719,252 of record NZ_AP018178.1, on the reverse strand, counting down.
AATGTCCTGGGTGATGGAAATCAGGCGGTAATTGATGCATTGACTGCGGCTGGTTCCTTGTTGAAGGAAGAAGCTTATGCACACAAATATCCTTATGACTGGCGGACAAAGAAACCGACGATTTTCCGTGCTACCGAACAATGGTTTGCTTCGGTAGAAGGATTTAGAGAAGAAGCACTAAAAGCGATCGCTTCGGTAAAATGGATTCCAGCCCAAGGTGAAAATCGGATCACGCCAATGGTGGCGGAACGTTCTGATTGGTGTATCTCCCGTCAGCGGGCTTGGGGTGTGCCAATTCCGGTATTCTACGATGAAGAAACCGGTGAACCACTGCTGAATGAAGAAACCATCAACCACGTCCAAGCAATTATCGCCGAAAAAGGTTCTGATGCTTGGTGGGAATTGTCGGTAGAGGAATTGTTACCCGAACAATACCGTAATAATGGTCGGTCTTACCGCCGAGGTACTGACACAATGGATGTGTGGTTTGATTCTGGTTCATCTTGGGCTGCTGTTGCCAAACAACGGCAAGAATTGCGCTACCCTGCTGATATGTATTTGGAAGGTTCCGACCAACATCGCGGTTGGTTCCAGTCAAGTTTGCTCACCAGTGTAGCGGTGAATGACATTGCACCTTACAAAACTGTCTTGACTCACGGCTTTGTCCTGGATGAACAAGGGCGGAAGATGAGTAAATCTGTGGGGAATGTGGTTGATCCGCAGGTGATGATTGCAGGTGGTAAAGACCAGAAAAAAGAACCCGCCTATGGTGCTGACGTATTGCGGTTGTGGGTGTCGTCCGTAGATTACACCTCCGATGTGCGTTTGGGTGGTAACATCATCAAGCAGTTAAATGATGTTAGAGGTAAGATTCGCAATACAGCGCGGTTCTTGTTGGGTAGCTTGCATGATTTCGACCCAGAAAAAGATGCAGTAGCTTTTGAAGATTTACCAGAACTCGACCGCTATATGCTGCACCGCATCACCGAAGTATTTCAGGAAGTTACAGAAGCCTTTGAAAGCTTCCAATTCTTCCGCTTCTTCCAAACAGTGCAGAACTTCTGCGTTGTGGATTTATCCAACTTCTATTTAGATGCTGCCAAGGATAGACTTTACATCAGTACACCCGATGGTTTCCGCCGCCGCAGTTGTCAAACAGTGCTGAAGATAGCTTTAGAGAATTTAGCACGAGCGATCGCCCCTGTGTTATGTCACACTGCTGAAGATATTTGGCAACATCTCCCCTACAAAACACCTTACAAATCGGTATTTGAAGCCGGTTGGGTGCAAGTCGAGGAAAAATGGCATAATCCAGCCATAGCAGAATTCTGGCAACAAATCCGGCAACTGCGTACTGAGGTAAATAAGGTATTAGAGCAAGCTAGGATAGAAAAATTGATTGGTTCTTCCCTAGAAGCCAAAGTCTTACTGTATATCAATGACGAGCAGTTAAAAGCTTCAGTAAAAGCACTTAACCCAGTCAAAGGTAACGGTATCGATGAACTGCGTTATTTGTTCATCACTTCCCAAGTAGAAGTATTGGATACACCCGAAGCCCTGCAAGGGTTGAAATACAACCTACAATCAGACACTTGGGGAATTGGGGTAGTGAACGCAGATGGCGAAAAGTGCGATCGCTGTTGGAACTACTCGATCCATGTAGGAGAATCAAAAGAACATCCCCTACTTTGCGAACGGTGTGTTTCAGCCTTAGCCGGCGAGTTTTAGGGATTGGGCATCCCTTCGACTTCGCTCAGGGCAAGTGGGCATTGGGCATGACTTATTTATCTCCCTCATCCCCCGTTTGCTGAGCGAAGTCGTTCGCGCAGCGTCTCGCAGAGAAGCACATCCCCCTTGTCCCCATTTCCCCTTCCCCATTCCCCATTCCCCTTACAACTTCTCTAACAACTCCTGCGCTAACTGAATAAATGCCTTAGAACCAGGAGATTGAGGATTCATTAAAACAGCCGGCATAAAACTATCAACAGCCTTCGCCACATTCACATCCACTGGGATTTGGTTCTTACAAATTTTATCTACACCAAAATCCTCAACAACGCGGTGCATGACTTGTTTATAGTATCTGCCAGTGAGAAGATTTGCACTCGACATACTGAATACAATACCCAGCATTTTGATATCAATTTTCGCCTCATGTTCGTGACTGTCTTTTAATTGCCCAATGCGTCTTTCCAACAGTTGAATACCTACAACAGATAAAGGTTCTGGTTTAGCAGGTAAAATATAGAAATCGCTGCAAGCTAAAGCACTACGAGTTAAGAGATTATAGCCAGGGGCACAATCCAAAATGATAAAATCATATTCGTCACGCACTGACTTTAATATGTTATTAATCAACACCCTTTCAAAGCGATTCCAAACCGTTTCAAAATCTTGCTCACCTAAAATCACAGATTGTTCATGCAGCATTTCTGAAACAACAAATTCATCGTATAAATCGATATCTCCTGGCAATAAATCCAATCCAGGCAAATTACAAACCTTAGATTGAACGATATCATGAATCGTCAACTTAGCATCCGGTTCCGGAGTGATAACTTGATCTATTAGATATCTAAAAGTCTTTCTATTTTTCCGCCGCTTGGCAAATTCCAAAGGCGACATCAAACTGAGTGTGGCACTAATTTGGCTGTCTAAATCTAGAACCAGCACCCGTTTTCCATGATATTTAGCTAAACAAGTAGCTAAATTAACTGTAATGGTGGTTTTACCGACACCACCTTTCATATTTGCAGTTGCAATTACATATCCCATTGGTTAAGTCCTTTGATGTCGCATCCCCATGTAGGTAGCGTACATCTCTCCTGATATATGGAAATTTTCGTTAAATTTAATATTTCTGGAATACATAAAGTAATTCCAGTGAGATGGACGCGATTGAGGCAGTCAGAATTATATAGCAACCTGACTTAAGTTGCAGAATCTTAGCAAATATTAGTAGTCGGTTTGATAAATTCTCTTGGTTGAGTAAATTTGTAGTCAATTTATCTTGAGTTGCTAGGGATCAGATCCCCGACTTCTTAAAGAAGTCGGGGATCTCAAAGCCCATCACAATTAATGTGGTGGATCGCTAGATAAGTGCTACTTATTAAATAAAATAATATTTTGTTATCATTTTTTACATTTTGTCAAAGATTTCTTTACTTAAAACTACTGAGTTGATGTAATAATCAAACATGTATCAGCTTCTTTCTCATGATTGCAGTTTTCTATATGGAGTAAGAGATTGCCTTTTAATCCTGAACTGTGCCGCAACGAAAGCGAAGTTGAAAGTAAACTCATCGTTCAATATTTGCTACCACAGCTAGGGTATACTCCTGACACCTGGTATCAAGAAGTTGTCCTTGGTAGCATCCGCTTAGATTTCTTAGCATTTGCAGCGCAAGTGGTTCCCTTTGTTTTAGATGCAAACTCGCCATTGAGTGTCGTCATGGAAGCGAAGCATCCGAAGCACAATTTAAATAATCACGTTTCCAGACTTAGACATTATTTAACAACCTTAAATGTGCGCTATGGATTGTTAACCAATGCTAAGGAAATCAGAATTTATGAAAAAGTTCAATATGAGATTCGGCTAGTTTTTCAGTGTGCTGGTAAAGAAGTAGAAACGAAGCTCAAAGAAATTCAAAATTTAATTGGTAGAGAGAGTCTACAAGAAAGACAGAATATAAATAATTTAGATATTCAAATATCTGAAACTAAATCACGTTCTGAAACCAAGAGGCAAAATGCAATGAAAACGATTGCTGTTTACCATAATAAAGGCGGAGTTGGTAAGACAACAACTGTAGTAAACCTAGCTGCTGCTATTCGTAAAAAGGGTAAAAGAGTATTGTTAATTGATTTTGATAGTCAAGCAAATACTACATTTGCTACAGGTTTAGTCAAATTTGATGATGAAGAATTTGATGATATCAAAGACTCTAATCTTCTTCAAGTTTTGCAATCTGAAGAACTTTATCCTATTTCGGAAGTAGCAAGGAAGTCTAATTTCTGTAATCCCGAAATTGATGTTGTTCCTGCACATATTGATTTGATGAGAAATGAAACAGATTTGAATGCTCTTGATGGTAGCAGACTAATACTTATTGATAAATTAGAGCATGTGCAAGAAAAGTATGATATTGTACTCATTGATACTCCGCCTTCTTTAAATCTTTATGCAAGAATTGCTCTAATCACTGCTGATTATCTTATCATTCCATCAGATCTAAAACCATTTGCTAATCAAGGATTAACTAACGTTAAAGAGTTTATCAAGGGTGTTAATACATTTAGAAAACAAATAAGAAAACCTCCAATAGAAACTTTAGGTGTACTGGCTTGTAAGATATCTACGAATAATCAATTTGTAAAACACACTTTACCTAAAAGGCTAGAAGCTATTCCGAAGCGATATAATCTTCAGGTTATGGACACAGTAATATATGATAGAGATGATTTAGCAAAATGTGCTGAAAAATCTTTGATTGTAGGAGATATTGAGATAGCTGATCCTGTTTCTATTATTGATTTTAAGCCAGATTCAATGGCTGCACAAGAATTTGAGTTACTAGCAATAGAAGTTTTGCAAAAGATAGGTTTAACTGAATGAAATTATCTACATCACTTGTTGCTGTCAAGAAAATTACTTGTAACAAGCCTCGTTCAAATTTTACAGATGATCAAATAGAAAAAGCTGCCAAGTTAATTTTAGAATCTGAAGGAGTTATTAACCCGATTGTAGTTCGCCGAACAAGTCTACAATCTTATGAAGTGGTAGATGGAGACTTTGAGTACTATGCTGCTGCTAGAGCTAGAGAAATAGATCTTCGTAAAGGTGAAATGATTGGAGTATTTATTATTGAGGATGAAAATGAGGAAGCTTTAACAAAGCAGATTGAGTTGTTTAGAAACTCAAATCCTGCTCTTACCAATAATTTATCTTCTAACTCAGATATAATAGAATACCCTTTGATCAATCTCATGCAATCATTATCTAATAACACAGATTCTCGGCTAACAAATATAGAGTCACGTTTGGAAAATCGTACTAATGAATTACAGGAAGAGTTGAAACGAGAAATTAAAAATATTAATGATAAATTAAAAGAAATTGACAATAAAATTCCCAAGCAAATAGAACCATTAGAAGCACTTAATACTTTAAAAATAACGGAGCTTACCGCTAGGCTAAAACGGGTTAATGTCAAACCTAAAGTAATAGAGCAAATATTGAATGAGAGAGAAAAAAATGGCAAGTATTCATCTTTTAGTAATGTTCTTGAACGTATGAAAGGTAAAGGCTTGGGTGACAAAACTATGATAAAGATTATAGACAGTTTTTCGGAAAGTAATATCTGAATTTTATACAATAAAGTTAGTGGCAAGGAAAATGCTTTTGGAAGGCTAACTCTTTAGCGATCGCAGTTTTATCCATTGCTTTAACTCTTGGTACAATATTCGCGATCAATCAATTGAGATCTAATTCAACTTACCAACCTACTCCAACTCTTCCTCAAAGTAAGTAATTTCTCTAAATATTCCGTTTTCTTTGCGCCTTTGCGCCTACCCTGTGGGAACGACTGCGTCGAATGCGTGAGGCTAATTTATACTTTCAATCAGCAACGCCCTAATTTCTCTGACTCATAATAATGCGTTAACCAAGCACCTCATCCTTGACAATCAACAATGTCAAGGTCAAGGTATATATATAACTTTATTAATAGTATTATTACAGAGATATATTTTATGAATATCCTCATGATATCCTGCACGTTTCCCTATCCCCCAACAGGAGGAACGCAAGTCAGGACATTTAATTTACTCAAATATCTCAGTAAACGCCATAGTATCACTTTGGTAACTCAACGCGAAAGCACTGTCACAGATGCAGAAATCGCAGGATTAGAGAACTGTGTGGATCGTCTAGTAATTTTTGAACGTCCCCCAGAACCATCAACAGGAATATTCCAGAAAATTCAACGCTTGGGTTCATTTTTACAACAGGGAACACCTCCGAGTGTACTCAGCCACCACTCTAAGGAAATGCAAGCATGGATTGATAATGTTGTACAGGCGGGAAAATATGATGTGATTACCTGCGAACATAGCGTGAATGAAATTTATGTCCGCCCTGATTACCAAAAACAGCTAAGAACTGTAGTTGATATTCATAGTTCAGTTTACGGTAGCTGTCTTAACCAACTTGCTACTGGTACTTCCGAAAATAGATTGAGAGATCAAATAAATCTGCCACTTTTACGTCGTTATGAGCAAAACTACTGTTCTAAGTTTTCCTCTATTGTGGTAACTACACAAGAAGATAAACTGCAATTACCAACTTTCAACGCTGATAGTAAAATTACTGTCATTCCTAATGGTGTTGATCTAGTTGCATTTTCTTATAGAAACGCCGATCCAGGAGGACATCGCTTAATTTTTATCGGTGCAATGGATATTTTGGCAAATATCGATGCAGTTTCTTTCTTTAGTCAAGAAGTATTGCCAAAAATCCAAGAAAATTATCCTGATACAACTTTTGAGATTGTTGGTGCTAATCCTGTACCAGAGGTTTTAGCACTGACTAAACAACCAGGTGTGATCGTGACTGGGCGTGTACCTGCAATGGTAGAATATTTACATAAATCAACCGTCTGCATTGTACCAATGCGGACGGGTTTTGGAATTAAAAATAAAACACTAGAAGCAATGGCGGCTGGTGTACCAATAGTAGCAAGCGATCGCGGTTTAGAAGGACTAGCGGTAGATGGTGATGGTACACCGCTAACAGCACTGAGAGCAAATTCACCAGCAGAGTATGTTACTGCTATTACTCAACTCTTTGATCATCCACAATTGCGAGCTGAGTTATCTTTTAATGGTAGAGCACTGATAGAAGCAGAATTCACCTGGGATATTGCAGGCCTTCACTATGAACAAGTATGTTGTGGGTAACGATGAAGTATGAATTTTTCCTTTTTCAACCTTCATAATTCACTTACTGTTGCATTGAAGGTACAGAAAAAATCCTGCTGGCTATGGGAATACGTGGATTAGATGTTGTAGCTGTTGTCGTTACAGCCGTACTGGTAGAATTAGGAGAATTTTCAGATATTACATCTGGTTTTTGCTTTGTAGAACTGCTTAACTCACTAGACTTATCAGGCACAGTTTTCTCTGAATTGGTAGATAGCTCTGAAGATATGGGACTAATGTTATTTGATTCTATCGGGGTTTGTGCTTGAGACGGAGTGACAACAAAAGCAGAAATTGTTGTTAAAATTAGAGGTATCAGGTATTGAAAAGATTGATGCATTTGTTTTTTAAATGATGTGAGAAATGTACTATTTGCCAAGCTAAAGCCACTCTTGATAGCAGAGCAAACTTACCAGCAGTTTTGATTCGATGAAAATCCATATGAAGAGCCGAGGATGATTGTCATCCTAACTTTCATTTGGTAGATTTGATGTTTTTTAAGTTGCTGCTTGCCAAACTAAAACATGATGTTAAATACTTCAACATCATTAATAAGTTGGCTGACAAACAATCAATAGTGAGTTGTTAATCTCAGATCAGATTCCAAATAAATCTCTTGTTTTGTCAGTTAACCTGGTGCAACTACAAACAATATACTTGTAAAACCATTATTCCTAAAATAGGAATTTTACTGATTTTTTAATGCGCAAATATTTTGTTATGATTAACTTCTAATTTATAGATTTCGTTAACTAAATAATTAAATATATAAAATTTTGAACATCACTGACGCAACTAGCATATTATTTTCAATTCTTAGGGAGAACTAAAGTCATCAAAATCAGGGCTTTAGCCGAATGGCACTAAGAAAAGTCGCAACACTTGTTGTTTAAGTAGTTTGTAATTGCTTACGTAATTAATGCCCAGGCTTTGTCATCCAGGGGTGAGCTTTTGGGCGTATTGATTAATCTAAAAGCTAATTCATACAGCAAATATAATGTCGTTTCACACAAAATAAGATACAAGGTTGGGTTGAGGGATGTAGACGCGCAGCGGCTTCCCGCAGGGTAACCCAACAACTCAAAGTATTGTAATTGTTGGGTTTCAACTTTGTACCTCTACGAATAAGCAAGCTACAACCCAACCCAAGCATCTGTTTCATTCTTTTCGGGAATTGGTATAACGGACTGTCTCAACTTTGTAAGAGAGGGTAAATGACACGGGAAGCGAAGAAAATTTAGGGTACGTTACCCTGAAGATAACGCACCCTAAGAATGTTAGATAATTAATGTCTGATTAACAAATCATAGGTTTTAATTTTTATTAATTAAAAAATACTTTTTTGTGTTGATATCTAGCACAGTTACTGACAAAGGTATTTTGCAAGTATGAGAGTTTGAATTAGTCTTGAATTCTCTTAGAAAAACTATGAGAAAATACACCCTGTAACTCTATAACGAATTGAATCAACTGCTTATGACAGCATTGTGTAAATTTGTGACAAACTTAGATAAATTCGCTCGAGCTACAAACTTGCGAAATTCGGAGAAATAAGGCCTTCTCTTTGGGTAGATAAATGGTGAGATGCAACTAAGATAATCCACATAAACTACAACAGTTTTGATACTTTGCCAAATTCAATTACTCCACATTAGAGTCCTTGAAAAAGGTAATTAGGCTGTAACCTTTTGTTTAGCTAGCTTTTGGGCTGCTTGTTTCTTCCGCAAAGCTGCTCCCATTCCTAAAGCTGTGATCGAGCCTAAGATGGTTAAAGGTTCTGGTACTTCTTGTGCATCAAGAGTCATTGAGAAAGATCCGTTTTTGCGGAATTGGTTGAGAGTAATAACTCCATCCCCTTTAACTGAGCCATTTTTGACAAAAGTTCCAGTGAATTGTTCAATGACACCTATGGCAGTCTTGTTAATGGATTTTTTAGTAACATCAAATGGGTTGTTTACGTTAAATACCAGCCCATCACTAAATTTCAAGAATGCGTTACTTGCAGTCCCTGAGTAATTGGCTTCTGATCCTGTTGAGGTTGAGGTAAAGCTTTTTAAAGCTAGAGCAATATCAGATATGATGACATTTTGCCCGATGTAACTGGCGAAAGTCCCTGTTGATGAATTTGTAACTTTGGAATCGGTAGGATCAAATTTTATTGTGTCATTAGCTAACGGTGTTTTTTCAGGCCCATTAACAAATGAACCTGCGCCAGAAATATTGAGGATTCCATTTATTGAAGCTGCTTGAGCAGGTGCTAGGCTGCTACCTACAGCGAATGTGCCACAAGTCAAAGCAATTCCAATGCTTATTGTTTTAAAATTCATGATTTTCTCCATTGAGAATTATTGGTTTGGTGTGTTCTGCAAACTTTCCTCCATCTGCAAACATTAAGTTGCTGTAGAGTTGGTAAACATTGATTTCCTTCATTGTATATGCTGTTACTAGCAATTACATGGATAAGTTTACCTAAGTGTTGCAGATACATCTCCATTATTTACGTATTGATGCTGAAATAACATAAAGCTTTTATGAAAACATTACATTTAATTATTAACTTTATTTAAAGTAGTGACAACCTCTATACTACGTAGGGTTTCAGCATCATTTTTGTTTCATTAAAAAATTCTTAACTAATCATTTCATCTGACCACAGTATAAATATCGTCTAATAGGTAGATGACATTTTTAACTTGTTCAATCCTAGTACTGACGTTACACTTTTTTATAGCACAGTTCAAACATCACCATCTTGAATAAATGTACTTAAATCTGTTGCCTATATATCATTATATTTGCTTGATCAATATGTTTCTAATTCCTGAGCGGTTATCCGGAATTTAACAACAAAATTTAATCATTCGCTAAACTACAGCCAACGATGAACGAACAATTAAAAATCAAAAAACAAAATTAAGAATTAGTGATGAAATAAACTCTTGTCCTGTACTAGGCGGAAAACAAATAACTGTGCTTTTGAATGCAAATTAGGGGAACATTAAATAGAGACAGGCGATCGCACAATACATTGATCAGCCTGTCTCTAAATTAATACTTGAGGCATCCCCTGGAAGGATAATTTAAGCAGCACAAAAAATCGGGGCAGATTTTAAATCCACCCCGATTGATTCGGAAATATTCCGCCCAACTGCTGTAGCTATAGGTTTTAAACTAGCAACCAAATTCACCATATCTGACAAAGATAGTGCTTGACGTGCATCGGAAACAGATTTTTCTGGTTCTGGGTGACACTCAATAATTAAGCCATCTGCGCCACAAGCAACAGCAGCCCTAGCCATAGGTGCAACTAATTCTCGTTTACCGACGGCATGGGATGGATCTACAATCACAGGTAGATGAGTAATTTGCTTGAGAGCTGCTACTGCTCCTAAATCCAGGACGTTGCGGGTGTAATTATCAAAGCTGCGGATACCTCTCTCGCAGAGTACCACATGAGGATTGCCGTGGCTCAAAATATATTCAGCTGCCATGACGAATTCTTCAATTGTCGCCGCTAGTCCGCGCTTGAGTAGTATGGGCTTATTCACTTCTCCTAAAGCTTTGAGTAGGTCGAAGTTTTGCATATTACGACTACCAATTTGCAACATATCAGCGTGGGCGGCGACCATGTTAATTTGAGAAATTGACATGACTTCAGTGACAACTGGTATATTATAGCGCGATCGCACTGTTGTCAAAATTTCTAGTCCGTCTTCTCCCATACCTTGGAAAGCGTAAGGTGATGTGCGCGGTTTGTAGACACCGCCACGCAAGGCTTGTACAGGTGCAACAGCTAAATTTTGCGCCACAGTCTCCATTTGCTCTAAACTTTCCACCGTACAGGGGCCACCGATAATCACAATTTCTTCTCCCCCAAAGCTGACTGTTTCTGTGAGTTTGACAATTGTTTGCTGGCTAGGATGGGATTGGGCGGCGAGTTTAGCATTAATCATTGGGAAATTCTCCTTGTTTGAAGTTATGAGGGTGAGGTTGAGAATGAAAAAGCCCGGAATCTCATCTTGAGAGTTCCGGGCGCGTTCTGAATCATCGACATGACGCTATCTACCCGGAACTTGCTCTGGGCCAAAAATAAAAACCGTAAAACCAACTACCGAAATAGATCATGACGATGAAATGCTCCTAAAAAACAAAAACCGCAGAGTTTGCTCTGCGGTTCACCTGGCGGTTTCCATTAGGAAACTGAATTCACCGCCGGTGAACCGCCTTATACCAAAAATAAAAGTAAGATTTGCTGTGGAACATTGTTAGGGTACGCAACTAGATAATTTTCATGTAAACCTTATATATAGTTCACCATAACAGACGCACTTGGTCGCGTCAATACCTCCACATCTGCCAAAAAAGGGTTAACTTGACATTACAACTATATTTGGGTCATGGGTGACTGGAGTTGATGAACTGTCAAAAATCTGACAATACACTATTCTCGTCAAATTCCGCACAGACCCAATCACCTTATTAATGCCACTAAGTATTATGATGCCAAGCTCCAAAATTTTAGCTACATCTTTCGATTATCACGGAGTTTATCCTTGCCCGGTTTGTCGTGTTGGTAAGATTACTCATATGCCATTAATGGAAGCTATGGCTTGTGACTTCTGCCAAGAGATTTTTACCGTTAATGTAGAACAACAGCAAATCAAAATGCCTTCCCGCCAACCTCCCCTAATTTGGCGTTGGAATGGTTTTAGCTGGACAGAAGCGCAGTTAGAAGGTGTGGAACTTGGTTGGGGCTATGGTTTAGCCGCCATTGCTTTTATACTTTTACCCACAACTTTGATTGGTATTGTCGCTTACAATTTTCCGCCAACTCCACATCAATTTATTACCTGGTTACCATATCTCTGGACTATATTAACTTTTTTGTTACATTTAGCAATTATTCTTTGGATTGTTATTGAAGTTTATCAAATTCCAGTTACAGCATATTTACGAGCGCTAAATCGCTGGAGAAGTGGACAGATGGAGAGATAGGGAGATAACTGTGTTAAGGGTGATCGCTGATTTTACTCTCCGGTGGCGATCGCCCTTTAACTTTTACTCATCCCTATCATTTAATAGTCAGCTTATAAAATAGGTTTTTACTGGTGCGATCGCACTCTGCGTTAACATACTCATGGCTAGCTCAAAATACTCACTGCCATGTAAAATTTGTTTGAGAGAAATTTTGGCTACCTAAGCCTAAGTTCAGTAGAGTACATCAAACCTTTAGCTTTTTTTAATAAAATTATGGTGCAAATTTCTTCATCCCATTCTGATGTTGAAGCTCAAGCTACTAAAGCTGCTGCTGGCTTTCATACAGATACAGTTGCATCAGAAACGGTATCGGATTTTGAGTTTCTCTTTACCAGAGCAATTGAATTTCGCCAAGAAACAATTTACTTCATCATTGTAGACCGTTTTCATGATGGAGATCCCAGCAATAATCCCGGCGCTCATCCTGAACTTTACGATCCCACTAAGCAAAAGTGGGGTAAATATTGGGGTGGGGATTTACAAGGAATTATTGACAAACTAGATTATCTCAAAAATCTTGGAGTTACAGCCATCTGGATTTCTCCTTTATTTGAACAAGTAGAAGCATTACAATTTGAGAATGCGGCGATGCATGGCTACTGGACAAAAGATTTTAAACGGATTAATCCCCGATTTTTAGCGCCCCATGAAGAAAATTCTTTATTTAAAAGTAGCACATTAGATAAATTAATTTCTGGCTTACATGAGCGCGGCATGAAGCTGATTTTAGATATTGTGTGTAATCACAGCAGCCCTGATGTTAACGGGGAAAAAGGTAAACTTTACGAAGATGGCGTGTTAATTGCCGATTATTACAATGATATCAATCATTGGTATCACCATAATCCCGAAATCACGGATTGGGAAGATGAATATCAATTACTCTATTATGAAATGGCAGGATTAGCGACTTTTAATGAAAGTAATCCTGATTACCGCAATTATATTAAAACCGCAATTAAGCAATGGTTAGATAAAGGAGTCGATGCTTTACGAGTTGATACAGTAAAGCACATGCCTATTTGGTTTTGGCAAGAATTTAATAGCGATATTCAAACTCATAAACCTTCTGTATTCATCTTTGGCGAATGGGGTTTTAGCAATCCCAAAAAAAGCAGTTCAATCAAATTTGCCAATGAATCGGGAATGTCAATTTTAGACTTTGGTTTGTGTGAGGGAATTCGCCAAGCTATAGCCCAAAATGCAGCGGGAGGATTTCATTTAATTCAAGATGTTTTCAATCTGGATTATCTTTACAATACGGCGACAGAATTGATTACCTTTATTGATAATCATGATATGCCGCGATTTCAAAGCTTAAATTCCGATCCGCAACTGCTGCGATTGGCGATGGCTTTGATTATCACTAGTCGGGGAATTCCTTGTATTTATTATGGGACAGAGCAATATCTCCATAATGATACTAATGGTGGCAATGATCCTTATAATCGTCCGATCATGGAGAAATGGGACACAGATTCCCAGCTTTATCAAGATATCCAATTATTATCGAAATTGCGGCGCTTAAATCCTGCGGTTTCCCTGGGAAGTCAGAAACAAAAATATATTACACCTGATGTCTATTGTTATCTCCGCAGTTATCGAGATTATCGCTGTTTTGTGGCGATCAATAAAGGAGATGCAATTACTATTAATGTGGAAAATACCGAATTAGAAGATGGAGAATATAACTGTATAGTAACACAGCGCCAAATCGAAGTTAAAAATGGCAAAATTTTAGGATTAAAGCTAGCACCCAAAGAAATAATTGTACTGAGTTATTTGGGTGAGCGAGTCAAAGGAACAACTATTGTGCGGGCACAGGTAAATGGGTTGAGGACTCAACCTGGTGATACAGTTGTGGTAATAGGTGATTGTCCAGAATTGGGCAATTGGGATATTAGCAAAGCTTACGCTTTAGAATATATCAATGAAAATACTTGGTTTGGGGAAATACCATTTAATGAAAGCGCGGGGAAAGCAATATCCTATAAATATGCTCTCTGGCGGCAAAATCAACCAGCCCTGCGGGAAAATCTCGTTAGCCGTCGCTGGATTTTAGCGGATAAAGGTACGGTGAAATGGCGGGATATTTGGGCGAGTTAAATAGGTACTAAATAGTTTGCCAGTACCTATTTAATAGGTACTGTACCTATTTCTTGCGCATTCAGTCCACTGTTTGGCTGGGGGCTCTGCTCCTTTAGCTTTGTCTACTACTGAAGCTACATCTTCTTCGGTCAAATCACCAAATACTTTAATGTTAACAAGTGATAGTCAAATTTTGCGTTGTTGTTTTAGCGACACCACCTGCTTGATTAAAAAGTGAGATTATACCAATTCAAATAATGTTTGCGACACATCAATATATTCTAGAGGGCACGGCACTGCCGTGCCCCTACCATCTGTCGCATTCTTTTTTCAAATTGGTATTACCTTGGGGCAAAAGTAGCAAGCGTGACACGAGCCGCCATGCGACTGCTGAAACCCATGTTCCAAGAGAGTTTCAGAAAAATTTTTTGACTTTTACCCTAAAATTGAGATTTTGACTAACTTGGTAAACATTAAAGGCTGTACCATTTAAACCCTACTGAATTTTACAGCCTGAAAACCTTATGGCTACGTTACCAAATGCAGTACCAAATAGCTTAAGCTTCAATTGGCACAGTCAAAACAAGCTTTTTTAGCGATTTTCGGGTCAGAGAGCAATTTTATTTCTGCAATCCTTTTGTAGCAAGGCTTTCAGAGTTTACGTGGCGGCTCATGTCACGCTCGCCACTTTTACCCCAACTTCTCCTGCTCCAACAAGTGAGGAGATAGAATCACGGTTGATTGAGCTATTAACTCCAGGGACATTTGCCAATCTCAAAGATGTTAAAGATAAAGAACGTAGCTTGCGCGATCGCGTACTGACTCTACCCGTGATGGCAGCAATAGTATTGAGTCTAGTGTATAGACAAGTACAGCATTTAACAGATGTGCTACGCTGCCTGGAAGTGGAAGGGTTGATGTGGGTTGAGGCAATGCAGGTGAGTCGGCAAGCACTATCTCAACGCCTAGAGACTTTACCAGCTCAGTTGTTTATCAAGCTGTTTGAACAAGTAATAGAGCGTCTGGCAGCCAAGAATAAGCAGATGGAAGTGCCACCAATGTGGACATCAGTAGCATCATCGTTCGCTGCTGTATGGATTGCGGATGCATCAACCCTAGAAGCAGTCAAAAAACATTTGGGACAACTGCAACAAAAAACAGGCTCAGTCTTGGGGGGGAAGATGCTAATGGTAGTTGAAGCATTTACTCATCGCCCAGTGGCAGCATTTTTTGATGCCGATGCCAAACGTAATGAAACAAAGTGGTGGTCAGAAATAACAGCG
Source organism: Calothrix sp. NIES-2100 (assembly GCF_002368195.1). Lineage (GTDB taxonomy): Bacteria > Cyanobacteriota > Cyanobacteriia > Cyanobacteriales > Nostocaceae > Aulosira. The sequence continues at coordinate 2,703,866 of NZ_AP018178.1, read as the reverse complement.
CGTTTACCCATCGGGGGAATACTGATCACAGATATGGGCTTCTATGGATTTGAGTGGTTTGATACCCTGACCGAGCAAGGAAAATATGTTTTAACTAGACAAAAAGCGAAAATACGCTATCGGCTAGTGCGTGTACTTTCAAATGGTTCTCACTACAAAGACGAAATTATTCAAATGGGACTTCACCATACTGATCCTTGTCGCTACCCGATGCGACAAGTGTCAGTACTCTGGGGCAAAACTTGGTACCATTACTTGACCAATGTTCTTGACCCGCAACAGCTTTCACCACAGTCGGTTTGTGAGTTGTATCGCCGTCGTTGGAAAATCGAAGATGCATTTTTACTGACAAAACGGTTGTTAGGTTTATCTTATCTCTGGGTTGGCGGCACTAATGGTGTGCAGATGCAAGTTTATGCTACTTGGATTTTCTATGCTGTTCTCAATGATTTGTGCGCTGATGTTGCGTAGACGCGAAGCGGCTTGCCTTTGGCATCGCTCTACAGCAGCCAATAGATCGAATTTCTGTGGAAATGGTGTTCCGCAGTTTGTATTTTTTCCATCGTGCGCGATCGCACAATTCACAACTACAACTGATTCCTTGGCTAGTAGAGCATCAACGTTCTATGGGCTTGGTTAAAGCTGTTCGTCAACGACACCGACGCAACGCCGCCAGGTCGCTTGACATCTGGGCTGAAGCTTTAACTTGACACCAATGCCATCGACCCCACCCCTAAATCTAAAAAAAGAGTTCTTGCAATCAAGTTTGATCGCTATTACTTCTCACCCTTTAAATTGCCATTTATGCAAGAAGTTCGGGGAATCCCCTAAGTTAAGCTACTTCCCCTAAGTTGCTTTACCTGATGCTCAGGAAGTTTCAGCTTTTGAATAACACTACTGGCTTGAGGGATTTTCCCCCAAATATCTTCAAGACTATCAGAACTTACGCCATCAGTACTCATAACCACTACTTAATTGCGTAACTTCTGAGGTTTTTGAGGAAATTTAGCAGTAAATGCGATCAACCTTTTAGATTTAGTCAAGTTCGCCGCATTTGCAACACTTTGATTTCAACAAATCACGAAGCTCAGTGCCCCCTGCTTCAGCAGCGTGGGTAATAGCAGCTTGCGTTAAGAGTCCGGCGGCTTGCCAGCTTGGTGCTGCTCGCGCTGAGCGTCTCTATGACCTTTGCCGACACGCCCTAAGTTTAACTTTAGACAAATTATAGTTGTTTAGCAATTTTGAGCTTGAGGTATTTAAACAATGAGTAATATTAATGGAACACCAAATGCCGATACCCTTGTAGGAACTACTATTACCGACTTTGATCGCAATCAAGGCGATAAAATCCAAATTTGGTCTACATCTAGAGGTGGTATTAGCATTACCTACGGGACTAATTCAACTTATATTTATCAAGATTTTGATTTAATTGGTTACATTGAAAATACTTCTGATTTTTCTTCGAGGGATTTTCTAGTTGTTTAAGATAAATCAACTAATCCAACATCTAACAAAGCGAGTGATTTAATAATCCCTCAATCGCTCCAGCTAAAGGTCAGTCAACATTTAAGTTCTTTAGTTTTATCGAACTCACGTTAATTTAAAGGCGCGATCGCCGCGCCTTTGTTTTGTACTCTTCATTCGCTGAATTCTGCTGTTAAAAGGCTCCAATTCTGCCAAAAATGACATAGATTGTTTTGGCAATTAACAATAAGTCATACAATGGATGCCAGTTATTTTGGTACTGTAAATCTAAGTCAACTATTTGTTCAAAATTTGTCACTTGAGAACGTCCGTTAACTTGCCATTCCCCGGTTAAACCGGGTTTAACATTTAAACGCCGCCAATGTTTTTCTGTATAGTGCATAACTTCATCGCCTGTAGGTGGACGGGTTCCCACTAAGCTCATATCATTGAGCAAAACATTCCAAAATTGGGGTAGTTCATCTAAGCTGGTGCGTCTTAAAAAGCGACCTACTTTAGTAATTCTAAAATCATTTTTGTTTTTAAATATTAGTCCATTGGCTTCATTATTAACTAAAGATTTTAATTGCTCGGCATCACTAACCATTGAGCGGAATTTATACAGACGAAATGGCCGTCCTTGTAGCCCATAGCGTTCTTGAGCGAAGAAAATTGGCCCAGGGCTATCAATTTTAATGGCGATCGCGATCGGCACAAACACGATCGCTAAAATCAATAGTCCCACCAAACTCCCAAAAATGTCTAACAGACGTTTAAATTTAGACTGCACTGAGGGATGAGGTGTAAATTCTAATTCCCAAGATGTAAATGAGATATTGGGAAAAATTCCTTGTAATTGTGTGTACTGCATTGTCTGTCCTCAATTAACAAAGGTATATTTACTTATTTTTCGCGAATTTTTAGGAAATTCACGGCTGTTAAGTAGAGAAAACTCAGTATATATGGGGATACAGTTCTTTCTCTTCTAATTCCAGGTTTTCTATGTACCTCATACCTCACCCTGATAAATGATATTGATATCTGCGTTTAGTCGGAACTAGCTATTTTACAAGCCTCAATCCGCGAAAACAGCGTCACGCACAATTCCCACCAAGCAGCAGTGGCGATCGCACTGTGCCATTCCCAAACACCTAAGACTTTGACATGCCAAACTTGTTCCAAAAAACCGACATAAGGTAGATGTCCCATAGGAGCATCGCCTGTCCAGATCAGATTGTCATAATCAATCCAAGAGTCTCTCAGGCGCCAACCAACCCGATTGGCAAAATCTATGCAGGTTTCAAAAGCAGCAACTTTGGCACTACCAATCATTAAAGCCAACATCGGATCGGTAGCCGAATTATGTTTAATATTCTCCCAGATATGGTGCTGGACGCTAAAACCGCAGCGCCCATGACTATAACTTACCCAAAGTTTGTCAATAGTATAAAGGTCTGTACAAGGAAAATTTTTGATGGTGTTGATATCCAGGTAAGGCTGTTGTTCTCTTCCCCCTACCTTCAGCATGAGAGTTGTAGTTTCCCTATCTGCTTCTAGCCATCTTTGGGCTTGGAGTAAATCCCGCAGATGAGTGTAATCTATGCCGGCTTCCGAACTCAAATCATCTGGCTGTTCATTGACACTCTCACCAGAATATAAAGTTTTGCCTAGTAAAACTTCAATGATCCCTTGAGATCCAGACAACCAAAAATATAATTGAATGTCTGTTTGTGCCAATTCCACTTGTAATTGTGTAATCCAAGCTGCGGCGGTGAATCCACTTGGCTGGATTCCTTGATTGAGGGTTTTTAATAGGGTAGTAGCAAATCTTTCACTTTCATGGGGTGGTACAGCAGCAGCAATTAAACACTGTCCTGTTTCTAATCCTAGTTGCAGTTCTTCTAGCCAATCGCCCAGTGATATGCCTACTCCCTGTTCTAGAGGACAATCTAAAATGATAATTTGTTGCGATCGGCATCGGCGTAGCTGTTTTTTCAACCATGAGCGATGAATTGTCATCTCATCAGACAGTACTAATATAGCTTCGCCTTGTTCTGTCTCTTGAATTTGCCCTCGCAAATATAACAATACTGTTGCAGCTGCTTCTGTTGTAGTAGAGGTAGTGGTTGATTCGGCTTCATATTCCGACAGTAAGCATTTTTGGATGGCTTTACGCACATCTGACTGGGAATTTTTACGGCCCACAGTCCAATAATTGACTTCAAAACTCCCAGCGCTACTGAGTATTTTACTCAAAGCTAGGGAAGTTTTACTCTTGGGGAGTCCTTCGACAATTAATGCTTGTCGCGGATGTAGTGAAGATGCGGTGGTTGTGGATTTGAGTCCCAAAATTACTTCTCCTACTCCTTCGACAATGCGCTTCGGGGTTTGTGAGGGATATTCGGGATGTATGGATTTGTCCCCACGTCCTTTTTTGAGTTGATTAATGACTCGTAACTGCTGATTAGCTTTATCTATATATGTGAGTGTTTGGTGATAGACATAGCGGTAAAGTCCATCGGCTTCGATCACACCTTGGGAGTCGGCGGCTTCTCCTTTTAGCCCACGGATGAGGTAGTATGTAAAGACTCCATGTCCTAATTGGGGAAATTCCCAAGATTGCTGGGAGCGATCGCAGGATAATAAAGCATAAAATCCTTTTCTGTTGGCGGCTCGTTGTCGCAGAACTTCCACTAACTCTGGTGTGGGGTTAAGTTGGGGATCTGGTTCGCCTCTAGCACCCCACAGCGTCATCCCCCCACTATGACAAGCATCTAGTACTAATAGTTGCTGCTGGGCTGAACAATTTTCTAACAGTTGCAAAACTTCCTGCAACTTTAAGCCTGTATCTATTAATTTTGATTTTTGAGTATCTTGCAGACACAGCACTACCTGCTGACTCAATGGATCTAGCATCCCATGCCCAGAAAAATAAAATAGAACGGTGTCAATGGGTTTAGTCGCCGCCGCAATTTGTCTGAGACTGGTACGAACATTTTCTAACTTTGGCTGCTGGGAGGCGAAATCGTGATAAATCATCACCTCTTTTTGGGGAAATGCTTGTGTAGCGGCGTTTAATGCTTCTCCTAATCCCTGACAGTCTAATGCTGAGTAATTCAAACTAGGTATTTGTTCATCCTCATATTGGTTCACGCCCACCAATAGCAGCCACAGTTTTGCTACACCCGTTTCTAGGGCTTTAGTTGAGCGGCTTGTACGAACTCCTACTGGACACATTAGGGGTTAGGGGTTAGAGATTTTCCGGTGATTGACTAGCTTGAAAATTGTATCTCATTAAATATACGTAGTTGCTGTGGAGTTAGTTCCCAGAATATTCCCAATTTGCCAAAATACTTGGGAGGAAGGCTGCAATCATTGGTGAAAAATTAGATCCCCGACTTCTTTGAGGATACAGCTGGCGAATCAGAGGTAAGACACCTCGCTGATCCCGAAATCCCGCCTTCACCATAGAATGGTGCGGCTAATCAAACAAAGCCCACCTTCGTGGGCTAAATTTTCTTAGCCCACGAAGGTGGGCTTTGTAGCGTTAGCCCCAGGCTTCAAGCCTGCGGGCGGTATGTCGCGTAAGCGAGAAAAGTATTTGTATGAGCATTGAGGGGTCAAACCTACCATTCGCCAGCAATATCCTTAAAGAAGTCGTGGATCTAGAAGGAGCGATTTTTCCCAAAATTATTAACCAACAGAAATAAGCTGAGCAATTCTCAGCTTACTAATTATGAAAAATGAATTTTCAACTACAATTTTGATGACTTGGGATATTTTTACGAATTTCTACCTAGTAAGGATTCAAATTCGGCTTTTAAAGCTGTGAAATCTGCCACTCTGGCTACTATTAAGTTGTCTCTACCGGCATCTGTTAACCGTCTTTTCCAATAGTTAATACTTTCTGAGTTATTTAACCAAAAATTAATTACAGTTTCTACGACTTGATCCATGTTCCAGCACCAATTTGCGGGAATTGTTTCGACAGATTCTAAGAACGCATCTAAGGTACAAATATGGTTTCCCAAGTATTCCACACCTTGATGCTGTGGTTGTTTTTGGTTCTGCTGTTGGTGATTAAAAAATTGTAAAACTGGAGAGACTCCTACAAAGTCAAAAGTATATTTCATTCCAGTCCTCCCGATGGTTAATCAATTATATGTAACTTTGATTTTAATAGCAATAATTATCTCTCAATTTTTCTCGATTGCCATCCCTAAAAAGTAGAATTTACGCTTATACCATAAGTATTAAACTTTGGCTGAAAATTAGCACTCTCAGCTAGACAGTGCTAATTTTGTGGCAATTAATTGTTGTATTATTAAAGAGTTTCCGGCATTAATTTATGGGTGCTGATTATTTTTAATAATTATTTAATTTTGGCGGTGACAGATTGGCATGGTGAAGTGGCGGCTTTAGTGGCTGCGTGTTTGTGGTCTGTCGCTTCGGTGATCTATGGTGTTTTAGGGCAACGTATTAGGCCGATGCAGCTGAACTTGATTAAAGGGATAATTGCGATCGCTCTACTACTACTAACAATTTTGATTAGTGGCGATTTTGTCCCCAAGCTTTCTTTTATGCCTGTATGCTTACTCTTTCTCAGCGGTGCTGTGGGGATTGGCTGGGGTGATACAGCTTTCTTGGCGGCGATCAATTACTTGGGAGCGCGACAGGTTTTACTTTTGGGAACCCTTTCGCCACCGATGACGGCGATCGCGGCGACAATCTTTCTCCAAGAACGCCTCAATGTCAGCGCTTGGTGCGGAATCCTGTTGACGATTTTGGGAGTCGCTTGGGTGGTAACAGAACGAGTTCCTGGTACAAGCGAGGTTGACTCAACGCACCTATGGCAAGGTATAGGCTTTGGTTTATTAGCCGCAATTACAAATACCGCCGGTTCTCTGTTTTCTCGGGCTGCATTTGCAACTGCGAGTATTGATTCTTTATGGGCGGCTTTATTACGATTAATTGCAGGGGTATTGACAATTTTGCTTTGGTTAGTAATATCACCTCGCCAGCAGCGGACAATTTCTGATCCCTACTGGAAATCTCGGCGAATTATTTTAGCAAGTTTTTTTGCAGCCTTTTGTGGTACTTACCTGGGAATTTGGTTACAACAAACAGCTATTAAATTCACATCTGTGGGAATTGCTTCCACACTGTTGCAGACTAGTCCTTTGTTTGTCATCCCCATCGCGATCGCAATGGGTGAAAAGGTGAGTTTGAGAGCGATCGCAGGTGTTGGGATTGCGATCGCTGGTATTGGATTATTGTTTTACTTTAAGTATTTGTGATGAAGTCTAAATAAATTGCTTTGTTTGAGAAACTCATGAATTCGTCTCTTAAGGCTGACAACACTGGGTTTACGTGCATTCTCCTAGTCAGCTTTTTGTTAATTCATAAACCCTCAGTATAAATACAGAAACTTTAAATCTAAAAAACTTCAGTTTTTCTTAAGGTGTGGTATATTTACTTTACGAGCAGATTCTGCAAGTAAAAATTGATCGCAAAGGATTGTTGATAACGCACCAAAATCTTTATCAGTCAGGAATCTACTAGAAATAGCCCCAGAACAATATCGTTACCGCAGTTCCTTGGTGTCGGTGAATTAAGTTATGCTGTCCGATAGAAATGGATTTTGACCGAAATTCATAGTACTCACTCAACACACTTAGACGCACAGAAGTTAGTCGTTAGTTATTACTAGGACTTACGTAAATGTCATAGATTTCTGGTTAAGGCTGTCAACTCCTTTGGGGAATTAAAAATTATCAAACCCCATGCATAAATGTAAGGGGTGGAAATAATGATGCGGTGTTTTTTGATATCTCCATTCATAAATTAAGGGGCTTAGTTTTGACTATGGACTAATCTCTGCTACGAGAGCACAATTGGTGCTGATACATTGCTGGCTAATTTCTCCAATCCTTGCTCAACAAGGGTTTGAATTTAGTCGAACAGTTTGTGCGTGCAGAATAAAAATTCAAGTACTTTACTTCAACTACAATATGACAGTAGCAATAGAGCGTCAGATTCAGAGCGAAAGTAATGCGATCGCAAAGGCTAAAAGTGAAGTCAGCTTGTCAACTTCCTTAGCTTTGCTCAAAAGACAATTAAAGTCAGATGGTTTTAGTAGCTTTGAAGATTTAGCTGAGGCGATTTATCAGCACAAGCAATTGCAGGTGGAAGCTGGTTTGTATTCCCAAGACAAGTTTACCCTTTTCGGCAGTGACAGTGAAGCACAGTTAGTATGTCCATCTACGGGAACCCTGCATCAGTGCATCATTTGGTGTATCAATCACTATACTGGCTTAAACAGAAATCAAAAGATTATCGATCAAGTCTGCGAAGCCGTGAAAAAATTTGGTACAGGAAGCGGAACTTCTGCTATATCCGGTGGGATGTCTTCGTTACATAAAGAAGCGGAAAGACGACTCGCATCTTTAGTTGGGAAAGAATCGGCTTTATTGTTCCCCACAGGATACACCACCAATTTAGGTGTCATCTCTGCTTTACCAGGAAACAATGATTTTTTACTTTTCGATCGGGAAGCCCATGCTTCGATTATTGATGGAGTTAAGCTTTCCGGCAAAAAGTTTGCTTCGTTCAAGCATAACTCAGTCGAAGACTTAGAGAAAAAACTCAAAAAATACAGGAACAACTACGAAAACCTCATTGTCATTGTTGAATCTGCCTATTCGATGAGTGGCGATTTGGCTCCCTTAGGCGAAATTGTCCAACTCAAGAAAAAATATAATTTTCATCTCTATGTAGATGAAGCCCACACATTTGGTTTTTACGGTCACCAAGGAGCGGGATTTTGTCATCAACTCGGCGTGACGGAAGAGGTAGATTTTATCATGTCTACCTTGTCCAAATCAACAGCTTCCATCGGCGGCTTTATCGCTTGCAAAAGTAAATATATACCCTTGCTGGAATGGAGTGCTAATTCTTACCTATTTCAAGCTTGTCTGACACCAGGAGATGCGGCCGCTATTTTAGCCTCACTTGATGAATTAGCTGCTAATCCCGAATTAATAGCACAACTGCATCAAAAAAATAGCTACATGCGGCAAAAACTCACGGGGATGGGTTTTGATTTAGGTCATAGTCAGAGTCCGATCGTGCCGATATTTATTCCCGATCCAGACATTTTACATGCATTTAATCGCGACTTATTCGCGGCAGGAATTTTTTCTATCGCGATTGTCTATCCCGGTGTTAAGCCTTCAGAAGGTCGGATTCGGTTTATCTTAAATGCTTCCCACACCTATGAAAATATTGATCGGACGTTGGATGTGTTGGAGAAACTCGGCCAGCAATACCGACTTATCTAGTCAAAAAAGGCTTCGACAGACAAAGGTCAAAGCCTGAAAAGGAAATCTATCGAACTATTCAAGTCCATTATCGCATCAACATTCAAGCCAATGACAATCACGCAAACTCTCAGCGTTCGTGATGCAATTGCAGCAGCGAACCAGAACTTTATGCAGACTTTTGCACAAGGTGATGCAGCAACTTTAGCTAGCTTGTACACCAAAGATGGTCAAATTTTACCAACTCATAGCGAGTTAATTGGCACAAAAAAGGGGATTGAGGAATTTTGGCAAAGCATTTTCCAGCTCAACATTACCCAAGCGACTCTGGAAACCATTGAGGTAGAAAGTCACGACAATACAGCAATTGAAGTGGGAAAATATTTATTGAGCGATCGCAATGGTCAAATGGTAGACAGAGGTAAGTACATCGTTGTCTGGAAACAAGAAGATGGACAGTGGCGATTGCATCGCGATATTTGGAACAGCAGTGTACCTGTTTAACTGATATCTCAGCGGTTAAGGGGAAAAAGGGGAAGAAAAACTTGCTTTAACCTTTTCCCCAAACCAAATTCCCTTGCATAGAAAAATCTTAGTTACAGCAGTTTCGGTAGTAATTTAACCACAGATCCTTTCGTAAGGGCACGGCACCCACAATCTTCTGCTACATACAATAATCTTACTGATGCCGTGCCCCTACCGCGTGGTCTATTTACCTGAAAATAGGTGTAAGTTTAGGCTAGGGCTTAGTCTGTGGGGAGACAAGGCGGATGAGCAGTATGAAAAAAAACCTCAGCTTGCGCGCTGAGGTGAGGGGGAGAAAACCAAATGACGATGAGAGATACCGATACCGAAATCAAAAATTTTCGCTAATACCTAAGGCAATAGCTGTTTTTTATCTATTTATTAACTTATGTAAATAAATTTAACAAAATTGTTACGACTTGTCAAGCCGTGTTGACAGCAAAAGGCTGATAACCTTAATAAGAGGCGCAAAAAACCAAAGCACATAACAAAATGTAAAGTTTTCCCCTCCCTTATCAACATGGCGGATGATGAAGCAAAGAGATCTAGCTTAAAGACTGAACTGCTGCAACGAATTGAAGCGCTAGGCTTGCAGCAAAGTATATTTCCATCACCAGATGAAACAATCGATAGCATTGTCCAGCGGTTGGAGAACGTAAATCCTACAGTTCGCCCACTCAGCGTCAATCATCTTTCGTCGCTGGTTGGTAGCTGGCAATTAATTTACGCTTCTCGCGGCACAGTAGTTACGCGAAAGCTAGTATCCCTAAGAGAAATTGGGGGAGGAATTAAAATTAAACGCGTGTGGCAAAAGTTAGTAGCCAGCAATCGGGAGCAAATTTCCGCCGCCAACTGTGCTGAGTTTGATCTCCCATTTCTGGGAGAATGGCGCTTGCAAGCTGACGGCGTATGGAGATGGGGTATAGATGAACAGGTTGCTAAGGTGACTTTTGGGGCGTTTTCCGTACAAGTAACAAAGCCCTTTGGATTCTCAAGCTGGAGTTTACCAGAGTTGAAAATTCCGGTGCTGGAATTTTTGAGAAATGAAGCGCTGTGGACAACCTCATACTTAGATTCCCAAATCAGGGTAGGACGAGGTGCAACAGGTAATCTGTTTGTATTTCGCCCTTTGTAGCGATGTCTGATGACAAGCCACGAAGCATCTACGTCTAACTAATATGAAAAATCAAATATGGGCGTTTGTGTTTTGTTAGTCAACCGCAGAAATAAAGAATGTCGAAATAGCAGCGTAACCTGCAAAAAAAATCAGGGCGGTAAGCATAGCCTGCTCCTTTTATTACTGTAATGATAGTGAATAATTGATGCTCATAATCATATGACCATTTTTAGGCGACAACATCTGCTAAACAGACTATATTCTTTAAAAAGTTTTTGTCCACAATGAACAAAATTAGCCAGTCAGAATTATACCTAGAGAATTACTGAAAATCCCGTGAAGTTACCTCAGATTTACTGCTGACTAAGTTAACCAAGAGGTACGATGGCGTTTCACCAATTGCAACTGTAGGATAGATATTTTTGGAGTGTAATTGGTTGGCAGATGAACATCGGCATAATTGAGCCTTACTGTGATGGATTTTTAGAAGTTGTACCGGAGGGTGAAGGTAGCGACTATTGGCATATTGCAGCCATACACATCAATGGTAAAGCCTTCTGTCCTAGTCCTAAGCTTTATCGTTCCGAAAAGATAGCTTTAGCAAAAGCAGCACAAATCTTTGATTGGATAGCAGAACATGAGCAAGAAATTAGTGATGGAGGTTGCTACTGTTCAAAGTTACAGCTAGTCCTGTGGTATCAACCGAAAGCGTCTTAGTGTACCACGAGAGATAGTACTATTGGGGTGCGATCGCCATTATTGTACAGATGTGCTAGTGCGATCGCCTAGATCGTTTATGACCACCAATTCTGAAAAATATTTTAGCAAACACAGGCTGATCATTCTCGTCGAGAAAAATACGATGTAGTCAAATCGGGAATTTGCACATTTGCGAGCGTAATATTTATTTAGTTAATTTGGGTATACAAGTGAAAAAAATCTGGCTGCTGAGTCTGACACTAGTTAGTTTCGGGATGCCACTATTATTTAAGTTGCATTCTTCTATATCAATAGTGCCAAATGTTGCACCTTCCCCACCAAAAACCATCAGCTACGAACAACGGACTTTACCGCAAAGCGTAGTTCATATTCTATCAATTCCCACTGATAGCCGATTTTTAATCACACCTGCGCTGTCAGAAAAAGTGGCTACTGTAGACGAATTTGCTAAGAAGCATCAAGTAAAAGCAATCTTCAATGCAGGCTTTTTTGACCCAGTTAATCAAAAATCTACATCCTATGTAGTGATTTCTGGTAGTGTAGTTGCTGATCCCAAAACTAACGAAAGACTTGTAAATAATCCCAACTTAAAACCTTACCTAAATAAAATTTTTAATCGCACAGAATTCCGTCGCTATCTATGTGGGGAAACTGTCACTTATGATATTACTCCCCACAATGAATCACCTTTAGCTGGGTGTCAGTTAGTCGATGCTGTAGGCGGTGGCCCCAATTTGTTACCAGAACTCACCTCAGAACAAGAAGCTTTTGTAGATAAAGTTAATGGACGAGATGCAATTGGTAGCAATCAACCTAGTTCAAGAACTGCTGTAGGCATTACTGATGATGGCAATATTCTTTTAGTCATGGTAGCTCAAAAGCCAAACGTTCGTCTCGCTAAATCTGGGATGTCTTTGCCAGAATTAGCAGCTTTTATGAAAACCCTTGGTGCAAAGAAAGCGATGAATCTAGATGGCGGGAGTTCGTCTTCACTTTATTACAATGGTAAGGCTGTTTACGGGAAGCTAAATCTTGTGAGGAAACCCATCAAGCGACAGGTGAAATCAGTTTTATTAGTACAGGAAAATTAGAAATTAGGGGAGAGGTGCGGAGGCGGCAACTCAGCCAATTTCCGTTAAAAGCGCAATTTTTGCCGTTATTTCCATATCTTCACATAATATTCAACATTATTACTGAGGTGTAAATAGCTACTTGTGAATGAAGCTAGAGGAAGTGAATTTATGGCGCATTTATGAAATTAAACCAAATATTGAAAGTAGCTGTAATTCCTTTTTTGGCTGTATTAAGCTGTGTGGTTATATCAACTATGGCACTAGCTGATTACTTCAATAGTGAGGGGTATGGAGGTGATTATCGTTATGAATTATGGTCTACCGATGATAACAGTAGTTACTACTTGAAAATTTGGCGACGTGAAGCCAGTCGAGACAGTGAATCTTACATCACGGATGGAAATTTCAACTCTAGTAGCGACGCTCTAACTCATTTTGATTGTACTTACGCTAGGAAAAAACTACCCGAATGTCGCTAATGATATAGCAATCCGATTTTATTTTTGAAAAAATCTAACACCCCGATCAATGTTGGGTTTCGTTCCTCAACCCAACCTACACCTAATAAATTGGATATTTGTCCATAGTATTAGCTTACATCGAAAGTACACGATTTAACTCTAGTAGGGATGCTCTAATTTATTTTGATTGCAATTACGCTGAGAAAAAATTACCCGAATGTTCCCAATGATATTACGCTAATACTAATTCTTGATGAAGATGCATATAATTAGCCTGCGTAGGCAGGCTTTGTTTGTTTAGCCCCACCCTTGGAGGGTGAGGGCGTTAATATGCAGCCTCACATAGAATTGGTATAACCATTACCGAATTTTAGATTTTTAATTTTTTTCTTGTTGACTGTTGACGGTTCACTGTTAACAGTCAACAACTTTAAGCGAAATAATTTATTTTTTGGAGTTCCCTTAGTCCTAAATCTAAAATCTAAAATTTTGTGACTCAGATTTTTATCAAAATTTTGGAGTCGCAAGCAATGGTATTGTAGAGGATGTACGCCTGGCGCATAAGAGGGTGATTATGCCAGATGTTCGCTTTGATAAATACTACCGTTACGAAGACCTGACCAGCATCTTACATAGTTATGCTGAGGAATTTCCTCACCTGGTACGCATAGAAAGTATTGGCAAGAGTTATGAAGGTCGTGACATCTGGCTTCTCACTGTTACGAATTTCGCCACCGGATCAGACAAAGAAAAACCAGCCCTCTGGGTAGATGGTAATATCCACGCTACGGAGTTAGCACCATCAATTGTCTGTTTATATCTGCTGCAAACATTAGTTACAGCCTACGGTACTCATCCCGCGATTACTCCTTGTTTAGACACCCGCGCCTTCTACATTTGTCCGCGTGTTAACCCTGATGGTGCGGAGTGGGCTTTGGCTGACAAACCGAAATTTATTCGTTCTGCTACCCGTCCCTATCCTGAAGGTAGGGAAAGTAACGATGGTTTAGTCATGGAAGATATCGATGGGGATGGGCGGATTTTACTCATGCGCATTCCTGATCCTAATGGCGCTTGGAAAATCTCCCTGACGGAACCGCGTTTATTGGTGCGTCGGGAACCAACAGAAACCGGTGGTAAATATTATCGACTGTTACCAGAAGGGCGGATCGAAAATTATGACGGAGTGCAGATTAAGATTCAGCCAACCCAAACAGGGTTAGATTTGAACCGCAACTTTCCGACTATGTGGCGACAAGAATTTCAACAGCCCGGTGCGGGGCCTTATCCCACATCAGAAACAGAAGTGCGATCGCTTGTCCAATTCATTACAACTCATCCCAACATCACCGGGGCTATAGCTTTCCATACTTTTGGCGGTGTAGTCATCCGTCCCTACAGCTACCACAGCGATGAGGAATTCCCGCTTTACGACCTCCGCACCTATCAATATATTGGGAAAAAAGCTACGGAAATTACAGAATATCCCGCTATTTCTGCTTTTCACGACTTCCGCTATGATCCCAAAGATTTTATCTCCGGGACTTTCGATGATTGGGCTTATGACGATCGCGGTGTCTTTGCTTGGACAGTCGAAGTTTGGAGTCCCCAAAGTCAAGCAGGTATTAAAGAATATAAACATGTCGAATGGTATCAAGAACACTCTTTAGAAGATGAACTGAAGTTGTTACGCTGGAATGATCAACAACTCTCAGGAAAGGCATATGTTGACTGGTATCCCTTCGACCATCCCCAACTTGGTCAGGTAGAATTAGGCGGTTGGGATAGCATCTATGCTTGGGTCAATCCACCCCCTGAGTTTTTAGAAAATGAAATAGCCCGCTTTCCTGATTGGTTAGTTTGGCATTTGTTAATCTCCCCGCGTTTGGAAATTTATCAAACCAGTGTCTACAACTTAGGTAACGATCTATATCGAGTGTGTTTAGTAGTTCATAATACAGGCTGGTTACCTACCTACGTTACCCAAAAAGCCTTGGAGAAAAAGCTGGTAAGAGGCTGTATCTGTGAAATAGAGTTGCCTAATGGTGTAACTTTAGAGACAGGTAACAAGCGTGAAGAGTTGGGACAATTAGAGGGACGCGCCTATCAACCTTCACATCCGACGCGGAGACAGAGTGACCCTACTGAAGACAGGGCAAAGGTAGAATGGGTTGTACGTGGGTCTGTGGGTAGCACTGTTAAACTATTAGCCCGTCATGAACGTGGGGGAGTTGTGCGTACTGAGGTGATATTAGGTTGAATATAGTGTTGACGGTTAACTGTTGACTGTTAGAGTTGTTAAGAAATGTTGAGCTACAGACATGAATAACGACGTTGTGATTTTCCTGATCAGTGCTGGTTTACTGGTGGTTTATTTGGTGTTCTCCGCATGGACAGAGATGGGGACAAAGCTACCACCGAAGAAATAGAAGGTAGGGCGATCGCATCCTCATCCAATTAGCAATCTAATCCGCTTCGGTTAAGGGGGGAAAGGGAAAAGGTGAAAGGTAGGAATTCACCCTTTACCCTTTACCCTTTCCCCAAACCACAAGGAAGATGAAAAGTGCTTATAACATTTTCAATAAATTGAGTTCAATAACCCTGTTTATGGTTTCGATGAGATTCATCTCAGTAGTGGAAATTGCGGTAAATTTGCAATATGTTGATCCACAGCTTCCTGATACTCAAGTTCAGCTTGATGTTGCAAAAATGGCAAACTATAAATATTTTTGATTAATCGATTTTGGATCTTTTGCAGCAGGATACTCATATTGTTTTTAGTATGTCAGCTATATCAGGATGGGTTATGCATTTTCAGTAGATTTATCTTGGTTTAACTTTATCCCTTGTTTTCAGCACTGTCATCTTGATTACAGGTTAATTGATCGAGCGTGATTGCGGTCGTTTTTACCTATCCTCAGGAGGATGCTAGTTTTTGATATTTGCTATTTCATCAGGATCAAGTGAGTAACAGGAATTTTTTTTTAGAGAGAATATCAATCCAACACTTAAGTGAAAAGGTAGATTATCTCGTCTAGTTGATTAATATCTATAACCTGACTAGTACAACAGAACCAAAAATCAAGATTTCAATTGGGAATTGTGATTGAGCGAATTTTGCAGCGTGGTACTAGAGATTAATTATGCTTTAAGCAGGGAAGTGCGATCGCTCATTTCTGGTCTTAGCTTGTTCATTCGCTCTCAGTCTCAACGAATTAGCGATGTTGTCAACTATCTAAAGAAGGAAAAAAATCTCGAAAAATTTAGCCTTTAGCTAGTTGTTGGATTCATGTAACATATTAAAAATATTAATTATGACAATCCTCGACTTTCTTGTATGTTAATAACTAGACACATGTAACTTAAATTTGATGTAATTGGGCTTGTTCAAAATGATCAGACGGCTAATGAATACCAAATTTCTCGGTCACAGCCCACCTGAGGGCAACTGAGAAATCCATGCATTTATATTAATTCTCTTGATTATTGAAAAATCTCGGATATCCTTGGTAGCTTTTTGATGCTGAGTGCGATCGGAGATTCCTGAAAAGCTCAAATATCATCCTTGAGATTTGCTTTCTGGGGCAAACATTTGAGCGGTTATAATGAAATTCAAGGAAGGGTGACTATATTGGTAAATTTTTAGACTTCAAACAGTTAACATTTCGCATTCGTAGTTTTATTCGAGAGGCAAATCTCATCCTCAGCACTTGACAAATATTTAATTAACTTGAATTCGGCAACCTTCAGCCCCCTTCCCTCTTCTAGGAGGAAAGAGAGGAGTAAGAAAAATTACAATTTTTACAGCTTTTTCTTCATAGGAGAGGCGTTTGGGGTGAGGTAAACATCATCTGCATCGAACTCACGTTTCATCAATGAATTGAGCAACGACTTTACTTATTTTGTGAGGAAATTTTCATGTTTAATTGGTTTCGCGGCTCATTTGTAAAGAGCAGTATGCTAGCTTTAGGAGTAATGTTTGCTACATTAAGTCCTATTGTAATTTCCAGCCCTGGATCAGCTCAAAATACTGTCTCATCGCCCGATAAAATAGCACAAGGGGCAACATCTAGCTTATCTGATGTTGATGCAAATTACTGGGCCAGTCCATTCATTACCGCCTTAGCCCAAAGAAACGTGATTGCAGGGTTTCCTGATGGTACTTTTAAGCCCGATCAGGCTGTGACTCGTGCGCAATTTGCGGCGATGATCCAAAAAGCTTTTAACCAGAACCCAGTTCGACAATTACCTTCTGGTGGATTTTCCGATGTTCCCGCTAACTATTGGGCGGCGGAAGCAATTCGGGTAGCTTACGAAACTGGATTTATGTCCGGCTATCCAGGGAACAGATTTTTACCCAATGAACAAATTCCCAAAGTACAGGCGATCGTCGCTTTAAGCAGTGGTTTAGCTTTGACTAGTAGCACTAGCGCAGCTAGTGTTTTGAGCACTTATTACACAGATGCTTCATCAGTCCCAGATTATGCTGTGAATAGTGTAGCAGCAGCAACACAAAGCAATATTGTTGTTAACTATCCAGAAGTTAGACAACTCAATCCCCAAAGGACTTTAACACGCGCCGAAGCCGCAGCACTTTTATATCAAGCTTTGGTAAAACAGGGACAGTTACAACCAATTGCTAGCAATCTTCCAGCTGCTGGTTATATTGTTGCAGCTAGTAGTGGTACTAATCAACCTGGCGGTACAGATATCGTTTCCTTGGCTGCATCTAGCAGTTCGTTTACAACCTTGACTTCTTTATTAAAAGCCGCAGGCTTAACAGATATCCTACAACAACCAGGGCCTTATACTGTCTTTGCTCCTACCGATCAAGCATTTGCGGCGTTACCAGCAGGTACTCTACAGCAATTACAGCTACCAGAAAATCGCGAAACATTGATTAAGCTGTTGAGATACCATGTAGTTTCTGGTCAATTAACTTCTAGCCAACTATCAACCGGGCAAATCAAGACCCTTGAGGATCAAAATGTAGACGTTAAGGTTGATACAGCTAATAATCAAATTGCAGTCAACAATGCCCAAGTTATCCAGGCGAATGTCCAAGCTAGCAATGGTGTGATCCATGCGATTAACCAAGTCCTAATTCCACCTAACCTGACTAGTCAGCAACCAGGTACAGGTACTCCCGATCAAGGCGGAAGTACTCCTGGCACAGTTACACCAGGTAGAACCACTCTTGGGGGCCCTAGCTATATCGGTGTTGGTGGTAACATTGGTTTAACTGGTAATAATTCTTTGAGTGTGGGTAATTTCTCGGTAATCAGCAAAATAGGTCTGACACGTAATATCTCAGTGCGTCCATCGGCAGTTTTTGGGGATGAGACACTGGTTCTGGTTCCCGTAACTTTAGATTTTGCCCGACAAGCAGATACCGTCACCGGACAGACTCGATTCCCGATCGCTCCTTTTATCGGTGCTGGTGTAGCTATTGATACGTCAAATGACACGGATATTGCTTTTATGGCAACTGGTGGTGTAGACATTCCGATAGCAAATCGCTTTACACTCACAGGTTCTGTGAATGCAGCCTTTTTTGATGAAACTAGCGTCGGTTTAATATTAGGGGTTGGTTATAACTTCTAATGGCGAGGGCGTAGGTGGGGCATAGCAATAAGGTGTCTGCGCCTTATCCCCATCTCTCAATTCATGAATACAGGCAAGGTAAAGTAAAATTGGCTACCTTGCCCTTTGCCTTTAGAGGTTGCCCAAATCTGCCCGCCTAGTTGTTGTGTTAATTGCCGACAAATCGCCAGCCCTAAACCGACTCCGCCCGCAGCTCGTCGCAGAAAGCCTTCTTCTTGGTGAAACCGCTCAAAAATGGTTTCTAACTGATTGGGTTCGATGCCACGTCCGCTATCTGCAATCTGAATTTGTAGCATCGACTGAGTTTGCTCCCGATTTGTGCGAATATTCACTTTCCTGACCTTCAGGGTAATAGTACCCGTTGGCGGTGTAAATTTACACGCATTATCCAACAGTTTGCTCAATAGTTGAAATAATGCTTCGCCATCAGCGATCGCCATTGGTAAATTGGGTGGCACATCCACGATAATCGTCGGTAAATCGCGAGGCTGGGAAGCCCCCTGGAGATGACTGACAGCCAGGGCGATCGCATCAGCTAGGTTAATTGGCTCCACTTGCCAGGTATTGAGATGACTTTCCAGGCGTGACAGCAGCAAGAAATCTTGAATCAGCCTGCGTAATCTCTCGGAATCAGCTAGTGCTGTTTCTACCATAGACTGTTGAAATTCCCAAGGCATATCGGGTTCTGCCTCTAGGCTTTCCAGGCAAACCTGAATTGTGGCTAGCGGTGTGCGTAATTCGTGCCCAACAATGGCAATCAGATTATTTTGGGTTTGTTTGATGGCGACTAGCTGCTGGTTGAGCTGCTGGAGGTTAACAAAAGCCTCTGCTTGGATCAACGCTAACCCGACTTGAGTGGCGATCGCTGCTAATAAATCGCGATCGCCTACCGACCAAAGGTGGGGACTGTCTCGGTGCAACTCCAGTACAGCCAAACATTGCTGCTGATAGCAAATCGGCACTAGCAGACAAGCCTGAATCTGAGCCTGCGCCAATTGTTTTTGCAGCGATGGGTGAGCTTGAATGCCAGAATCCTGAGTAATATCAGCGATCGCCACAATCTTTCCCCCTTTCAGCAGCGGCTGAAATTGGGGATGGGTCGCCAGATGCAAATTTTTGCGCCATAAACTAGACCCAATCAACTCTTGCGGTAGGCGATATATCAGACAGCGACATTCCGCAAACAACGGCGAAACTTCTCGCTTCGTCACCGACAAAATATCTTCCGGTTTGAGGGATTGGCGAATCGCCGCTGTAATCTTGTTGACTAAACGCTCTTGTCGCTCCTGTGCTACTATCCGGCGATAGGCTTTGACCTGTTTATACTGACCGGCTTGTAAATAGGTGACGAGGCGATCGATAAACAGTTGGGTATCCGGTTCTAAAGTAGATGCTTGGGATTGAACACTCTTGCGCAAAGCGGTTAGCTGATAATGTTGTTTTGCTTGTTTAATTTGGCTAGCTAGGTCAGGACGGTAGTGCCCAATCCGTCGCAGCAGCAATAGCGCTGCTTGGCGGCTGACGTCAGGGTCAAGCGTCCAGAAACCCCGAAATTGTCTGGCTGAATCCAGAGCGATCGCGTCTATGGGTGCAGCATACTCTCGACAAATCAGACAGGCGCTATACTGCTGTCCCACAATCACCAAATGCCATTCCTGAGCCAGTTCATCTGTTGGTTCTAGCCCAATCGTGGCGTAGGGTACAGCAGCTGAGGCAAAATCTGTTTCTGGAGCCGCTAAAATATACACCTGATCGGTGCATTCGGCAATTCGCCGATACCGTCCCGCTTCCTGACGGTAATACCTTTCCTGCTGGAAATTCGCAATCACCAGGGGTTGATCCGTCCCCGCTAAAACCAAGTCCTCCATCGCGTGGGAGATTGCGGTTAAGGCAGCCTTAAAATAAACTTGAGCTTTAATTTTGGGAAGTGATTGGAGTAAGTCCTGTAACAGAGAGTTAGAATTTTTCATTCCCCACACCTATTGAGGAAAACCGGTCACGATTTGCACAGGGGATACGGGAGTCTCGACCATGACCCCCTCCCGCCAGATGGCTTGGCTCAAATCCTTCAGACTAATATCGACTTGGGTTAAATCAATATCATGCAGAATGGTTCCTGACCAATTAACATTGATCACAATGGCATGAGCTAGCTGGGTGTGACTCAGATTTGCCCCTGCCAAATTTGCGCCTGTGAGGTTGGCATAGCTGAGATTTGCCCCTGCTAAATTTGCGCCTGTGAGGTTGGCATAGCTGAGATTTGCCCCTGCTAAATTTGCCTGACTCAAATCTGTAGACTGAAGCTTTGCTAACCTCAGATCTGCTTTACGCAAAACTGCTTGATGACAATCTGCTTGGCACAGATTTGCCCGAATCAGGTTCGCCTGCTCGCATCGGGTAGCAATTAACTTGGTCTGGCTGAGATCGGTTCGCCACAAAATTGCTTTGATTAACAAGGCTTCTGCTAAATTTGAACCTTTAAGGTTGACTTGAGCCAAGTTGCTATCACTCAAATCAGCTTGAGCCAAATTGATTCCGGACAGACAACATTCGCTCAGGTCGCTCAGTTGCATTTTTGTCTGACTAAAGTCGCGCTGACCCTGGCTATACCGTTGCAGTAACTCCCTAGTATCCATTAATTGGGGGTAAAACATCTTCTAAAACACAGATTTACTCAACGATTCGCACTGCATCAAAAATTTGTCGTTCCAGCAGTTCACCACGTCGCCAGCAATGGATGTAAAATTCTAGTTTTCATAGTTGTGTACTCCAAAGGAGGAATGAACAAATTGATTTAATTAAAATTTGTAAATTTATGTAAATAAATATAACAAAGGTTTGCAGCATTAGCAAATGTCTATCGAATTGTGAGCAGTTGAAGGTGGCTTCTGGCTAAATTGGTTCTCTTGGGGAGTAGGGGACTATTGACTATTAACTATGGACTATTGACTATGGACTATGGACTATTGACCAATGACAAATGACAAATGACAAATGACTCTTTTCAACTACATAGTTATCTTCGCCAAGCTGCACTAGTGTTGACAGCCAGCTTATTAATGCTATTGACAGCTTGTGGTACTATTGGGCTGCTACCAACTAGCCAGTTAGTGCAAAAAGCGATCGCACTGCAACTAGAACAAACTCAACAACAACTGAGTCAAAAACTGGATCTAGATTTCCAAGGCTTTGAGATTCAAAAGCTAGCAATTAGTGAGCAAAAACCCCTCACCATCGAGAATTTACCAGCTTTCCGGGTGCGGGGAAAGTATGACTTAACAATCAAATTACCCAAAAGACGCTTGACGCAACTGCAACAACCCTTTGAAGTTTATTTGCAAATTCAGCAAGAAGGTAAAAGTTGGCGACTGCTGTTACCCGAAAGGGTGGGAAAAAATACTGAACCAATTTGGCATAGCTATCTGATCCTCTAGGTAGATGTGCAACTAGAAAAACTATCACATAATTTCCGTATAATTGCCCAGGTATCGCCATTATCAAAGTAATAGTTTGATTGGGGGCAAGGAAAGATGTATATAAACTTTTTCATCAGTTCCATTGCCAGCATTGTCGTTGTGGTGCTGGTGTCTTTTGGTTTGCTGCAATGGTTGCACATACCCGCTGGTAGCTTTCTTGACTGGGTAATTGGTGGTGCAAGTTTTTGGTGGCTGTTGGTAATTGTTACCGTACCCTGGAATGTGCATTTTCAGGCTAAAGAAGTTTTAGCAGAAGCAGCGCAGTCGATAGAAAAAGGCATTCCTGTAGACGAGAAACAATTAAAGTATGTCAGGCTGTTGGCAAAGCGATCGCTCTGGGTAGCTTTAGCTTTACATTTATTTTCAGCTATTGGTCTTTATACCTTGGCGGCGACTGGTATTAGTACAGTAGGCTACATTAGTTCCGGTGCTGCGTTGTTATTAACTATTCTTCGTCCAGCCATCCGTGCTTATGAATATTTATATGCACGGTTAAGGATGATTCGCCAAGAATGGCAATATCCCCGTGAAGATATTATGGAACTGCGCGATCGCTTTTCTGTATTAGAACAAAAAGTGCAGCGCTTAGAAGAACAACTCGATGCAGAACAACCTTACTCAATTCCCGCAACTCAACAACGCTTTAGTGAAGAAACCCGCCGTGACTTAGCCAGAATCGCCGCCAACTTAGAAGAATTACGCGCGACAAATCAAACCGAACACTTAAGTCTATCTCGGGAAGCCAGAAATGCGATCGCCCAACTTTCTACCGATGGACAATTTCTCGATCATGTCCGCGAAATTATTCGATTTTTCAAGACAGCATAGTGGTAATTCGTAATTAGGGGTGAAACCCATAGGGGGATAGACACGCTAGCGCATCATCAACAGTTTGCGTAAAATTATGCTTCCACAAATACCGATAACACCAGCGCCAGCTTTTACACCGTATTCACTGGCGCTTTTATTGTGCTTTGCGTGTCAGTTGTCATTGGGCATTTGTCATATCATGTCCGAGTAATTTAGTTATGATTCCCACAATCTTTGCACCTTATTAGTAGCCTCATAATAGAGACTGTTAAACACGAGTAATTTAGTTATGATTCCCACAATCTTTGCACCCCACCCCTTAATCCCCTCCCCGCTTGCGGGGAGGGGAGACAAAGCGTCGCTTTGGCGGGGTGGGGTTCTTGCGATTTAGTAAGTAATCAACCGGACATGATATCAGTTATTCCCCTCATCCCCCTCATTCGACCAATTCCACAGAAAACACTTCCGCAAAGGACTGTGAGACATGAAAACGTACTTCTTCACAGGTAATTCCCGGAATCCATTCGGCTAAACTGGCTACAGGCTTATCAGCAATACCACAAGGAACAATCTGCCTAAAGCCTTTGAGATCGGGACAGACATTTAAAGCAAAGCCATGCATAGTAATCCAACGGCTAACTTTAATCCCAATGGCTGCAACTTTGCGTCCTTCTACCCAAACACCTGTAAATGAGGGTATGCGTTCACCTTGCAATCCATAAATTGCTAATACCCGAATTAATACTTCTTCTAGTTGGCGCAAGTACCAATGCAAATCTTTTTGATAGCGTTGCAGATTTAAAATTGGATACCCCACCAATTGACCGGGACAATGATAAGTAACTTCGCCACCGCGTTCGACTCTATATACATCAAAGTTACTTTTGTCAAGGTCAAATTTGAGAAATTCTAAAGTAGCTCCTTGTCCCAAGGTGTAGACGGGGGGATGTTCGAGCAGGATTAACACGTCATCCAGATTTGGATTGTTCAAGCGATCGCTCATCAGCGTTCTTTGCCATTCCAGAGCCTCTAAGTAAGGTAACAATCCTCGGTGATATAACAAACAACGATGCATAGACATTGGCTTATTACTACGGATGCCGCTAAAAATCAACTACTTGAGGGACAAAAAATATTGCAAGTCTCTGGGGGAGAGTCAACAAATGTCAAGCTATGCAAAGGATTTTAAAGGAACATCAACGGAACCAGCTAATAAAAGTACAAAGTGCTAGTTTGAATATATAACCTAACTGGTTCTAGGAGGAGTTCTCTGCAATAAGCATCACGCCACAACAACAAGAAGAAATGTACTGGCTGATGAAGTCTAAATAAATTGTTTGCATCAAAAACTGTAACATTCTCTATGCAAAGTCAGCGAACACCCCAGGAGAAAAAAGAACTACTCAATAGTCAGATAGAAATTGCTCCAACAGCAAAGGCAAGTCGGAGTGATGCTACTCAGACTCCTGAGCTTCAGGGTTTTCACTTAGGTAGTCAATTGATTGACAACTAGTTATATACCAACACAAACATAGAGAAAAATCACAAAGGAACGCGCAATAGCAAATTCAGATACACCAACAATGATGGTAGACGTATCGTTAGTACAGCAAAATACTTCAAATATTGTTTTGGCGGCAGTGATAGACCTTACCGCATTTCCGTTTCATACAAAACTAATTCACATCAAATAAATATTGAGCGGGAGAGTTTACATGAAGCTTGTCATCCACGGCAAAAATATAGAAATCACCGATGCGATTCGGGATTATGTGCATCAAAAGATAGAAAAGGCGGTTAATCATTTTCAAAACATCACAAACGAAGTGGATGTGCACCTTAGCGTAGCTCGCAATCCCCGAATTGCTTCTAATAGACAAGCGGCTGAAGTCACTATATATGCCAATGGTAGCGTCATCCGTGCCGAGGAAAGCAGCGAAAATTTATATGCCAGCATTGACTTGGTAGCAGATAAAATTGCCCGTCAATTGCGCAAATACAAAGAAAGACGACAAGATAAGAAGACTCAAACTCAACCAACTAACGAGGTAGTAGTACCAGAACCAGTAGTTGCAGATTTAATAGGCGATCGCACTCCCGAACTACCCAGTGAAGTCGTTCGCACTAAATATTTCTCCATGCCACCTATGACTGTTACAGAAGCTTTAGAACAGCTGCAACTGGTAGGTCATGATTTTTATATGTTCCTAAATTCGGAAACCGGTGAAATTAACGTAATTTATGAACGTAACCACGGCGGTTATGGAGTACTTCAACCCCGCCATAATAATGGCCACACCAACGGTCATAGTAAGAATGGCAAGACAGCCAATGCTAATTTTGCCACTACAGAAAAACCGTCTTTGAGCAAATGAGGGCTAGGGGCTAGGGCGTGTTTTCAAAGTCTTAGATCCCCCCTACCCCCCTTAAAAAGGGGGGCGAAAAGACTCTCAAAGTCCCCCTTTTTAAGGGCGTGCCTCAAAGTTGGCTTCGGTTAGATAAGCACTAGCGACGAAAAGACTCTCAAAGTCCCCCTTTTTAAGGGGGATTTAGGGGGATCGAGAAATTTAGAAGGCTAAACGAGTAGTTTGAAAACACGCCCTAGGGGATGAGGGGGATGAGGGGGATGAGGGAGACAAGGGAGATAAATAAGAAATGCCCCATGCCCAATGCCCAATGCCCCATGCCCTATTTAGCTGCGAGTTGTTGCAATGTTTTCAACGCTTCTTCAACGTGCCCTTGAAAATTAAACATTGAATCAAAGACATATTGCACAACTCCCTGTTGATCGATAACGTAAGTCACCCGTCCAGGGAACAAACCAAAGGCAGCGGTTGCACCGTATAGTTTCCGTACTTGGTCGCCTTTGTCACTTAAGAGCGTAAATTGTAGATTGTACTTCGCAGCAAATTTTTGATGGGACTCGCTAGAGTCACCACTGACACCAATCACTTCAGCGCCGGCGTTTTTAAACACTTCATACTGATCGCGAAAAGCGCAAGATTCAGCAGTACATCCTGGTGTATCGTCTTTGGGATAAAAATACAGAACTACAGCATTTTTGCCCCGAAAGTCTCTCAAGCTTACCGTTGAGTCGTTTTGGGCAGGTAAGCTGAAGTCAGGTGCAGTATCTCCTACTTTAACTGGCATGGGTATTAAAAAATTCCAAATTGATAATTGCACAAACAACTATTTTAATTGATTGCACGAGTTTCAATCCCTAATAGGGATTAATTGTAATTGCAATCTCAGTCGCCGCAGGGCTACCCCGGCTTTTCTATTGTGGCGTTTCAATCCCTAATAGGGATTAATTGTAAGTAGGTCAACATAATTAAATGTAAGATGTCATTGCGAGGAGGAACGACGAAGCAATCCCAGTCTTTGCGATTCTTTTAGCCATTTTATAAAGGCTTAATCCAAACGAGGAGGAACGACGAAGCAATCCCAGTCTTTGCGATTGCTTCGTTCCTCGCAATGACAAAACATATTATATTTATTTAGGTTGATCTACTTAATTGTAATTGCAATTTTTTGTTTAGTAGGAGATATGTGAAAGCTATATTTGGTTTCAATCCCTAATAGGGATTAATTGTAATTGCAATGGTGTGCCATAATCATTTTGTAAATACAGAAACGAGGTTTCAATCCCTAATAGGGATTAATTGTAATTGCAATGGCGAACTGCTCAAATGAGTATCAAGATAGACGAAGTTTCAATCCCTAATAGGGATTAATTGTAATTGCAATTCAAAAGCGATCGCCAGCGATGTTAGTACAATTGTTTCAATCCCTAATAGGGATTAATTGTAATTGCAATCGGATTTTTGTGTCGAAGGGTTTTGTTGTTTTCGGGTTTCAATCCCTAATAGGGATTAATTGTAATTGCAATAAAATATGAAAGCAGTACCGCCACACAAAGCCGAGTTTCAATCCCTAATAGGGATTAATTGTAATTGCAATTACCCATTGCAGATGCTTTGGCGTTTATTTCCTTGTTTCAATCCCTAATAGGGATTAATTGTAATTGCAATCTACGTTGACGGATGCATTCTCTACAATCCGTTCGTTTCAATCCCTAATAGGGATTAATTGTAATTGCAATTTGTTGTTCAAATCCTGCAATGAACAGTACTCAGAGGTTTCAATCCCTAATAGGGATTAATTGTAATTGCAATTATCTAGATTTCCTCTGTAAGGTCATGGGCAAAGTTTCAATCCCTAATAGGGATTAATTGTAATTGCAATGGATAGTATATTTGTAGAGCTTCTAGAAAAATGGGTTTCAATCCCTAATAGGGATTAATTGTAATTGCAATAATTGGCTTCCGGTTGCACACATGTCTAGTTCTAAGTATGTTTCAATCCCTAATAGGGATTAATTGTAATTGCAATCGTAGGATTTGTCATATTAGCCTTTGCTTTTTGGTTTCAATCCCTAATAGGGATTAATTGTAATTGCAATTCACCCCTTCCAATGGCGATTTACCAGTATCGGTTTCAATCCCTAATAGGGATTAATTGTAATTGCAATGTGAATCTGTCGAGTTGGAGTCTACCGGATTCAGTTTCAATCCCTAATAGGGATTAATTGTAATTGCAATTGTTGATGCGTTAAGCCTAGCAATACCTGATAGATGTTTCAATCCCTAATAGGGATTAATTGTAATTGCAATGCGTCTATGAGTTCACCTTTAGGTTTAGTTACCTGGTTTCAATCCCTAATAGGGATTAATTGTAATTGCAATATAAACGATTGAATGCTGATAAACTCAAATATGCTGGTTTCAATCCCTAATAGGGATTAATTGTAATTGCAATATATCCAAGTCATTAATGATGCTGATGAAAAGTTTAGTTTCAATCCCTAATAGGGATTAATTGTAATTGCAATGTGGTTTCTTTTTATGAGGAAATGGGAATAATAAGCAAGTTTCAATCCCTAATAGGGATTAATTGTAATTGCAATTTTTTACAAGAGCAGGAAGTAAAAGTGTTTGTAAAACGTTTCAATCCCTAATAGGGATTAATTGTAATTGCAATCGCCCGGAGTTGGAAGCATTGATATATTTGGTTTTCAAGGTACAGTTGCGTCAACCTGAAATCAAAGTAGCTTTTGGGGCATTGGTTTGTCAAGGGTGTCATGGCGAAAATCCTTCAAAAGCTTGTACAACAAGGGTTAGGGAATTTGCTTCAACCTCAAAATAGGTAAAAATGGTTCAAAACCAAAAGGGGTAAGCTTTTGAGGCGCAAAATTTTGCTGTTGCTGTCAAACACCTACTGATTGACGCAAAACTCCAGCCAAGAACAGTACTTACTAGCCAAGGTTCGTTTGCTTAATCCTTTACGATATTTTAACTTGTATGTTGGTCTAGAAACTTTCCTTGCTCGTCTGCAACAGCAGGAGTAATGTGTAGATCTTCAAAAGACAAATTTCCTGCTATGCGCCTGACTTCACTTGATGTTTTTCGTGGTATTACCATTGCTCTGATGATTCTCGTCAACATGGCGGGAGTAGCAGATGATGTCTATCCTCCCTTGGCTCATGCTGATTGGCACGGCTGCACGCCTACTGATTTGGTATTTCCCTTTTTTCTGTTTATTATCGGTGTGGCGATGACATTTTCGCTGTCAAAGTACACTGAAGGTGAAAAACCCCAATCGGCTGTTTACTGGCGGATTTTGCGCCGCGCTGCGATTCTCTTTGCTTTGGGTTTGCTACTCAACGGTTTTTGGAATCAGGGGATTTGGACTTTCGATTTGAGCAGTATTCGGCTGATGGGAGTACTACAAAGAATCAGTCTCGCTTATCTATTTGCTTCCTTAACAGTCCTCAAGTTACCGCGTAAAGGTCAATGGATATTGGCGGCTGTACTACTCATCGGCTATTGGTTGGCGATGATGTATGTACCTGTACCTGGTTATGGTTCGGGAGTTTTGACGCGGTCAGGAAATTTTGGCGCTTATGTTGATAGATTAATTATACCGAAAGTTCATCTGTATAAAGGTGATGGGTTCAATTTCCTGGGCGACCCTGAAGGACTTTTCAGTACTATTCCGGCTATTGTCAGCGTATTAGCTGGCTATTTTTCTGGGCAATGGATACGCTCGCAGCCTGTACAATCACGTACGAGTATTGGTTTGGCGTTATTTGGCGTTGGCTGCTTAATTGTTGGTTGGGCGTGGGGGTGGACATTTCCAATTAACAAAAAAATCTGGACGAGTTCCTATGTTGTGTTTACCAGTGGTTGGGCGTTGCTGTTGCTAGCTGCTTGTTACGAACTTATCGAAGTGCGGCGGATAAAGCGCTGGAGTAAACCATTTGAAATTATGGGCTTAAATGCGATCGCTCTTTTCGTGGCGTCGGTTTTATTGATTAAAATCTTAGTTAAAACCAACATCGGTACTGGTGAAAAAGCCCCCAGCACCTACAATTGGATTTACCAGAATGTTTTTGCTTCTTGGGCTGGAACCTTCAACGGTTCATTTTTATTTGCGCTTGTTACCGTCCTTTTATGGTTGCTCGTTGCAATAATTATGTATCGCCAACGCTGGTTTCTCAAAGTTTAGGAGTAATTTTTGCCTTGTCTACTTACTCTTCTTCCACATTAAAATCTACCTTATCGTAAATATCCGCCAGAGTAATTTGAAAAGAAACAGAAGCCAGGGATAAAATTACATCGCCATCTTCATATTCCGAAAATATCCATTTATTATTTTCGGTTTTAAAGTATTGTTCAACATGCATCTTATATTGGTCAATTAGAACATACTCTTGAAAGCTAGGAATTGTCCGATAAGCTGCAAACTTTTCATCTCTGTCATAACTTTTGGTGGATTTTGATAACACCTCAGCAATAAATACTGGATTTATCAACGTATCTCTTCTTCCTTCCTTATACTCCAAAGGAGTTTTGACGATCATCACATCAGGGTAAGTGTGAATTTGCCTGTTAGGAATCCATAGACGCTGGTCGGTATAATACACTTCATAAGGCTGACGCTTGAGAGCAAAAAGAATTGCAGCGTACAAGTTACCAGCAAGTTTGTTGTGATTTGGTGTTCCACCTGTCATAGGGATAATTTGCCCATCAATATATTCATGGCGTTCCTCAGAATTAACCTCTAATTCAAGGTATTCTTCAGGTGAATAATATCGTTGTGTCTGTGCAATAGTCATTGGATTTCACCTAACCTAATACTTCCACTTCTTCGGCAGCATTAATTTGGTCAAGAATTCCCCAAATTTCTTGTAACATTGTATCTAAGCCAATGCGGGTGACTGCTGAAATTAAGAAAACCTTAGCGAAGGAACGATGATTTAATTCAGTAGCTAATGCCTCTAAATCTACCGTTTCCCGGTCAACTGCATCAATTTTATTCAGTGCTAAAATTTGCGGACGTTCTGCTAAACCTCTTCCGTAGGCTTGTAATTCTTGCTGAATTGTCATGAAGTCACCCACCACATCTTCACTTGTAGCATCAACTAAGTGTAGCAGCACCCTTGTGCGTTCAATGTGGCGTAAAAAATCGTGTCCTAAACCCGCCCCATGAGAAGCCCCTTCAATCAATCCGGGAATATCAGCAAAAACTGTACCATCCCCACTAGGTTTACGAACTACACCTAAATTTGGTATTAGGGTAGTAAAAGGATAGTCAGCGATTTTCGGGCGTGCGGCGGAGAGTGATGAAATTAAGGTAGATTTACCAGCATTTGGTAAGCCAATAATTCCCACCTCAGCCAAAAGTTTCAATTCCAAGCGCAGCACTTTCATTTCTCCTGGTAGTCCAGGGAGGGCGTATTCTGGGGCGCGGTTACGGTTACTCAAGAAATGCTGATTTCCCAATCCACCTTTACCGCCTTCAGCCACCCGAAAACGTTGTCCAGGTGCGGTTAAATCTTCTAGTAAAGCGCCTGTTGAGGCATCATAAATAGCAGTACCACAAGGAACTTCGACAATTAAATCTTTGCCATTTGCGCCAGTACAATTATTTGGGCCGCCACGTTCGCCGTTTTCTGCTTTAAACAGGTGGTTATAGCGGAAATCTAGCAAAGTTTGCAGGTTTTCCACAGCCACAAAAATTATTGAACCACCTCTTCCGCCATTACCACCAGAAGGGCCACCAGCGGGGACATATTTCTCACGGCGAAAGGCGACAATTCCATCGCCGCCTTTACCAGCTTCTACTTCAATTACTGCTTGATCGATAAATTGCATAGTTAGTCAATAGTCATTTGTCATTGGTCAATAGTCAATGGTCAATGGTCAGTTGTCAGTTGTCAGTTGTCCTTGATGATTTTTGTGCATCATCCGCAGGGTAACGCAATCAACGTCGCTCATGCTGCGCTCACACCAGTGCTAGACCAAGGAGAATTAATGACCAATGACTAATGACCAATGACTAATGACTATTAACTAAATATATGGTGAAATATCCTCTCCACAGTCATCTGCCAAATAGGAGAGGGCGCGAAAACGTAAACCTACCATTTGTTCATACAGGGGGTTAATTTTACATAATGGCGGAATATGCACGATTTTGCGTCCAAATAGCTTGACATCCCGTTCAAAGGGACATTGGGACGGAATCATTTTACATAAAAAGCGAGCAACTCTAGGGTCTTGAATATCAAGTCTATCTAACCAATCGCGTACGGGGTTGAGTGCATCATGGGGCGGGACATGGGGCCCAATTGTGATGGAAGGTTGGGCGGATGCGTCTTTTTGGAGGAAACCTTCTATCGCCGGATCTAGATGTTCTGTGTGTTCTAGGGTGTGGCGCAGGGCTTCAATTAAGTCCTTTGGTTCTCCTAGGGCTTGGCACAACTGTTGCAAAACTTGGTCTTCACTGGGAGAATATATTCCATCGGCGATCGCGACCATGACTGCTGTGCGTAAGAAATTTTCCGCTGCTGATGTCCCTTTACCCAAAATTGCGGCTAATTCCTCTGGTGTGATCACTTCCAGCGAATCAAAGTTAATGCTGGGAGCTAATTCGTTTTCGGTGATACTAGCAATCAATTGCTGTTCATGAGGGTCAAAGTCACCATCTGCTAAAGCAATAGTGAGCAATCCACGCAACCAAGCGGCTACTTGTTCACTACTGTAGGGGGATTGAACGACACTTTTCATAAACTCATACCTCAAGCTGTCCTCAGTCCATACAGTACATAGTAAGCTACCTTCAAGGAAACTAAACTGCTACATATTTAACTTTAGCGGCTGTGATAATTGGTTTTTTCAGCCCTAGAGAGAAAATAAATGTATGAACAGGGAAAAAGAATTTTTAAAATTTCCGAGCTTATTAAAAAAAGATTGAGAATATTTCTACTTAAACTCTCTAGAGTTAAGTTAGTTTTTGTAGGTTTATAGTCTCAAAAAGCAGATTAGATCTGACTCTAACCTCAATTTACTGTGGTTATTGCAGAAAATATTACATCTTTGATACAATCATTGTTGCAAATCTCTCTCAGATGGCTGGCATAAACAGCAATTTTCTGCAACTCTGTACAAAACTACCTCAAGTAGCATCCGGAAATTCATATATTTGGGATGGCTTCAAGATGTGATCTGAAATATTTCCTGTTTTATTACTAAGCATCAGATTGCGATTAACTTCAAATATCTTAGGTAGGAATATAATGATGTTTTTTTTCGGTATTGAACATGAAGTTGCTTTCCTGAATCAAGCAGGAAAGTTTGCTGATTTTGAAAATACAAAGTTTGCTGATTTTAGCCAAATTGTCGAAAGGTTACCGACATACCCCAATGATTATGGACAATTACGGGTTGGGGATGCTGGAATTAAAACAAAAAGATGGTATATTGAGGGGTTTGAAAGATTTGCTGACTCTGATAAGGTAATTGACTGCTTACCTAAAGGTATCGAAATTAGAACTACTATACACTCTGATATTCAAGGTGCAATTAATGAATTATCAGCAAGTTTTCTCTTACTACGCGATGTCGCTGCTGATTATGGTTTCTTACCTGTATTGACTAGTTTTAATCCCTACAAAATTGTTTTTGAACCGCAACCACCATTAAATGATTATGAGAAAAAATATCTCCAAGCTTATCCTGATGAACATACTGCTAATATTTACATGGTGACATACGGCCCAGATTTAAATATTTCCGTAGCAGATTTGTCGGGAGAAAAGCTAATTGATATTGGTAAAAAGTTGACTTATTACAGCCCCTATATAGTTCCTTTTAGTTATAGTGCGCCTTTTTATGATGGCGGTTTGTGGTCAGGACTTTCGGTGAGAACTTTTGTCAGAACTGGGAAAAGGTCAGCAACGTTGGTTTTTGTTGAAACAGCAGAACAAATTATTTCGAGTGTTCCTTCTTTGACAAAAGTTGCACGCATCCCAGCCGAAGTGGGTCGCATTGAATTTAAGGCTTTTGATAGCTGTGATGACTTTTCACTTTATGCAGCTTTGTTAGCTTTGTTAAAAGGCTTAGTTTTAGATGAATCTTTGTTAGGTAGAGCGACTATTCCCGATGCAGGTTTACACCAAGTTTCCGCCAAAGCAGGATTTGATAATGAAGAGATATTTTTGGCTGCAACTCAGGTGTTACAAGCGGCAGAATTTGCTCTAAAAGATGACCCCGATCGAGATTTATTAATGCCTCTGAAAGTTAAATTGAATAAACGAGAAACACCATCTCAACAACTAATCCAAGATTATCAGCAATTAGGTTCTATAGAAGCAGTATTGAAGAATACTTACTCTCAATTTAGAGTTTGAGTCTCAAATATCAGACCAAATCTTGATAAAATTTTGCTGCTACATAGCTAAGCTGCGATGCATCTAATTTGTATATAAGACGCGCGCAAGAAGCCCGCACTACAATTATTTTGCGTTTTTGACTTATATAATTTAGCTGCACATCAGCTTAGTAGAGACTTTTGATGAAACGTCTCTACTAGAAGATTTGCTGTATTTTACTTCCGAAAGTATATAATTACAAACTCGTTAATACCTGAGCTAGTTCTTGAGATAAATCAGTTTGATTATTTTGGCATCTAGTAAATAAAACTCCAGCCAAAAAGTAATATTCACCAGAATAAAATGCCATTTTGTGTTTCCGCAATTCTTCAATGTGCTGTTTAACTTTTGGCTCGGAGCTATAATGACCAAATTTGAGCGGGAGAACGACAAAATTGTTCACTGTATATCCATAATCTTTTGCCTGTTCTATGGTACTATTAGGGTTAGAATAACTAGAAATTAAAACTAGCACGTTTTCATAACCCAAAGACAACAGATTATTGGTGACTGTAGCGCCATCTATGCCACCAAATAATAATGGCATATAAATATCTGGATCTGGTGCAGGGAGATAGGGCGGATTAGCGACGAGATATTTAGCTTCAGGTTTATCAGATTTAAAGAGACAGGAATTATTGATGATATATTTGTCGGTGAGGTTATATTCATCAATGGTTAAATTTGCAGCTTTCCAAGCAGAGGTATTTAATTCAAATCCCTGGATGACTCCCTCAAATTTATTTCTCAGTAAGGAGTTGATGACTGGGCTACCATCGCCGGAACCAAATTCAACAATTGACTCAGGATTTTGGCAATTTCTCAAAACTAAGTTTTCTAAACAATTTGAGTAGAAATTAGATTCTTCTGGGCAGAAAAATATTTCTTTCATGTGACCTCAATTTAAATTTAATGTAGAATCAATTAGATTTAGGCAGCAAGAACCGCTTCTTTAGCGATCGCATCATCACTAAAGAAAGCCTTGTCTGTTGAAGATTGGGAATCCTACTAGCTATTTTTCTTGTTCGCGTATTGAACGAACTACAGCTTGCGCAGCGCGATCGCCCATGAGTTTTTCTTGGTCATACCCCAGTACCAATTCCCACGCCTCATTGGGGTACTGTTCGGCTAAAGCTAAAGCCACATCATCCAACATCCAACGACCGTGGCGTTCGTCTTCTTTGATGTGCAATTCCCAATAACCCATCGCCGCCGCTGACAGTCCCAGTCGTTGCGCTGCTGTGAGATAATTTCTGTATGCTGCGGGGCCAGCTACTTCAAAATAGGTTAATGCACCACTGTAACGGAGAAAATAGCGTTTACGCTCTGTGGTTAAGAAGTTATGGTTATCACAAGCTAAAACTTCCCAAGGTACTAAATCAAAATATGCTTCTGGTTGGGTATTCATCCCAAACTCAGCTAGCATTTGGGCAAAAAATGTTGAATGCTTGCGAGATAAGCGACCGTTGCCGTATTCTTCTAAAAATACTCGGACTAGGGTACACTGCACTTCATTCGCCGCACCGCCTAAAATAGAGGTCATCCGACTACCTTCTACTAAGCCATCAAAGGAACCAATGGCTAGTAAGTGACGGTAACCTGCTTCACTCATTTCTTCACGAATGTAGCGACTATCCGGTGATAAAGGCGGATCGACATCGACAGTGGCGCGTTCAATCAGTGCTTGTTTCACATCTAATTGTTGCAATGCTGAGACATCGATTTGTGATAGTTCCCACTCTTGCCAAGCCGCTTCAATTTTGTTACGACATGATAACAAATAAAGCGATCGCTCATTTTCATAGTGCCGCAAATCGTCATACCAAAAAAACTTTAGCCGATTAATTCGGTACAGTATTCTTTGCAGAAATCGATGAGCCTGTTTATCACCACAGCCGTTTCCATAAGCAGCAATTATTGCTGTTGATAAGGTCTGTTCAAAGTCCCAGACTTTGCTAGCGTCTTCTTCCAGTTGATTATCTAAATTTTCTGTAGCTAGCAGCTCTATAAATTGCTGTTCAGCATTCTTATACTTGGTAGCTGTTTTTTGGGCTATTTGTGTAGTATTCCCTGTACCTTTCAGGTTGGGGAACATAACCAGATTGTTTTGCATGGAATATTAGGTAGCCTTGCCAAGATGTGAAAAAAAATTTCATCTCATATACTTAAATTTCCACATTTGTAGCTTTGTTTACCTCTTTCTCTGGTTATAAAGAAAAATTAAGCCTTGCGGGGCATATCATTATCGAAAAGTTGATAAATATGTCAAAAGATTGAGAAATAAACTGCATAATCTATTTTGTAACTATTCCTTTAATTGAGTGAGTACTTTATTCAAGTTCGATAAAGAATTGTATTAGTTTGAGAACTGCTACCTTTGTGTGCCCGTATACTGAAGGTATTCCTCAATTAGCGTGCAGATTGCACATATGGAGGCTCCAAAATGGTTCATACATACGAGGTTTTGGTAGATATTAAGGAATTTGCCGATAAAACGGATAATACTTATCAACGCGGAACGACAAGATACGAAATTGATGCTCCTTCAAAAGAAAAAGCTGATGGTATGGCATTCCAGAAAGCTAAAAACGAGCATCCACATGGCACTGAATATGATGTTAGGGTAACAAGGCTGCTCAAATAAAGCCATTGTGCATAAGTTGTAAATTCACTAATTAATATAAAGTACAAAACCGCCCTCGATTGTTTGGGGGCGGTTGAAATGTGGGAATTGATTTTCTATTTGAGTTTTGCGATCGCTTCGCTGATATCTATGGAGGTTTCATAATCTTGATAAGGTATCTTTTTCAACACCCGCAGCACTTTCTCGTCGAAACCTTTCTCTTCTGCGTTCTTAATTAAGTCTTTTTTGCTAATTGGATAATTAAGTTCGTTCAAGCTTTTATTTAGTTGTACCGAGTTTACTGTACTCATCATGGTAATTCTCCTGAATACTAATTATCGGCATTTAAATGTTAAAGCCACTGAATTTTTATCTTACAGATGAATTTGCTGA
This sequence comes from Calothrix sp. NIES-2100, assembly GCF_002368195.1. Taxonomy (GTDB): domain Bacteria; phylum Cyanobacteriota; class Cyanobacteriia; order Cyanobacteriales; family Nostocaceae; genus Aulosira. The sequence continues at coordinate 2,667,504 of NZ_AP018178.1, read as the reverse complement.
CTCTTTTTAGGCAGGTGAGTAGTTAATCAGAGTCTATTTTAACTATTTGTTATCACTTATACAATCAAAAGTTACAATTTTTTTTTACATCATACTAATGGTAGATTTTTGATTTTTTCTCAGGATGCTGTTGGCGAATGGTAGGTTTGTTGACTCAATTGTGATGAAAAAAGTTCTCTCGCTTACCCGAAAAAACGCCCGCAGGAACCGGTAGCCCACAAAGGTAAGCTTTTGTGCGATTAGCCGCACCCGGAGGTGAAAAAGCCCGAAGAATTGCGTCAGTTATGCTCTACACTTACAAGCGATCGCACTTTGGCGGAAATTTCTCAGGAATTACTCGTTATTTGTAACAAATAAGTCACAAATTTGACTTTAAAAGCTGAAAAATTATATATTTATATATTAAAGATACGCTGTGTCATGCCCCGAAAGGGGATGGAAACATTGATGTACTTACTGGTACATTAGCTTTTTTGGCTTTCCTACCTTGCCCCGAAAGGGGATGAAAACATGGCGACGAGACTTTTAGGGCTAACATATTTCGTCAGCTTTCCACTGACCTCGCCCCCAAAGGGGATGGAAACTCGTGAGCAAAACTGAATTGTCAGCAAATATCCCCTTGCGGGGATTGAAATAACGCTGAGAGCGATCGCTTTGCTGTTAACTGTAAACTTCTGGATTCACGCAATGAGGAAGGCGATCGCCTGTTAATCCAGCGATGAGATTTGCGATCGCAATTGCTGCCATTTTTGCCCGTGTTTGCCTACTGGCACTACCGATGTGTGGTGTAATAATTAAGTTATCTAAACTCAGTAACGGGCTATCCATTGATAGGGGTTCGATTTCTGTGACATCCACAGCTGCTGCGGCTATTTGTTTTTGCGACAGTGCGCGATATAATGCATTTTGGTCGATAATCGTGCCTCTGGCTGTGTTAATTAAGATAGCTGAGGGTTTCATTAAGGCAAATTGGCGATCGCTCAACAGATGATATGTATCCTCAGCGCCTGGTGTATGAATGGTGATAAAGTCGGATTCTTGGAGTAAAGTTTCTAAGCTGACAAACTCTGCCTTCAGTGATTCTTCTACCTCCGGCTGACATCTTTGTCTACTTGTATACAAAATTTTCATCTCAAAACCTTGGGCGCGACGAGCAACCGCTTGTCCAATGCGCCCGAAGCCGATAATACCTAAAGTAGCACCTGCTACATCTGGTCCTAATAATAAATCTGGTTCCCAAGTTTTCCACAAACCCGCGCGAGTGAATTTATCTGCTTCCACAACTCGCCTAGCTGCGGACATGAGTAACGCCCAGGTTAAATCTGCGGTAGCATTTGTCAAGACACCTGGAGTATTTCCTACGGGAATTTTTTGGGCTGTAGCTGCGGCGATATCGATGTTATCGTAACCTACCGCCATCTGACTAATGACTTTGAGTGAAGAGGTTGTGATTAATTGCCGGTCAATTTTGTCAGTTAACAGACATAATAATCCATCTACCGCCTGGGCTTTTGCTAGGAGAACATCATAAGGTGGTGGTTGACGTTCCGGCCAAATTTCTACATGTGCAATCGCCTGTAGTTGTTCTAAACTAGCAGGTAAGCGGCGTGTGATAAAGACTTGAGGTACAGACATAGTAGTTATTCAAAATCTTGCATAAAGCGATCGCACTCAACCTATAGTGAAATCATGGACGAATATATGACTGTTGATGGTTGATGGTTGACTATTGTACGGGCGGGTTCACAGATATCCTCGTGGATCAGCAATGATCTAAATAAACCCGCCCCTACAGACTGTTGCCCAATGCCCAATGCCCAATGCCCAATGCCCATTAACTTATGTGTCCACGCGCTGTATCTACAAGTCGCTCAAGTCAAGCTAAACAAACAATTGTCCCCAAATTGTGGTTGTTACTGGTGGGTGTGAATCAATATCAAGATGAGGAACTTCCTTCTCTACGTTATTCCGCAGTTGATTGTCAGGTTCTTGCTGAAGCTTTAGCTGTTGCAACAAAGGAACAATTTCCCCAAACACAGGTAAAAATCTATCACGATTTTGCCCAGCAATTGCCACTATTATCCACTGTTAGGGAAAGTTTACAGCAAATTGCCGCTGATGTGCAAGCGATTGACACAGTTTTATTTTATTTTTCTGGTCATGGCATCTTACAACCAAATACTCAAGAAGCATTTTTGTGTTTGGCAGATACTCATAAAGATAATTTAGAACAGACTGGTTTACCTGTGAAAGAACTTTTGGCACAGTTGAGTAAAAGCGGGGCACAAAATCAGTTAGTCTGGCTAGATGCTTGTCATAGTGGGGGAATGACTCTCAGGGGAGTAGGAGAAACTTTACTGAATCCGACTCCGCAATTAGTTGAGGTTTTGCAACGCAATGCGGGTAAAAGTAAGGGGTTTTATGCGTTACTTTCCTGTGATGTTAATCAACAATCTTGGGAATTTCCCGAATTGGGGCATGGGGTATTTACTTATTATTTAACACGGGGTTTAAATGGTGATGCGGCTGATGCCCAAGGTGTAATTTTTGCTGATGGACTTTATCGCTATGTTTATCATCAAACGTTACAATATATAGATAAAACTAATCAACAATTACGCTTAATTAATCAGCAGAAACGCGGCAAGGGAGACACCCAACTTTTTAGCGAGTATCCCTTACAAACGCCCAAGCGCATTGTCGAAGGAGTGGGGGAGTTAGTACTTGGTGCAATTCCGGCGATCGCCGAATCGAATTCTTTGAGATTAGCACTGGTAATTGAGGGATTTAGTGGTTCTCAGACGACTCTCGATTTGAGTAAGATATTGCTTGACACTGGCAATTTTGAGTTGGAATATTTGCCTCGTCCGGGGGAAACTACTGCTAAAGATATTCGTGTTGCGATTCAACAATGTTTAGGTTTAGCTTATCGCAAAGTAGATGAGGTAGCAGGAGAGGGAGACACGGGGACGCGGGGACGCGGTGATGGGGAGACGCGGGGAGAGGGAGAAAAGCGTATATTTGCTAATAATAATGATGGTTCATTACCTAACCAAGCCTTTGATTTGAGAGAGAATTATCAAAAAACCTCAGAATTTTCTCTTGATAATTCCCCGCGTCCCTCAGTCTCCGCGTCAGAGCGTCCTTTGCAGGAAGCCGCAACAATATTGTTATATCTACGCGGAAGATTGGAAGAAACTCCGACTGGGGAAGCTGCATTATTAATATCAGATGATATTTGGCTGAGTCGTTCTTGGTTAAGACAACAATTACGCCGTTCGCCAATTGCCCAACAAATCATTATTTTAGATTTTCCGGTAGTTGCAACTACTGTCTCTTCTCTGCAAGATTGGGTTGATGATTTGCGGTTGGAATCGGAGAAAGGACAATGTATTATCGCGGGAACTTCCCCAAAAGATAATCCAGAGTTATTTGCCCAAACACTAATTACAACTTTAAAACCTGCGAATAAAAATGCTGGTTTATCTGTAGCTGGGTGGATTACCCAATTGCAAGTGCAACTGTCTACCCAAACCCAAAGCACCCCATTTTTACCCCTGAATTTTTGGTTATCAGGAACTCAAGGTGTAATTGAAATTATCCCCGCCACAACTGGCGCACGCATTCATAAAAAATCAGCTTTAGATTTACGAATTTGTCCTTACCGAGGATTAAGGGCTTTTGCTGAAGATGATGCACAATATTTTTTCGGGAGAGAATCTTTAACCCAGCATTTAATTAGTCAAATAGCACATAAATCTTTCTTAGCTGTAGTTGGTGCTTCTGGTAGCGGTAAATCTTCAGTTGTGCAAGCTGGATTAATTGCGCAATTACGTCCAGGTAAACAATTAGCTGGAAGTGATTCTTGGTTAATTAAAAGCTTGCGTCCCGGTGCGCGTCCGTTGGAAGAGTTAGCGAAGCGATTGGGAGAGGGAGGGGGAAGGGGACAAGGGGATAAGGGGACAAGGGAAGGGGGACAAGGAGGACAAGGGGGACAGGGTAGTAATATTTCTCCCTTGTCTTCCCCCTCTCCCCACCTCATCCTTGAGGGAATGCTCTACCAGGGGGTGGAAGGCTTTGTTTACTGGTTGCGGAGTCGTCCTGAGTCTGTGGTAGTTTTAGTGGTGGATCAGTTTGAGGAGTTGTTTACTCTTGCGCCTGGTGAAGATAGACAGCGGTTTTTAGATTTGCTGCTGGGAGCAATAGAATATGCGTCTGATAAATTTAAATTAGTCATTACTTTGCGGGCTGATTTTATCGCTCCTTGCTTGGAAGTTCCCGCACTGGCGAGTTTATTGCAAGAATCTAGTGTGTTGGTTCCGCCGAATTTAAGCGATCGCGATTACCGTCGTGTCATGATTAATCCAGCCCAACAAGTCGGCTTAAAAGTCGAGTCGGAATTGGTGGAAGTTTTGCTACAGGAGTTAAACCACTCGGCTGGCGATTTACCTCTGTTAGAATTTGTCCTAGAACAGTTGTGGGAATTCCGCCAAGAGGGCGAACTAACTCTAGCAGCTTATCAGCAACAGGTGGGTGGAATTAAAGGCGCTTTGGAACGGAAGGCGCAAGCAGTTTACGAAAGTTTAGATAAACAAGCTCAAGATTGTGCTAGGTGGATTTTTCTCTCTCTCACCCAATTAGGTGAAGGAACAGAAGATACCAGACGCAGAGTATTAAAATCAGAGTTGGTGGTGCAAAAATATCCCGCTGCGTTGGTGGAAAGAACTCTGCAAGTATTAACTGCTGCGAAGTTGGTGGTGGTGAATGTGGATGATGAGGGGAGTGGGGGAGATGCGGGGACGCGGGGACATGGGGATGAAAACGATGCTGTCATATCTAGTTCGGGTAATCTATCATTAAAATCTCTCCGCGTCCCCGCGTCAGAAGTTCTCCGTGTCAGTCCTAACGATCAGATTATCTCTCTGCCGGCATCAGCTGTAACAATAGAAGTAGCCCATGAAATTCTGATACGTCATTGGTCAACTTTGCGCTGGTGGTTAGAAGAAAATCGGAGTAGATTGCGATCGCAGCGTCAAATTGAACAAGCCGCAGCTTTATGGAAACATAATCAGGAGCAATCTGATTTTTTGTTGCAAGGTATCCGTTTAGCTGAGGCGGAAGAAATCTATATTAAATATACCGATGAATTATCCCAAGATGTCCAACTTTTTATTGCTGCTTGTTTAGCAGAAAGAAAACGCCAACAATTTGAACAAAAAAAGCGTCTACGCCAAGCGCAAAGGGCGATTGTTGTCATCAGTGTTTTGGGTATTGCGGCTAGCGGTTTTGGCGTTTTCGCTTATTTCCAAAAACAAGCGGCGCAGTTACGGGAAATTTCAGCTTTAAATGCTTCATCGTCAGCATTATTATTATCCCATCAGCAACTTGAAGCTTTAATTGCTAGTGTGAAAGCTGGGCGAGAAGTTAACCAAGTATCTACACAAAATAAAGATATGCAATTAGCAACCGTCGCCACTCTCCAGCAAGCTGTAGCGCAAACTCAAGAAATCAATCGCTTGGAAGCACACAGTCAAGAAGTTAACGCTGTGAGTTTTAGCCACGATGGTAAAATTCTCGCCTCTGCTAGCGATGACAGAACAATTAAAATCTGGCGTGCAGATGGAAAGTTAATCAATACTATTACCACTAATCAAAATAGATTTACATATCTAGCTTTCAGCCCAGATGATAAATTGATTGCTGCTGCCAGTACAGATAAATCTATCAAACTATATAATATAGATGGCAAATTCATCAAAGCTTTTATTGGACATACTGATTGGGTAAATAGTATTGATTTTAGTCCTGATGGTAAAATGCTGGTTTCTGCTAGCCGAGATAAAACTCTAAAGTTATGGCGGATTGACGGCACTATAATCAATACCTGGAATGCTCATAATGGCTGGGTGAATACTGTTAGCTTTAGCCCAGATAATCAAATTATTGCTTCGGGTGGTGAAGATAATGTGGTGAAGCTGTGGCGAACTACAGATGGGAAGTTGCTGCAAACTCTGTCAGGACATAAAGAACGAGTTACCTGTGTGAAATTTACCCCAGATGGGAAAATTATCGCTTCCGCCAGTGGCGATAAAACTGTCAATTTGTGGAATCGTCAAGGCAAAATTTTACAAACTCTAGAAGGACATACAAATCAAATCAACAGCATCAGCTTTAGTCCAGATGGGAAAATGCTAGCTTCTGCTGATGATGACGCAGTTGTGCAAATCTGGAATAATCAAGATACATCCCCAATAGAATATACAATCAACCAAACTTTAAAAGGACATGGTGGCAGAATTAATAGTATTAGCTTTAGCCAAGATGGTAAAATGATTGCTTCTGCTAGTGCTGATAAAACTGTAAGACTTTGGCAAGTCAATAATCCACTAAATAACCTAGATAAAGGTAAATTTTATAGCGTGAATTTCAGCCTAGATAACCAGATGTTTGCTGCGGCTGGGTGGGATGGGATAATTAAAATTTGGCACAGAGATGGAGTATTTATCAAATCTATCTCAGGTAATAAACAGATAATTTATGCCTTAGATTTCAGCCCAGATAACAAAATTATCGCGGCTGGAAGTGAGGATAAAACGATTAAATTGTGGAATATAGCAAATGGTTCTCTACTTCATACCCTCACAGGACATACAGAGCGAGTAACTAGCATTGATTTTAGCCCAGATGGTAAAATGCTGGCTGCTGGTAGTGACGATAATACGGTAAAACTTTGGCAACTTGCAGATAAAAAACTACTCCAAACTTTAACAGGACATACAAATAAAATCCGCAGCGTCAGTTTTAGTGCTGATGGGAAAATGCTGGCTTCTGGTAGTGACGATAACACCGTAAAACTTTGGCGCATTGATGGTAGCCTTGTCAAAACTTTACAGGGAAATGGACTAGCGATCGCATCTGTGAAATTCAGCCCCGATAACACCATCCTCGCCGCTGCTAGTTTAGACAATACCATCAAACTGTGGAACGTCGCTGACGGGACTTTAATCAACACCCTCACCGGACATTCCAGCGGTGTCACCAGCTTGAGTTTTCTGCCCCATAGCCAAATACTAGCTTCTGGCAGCGCAGACGGTAAAATTAAACTGTGGAATATCCGCGATGCCTACGGCGGTAAACTACGCACTTTACTCAAAACCCTACTCGGTCATCCTGGTAAAATTAATAGCATCAGCTTCAGTCCCGATGGGAAAACACTGATGAGTGCAAGTGAGGATACTGGCTTAAAGCAATGGAATTTAGACTTAACCGACCTACGCCAACGCGGCTGCTTACGTATCAAAGATTACTTACAAAATAACCCAAATGTAAATCAGAGCGATCGCCATCTCTGCGATAATTAAAATAACTCGAAATGACAAATGACCAATGACTAATGACTAATTCTTAACGCCTCTAACTGCTTCAACTGCTGCGATTGCTGTTCCAGACGAATGGAAAGACGCGCACACACTAGTTCACAGATATCAAAAATTAATGGATCTGTAATTTCATAAAACACACTCACCCCTTGGGGTTGACGCTTAATCATCCCCGCTTTGGTGAGAATTTGCAGATGTTTGGACACATTAGCTTGTCCCAGTCCAGTTATATTGATAATTTCTGTGACATTTTTGCTACCAGACCTCAAAGAACATAAAACTTGCAGCCTGCTAATTTCCGATAGTACTTTAAAATAATCAGCAATTTGCCCTAGAGCAGCAGGTGAATTTTCTAACATAAAGATTCTCTAATATTTGCATACATTTATTATATTACTATATGGTAGTATAATCTGGCTGCCAAATAATTGGCTATGAGATATTGTAGGGAACATCCACAATCTTTTGGTGTATGCAGTAATCTTATCAGTGCCTAGCGAACAGTCCAGATTTTTGCTGGTTGTTTAACAAGGTCAGAACTTTCTTTAACAAGGTTAGAACTTTGTTTAACAAGGTCAGACGCTCGTAAAGCCACCATTACACGGTTAAAATCAAACCCAGACTCAAAAGTAGCTTCTACAGAGTCGGTGTAATTGAAAACTGCGATCGCTTCGACAATTCAAACATCGCTAGTTACAAGAGCGATCGCACACTTACACAAGACGCTCTATTTGCTTTGACATTTAAAACACGCCCTATAGGCAGAAAATCAAAGCAAAACCTCTCTCCTCATAGGAGAGAGGTCTATTTGTAGTTAATTTACCGGAAGATGCTCAGATCAAACCGAGTTATTTGTTTCCTGGTAACTGCTGGGGAATAGAGAGGGGCTTAAACGGCTTGAAAGTATTGATATCTACGCAGTTGGTATTATCCAGCTTAACTCTCAGTTCTGAACTGAAAGTAACTAACTGCTCAACAAGAGCTTGGCGATCTGTTAAGCAGCCTTTAATCGCCATCAATTCGCCCAAAGTCCACTCATAGAGATTTCTGTCTGCGTTGTGAATAATCACCGTCAATTCGTTTCTAATTCTCAAGATTTGGTTGAGCAGTTCATCCACTTTAAAGTTGATTACATTCGCAATTCGCAGATTGAATGTATCGTTGTCGCCGATGATGTTGATGAGTTCATTAACGTACTGTCTCACCAGAGTGATGAATGACTGATTCCACTCATTGCGGACATTCTCAATTTTGATGTCAATGTCTCTGTAGACGTTGTTAATCTTGTTATTAATTTCCGTACTGTTAACAACGAAATTGAGAATCCGGTTGTTAATTTCCGTACTATTGATCACCACATTTTCAATCTTTTGGTGAATTTGAGAATTATCGTTGAAGATAGCCTGAATCTTCTGGGTGATTTGCTCGTTATCAAAGATTTGGTTAATGATCACGTTGTTGTTCGTGACATTGTGGTGTAAGCGCTGATCGACGTACTGATTTAATACGTCATTATTATTCACAATGTTCTGAGTAATTAATTTGACATAATTTTTTACCTTTTGCTCGTAGGTATTGTCAATTTGCTGGCTGACGTACTGATTAATATCAGTATTGTTATTCACGACGTTCTGAGTAATTAATTTGATGAATGCTTCTCTACCACCGATGATATGAATCAGGTCATCAACTCGCTGTGTCACTAAACTGATAAATGTCTCATTCCATTCGTTGCGGATATTCTCAATCCTGGTGGTAAATTGATTACTGTTAGCAACGAGGTTGACAATATTGTTATTAACATCAGTATTGTGGTTGACAGTTTGCTGTAAGCGGTGGTCAACGTAATTGTTGAAGACATCATTATCATTGATAATGTTTTCGGTAATCACTTGAATGTGATTTTGGATTTTTTGCTCAAAGCTGTTGTCTATTTCTTGGCTAAAGTACTGGTTAAGCTCAGTGTTCTCCGTGATGAGATTCTGAGTAATTAGTTTGATGTTGTTGCGTATCTTTTGTTCAAAACTTTGGTCTAATTTTTGCTCAACATGTTGGTCAATGTATTGGTTGAGTTCCTGCTTCTTGATAATGTTGTTGACAATTAATTCAACATTATTGCTGATTTTGTCCCCGAAGATTTGGTCTATTTGCTGGTTGAGGTATTGGTTTATTTCTGTATTGTTAGCAACAATACTTTGCGTAATTAAGTTGACGTTATTTTGAATCTTCTGCTCGAAGGTTTGGTCAAGTTGCTGATTGACATGGCTGTCAATATACTGGTTGAGTTCCTGTTTATTGACGATGCTGTTGACAATTAATTCAACATTATTGGTGATTTTGTCTGCAAAGGTTTGGTCTATTTGCTGGTTGACGTATTGGTTGATTTCCGTATTGTTGCTAACAATACTTTGGGTAATTAAGTTGACGTTATTTTGAATCTTCTGCTCGAAGCTTTGGTCAAGTTGCTGATTGATATGGCTGTCAATATACTGGTTGAGTTCCTGTTTATTGACGATGCTGTTGACAATTAATTCAACATTATTGGCGATTTTGTCGGCGAAGGTTTGGTCTATTTGCTGGTTGACGTATTGGTTGATTTCTGTATTGTCGCTAACAATACTTTGTGTAATTAAGTTGACGTTATTTTGAATCTTCTGCTCGAAGGTTTGCTCAAGATACTGGTTGAGTTCCTGCTTATTGACGATGCTGTTGACAATTAATTCAACATTATTCGTGATTTTGTCGGCGAAGGTTTGGTCTATTTGCTGGTTGACGTACTTGTTGATTTCCGTATTGTTAGCAACAATACTTTGTGTAATTAAGTTGACGTTATTTTGAATCTTTTGCTCAAATGTTTGGTCAACTTGCTGATTGACGTGGCTGTCAATATACTGGTTGAGTTCCTGTTTATTGACGATGCTGTTGATGATTAATTCAACGTTATTTTGGATCTTTTGCTCGAAGCTTTGGTCAACTTGCTGATTGACATGGCTGTCAATATACTGGTTGAGTTCTTGCTTATTGACAAGGTTGCTGATAATTAAGCTAACGTTATTACGTACTTTTTGCTCGAAGCTTTGGTCAACTTGCTGATTGACGTGCTGGTCAATATACTGGTTAAGTTCCTGCTTGTTGACAAGGTTGTTGATAATTAAGCCTACGTTGTTACGTATTCTTTGTTCAAAAGTTTGGTCAATTTGTTGATTGACATGGCGGTCAATATACTGGTTGAGTTCCTGCTTATTAACAATATTGTTGACAATTAAGCCAACGTTGTTACGGATTCTTTGCTCAAAAGTTTGATCAACGTATTGGTTAATTTGCTGGTTAATTCTAGTTGTGATCTCGACATTGATTTTATCTGCGAGCAGCTTGTCTAAATAGCTAGACCAACCTTGTAAATACTGGTTGAGATTAAACTCCATCTGCTGTTGATAAGCATCCATCGAAAATCTGACTTTCGCGATTTCTACGGACAGGTTTTTGAAGTGCTTCTCGTAGTTCTTTAAAAGCCACTGTTCCAGTTGATCCCAATACTTAGCTTCCAGGGTGACATCAGCTTGATCGATGACTTTAATAGATGCATTAATCTGCTGTAACTGCTGCTCCCATTTTTTCTTAAATTCTTCGTCGTTAAAGCTGAAGCTGAAGTTCATCGAGCTACTGACACCGATTGGTTCCCGATTTACATTTCCACTATTACCTTCAATATTCGTGACAGTCTCGGTTGTTACACTTGTAAAAGTCTTTTCTTGTTTTTGATATCTTTCAGTCAGTTCAGTTACACTAACTTCCTCTATCGCTAGAATAATTCGCCCTTCATTATCGTCTTTGAAGGTGTCAATAAATAAACCTGTTAGCGTAGTTTTTTCTTTGACTTCTAAAACTACTTCATCTTTCAATCCATTCAATGACAGCCAAGTTTCTTCAACTTCAATTCCAGTCAATTTGGTAATAGTTTTTCCACCTTTGAGCCAGATTAAAGCCCAAGGTTCGATATTGAACTGCTTGTTCTCTGACCAATAGCTAGCATTTCCTTCACGAATTTTGAGCCGATAATTACCAGGATTTAATTCAACAAAATTATCACCAGATTGTTTCAGACTAGAAAGATATTTTTCATCTAGAACATAACAATTGCGTTTGCTGTCTACTGTTAATGTCTGAGGGTTAAAAAATGGCTTATTGCTGCTAATTGCCAGATTAATTGCACCATTATTCTCAGCATTGTTGACATCAAAGAATAAGGCGTTGAGAACTGCTTTTTCTTTAACTTCTAACTTCAGGGTATCATTATAGCCATTTAAAGTTGTCCAGGTTGCACCAACCTCAAACCCTGTATTTTTGTTGATGAAGGTATGACCATCGACACCATATATCCAAAGTAAAACGAAAGGTTCACCTTCGGTTTTTGTCTTAGCGTAACTATAGCGACCACCAGTAATTCTGATGTCGTAAGTACCTTTTTCAAACACATATGAACTAGCAACATTTTGTTGCAAATTGTTCATTTGGTTGGCATCAATAACGTAACAATTGTTTTTGGTGTCGATGGTTAAAATACTCATGCTTTCCTTTTTAGCAGTTGTAATTGCTTGGGGAACTTTTGCTTTTTGGGATTGTGCTTCTGAGGTGATTACTGTTGTTGCTGCTGTAACTGGTTCATAAAGACTGATACCAGCCCAACGCCCGACTGGTTCAGTGGTAGCAATTAATGTGCCTTTGCCGGTTTTAGTATCAATGCGGATTAATTGTCCGTCTTTACCTAAGTTAAAAAAGTTGCCGGTTACGCCATAGAGAACATCACCAACAAATTCCATACTGGCGACATCAGCAAAACCTATATCGCCAATAGTTTTAACTTCACCTGTATCCAAGTTAGTGCTGGCTAATAACTTCTTCTTGTCGTAACCAATCAAGGTAATATAAGCTTTACCTTCAGCATTAAAGGCAACTTCGCCACAGTTGAAGTCTTTATCTGCTACTGTTACTGCTGGCGTACCTTTACCTGTGTCGAGATTAATCGCAATTAGTTGTTTAGCTGTTGTGGCGTAGAGGGCTTGACGCTGGCGATTATATGCTAAACCTGCGGCGGCAAAGCCTATATCTCCGATTACAGTAGCATTACCTGAATTCAGGTCAATTTTCACTAATCGAGTTTTTTCGCCTTCGCGGTCGAGTCCATATAGTTGGGAACCGACAAAAGCAATATCAGAAACTTCTGTAACTATCTCGCCAATAAAAGCAGCTTTTCCTGTAACTAAATCTAGGGTATAGAGTTTGCTTAATTGATTGGTGACACAATCTTGAATATAAACTGCCCCTGGTTGGAGTTTTATAGTTTTAGGTGTGGTGATTGTGTTAGGTGTCCGACTACCGCAGATAACTTTTTCTAAGACGGCACTAAAACCACTGATAGCATCTTTATTTGTAAAAAATTGCCCCCCTGTTGAGGACGCAATTCTCGCATATTCGCTTTTGATTCCTTCTTGATGTTTGCTATTAGAAGTGCCAAAATAGGTGTGAACCGTAACTCCTGCTTTTTGGGCTTTTTGGATAGCTAAATCAGCGGCTTGAATATCTTTTTGCTCTGTTTTATCTCCACCACCTTCGAGTGCTTCATCACCGAGATAAAAAATTCCTCTCGCTGCACCTGCGCGCCAATTAAAGTGTTCACAAATATCTTCAATGGCACGCGCGCCATCTTCTTGCGCTCCGGCAGATTTTACTGTGCCGATTTTTCTTCCCCGGAGTTTTGATTCCGCTACTTTAGCTGTTTGCGTGAGATAATTTCTGATAGTTTGGTCGAAGTTTGTTCCTTTCCAAATACTTTCTATACCCAGCCAAACTACTCTTAAATCTGAAGGACAACTAGATTTAGCTTTGGCGATCGCACTGGCAGCCGCATCACTGAGATTCCGTGCTTCATCTCTCATTGACGCACTAGTATCAATGATGATTACTAAATCTACAGCAGGTGCAGAGTTTGCCTGTTTATTCATGTTTATTTCCTTTTTTTTCTTGTTGATGAAACTAAATAATTTCATATTTGCATTTGCAATGGAAATCCAAGCAGTAGACAGAAATTTTGTGGATAAACTTGATGTTATTACTTAATGTGCTAGTCTATTTAAACACTTTTGCCAGAAATAATACAAGGTCATAAATGTCATATATTTATCTCTGCGTTAGATATTTGGACTTGTTTGCCAACTGACTAGTCTTGATAGTACTGCCTAAGTATTGGTGACAATTTAAAGCGATCGCGCCGATGTCAAACAGGATGTGTTTGCGAGTCCTGGGTTTGCCATTACTGTATTCCCTTAGGTACACCTCTTGAAAAGATTACCTTTTTCTGAAGTTGTAACCATACTACCTAGGTAGGATTGTCAGAATTCTTCTATTGACAGATGACTTATGGTAGTGTTTATGCATCAGTATGGAAGAAAAAGAGCGAAAATAGAGAAGTTAGAGCAGGAACGCAAATTCTCAAGATTGGGCTTGATTTTCACTTTTTCCGGACACCGTTAACCCCTAAAGGTAATCGAAGACGGCTGAAACCACGAGTTGGTAATCACTTGCTGTTGCGTTTTCAAAACTTGAGGGGTGATATTTTATCGTTTCTGACGGAAGCAGAAAATTTCGGGCGCTTTCATTCGCCAATATACGTTTCTTTCTTTCGACTGCATCGCAGCGTGGTCTTAATCTCTTGCAAGTGTTTACTGACGGATGACAAAATAATGTCTCTGTTTTCTTTTCTTCTAAGACTATTAGCTAGGCAGTTACCTTTTGTCAGTTAATTATGATTATTATGCATATTTATGAGTTTATGTCAATGCATAAACTTCATATGTTTTGAGATAAAAAATTAAGTTATGTTAGGAAAAAATATAAATAATTTGTTAAATTTTTCGGATTTATTGTGTGTGCTAGTTTGTTTATTGTTAGTATAAATTTAGTCAAAACAATGAGTTACCAAGAAATTCTCAAACGCTATATAGCGAAGTAAAGAGATTTTCAGTATCTGAATTTAAACCAGATTTCTTTGCAGGGTGTTGCCTGAGAGTTAGCTTATTTATTTAATGCTGACTTTATCTGTGCAGACTTAGAATTAGCTTCTTTATGATTAAAGTTACTGGCTTAACTAGTCAACAAAAGTAATGGCTAAAAGAATTCGCAGATAAAACATCTTTGGTTTTGAAAATAAATGAGCAGCATAGAACAAATTCTCGAAACTACAGAAGCATTAATTTTTAATAAAACAGGAAAATCGCTCTCTTTTATTCAAAAAGCTATCCTGTCTGCATCTCTGGCAGAATATAAAAAAAATTATGCACAAATTGCTGGAGAAAATAACTATTCTAAAAATTATATTAGACAAATAGTTGCTCCTAAATTATGGCAATTACTTTCTGAGATTTTCGAGGTAAAAGTCAATCGAACTAATTGCCGTGCTGTGCTAGAGCAACGATTAGAATTGACATTTTTTCAGACTAAATTACCGCAGATACAAAAGCAACACAAGCTAGATTTAGAACCTCCACAAGGACAAGTTCCTCTGGCTTCTAGCTTTTATATTGAACGTGGTTTAGAACAGATATGTTATCAAGAAATTTTGCAACCTCATGCATTTATCCACATCAAAGCGCCACGGAAGATGGGAAAAACTTCTCTCATGTCAAGAATTTTGGCTTATGGCAGATCTCATAGTTATCATACTGTCCGTTTAAGTTTACATCGGGCTGAAACCAAAGTTTTCACTTCATTAGAAAAATTCTTGCGTTGGTTCTGTGCTAATGTTACCTACCAGTTAGGAATAGAGTCAAAGCTAGAAGAATGTTGGGATGAAGAAATGGGAGCTTTGATGAACTGTACTATTTATTTTCAAAATTATTTATTACCGGAAATTTCCCACCCGGTTATTTTGGCTGTAGATGAAGTTAATAAGTTATTTGAATATCCTGAGATTTACCCTGATGTTCTGACATTATTTTCTTCGTGGTATGAGGAAAATCGAGATATATTAATTTGGCAAAATCTGCGGTTAATAATTGTTAATTCTCCCCAGATTTATGAGAATTTAAATAAGCATAACTATCCTTTTAATTTAGGGTTAACAATTGACCTACCCCCATTTACCAGATTGCAGGTGGAAGATTTAGCAAAGCTTCACAGGCTGGAACTTACAGAATCTCAACTAGAAGTATTAATGGAACTTACAGGAGGATTTCCTTATTTAGTACGTCAAGCACTTTATCATAGTGTCATACATCAGATGCCTATAGAAACTGTACTGCTTAATACTGGGACTGATACGGAAATTTTTAGCCAGTATTTACACGAACAGTCTTGGAGTCTGAAGCAAAATATTGATTGGGCGCCTCCTATAGCATTGAAAATTGTTTCCCGATGACTCTTTGGTTCTGGGGAAAAGAGAAATAATCAAAGGATGCTTCTTTGGCATCACGGCAGCAAGCTGTTCTCAATTTTAACCCGGAGACAAAAAAGTGCAAATTACTAAGCGCAATGTCGAGTTAAGAGTAAATGACAGCTTAATGCGTGTCTATGTAGCCGCGCCTAAAGCAGCCGGAGTTTACCCTGGTATTGTATTTTACAGTGATATTTATCAGTTAGGTGGTGCAATCATTCGTCTGGCTAACTACTTAGCAGGATTTGGCTATGTAGTAGCAGCACCAGAAATTTTTCATCGCCTGGAGCCAATTGGGATGGTGATTGAACCAGATGATTTAGGGCGGATGCGGGGAAATGATGATGCACGGCGAACGGCGATCGCGGATTATGATGCTGATTGTCGGGCGGTAATTGAATTTCTCAAAACAGAAAGTTCCGTTTCTCCTGGTAAAATCGGTACTCTCGGCTTTTGTATTGGTGGACATTTAGCTTTCCGCGCTGCTTTTCAATCGGAAATTAAAACTTCTGTCTGCTGCTACCCGACCGGCATCCCCAGTGGTAAGCTAGGTCAGGGCATAGCTGATACAATCCATCGGGTGAGTGAAATTAAAGGCCAGATGCTTTTGGTTTTTGGTACTCTTGACCCGCATATCCCAGAACCCGACCGTCAAACGATAATTAAAGCGCTAGAGAATGCAAATATCCCTCACAAAGTTCTGATGTATGAAGCAGAGCATACATTTATGCGTGATGATGGTTATCGCTACGATGCGGTTGCTGCTACTTCTGCTTGGGCGGAAATAGTCAGTTTCTTAGAAACTATGTTTGCAAACTGAAGAATAACTGATATTATGTCCGCTTAATTATTTACTAAACCCGAAGAACCCCACCCCGCCAAAGCTGTGCTTTGTCTCCCCTCCCCGCTTGCGGGGAGGGGATTAAGGGGTG
This sequence comes from Calothrix sp. NIES-2100, assembly GCF_002368195.1. Lineage (GTDB taxonomy): Bacteria > Cyanobacteriota > Cyanobacteriia > Cyanobacteriales > Nostocaceae > Aulosira. Next base: position 2,650,765 of record NZ_AP018178.1, on the reverse strand, counting down.
GGGTGCGATGCTTACTTTTACACAGTAAATCGATACAAAATATTGCCCTGTTCGTTCACTTCAAAAGTAGCATTGAGTTCTTTGGCTTTTTCATCTAAATATTGTTTAGCTTCCTGGATTGGTATTTCCGAACTTTGCGCTAGTTGGAATACTGTTATGCTGCCGGCATTGTTATCTATTAATTCTAAGAATACTAAGTCAAGACGCTTTTGTTCTGATGCCACAAGTAATGCTTGTTCTTTTCGCTTCTGCTGTAATAATGACCAACTCAACCAGCCTCCTAAGACTGTTGAGGGAACGGTCAGAATAGTTAAAGCTGCTACAGCATCGTTTTTGTCTTTAGGTGTAGTGTTGGGATTAATAATTTCTAGCATCATCGCCACAGAAAATGGAATACCAAATAAGAGAAAACATATTGCTAAAAATTTTTTAACTAGTTTCATATAACTTTTTTCACTTACTATTAAAAAAGTATATGTTTATTATATACGTATAATAAATAACTTGTAAAAGAGATATTTTACGGAAATTTTTAGGGAAATATGCTATGTTGAGGCGATCGCTCAAAGATGATACAGCAATCCTAGATGATTTGTGAAAATTCGCTGCTTTTAGATGCCTGACTTCTCAAAGCAGTGGCGGATCTATTCACAATCAAGTGCGATCGCCTGGGTAGTTTTTGGCTATCCTTAGATCTAAACTGTGTTTTGGTATTTGAGATGATTGCGGATGTTGGCGATTTTGCACTAATACCAAGGCTGCAACTGCTAAAAGAAAATAACCAAAGGTTTTCTGAAGTTTTTGGGCTGGTACAAACTGAGCTAAGTATGCACCGGGAATTGTTCCTAAACTTGCAGCCAAAATAAAGGATAATATCAGACTCCAATTGAGAGAAACCTGTCCCAGGTAGCCCAAAAAACCTGCAACTGAATTAAATGCGATAATCAGCAGTGATGTACCGATCGCTTTTTTCATGGGTACATTTCCTAAGAGTACCAAGGCTGGGACGATGGCAAATCCACCACCTACACCCACCAACCCAGTTAGTACTCCAACTCCTAAGCCTTCAGTCATTAACCATAACCAGCAATATTTACAAACTGGTCGAGGATAAAATGCTAGTTGTGGATCTGCGGCGGTAGGCTTAGAACTACGGCGAATCATAAACACTGCTGCTAGCAACATCATGACTGCAAACAGCATCATTTGGAAGCTTTCGGTAACTATTGGGAGTGTGGCAATTTTGGCTCCGATAAATGCACCCAACATTGTAGCGGAACCGAAGATAATTGCAGTTTTTAAGCTAATATTTTTGGCTCGCCAGTGGGGAATCAGTCCCAATAAACTAACTGTACCGACAATTACCAAAGTCATAGCGATCGCAGATTTTGGCGGTACACCCATGACGTAAACTAAGATTGGCAGCGCCAGCACTGAACCACCACCGCCAATTAAGCCCAAGCTTAGCCCAATACCAGCAGCTAGTAGATGCCCAATAATCCACAGTGTCATACGCTACTCCGCTGGTTATACGGTAGTTTCGCCAGCATCATCCCCAATATACAAGTGTCTGTGATGCCTGAATAGATTAACCCTGCTCCCATTACGCCACTGAGAAGGAGGAACCAGGGAGAAATAAATACTCCTAGTAATGTACCGATTACTACTGAGGAACCTGTAATCATCTGAACTTGTCGCAGTAGGCTAATTGGGGCTTTGCGGTTGATTGTAGTAGGTAAACCTGCTTCTTTCCATGCACCAATACCACCGACTAAATGAGTTACTGTTGCAAACTCAGCAGTAAACAGCTTTTGGGCTGCCATTGTCGAGCGATTTCCTGAGCGACAGTAGAGAACGATGCTACCATCTTGAGGAATCTTGCGAAGGTCAAAGTTAGATAGGGAAACTAGGGTTGCGCCTGGGATATGTTCGCCTGCATACTCAGCTGGTTCACGAACATCGATTAGTGTCACAGCTTTTTGTTCAAGCAGCTGTTTGAGAGTTTGGGCGCTCACTGTTTGCAATCTATTTACACCAGAAGTAGTCATCGAATTTTATCCTTGTAGTTATGAAAAGGCAGAGGGCAGAAGTGAAGAGGTTTTGAAGTATATTTATGTTCGTTATATACTTCGGTTTTTTACGCCTTTATACTGAGTTCTCTATATTTGAATTAAGCTGCAACGCTACCGCAGCGCTGGTTGGCTGGGACGGCTTCCATAATTTTGTTGGGTTGGGGTAGGTTGAGATTTGCCATCAATTGCACAAATTCACTGCGGTTACGTCCGGCTAACCGAGGGTTCCATTGCTTCTCTTCACTAATGGTAGAAACTGTGTGTCCGCGATAATCATGACCGGGATAAACTAAGGTTTCATCTGGTAGTGTGAACAATTTTTGCGTTATTGAGTCATACATGGCTTGTGCATTCCCACCTTGGAAGTCAGTTCTTCCACAGCCACGAATCAGCAGCGCATCTCCAGTTAATAAGTGAGTGCCATTAACTAGATAGGCATTATGGCTGTCGGTATGACCAGGAGTTGCGATCGCTTCTATTTTCACACTCCCTAACTCTAATATTTCTCTATCTTTAATCAAGCGGTCTGCACAGGCAACTTGGGCATTTTCCGGCACAATCCCCAGACAACCTGTTAACTCCCGTAGTTTGGCTGTGCCTGTAATATGGTCGGCGTGGATATGGGTTTCTAGACAGTATTTTAGAGTTAGTCCCAGTTCATTGAGCAATTTGCGATCTCGTTCCACCTGCTCTAATACTGGATCAACTAGGACAGCAAATTTTGTCGCGCGATCGGCAATTAAATACGTATATGTACTTGTTTCTGGGTCAAATAGTTGTCTAAATAACATGATGGCTGACTCCGATAATCTCTCTTGCCAATATCTTATTCGCTAATACTACTATATAGTTATATATTGTATTTGGCGATATTTTTTGCGAAAAGATAATTGAAATTCTTTGCTGGTGGGTCTTTCTACTCTACGTCCTGACATGAACGGCGACGGCAGTAATACCGCAATCCCCACATAGAGGTAACTAAAATCACAATTTTTAAGACCAAAGGACTGAAAACAAAACTGATAAACAGACTGACTACGGCAATAGTACTTGTCAAAACAACTACTATCTCTTCTTCGCGAAAGTAGAATCTGAGAAAGATGGCGATAAGTGCAACGCTAAATGCCAGGAGCAAGGATGTATACATAAAAATGCACCTTCTGGAAGAGTCAAAGGCTCAACAGTCAATCAATTTTGGATTTTGGATTTACGATTTTGGATTGACTGCACCCATAAAGGTAGGGGCGGGTTTAGTTGGATGTTTGTGAATGAATGAGGATATTTGTGAACCCGCCCCTACTTGGGGATTTTAAATTGACGATTTTGGATTTGTTCCACCCACGGCTGTGCATGAACCGAAATAATCTAAAATCTAAAATCTAAAATTGGCGCGGTCAACAGTCATTAGTTATTTCTCCCTCATCCCCCGTAAAGATTTTTATCGGTTTAGTTTACCAAAGTCTTGTATTACTATATAGTTATATCATGAAATGAGAGTTATGAGGTAAAACTGCTGTGGGATGTCAGTCGCATACTGCTACAAAGCGGTATCAGTAGGTGAACCTCGTAACTAGTATGAGGAGCTGGTTGACTCTGGCTGTATTAAATAGTTACCGGGGGGAATTTTATGGCTCGAATTGTGGTGATTGGTGCTGGAATTGGGGGATTACCCGTTACCTACGAACTGCGACGACTCTTGCCAAAAGAACATCAAATTACACTGATTTCTAATACCCCTAAGTTCACTTTTATTCCTTCTCTGCCTTGGGTAGGGTTGAATCTTAAAGAACTTAAGAGTATTCAATTAGATGTAGAAAATCTGTTAGTAAATCGAGGAATAGATTGGATATTAGGAGGAGTTAGCCAAATTCAGCCAGAGTTGCAGCAAATCGTTGTAAATGAAACTGTAATTCCTTATGACTACGCGGTGATTGCTACAGGTGCAGAATTAGCATTAGACGCAATCCCCGGAATGGATCAGGGATATGTGCAGTCTGTGTGTAATCCACCTCATGCACTTAAAGCTGCCCAATGCTGGAAACAGTTTCTCAAAAAACCAGGGCCGATAGTAGTAGGAGCCTTACCTGGAGCGAGTTGTTTTGGACCAGCTTACGAATTTGCATTACTTACAGATTGGCTATTACGGCGATATGGGTTACGCAATCAGGCCCCCATTACTTTCATTACACCAGAACCCTATATTGGACATTTGGGAATTGGTGGGATGGCAAATTCTGCGGAGTTGGTGACAAAATTACTCAAACAAAAAGAAATTACAGTACTGGAGAATACAGCTATTAGCTATGTTGGGCCAGAGACAATTTACTTAGCAGATGGTCGTTCTCTACCCTTTGCCTACAGTATGCTGCTTCCACCTTTTCGGGGGCCGCGTTTTTTACGAGAAGCGCCTTCTTTAACCGACCAAAAAGGGTTTATGCCCGTACTGCCAACATACCAACATCCTCAGTTTCCCTCAATATATAGTGTCGGGGTGATTACTCAACTCAAACCACCAGAACAAACTCCCATTCCCATCGGTGTACCTAAGACAGGTCAAATGACTGAAGCAATGGGGGTAGCTGTAGCTCATAATATTGCTGTGCAACTAAAGGTAATTTCTGCTCCTTTGGTAGCTCCAACTTTAGAAGCGCTTTGTTTAGCAGATTTTGGAGACACAGGAATTGCATTTTTAGCAGACCAAGTTTTACCCGATCCAATTACTAAACAAAGGCGACGAGCAATAGCGAAAGAAGGGCTTTGGGTAAGTTGGGCTAAGACTGCTTTTGAGAAATTTTTCTTAGCTAAAATGCGTTGGGGTTTAGCAGTTCCTTGGTTCGAGCATTGGGGATTAAATCTCATGGGTTTAAACCTGGTACAACCGGTCGAAGATTTGGAATTTTTAGAAAAGCCTCAACCTGTGGAAATGAAATAGTCATTAGTCATTAGTCATTAGTCATTTGTCATTTGTTGTTTGTATGGTGTGTTGTTGCGTATCAACGCACCGCTAATAATTCTCACTTTAAACCCAAATTTTTCTCTGCAAAATCTGGATAGAAAAAATTAATTTACCAGAAATAGGAGAAATAAAGATGAAAAAGATAGTCCCAACAATTGCAACGATTTCTATTTTGAGTTTACTTTCAGTACCAGTTGTACTAGCTCAATCAGGTACAGGAGGATGTACTTCTAGAGCTACTTCATACCAACGAATGTATGACTCGAAAACTGTAGAAACCATAACTGGGGAAGTAATTGCCATAGATAACGTCTCTTCGCCTAGAGGGATGTCTGGTGGATTACATTTAAAGGTCAAAACTGCAACTGAAGCGATTCCAGTGCATTTGGGGCCAGCATGGTACATCAACCAACAAAACATCCAAATCAAGCTTCAAGACAATATTGAAGTTAAAGGTTCAAGAATTACCTTTGCTGGACAGCCGACAATCATTGCTGCCCAAATTAAAAAAGACAACCAAATTCTGAATTTACGTTCTGACGATGGTATACCAGTTTGGGCTGGATGGAGAAGACACCAGAGGTAAGCTGATGAACAGCGATGAACGCAATATTAGGCTAGAAATTTACTTTCACTTAGTAGATGTTTTAGCACTAATTACTTGCTGGAGTTTGACATTATTGACAGGTTTTATATTGTGGTTTGCCCCGACAACAAAAAGTGTAGGTAGTCTTAATTGGTTGTTCAGCTTATTACAATTTGAATGGGGCAAACTTCATTTATTTATGGGTGTAATTGCTTTGTGTATCACAACGGTTCATCTGGTAATTTCTCGAAGAGTTTTACAGAGGTTGAATCATCGTCACAATTTATGGGAATAATCTTTATTAAAGATGTATGGAAATTGCACTCAACCCCAATGAATTAGAACTCCTAGCACGCCGCTTTAAAGTTCTTGCAGAACCCACAAGATTGCAAATTTTAGGGGCATTATGTAATCAAGAGCAGACTGTACAAGAAATATGCGATCGCACTGGTCTGAAACAAGGAAACGTCTCTAGACACCTGCAACTGATGAAAGACGCAGGCGTATTGACCTGTCGTCGAGAAGGTTCTTGGCGCTACTACCGCGTGATCGATACCGAACTTTTAGCTATGTGCAAACAACTTTTCCGCAATATATGAGGTGATTTGTGATACCTTGCCGCATCCGACGAATTTTTTCTTGGCTGTTGCTACTTGGCAGCTTAGTTTTACTGATTTGGGTCAATAAGTAGCCAGATTGGTCATTTGTCATTTGGTATTTGTCCCCATTACCCAGTCCCCAATCCCTAAAACCTTGGAGTTAAAAACATGACAGAATTATTTTCTCAAGAATGGATGCAAGCTTACGCAGAGAAGTGGAATCAAGAACCTGAGTTAGCAGATGCGCTCAAACAAATTCATTTCAATTCCGTAATTGGTTATGGTTTTGAAAATGAGCCAGAACCGAGAGGTGTACTCACCATTGTGGATGGCAAAGCCGTTTATGCAGATATCTACAATGGGCAAAAACTCAACTGGGATCTCCGCGCCGACAAGGATCATTGGCAACAGTGGGTAGCTAAAGGCTTAAACATGATGGGTTTGAGCATGGCTTATATGTCACGCAAGCTGCAATTCCGTGTGGGAGATTATCTCGCCATGATTAAAGACCCCCGTATGGCAGGGCCATTTATCAAATCTTTCTCGGTTATGGGTCGAGTTTAAATCAATCCTCATTCTCTGTGCGCCTGTGCGTGAAAAAGGCGCAAGAGAATCACTCCCAAGCAAAAATCTAAAATCTAAAATTCCCATGAAACGTACTCTCAACGATAATCAACAAAATCAAACCCAACCTTTTGGCTTAAGCGCTAGACAACTGCAATCTCGACAAGCACAATTCGTAATTATTGATGCGCGCAGTTGGATGGAGTACGTTCTTGGGCATATTCCCGGAGCACGTTACCTCAGTCAAAGCAGTATCCTGAAGGAGATTCCTCAAGATCAACTAATAGTGGTTACTTGCCTGTCAGGACACCGCAGTTTAGCTACAGCGCGTTGGTTAATAGAGCAAGGCTACAGTAAGGTTTACAACTTACAAGGCGGCATCATGACATGGCAACAGTTAGGCTATCCTCTGCAACGAGGAAACAATCCCTAGCTATTTGATGCTGAATTAATGGGAGAGCAGAATCAATCTTATGTTTAACGATCAATCGTCCGTCAACTTGGAACCAACTATTAAAGACTCTACCGCAGAACCAGCCCCAGAACTACAACCCAAAAAACCCAAGCGGCTGCGGATGATTGCCTTGATTAGTGTTTTTGCAATCGCATTTGGGGGTGTGGCTTGGTTCTGGTTATTTCGTCATGCGTCTGAATCAACGGAAGCTACAACGGCTAATCTCCAACCTCTAGAGGTGGAAACTACAACGGCTACCCAAGAATCTATACCTGGTGGCAGCAGTCTCACTGGTACTATCGAATCTGTGGAAACTGTCACCACTACCAGCCGTATTCAAGGACAAATTAAAAGTCTCCCAGTGGCAGAAGGTGATACAGTCAAAGCTGGTCAAGTGCTGGCTATTATCGATGTTAAAGATATTCAAGCCCAAGGAAATCAGGCATTAGCAGCCATCGCCCAAGCCCAAGCTGGTGTCACAGTGGCGGCGGCGGCGCAAACGCAAGCAATGGCTAGTAAAACCCAGGCAGAAGCACAGTTAAATCAAGCCGAGGCGGGACAACAACAAGCCGAAGCCCAACTACAAGAAGCCCAAGCACAATTAGCTGATGCCCAATTAAATCAACGCCGCATGACAATGCTGCAAAAAGATGGTGCAGTTAGTCAGTCACAGTTGGATCAGGCGAATACACAAGTCGCATTAATTCAAGCCAGAATCAAACAAGCCAAAGCAGGTATCGATCAAGCCAACCGGGGAATCGATCGCGCCAAAGCAGGGGTACAACAAGCCAGTTCCCAAGTTCAACAAGCCCAAGGCGGGGTAGAACAAGCACGTTCCCAAGTCCAACAAGCCAAGGCCGGACAACAGCAAACCCTCGCTAACTTAAACTATGGCACTGTCACCGCACCCTTTGCAGGCGTGATTACCAAGAAACATACAGCAGTGGGTGCGATCGCAGGGCCAGGACAGCCGATAGTTACATTAGAAAGCACTAATCGACTACGTTTAAGTGTCGCAGTCCCAGAATCCTTGATTTCCTTGGTGAGGTTGGGGGATGAAGTGACAGTACAGCTAGATACTGTGAACCGTTCCATCAGTGGTCATGTGCGGCAAATTGTACCTTCTGCTAACTTAAATTCACGTAGTTTTACTGTAAAAGTCGCTCTAGATAATTCCTATAAATTAATGCCAGGAATGTTTGGACGCTTAGAACTACCGCGTGAAAGTCGTGTAGTGATGATGATTCCCCAGAGTGCTGTTTTTAAGCGGGGTCAATTAGAAGGAGTTTATGTAATTGCTGCTAATAATACTGCTCAATTACGCTGGGTGAAAACCGGGAAAGTGCAAAATAACAAACTAGAAATTGTCTCCGGGTTAGAAACAGGCGATCGCATTATTACTAGCAATGTTAAAGAACTGCGCGATGGACAGCAGGTTGTCGCTAATAAATAAAGTGAATTGTCTCACGCAGAGGCGCAGCGAAAAGTCTGAGCGGAGGCTTCCTCCGATCAGAACTTTTCAAGACAGAGGCGCAGAGAGGAATGTAAGAGTGTGGGCTACAAATTCTCAGCTAAGAACTCTCTTGAAATCTCTTCCTTGGCGTTCCTGGCGGTTCGTTTTCTCTTCCTCATCTTACAAAACTGCATATCCTATGAACGGTAAAAGTTCAGAACCAAAACTACAAAATCAATCCAAACTTGGCTTTGTTGGGAAACTAGCCAAAAAATTTATCGCCTCTAAATTAACTCCCCTAATTATTTTAGTTTCCTTATTATTGGGCATTGGGGCAACAATAATTTTACCCCGTGAAGAAGAACCACAAATTACAGTCCCAATGGCAGATGTATTTGTACAAATGCCAGGTGCGACTGCGAAAGAGGTAGAACAGCGTGTTACCTTCCCAATGGAGAAGTTAATTAAAGAATTACCTGGTGTAGAATATGTTTATTCTACCTCTCGCCCTGGTTCATCTGTTGCCATAGTCAGGTTTTATGTAGGGCAAAAAAGCGAAGATGCTATTGTCCAACTGTACAACAAACTCTATGCTAACTTCGATAAAATTCCCGCTGGTGTTTCTCAGCCTTTAATTAAATCTCGCGCCATTGATGATGTGCCGATTCTGACTCTAACTTTGTGGAGTAATCAAGCTAATGCTACTGATTTACGCCAAATTGCAGCGCAATTAGATGAGCAAATAAAGCAGGTTCCAAATGTATCGGAAACCACAATTATTGGTGGTCAAAAACGACAGTTACGCATCGAAATTGACCCAGTACGTTTAAATGCCTTTGGTTTGACTCCCTTAGATATTTCCCAAGCATTACAGTTACAAAATACCGAACTAGCAAGCGGTGCTTTGAGTCAAAATAATCAATCATTATTAATTAGAACTCAAAGCTTTATTCGCTCGACGGAAGATGCACAAAATTTAGTTGTTAGTGTTGCGAATAATCAACCTGTGTATTTGCGGGATGTAGCTAGTGTTAGCGATGGTGCAGAAGAACCAGCTAGTTATGTATTTTTTGGACAAGGGAAGAAACAGGGTGAAGCGGATGCAGTGACAATTGCGATCGCTAAACGTCCAGGAGCAAATGCAATTCAAGTTTCTCATCATGTATTGCACAAGTTAAAGGAAATTCAGCATAATTACATCCCCAACTATGTACAGCTAACAGTCACGCGGGATTATGGGGAAACTGCGGCGGAACGTTCTAACGAGTTGTTAGTCCACATGGGTATAGCTGTCATTTCCGTTACTGTGCTTATGTGGTTTGCACTGGGTAAGAAAGAGGCGATGGTGGTAGCGGTATCGATCCCTGTAACCTTAGCGCTAACTCTTGCCAGCTTTGTATTCTACGGCTTTACCCTTAACCGTGTAACATTCTTTGCGCTAATTTTCTCCATTGGGATTTTAGTTGATGATGCGATCGTGGTTGTAGAAAATGTTGGTCGCCATTTGCAACTTCCCGAAAACAAAACTCGACTTCAGTTATCACGGAACCGCCAAAAGACGCTACAAAAAATTGTCCTAGAAGCTGTAGACGAGGTGGGTAATCCGACAATTTTGGCGACTTTAACCGTAATTGCGGCGATTCTGCCAATGGCATTCGTTGGGGGGTTGATGGGGCCTTATATGCGCCCAATTCCTTTAGGAGCCTCCGCCGCCATGATTTTCTCAGCTTTGGTGGCGTTTATTGTTGTCCCTTGGGCAACGATGCGATTTTTTGGCAATTATAATACTCACAACCACGGACATGAGCAGGAAGACTTTCTCAGTCGTCTTTATCGGCGGTTTATGGGGCCATTAATTGCGCGTCGTCAATGGGGGAATGCTTTTATTGCTGGGACACTGGCGTTATTAATTGCAGCTTTGGGATTAGCTGGATTTCGCTTAGTAATTCTCAAAATGTTGCCATACGACAATAAAAGCGAATTGCAAATTGTCCTAAATATGCCAGAGGGGACAACTCTAGAACAGACGGCTAGGGTAACGCGAGAAATGGGGCAATATTTGACCACAGTACCAGAAGTCATCAACTACCAAAGTTATGTTGGCGCTGCGTCACCTTACAATTTTAATGGCTTGGTGCGACATTACTTTTTACGTTCTGGTGCGAATATCGCAGATATGCAGGTGAACTTTTTACCGAAGGGCGATCGCAAACGCCAAAGCCATGATATTGCTAAAGCTATCCGCCCTAAGTTAAAGCAAATCGCTGATCAGTATAACGCCCGTGTGCAGGTGGCGGAAATACCCCCAGGGCCGCCAGTTTTACAAACTTTGGTAACTGAGGTATACGGTGCAGATTATGAAAAACAAATTGAACTAGCGCGACAAATCCGCCAAATTTACCACAATACTGGCGATATTGTGGATGTGGATTGGTACATGGAATCACCACAAACAGAATACCATTTAGTAATTGACAGAGAAAAAGCTACCCTCAATGGTATTAGTCCGGCGCAAATTTCGCCAGTTTTACAAATTGCTTTGTCTGGTCAAAATGTGGGTTTGCTACATGATGCCAATTCCCGCGAAGATGTAGCCATTAATTTGCGGTTAAATCAGGCAAATCGTACCAGTTTAGCAGACCTTAAATCCTTAAAAATGAAGGGACTAAATGGCAATTCAGTCTCTGTAAGTGACTTAATTCAAACTGAAACCACAACAGCAGACCACAGTATTTATCACAAAAATTTAAAGCCTGTAGTGTATGTAACTGCTGATGTCGCAGGTAAAGTTGAGAGTGCAGTTTATGCCATGCTCAACGTACAATCTCAAATTGACAAACTCTCCCATACTAAAGGCTATAACATTGCTACCTACTTTACTGAACAGCCACCAACTACAGAAAAATTTGGTATTAAATGGGATGGTGAATGGCACGTTACTTTTGAAGTATTCCGCGATTTGGGTATAGCTTTTGCTGTGGTATTGGTGTTAATTTATGCCCTTGTTGTCGGTTGGTTTCAATCTTTTATTACCCCTTTAGTAATTATGGCAGCAATTCCCTTTTCCCTAGTAGGAATTATGCCAGCCCATTGGTTAATGGGAGCATTTTTCAGTGCAACCTCGATGATTGGCTTTATTGCGGGCGCGGGAATTGTGGTGCGTAACTCGATTATTTTAGTAGATTTTATTGAATTGCGACTGAAGGAAGGAATACCTTTAGAAGAGGCAGTAATTGATGCTGGCGCTGTGCGGTTTCGTCCGATGTTGCTAACAGCGGCGGCGGTGATAGTCGGTTCAGCAATTATTTTGACTGACCCAATTTTTCAGGGATTAGCTATTTCTTTAATGGCTGGGGAAGTGGCATCTTTAATATTATCGCGGTCGGCTGTGCCAATTTTATATTATAAGGTGTGGCGGGGTAAGAAGTTAAAAGCAGCAACTACTCCTATTTCTGCTGTTATTGTCAATTAAATGAGTATCCCCACCCTTGGAGAGTGGCGTGTCGCCTCGCGTCTAGTGATTGGGCTTTCTTAGATCTTAACTTTTCAAGACAGGGATGGGGTATTAGACCAGATTTCAAAAAAACAACTCTACGGGCGGGTTTACAGATATCCTCATTGATTAAGGATGATCGCGCATAAACCCGCCCCTACTGACAACTGACACAGCTTTGCGCAATCAAACATTTTGATTGGCAAACATAAAAAAATAGAGTACAACAAGATATGAAAATTTCTCGTCACTCCATTTGCTTATTAATAACAGATGGGGTAGTGAGATAATCTGATTAAATAGTCCCCGTCCTTAAGGACGGGGTCTTAATATTTGGAGTAAAAAATATGGCAAGCTTCTGGTCAAATTTTCTTGACGATTACATCCTAACAGGAAAAACTGTAAACCACCCATATAAACCGAAAGAATCAGTCATAAAATTACTAGATAATAATGCTATCTATATCAAATGTGATATGGATGCAAATGCGGATGGTTCACCTCGCGCTAAGATTATTGATCCGCAATATGGTCAATTAGGAACTTCGTTAATCAAACCCAAATGGACTGGAGAATCTAATTATGTTAATGCGGAAACTATCCCTTACTTTGTTTTACCGTCGAATTTTACTTCTATATGCGATATGCCATATAAATTGAAGGAATTACTAGGTGATTTAGCATTAATTCGTTGGCGTAATCAAGAGGTTTTTGCTATCTGCGCTGATGTCGGCCCTGCCAATTTAATTGGTGAAGGTTCAATCAAAACTATTGAAGCATTAGGCGAAAATCCTTGGAATTTAGATAAAAGCCGAATTATCAAAGGTCTACCATTTGGGGTAGAGTATCTTATTTTTCCTAAATCAACAGCAAATATTCCCGTTCCTTCTACTTTTGATTCTATTCAACAGGTAGGTGCAGAAGTTTTCCAAAAATCATTTTCATTTTTAGCAGTTTATTCGCTGACAACAGAAGAGATGCAACAAAAATCTGGAGTTAATGATATTGAAGTTTGGGAAATTATCAATGCACCAACATTTAAGACATTAACAGACCTCAATTGTCGTAGTGGCGTTGGGACTGAGTATCCTATTTTAACAAGTATTCCCGCTAATACTGTTGTTAAAAATAAAGTACTATACACACCTGGTAATGCTCAAGTTTTTAATGTTGGCGCCAAAAATAATGGCTTGTGGTTTATGGTAGAGTATCAAAATTACCAAGGTTTTGTTCGCGCTTCTAGTAATTACATTATCCCCTGGCGGCAAGATTCATTAATATCAGGCTCTCCAGCAGACAATATGCTATCTATTTAAATACTTGCAATTATTTTTAATAACTTACATTTGCTCTAGAGAGTGCAAATATGAGCATAGTAAGTAGGTCGGCGCAATTAAAGACAACTGGCGAGGTCTGTCATTTGTCATTGGTCATTGGTAAGGGTTTCAAGCATGTTTACATTGCGCAACATAGTTTGGTTTATTCCCGCCGACTTACTTAAATGCAGGTGAGCTTATTGCCTTGCCTGCATTTATTGCGCTTCCCTGCGGGACGCTTCTCTGCGAGAGGCTCCGCCAACGCGAACGCGTGTCAAAAGTCAGTTTTTGAAAGGATCTAGTCTAATACCCCAACCCTTTGTGGGTGGAGTTTTTTATTAAAATAAAGGTACATTGAATCCAATATTTACACCTACAGAAAAGTTGTCTAAATCCACGGTTGCATCAGATGAAGAACCGAAAAGGTAGGATGCTGAACCACTAATAAAAAAATCTGGATTAATGCTATAAATTGCTTCTAAGCCGATTTGATTTTGCGTATCAAATCTTTCTTGTTGGGTGAAATCTCTTAAACTTAAGCGATAGTCTAATGCACCTTGGAGTTGGGGTGTAATATCATAGCGTAAACGCGCCCCTAAGGTGTTGGCGACGCGATTTTGGTCGCTGGGTGTGGCAAAGCTGGCGCGCAGTTCGTAAAATGAATCTAGTCTCAGGCGATTGTCTAATTGGTCTTGTCGCCCAACGGTGAAGCGAACTGAGTCATCTAATAATAAGCGATCGCCACTACCATCTCTGTACAGTCTCTCCTGAACCCATCCTAGTTGACCATACATGCCGGTGGCAATTCGTTGCTGTATGCCGACATTAAAGTTGAGGTAGTTATAATTAAAGTCTCCTTGGTCGGCATATCTTACTAAACCACCACTCGCAGCAGCTACTAAGCGGGTATCTTCTCCTAGTTTGGGTGTTGCTAGTAGGGTAGCACTATTGATAAATACTGTATCACTGGGTTGAAATGCTTCAAAACCTGTAATGTTAGAACTGGTAAAGGCTGAGGAACGCAGTAATAGTTGCACATTAGGCTGACGGCGAGGTGGTGGTTGTTGTTGACGAGGGGTGATGATTTCAATCTCGCCTAATTCGTCTTTAACATCTTGTGGATCTGTTTGTTGATTGGAGTCATTTGCAGGAAAGTCTGCGGGATTATTCGGGTCACCGGGAACTACGGGTACTTGGACTACAATTGTATTTTCTGGTTTTGGTTGTGGAGAATCTGCTGGTTGGGAAATGGGATTAGCGATCGCACTATGATGAATGTCCCAAGTCAGTAAGGTAGCTAATGAACAAAACGCAATCTCAAAAGTACGCATGGTTAATTCAAAATTGAAAATTTAAAATAATTTCAGTTTGGTTGTGCAGGCGATCGCTTTTTAACGTATTGGCACTGTACCACCAGTTTGACCACCTGTTTGAGTACCTGTGTCTCCTCCGGTTTGACCACCTGTTTGAGTACCTGTGTCTCCTCCGGTTTGACCACCTGTTTGAGTACCTGTGTCTCCTCCAGTTTGACCACCTGTTTGAGTACCTGTGTCTCCTCCAGTTTGACCACCTGTATCATCTCTTCTTGGCGGGGGAGTTACAATATTGCGATCGTCTTCAAATCTCCTGAGTGGGTCATCGTTAGTGGTGATACAGTTAGTTGAGAGTGTGCTGGCTCCACCACGGGAATTGACATTACACAATCCTTCTATCCAGACTTTTTGCGTCTCTAATCCTGCTAAGGTTTCTTTTCTGACTTTATTAAGAATTACCTGTACATTGGGAGCTTCTTGAGCTACTATTGCTTCTTGTCCAGGCCCTAAGCCCGCAGCTAGTTGGCTGGTTTGGTAAAATTTCTGCAAGTCAAAGTTTTTTACTGGACTGATTACGCCGTTGGTGACTGTGACTGTTTGACCTGCTTGTAAAGTTTGGGTTTGTGTACCGTTGAGATTGGTGACTGTAACTGGCAGATTAGTTAAATTAAAAACTTGGGTACTATTAGTAGCACCGTTATGAGTCACAGCTACAGCCCCACTTGCCAGATTTGGGGGTAATATGTTTGAACCAGGAGGTGGTGCGGCTGCTATTATATTGATGCGGCTTTGGGGGGTTTCGATTGTCGTTCCCGTACTCCCAGATGGCGTCAGGATTAAAGCTGTACCATTTCTCAGTTCAAAAATAGTTTCTGCTTTGTAAACGCCGTTAGGTAATTCATAGCGACGTAGTCCTGGCTTAAATAGAAAGGTAGCACTAGAACCAATCTTTGCCAGAGAACCTTCATTAAATAATAATTCCGCACGCGATCGCGTTTTTGTCTGAAGTGCATCTTGAGGAACCAACACATCTGACTTTTTTGCATTGCGCGCTGGTTTATCTTTCAGCAGCAATTGCACTTGATTGAGCAACTTGTAAACTTCTGCACGGGTAAGTAAATCTTGCTGCGCCAATGCTGGAGTTATCCAAGAGGCTGTGAGAATTATCCCTACAATTATATTTTGAGCTAATGACCTCATCCACCACTCCATCACAACTTTAATTAAAAGTGCTTATTATTCTTATTAGAACATTTGTTCTGCTATTTTTTACTACAAACCGCGATCGCCTTTTTCCAGATAATTACTGTTACGTTTGGTAACTAGAAGGGTTTGGGGAGACAAGGGAGAAATAACAAATGAAAATTGACGCTCTTTTGTTTAAGAAATTGTTGCAATTACTGAGTCTATATTTGCAAACTGGTAAAGTTTAGTATCAAGTGTTAGCCATGATAATTTAATCGTGTTACTTTAATAATTGAAGCTACAAAGCTTCACTGGCTAATAAAACAGCCAACTAGGTAGACAGAGTACACGTTCGTTAAAGAGGTAAAAAACGCTGTTAGATAGTCTGTCTCGTCAACTAACAACAACACCCAACTCGAAAGCTAATATTTCCTCATTGTGGTAAAGAGGGGGTCATACAACTGATAGTTAATTACATTGCGAGGATGTAGTTATTCAGCGTAGCCCCGTTTGAAAGAGAAAGCAGAGGAAATCACTAAGCAAGTCGTAGCTTGGGTGTTGTTGTTTTTGGTCATTGGTCATTTATGTGATTAGACAAGATGTAAAGTAATTGTTGCAATTATTGAGTGTAAATTATCAAACAAGTAAAGTTTGGTTTCAAGTATTAGCCATGATAACTTAATAGTGCTATTTTAATAATTGAAGCTACAGAGCTTCACTGGCTAATAAAACAGCCAAGTAGGTAGACAGAGTACACGTTCGTTAAAGAGGTAAAAAACGCTGTTAGATAGTCTGTCTCGTCAACTAACAACAACACCCAACTCGAAAGCTAATATTTCCTCAATGTGGTAAAGAGGGGGTTATACAACTGATAGTTAATTACATTGCGAGGATGTAGTTATTCAGCGTAGCCCCGTTTGAAAGAGAAAGCAGAGGAAATCACTAAGCAAGTCGTAGCTTGGGTGTTGTTGTTTTTGGGATTTTTTAGCCAGCATTAATCAACTATCAAACTAGATTTCAAGCAATACGCTTGTTGTCAGCTTTTGCTTTTACGATGTCTACGACAAGCGGCTACTTTTCTACGCACTTGCTATCGAATACAGTCTCTACAATTATCCAATCAGACAAGATGTAAAGTAATTGTTGCAATTATTGATGTGTAAATTATCAAACGAGTAAAGTTTGGTTTCAATATGAACCATCACAATTTAATAGTGTTATTTTAATAATTGAAGCTACAAAGCTTCCCTGGCAGATAAAACAGCCAAGTAGATAGAGTCCACGTTAGTTAAAGAGGTAAAAAACGCTGTTAGATAGTCTGTCTCGTCAACTAACAACAACACCCAACTCGAAAGCTAATATTTCCTCATTGTGGTAAAGAGGGGGTAATACAACTAAATATTAATTACATTGCGAGAATGTAATTACTAGTTGTAGATTGTAGCCCCGTGTGTCATGAGAAAGCAGAGGAAATCACTAAGCAAGTCGTAGCTTGGGTGTTGTTGTTTTTGGTCATTTGTCATTTATCGAAAATTTTGGTTGAAAACCCCGTACTTCTCGGACGGCTTTATGCTGTTTGTGGTAACAGCAATAATTGCTCATTAAATTTAATATTTAAACTTTGCCTGAAAGCTACAAAAGCTTTTGCTCGATTTCCTCAAGCTGCTGATCCAATCGTTTCAGTTCTGTTTCGGTTTCCTGAATTTGTTGTTCTAATTTAAACTTTGTAGCTGTATCTGTTTCAACAGAGTAGTCTTGGCGCAGCCTACTTAATTTTGTGCTCTCCAGATCATATTGTTGTTCTAGTGATTTTGTTTCTTGCTCTAATCGGCGACGCTTGCTAGCAGTTAATCCACCACTAGTTGTAGAAGAAGAACTAGCAGGTGTACTAGTTCCAGAAGTAGCAGAGGTTGTTGATATCGGGTCGGACTGAGGAAGAAACTGTTCGACAAAGTCTTGTAGCTCTTTATTAAGAGGATTTTGCTCAACAGCACTATCGATCAACTTCTCAAGATATCCTCGGGATTCAGCCCAGTTAATGAGGTCAAACACAGCTTTAGAGAGGTTATCACCGCCGGCGATCGCATCTAAATTTTCATCAAGTGTGAAACGAACCATTATAGCTAAGTCTGTACGACTTGGGAAGGCACTCATCAGTGCTTTGTGAAACTGTTGGCGCTGTGAACCATTAAGCTGCATAATAAACGTCGTCAAGAGAATGTAAATATATATTTGCTACTATCTCACAGTAAAGTTTTCCAGATTCAGACTAATTATAAATAAGTAGGGCGGTGCAATTAAACATAACTGGCGTTCGCGCAGCGTCTCCGACAGGAGAGGACTGTCATTTGTCATTTGTCATTTGTCAATGATGGGCGATAAGTTCGCACCAAGGGCGGATTCCTCGATCCAATAAAGCGATCGCCTTATCTTCAGCCTCAGCAAATTTTATGAAGCGATTTGTGTCATCTGCAACTACATACTGGGCAATATTTCCCTACAATTTTTTACACCCAGTTAGTAAATGTTGCACTAAATTATAACGGGGTATCTGGAAATTACTTAATTGTAGAGCCTGCTAACCCTCTGCTAGAAATTCACGACTGAGAGCTATGCCTAAGAACTCAAAGATGATGTGGAGTTTTAACTATGACAAGTGATACCATTACTGAAACTGGTTTATTACATGCTAAACCGGATGGGTATGATAATCCCCAGCAAATTCTCAGTGTTGAAGAATTAAGCATTTTAAACGATCGCTCTAATTGGAAAGGACTGGTGCAATTAGCCGGACATTTAATAGTGATGGGATGTAGTGGCTATGTGTGGGCGACTAATTTTGGTAATTGGCTAGTAGCAATACCTGCGTTGGTTATCTATGGCTTTAGTCTAGCTTGTATGTTTGCACCTATGCACGAAGCTGGACACCGAACTGCTTTTGCGAATAATCGCTTGAATGATGTTGTGGCTTGGTTGGCTGGTGTACTCTCATTTTACAACAGCACTTTTTATCGTCGTTACCACAAATGGCATCACCGTTATACTCGCGTTCCTGGTAAAGATCCAGAACTGACCGATCTGACACCGCACAACCTGGGTGAATATTTTTTAGTACTGAGCGGTTTACCCTGGTGGCTTGATAAAATACAAGGACATTATCGCGCTGCAATTGGTCAACTAGATGATTGTGCATTTATCCCAGAGACAGCACGGGCTGAGGTGATTCGTTCGACTCGATTACAATTAGCTGTGTATGCAAGTGCGATCGCATTTTCAATTGCATTTAGTCAACCTTGGTTTGTACTTTATTGGCTGCTACCACTAATTGTTGGTCAACCGCTACTGCGTTTTATTTTACTGGGAGAACATACAGGTTGTTCTCTTAACGCTAATTTGCTGACGAATACCCGCATCACCTTCACAATCTGGCCTGTGCGATTTTTGATGTGGAATATGCCATTACATGCAGTTCACCATTTGTACCCATCTATTCCCTTTCACGCTCTACCTCAAGCATATCCAAAATTGAGTTCCCATTTTACGCACATTGATTCTGGTTATCTCAAAGTTAACCGAGATATTATTGCGCAATTGGGACAGTTGGAAGGATGACAGGGAGACGCGGGGACATGGTGACGCGGAGAATTTAAAACCGTAGGGGCGGGGAAACCCCGTCCTACATTTTTCAATTGATATAAGGGACTTCCAAGTAAAAAAATATTCCCGAAGTGATTGTTGACTGTTCACAGTTAACACTCAACGGTTAACAACTTTAAGCGGAATAATTTATTTTTTGGAATTCCCTAAATCTCGGTAAAATCTCACGCCACAATATTATTCACCTTGCAGTAATTGCTTAACGATACCTAATCCTACT
Source organism: Calothrix sp. NIES-2100 (assembly GCF_002368195.1). GTDB lineage: Bacteria > Cyanobacteriota > Cyanobacteriia > Cyanobacteriales > Nostocaceae > Aulosira. The sequence continues at coordinate 2,630,897 of NZ_AP018178.1, read as the reverse complement.
TGAGAAGCTTCATCCAGCAGTTTTGGATCTACAGTTTTATCGTTCTCGCTGTGATAATTAGGTTCATCACCCCGGAAGAAAAACAGGATGGGCACATTTTTGTTAGCAAACGATGCATGATCGCTACCACCATAGCCATAGGAACCCAAGGGTTTGATATCTGAGTCTACAGTTTGGGCGATCGCAGTTAATGAAGATGTTCCACCAATCAATAGCTGGTTGTTCACCCCTACCATATCAAAATTCAACATGCCTTTCAAACCGGCAAGGAACTCTGGTTTAGCTGTCTCGACAAAAGCCTGCGATCCATATAACCCGTCTTCTTCCCCATCGAAGGCGACAAACCAAACTTGATGGGCGAGATTTGTGTTTGCTAAATTACTGGCGATTCTCAGTACAACTGCTGTCCCGGAAGCGTTATCGTTTGCGCCTGGGGAACTTTCAACTGAGTCATAGTGTCCACCCAGTATCAATTTTGGCTGATTCACCCCTGGTAGATGAGCAATGACATTCCGTCCGGTAACAACTTGCTGTTGTGCATTGACATTCAGGCTAACATTAACTTTTGCAGTTTGCACAAGTAAAGGATGACCGCGATCGCCGGAAATTCCTAGGACGGGAATTGTAACTTTCTCAGCCAACTCAGCACCAGTTAAATTCCCCGGTTTGTTGTTGACTATCACCAAACCAATAGCGCCAGCAGCAGCAGCATTCTTGGCTTTTTGGGAAAAGCGGATTTTACCACGCCGCACAATAGCGATCGCGCCTTTCACTCTCACTTTCGCAAAGTCGTTAGGTTCGCCAAAATTGGGAACTGCTACTAATGGTGCAGAAAGCTTTGCGTTAATTGACCCCTTGAGTGCCTTACCTTCAATAGTTGTACCATTAACAATCAGGTTGGAACCTAAGTCTAAAAATTTTTCATAATTAAAAGTTTGAACTTGAGCAACATAACCAGCTTGACGATAGCGTTCGATGAGATAGGCGCTAGCTTTTTCCATGACTGGTGTACCAGCGACTCGCGGACCGAAATTTACCAAAGCTTGGACATCTGCATAAATTGGATGAGGGCGATCGCTTTCTTGCGCTTCAGCTTTGGGTAGAGATGCATTAATATTATTGATACGATTTGATTGTATCGTGCAAGCTGTTGGTAGTGAAACCATGACAGCTACAAGCGCCGCCTTTAACCAAGAATTTGTGTGCTTTTTGTGGATCAGAGTCATTTTCAGTAGATGGCGGTAGGTAGGAACAATAATTTCCCTATTTCTAGGAGTTTGTCTGTTGAGTTAAATTGTTCCCACCTACGCAGACAAATTTTTTGTGACAGCGGATTTCATGTAAGTGAGGTATATCTATAGCGGGCTTTCCGACCCGCACCACAAGAGCTATATGATTAATTTATGTACCTCATGTACTTGCCGTCACCGCTAGAGAGGTTGTTAATTTTTACAAATTATTACTGGATTTAAAAATCAGAAAAACACCTAAAAAGACAAAAAAGTAGCGAAATCCATAATCCATAAAATCTAAAGAAGTTTTGGTAAAGCTGAGAGATAAAAGACCAATCCCTGCAAATAAAATTCCGCTAATGATTAAAGAACAAGAGATGATCGTTCTTCTTAAATCTTTAATAGCTCCAATTAAATCTTTATTGTCTGCCATAACCAACACCCTGAAATACTTAAATAAGTACTTTACAACGAATAGAACCATTAACAGGGTAGGGGTTAGGCTACTTTTTACTTTGACCATTAATCCTAGGTTAAACCTATCCTTTAGCTACTGTGGGATATTCCATTGGTGTAGTGACAAACCAGATCAATTAACGTATGTGCAATAAAATGCGTCAGTCCGATAAAATCTGGAAATCCCCAGAATTTATTCAAACTGACGCACCCTTGTATATTTGGAGTTTGGCGCTGCATCTCCAAGTTTAGGACTCAGGACTCTTTTTCAACTTTTGCACTAACAACTGGACTGCTAAAGCCAATAAACCCACAGCCACTAAACCAAATATTCCCGCACCCAAGGCGAATAAGCCGACTACTAAGGTACGAACGGCGGAAGTTAGCCGAATCACTAATTGGTTATCGGAGTGTATAGGTTTGCTAGCAAAATTTGTGGCGATCGCAATCATCAGCGAATATAGTGCATATCCTAATCCTCCAGAAACGATCGCGCCACTGACACAGCGTACTGGACTGGTTTGTACTTCTGCTGAAGTCTCTGGTTGAGGAAGGGAATTTGGATCGGTCATACAATTTTAGATTTTAGATTTTAGATTTTGGATTTACCAATAAAAACAGACACAGCGACGCAAACAAAAGTGAATAGTTTTAATTAAACGACTTCAGTTGGCGAGAAGAAAAATATCCTTTGCTTAAATGAGGTGTCACTGCGTCTGTCTTATCTTCTTCACCATCCTTAAACCGACGACGCAATTTTTATTCCATGTGAAGTTGTCCGCGTCACAAATAATTCTAAATCTTCGTCGGGGATGGCGGCGCGAATTTGTTGCTTCACAACTTCTGCTTGTGGTTGCGACTCCACTAAAGCAAACACTGAAGGGCCTGAACCAGACATCATGGTTCCAAGAACCCCAGCTTGTGCTGCAAACAATTCTCGCAGTTGGAGAACTTGGGGATACTCTGGTAAGACGACGCGCTCTAAATCATTATGCAATTTTTGAGCGATGTCTGCTGCATCTTGATTGGCGATCGCTTTGACTATCGGACCGGAATGCACTGCATTCGCACGAGCGATTAAGTCAGCGGTATCCTTAATATATGTATTACCAAACTGCTGGCGATAAGTTTTGTATGCCCAAGCGGTAGAAACTTCCAAGCTGCGATACTTCGCCAATACTATATATATATTGTCTAAATTCGGCAGTGGGGAAAGTTGCTCACCTCTCCCTGTCGCAATTACTGTTCCCCCAGCGATACAAAACGGTACATCTGAACCGAGAACCGCACCTAATTCTTCTAATTCTGTCTGAGTCAGTCCCAGATTCCAAAGTAAATCTATCCCCACCAACACAGCTGCGGCGTTTGTCGAACCACCCGCCAACCCAGCTGCTACAGGTATATGCTTGTCGATGGTAATTTCTACACCACCATATTTAGCAAAGGTCTCCGGAAATTCTTTCACCATCAATTCAGCCGCCCGGTACGCCAGATTAGTTTTATCTGTCGGTACTTGGGGGTGCTTGCTGTGGACGCGAATCGTATCTGTGCTGAGGGAACGCACACCAATTTGATCAGCCAAGTCGATGCTTTGCAGTATCATCGCTAACTCGTGAAATCCATCGGGGCGATCGCCGATGATTTCCAGATACAAGTTGATTTTAGCAGGGGCAATGAGGGTGTAGGAACGCATTTTTTAAAGGATGAAGGATGAAGGATGAAGGATGAAAATTTTAGCTTTCAGACTTCATAGTTTCTAGTTGATTAGCTAAAGTTACCCATTGCGAGACGCTGAGGTCTTCAGCGCGTACCTGGGGATTTATCTTTAATTGTTCCAGTAAGTGAGTCAGGCGATCGCGTTCTACTACTGGTTGTAAATTATTTCGTAACATTTTCCGCTTCGCCCCAAACCCCAACTTGATCAAATTCTCAAATTTACGGGGGTCAATTGCTGGGGTTTCTATTGTTCTTGGACGTAACCTAACTACTGCTGAATCTACTTTTGGTGCTGGGTGAAATGCACTTGCGGGCACTGTACAAATTAACTCACATGCTGCTAGATATTGCACCCTGACACTCAACGCGCCAAAAGTTTTAGAACCTGGTTTTGCATATAACCTTTCTGCTACTTCTTTCTGCACTAATAACACGATTGAATCATAGGGTTTCGGATTAGGATTGGCAATCGTACCCAAGAGTTTTTCGATTATCGGTCCTGTGATGTTATAGGGGATATTCGCAACTACTTTATTTTGATTTTGAAAATTAGGAAATCCTCCCAACTGCGATTGTAAATCCAAAGTTAAAAAATCCCCTTGCAGCAGCAGAAAATTTTCTTTTTTACCCAGTTGCTTTGCTAATAAATCACATAAATCGCGGTCAATTTCCACCGCCACCAAAGATTGTACCAAAGGTAATAAACGACGAGTCAGAATCCCTGTACCTGGTCCAATCTCCAGAACGCGATCGCTCTGCTGACACTCCGCCGCCTTCACAATTGCGTCCAGAGCCTTTTCACTTTTGAGCCAATGCTGAGCAAACGCCTTGCGCGGTCGTACCATCTATCTTCCTCTCTATATCTACTTTCTAGCCTTTCACAAAAAATCCGTTTCTTACTTTTTTCTTACTTTTCACTACCCCTTTTTTACCCATTTTGTCTGTTTTTCTCTTGACATACGGACTTAAGTATGATTTTTCGGCAGAAAAAATTTGCGAAAATCAGACTTTAACCATTGTCTCTGAAGATGGGACTATTGACTTTTCCCTAGTTGACAGGGTAGTATATATATAATGGAAAAGGTGCGCGCATATATACCCACCAACCCAAAAGTATTATTAATTAAGTCAAAATATTGAGTGGTTTTAGCCTCGATGGACAGACAAAGTTTGCCCGACATGAGCAAAGAGTCCGTTGCCAAGAATGGTGATTGAAATTTAGGCGATCGCAAATTACAGCATGGCATTAATTGATTGCATTTTGAACCGCAGACTATTGTTGAATTTAACGCATCACAAACTTACAGCAGATTGCAACTCGATGAACTATAGATCATCGTAGGGGCACAACAATGTTGTGCCCTCACCCGTGTACTTAATTTACTCTTCCATTCTTCTTTGCGCCTCAGCGGCTGAAGGCAGGGTAACCAAACATTGCCCCCCAACTCAAATTATTGTTTCTGAAGATGGAACTATTGACTTTTAAATAGTTGACAGAGTATTATATAAATAATGGAAAAAGTGCGCGCAGATAGACCCACTATTAGCAAAATATTACTGATTAATTTAAATAGAGCAAGCCTAAAGCAAAAAACCCTGAATTAAAATTAGGCGATCGCAAATTACAGCATCGGATTAATTACGAAAATTGTTAAACACAGAAGTCGTAGTAGGGGCACGGCATCGACAATCTTCTGGTACATACAATAATTTTACTAGTGCCGTGCCCCTACAGCGTGGTGTATTTACTTATCTTTTTTCATTCTTCTTTGCGCCTTTGCGCCTCTGCGTGAGAAAAAACAGCAAAATTTTACATAACTTGCCTCATTACCGAAACATCTGGGAGAATTAATACAATTCATTCTCTTTTCAGATAAACCTAATGTTTATTGGTGTAGTTCTCCGAAAGCGCTACAAAATCATCCGACTCTTAGGAAGTGGTGGATTTGGAGACACCTATTTAGCACAAGATTTGGATTTACCCAACCATCCCTTTTGCGTTGTCAAACACCTGAAATCAAACAACCTTAATCCAGCCGTTTTACAAGTAGCCAGACGGTTATTTAATAGCGAAGCAGAAACATTATACCGATTAGGCAACCTCCACAACCAAATCCCCAAACTCTTTGCCCACTTTGAAGAGAATGGCGAATTTTATTTAGTCCAAGAATTTGTTGATGGCGAAGATTTGGGTAAAGAAATCTCGCCAGGTAAGCGGTTGAGTGAGGATGAAGTAACTCAGCTATTAGAGGAAATTTTAGAAATTCTCGCCGTAGTTCATCAGCAAAATATCATTCACCGCGATATCAAACCTCAAAACATCATGCGTCGTCGTCAAGATGGCAAGATTATGCTGATTGACTTTGGTGCAGTGAAAGAAATTATGGCAGTGAATGCCCAAGAACAAACCAGTGCTACAGTTCCTATAGGTACACCTGGCTATATGCCCAGCGAACAAGCAACCGGACAGCCAAAATTATGTAGCGATGTTCATGCTGTGGGGATGTTGGGAATTTATGCTTTGACAGGGATACAGCCACACCAACTCCCAAAAGATCCCACCAATGGCGAAGTAATTTGGCGGAATTGGGCAAAAGTTAGCGATCGCCTCGCTGATATTTTAAACAAAATGGTGAGTTATCACTTTCGCGATCGCTATTCTACAGCCGCAGAAGTATTAGAAGTACTCACACCACCACCACC